>NZ_JBFTGV010000002.1:0-897200 GCF_056393925.1 Agrobacterium sp. 10T429
GAAGCCTACATCCTGACGAAGGAAGAAGGCGGCCGTCATACGCCGTTCTTCACGAACTACCGTCCGCAGTTCTACTTCCGTACGACTGACGTTACCGGTATCGTTTCGCTTCCAGAAGGCACGGAAATGGTTATGCCTGGCGACAACGTGACTGTTGAAGTCGAGCTGATCGTTCCGATCGCGATGGAAGAAAAGCTGCGCTTCGCTATCCGCGAAGGCGGCCGTACCGTCGGCGCCGGCATCGTCGCTTCTATCGTCGAGTAATTTCACGACGTTGAAATTCAGACCGGCGGCGGTGTTACCCACACCGCCGCCGGGCTTTTAGTAAAAAAGCCTGGCGGCGTTGCATTTTTAGTGCTTGAAAAATTCGGTGAAAGCGCGTAAACGCGCATTCACACTCACCCGCTGGATTCGCAAGCAATTGCGGAGCGCGGTGTTTTAGCAATACAGACTACTGAAATGATTGGGGTGCGACGCGCATCCCTCTCGATTTTTGAAAATCTGCGGCGCCACGATCAATAGAAGTTCATGTGTTTCCGCGTGCGGAAACGAATAACAAAGAACAAGGACAAGACGAATGAACGGCCAGAATATCCGTATCCGCCTCAAGGCGTTCGATCACCGGATCCTCGATGCCTCTACCCGTGAAATCGTGTCGACCGCAAAGCGCACCGGCGCCAGCGTTCGCGGCCCGGTTCCGCTCCCCACCCGCATCGAAAAGTTTACCGTCAACCGCTCTCCTCACGTTGATAAGAAGAGCCGTGAACAGTTCGAAATGCGGACGCACAAGCGTCTTCTCGATATCGTTGACCCCACCCCGCAGACCGTCGATGCTCTGATGAAGCTTGACCTGGCTGCCGGCGTTGACGTGGAAATCAAGCTCTAAGACTGGCCTGACCTCATCCAAGTGAGGGCCATATAACAAGGAAGGTACGTGGAGAAATCCAACGGCTTCCAATCCGGAGACCGGAAACATCGTGAGATGTCGAAGGGCACTCCTTAACAAAGGCCAAAAAGGGTTTTCCCTTCAAGGCTCGCAAGAGGATGAACCAATGCGTTCAGGTGTGATTGCACAGAAAGTGGGTATGACCCGCGTCTACAACGACGCTGGTGAACATATTCCAGTAACAGTATTGCGGATGGATAACGTACAAGTCGTTTCCCAGCGCACGGAAGACAAGAATGGCTACACCGCAGTTCAGCTCGGTGCCGGCCAGTCCAAGGTCAAAAACACGACGAAGGCGCTTCGCGGTCATTTTGCCGCTGCCAATGTCGAACCGAAAGCAAAGCTCGTCGAGTTCCGGGTTTCCCCCGAGAACCTGATCGATATCGGTGCAACACTGACCGCAACTCATTTTCAGGCCGGCCAGCTGGTCGACGTAACGGGAACCACGATCGGTAAGGGTTTTGCCGGTGCTATGAAGCGTCACAACTTCGGTGGTGGTCGCGCTTCGCACGGTAACTCCGTATCGCACCGTGCGCACGGTTCGACTGGTAACAACCAGGATCCGGGCCGCGTGTGGAAGGGCAAGCGCATGGCTGGTCATATGGGCCAGACGCGCGTTACGACCCAGAACCTCGAAGTCGTTTCGACCGATGAAGACCGTGGCCTGATCCTCGTTAAGGGTGCAGTTCCCGGTTCCAAGGGCGCCTGGATCATCGTCCGCGACGCCGTCAAGTCGGCCGCGAAGTAAGGGAGCCTTATCATGGAATTGAACGTCAAGACCCTCGAGGGAAAAGACGCCGGCAAGGTTTCTCTGTCGGACGAGATTTTCGGCCTCGATCCCCGTCAGGATATCCTGGCCCGTATGGTTCGCTGGCAGCTTGCAAAGAAGCAGCAGGGAACGCACAAGACCAAGACCCGTGCGGAAGTTTCCCGTACTGGTGCGAAGATGTACAAGCAGAAGGGTACGGGCCGCGCTCGTCACCATTCGGCTCGCGCACCGCAGTTCCGCGGCGGCGGCAAGGCCCACGGCCCGGTCGTTCGCAGCCACGCACACGACCTTCCCAAGAAGGTTCGCGCGCTTGCTCTGCGTCACGCCCTGTCTGCAAAGCTGAAGGCTGAAGATTTGATCATCGTCGATCAGCTCGTCGCGTCCGAAGCAAAGACCAAGGCTCTGCTGGGCAGCTTCGCTTCGCTTGGCCTGACCAACGCTCTCGTTATCGGTGGCGCAGAACTTGATGGCAACTTCAAGCTCGCAGCTCAGAACATCCCGAATGTGGACGTTCTGCCGGTTCAGGGCATCAATGTTTACGACATCCTGCGTCGTGGCAAGCTCGTGCTTTCCAAGGCTGCTGTAGAGGCTCTGGAGGAGCGGTTCAAATGACGGATCTTCGCCACTACGATGTGATCGTATCTCCTTCGATCACGGAAAAGTCGACGCTGGTATCCGAACAGAACCAGGTCGTATTCAACGTCGCCAAAAGCGCTTCCAAGCCTGAAATCAAGGCTGCCGTGGAAGCTCTCTTCGGCGTCAAAGTCACGGCTGTGAACACGCTTATCCGCAAGGGTAAGACCCGTCGTTTCCGTGGGTTCGCCGGTAAGCTGAAAGACGTCAAGAAAGCCGTCGTTACGCTCGCCGAAGGTCAATCCATCGACGTGTCCACCGGACTCTAAAGGTTAGGCCCAAGCGGGCAAAGACCCAAAAGGGAACAAGAATATGGCATTGAAAAGTTTCAATCCGACCACGCCAAGCCAGCGTCAGCTGGTTATCGTGGACCGCGCTTCGCTCTACAAGGGCAAGCCGGTAAAGGCTCTCACCCAGGGCCTCAGCTCCAAGGGTGGCCGCAACAACCAGGGCCGGATCACCGTCCGGTTCCAGGGTGGTGGTCACAAGCGGACCTACCGTCTGGTGGACTTCAAGCGTCGCAAGTTCGACGTTGAAGGCACCGTTGAACGTTTGGAATACGACCCCAACCGCACCGCGTTCATCGCGCTGGTTACGTATACCGACGGCGAACAGGCTTACATTCTCGCGCCACAGCGTCTCGCTGCCGGTGACAAGGTGATCGCCTCCGACAAGGCAGTGGACGTGAAGCCCGGCAACACCATGCCGCTTCAGTACATTCCTGTCGGTTCGATCATCCACAACGTCGAGATGAAGCCAGGTAAAGGCGGTCAGATTGCCCGCTCCGCCGGTACGTACGTCCAGCTCGTCGGCCGCGATGCCGGTATGGCTATCCTGCGTCTCAACTCGGGCGAACAGCGTCTGGTGCACGGCTCCTGCCTCGCATCGATCGGCGCAGTTTCGAACTCCGATCACGGCAACACCAACGACGGCAAGGCCGGTCGTTCGCGTTGGCGTGGCAAGCGTCCGCACGTTCGCGGCGTCGTCATGAACCCGGTCGACCACCCGCACGGTGGTGGTGAAGGTCGCACGTCGGGTGGTCGTCACCCGGTTACTCCGTGGGGTAAACCCACGAAGGGCAAGCGCACCCGTTCGAACAAGTCGACCGACAAGTTCATCATGCGTTCGCGCCATCAGCGCAAGAAGTAAGAGGAGAAGTCTCAAGTGGCTCGTTCAGTTTGGAAAGGTCCGTTTGTTGACGGCTATCTTCTCACTAAGGCTGAGAAGGTGCGCGAAAGCGGACGCAATGAAGTAATCAAGATCTGGAGCCGTCGCTCCACGATCCTGCCGCAGTTCGTCGGATTGACGTTTGGCGTCTACAACGGCAGCAAGCATGTGCCCGTCTCTGTCAATGAAGACATGGTCGGACACAAGTTCGGTGAATTCTCTCCGACCCGTACCTATTACGGTCACGGCGCGGACAAGAAGGCAAAGAGGAAGTAATCATGGCGAAGGCTAAGACCGAACGCCGGCTGAAGGACAATGAGGCTCAGGCCATTGCCCGTACGCTCCGCGTCAGCCCCCAGAAACTGAACCTGGTTGCCGCTCTTATCCGTGGCAAGAAGGTAGATCGCGCTCTCGCCGAGCTCGAATTCTCCCGCAAGCGCATCGCAGGGACCGTCAAGAAGACGCTCGAATCTGCGATTGCCAATGCGGAAAACAACCATGACCTCGACGTCGACGCTCTCGTCGTCGCCGAGGCCTATGTTGGCAAGTCCATCACCATGAAGCGTTTCCACGCTCGTGGCCGTGGTCGTGCATCCCGCATTGAAAAGCCGTTCTCTCACCTCACGATCGTTGTTCGTGAAGTTGAGGAAAAAGGGGAGGCCGCATAATGGGTCAGAAAATCAATCCGATCGGCTTCCGCCTCGGCATCAACCGTACCTGGGATAGCCGCTGGTACGCTGACACCGCTGAATACGGCAAGCTGCTGCATGAAGACCTGAAGATCCGGGCTTACCTGATCAAGGAACTCAAGCAGGCCGGTATCGCCAAGGTGGTCATCGAGCGTCCGCACAAGAAGTGCCGCGTTACGATTCATTCGGCTCGTCCGGGTCTCATCATCGGCAAGAAGGGCGCGGACATCGAGAAGCTTCGCAAGAAGCTTTCCGAGATGACCAACTCCGAAACGCACCTCAACATCGTTGAAGTGCGCAAGCCGGAAATCGACGCGACTCTCGTCGCTCAGTCGATCGCCCAGCAGCTCGAGCGCCGCGTGGCTTTCCGCCGTGCGATGAAGCGTTCGGTTCAGTCCGCAATGCGTCTTGGCGCCGAAGGCATCAAGATCACCTGCGGTGGTCGTCTCGGTGGCGCCGAAATCGCTCGTACCGAATGGTACCGCGAAGGACGCGTTCCGCTGCACACGCTGCGTGCGGACATCGACTACGGCACAGCTGAAGCGGAAACCGCGTTCGGCATCTGCGGCATCAAGGTCTGGATCTTCAAGGGCGAAATCCTTGAGCACGATCCGATGGCTTCTGAGCGTCGTGGTCTCGAAGGCGATGCTCAGGGCCCTGCAAGCCGTGAGCGTGGCGATCGTCCCGATCGTCGTCGCGAAAACGCTTGATTGACGCTGGCGAAAGATAAGCTCGGAGAAGTAAGAAAATGTTGCAGCCAAAGCGTACTAAGTACCGCAAGCAGTTCAAGGGACGCATCAAGGGCGTCGCCAAGGGCGGCTTTGACCTGGCATTCGGTGAATTCGGCTTGAAGTCGCAGGAACCGAACCGCGTGAACGCACGCGAGATCGAAGCGGCCCGCCGCGCGATCACGCGTTACATGAAGCGCGCAGGTCGTGTGTGGATCCGCGTATTCCCAGACGTTCCGGTAACGGCAAAGCCGACCGAAGTTCGTATGGGTAAGGGCAAGGGTTCGGTCGAATACTGGGCATGCAAGGTCAAGCCCGGTCGTATGATGTTCGAGATCGACGGTGTGTCCGAGGAGATCGCCCGCGAGGCGCTTCGTCTCGGCGCTGCCAAGCTCTCGGTCAAGACGCGCTTCGTACAGCGCATCGCAGAGTAAGGAGCAAGGCACATGAAAGCCGATGAAGTTCGCGGCCTCAGCGCCGACCAGCTCAAGGACAAGCTCGCCGATCTGAAGAAGGAGCAGTTCAACCTGCGCTTCCAGAAGGCGACTGGCCAGCTGGAGAAGTCCTCGCGCATCAACGAAGTCCGCAAGGACATCGCCCGCGTTAAAACCATTGCCCGCCAGAAGGCGGCAGAAGCCAAGGCCTAAGGAAAAATAATATGCCGAAACGCATTCTGCAGGGCGTCGTAGTGTCCGACAAGAACGAGAAGACTGTTGTAGTCCGGGTTGAGCGCCGATTCGCTCACCCGCTGCTCCAGAAGACCGTTCGCCGTTCGAAGAAGTACAAGGCACACGACGAAAACAATCAGTATAAGGTCGGCGATGTCGTTTCCATCGAGGAATGCGCACCGATCTCCAAGGACAAGCGCTGGACGGTCGTTTCCGCCCAGGCTTAATTTCATCAGAATCGCGCCAGGTCTCTTGTACTTGGCGCGAAATACTGTATGAAGCACCGCAAGGACGCTCGTGAATCGAGCGTCTTTTGCTTTGATGCGCACGGAAGGTCCTTCGGGAAACCACCCTGTCACGACATTTCCGCGCAAAAAAAGAGACATTCATAAGCTGGGGCAGGGGGCTCACTCGGGAGAGTTTGCCCAACCGTTCCGGTAACAACAAGAAGGCGACCTGACATGATTCAGATGCAAACAAACCTCGACGTGGCGGATAATTCCG
The DNA here is from genome assembly GCF_056393925.1 of Agrobacterium sp. 10T429. NCBI lineage: Bacteria > Pseudomonadati > Pseudomonadota > Alphaproteobacteria > Hyphomicrobiales > Rhizobiaceae > Agrobacterium > Agrobacterium sp. 10T429. Next base: position 6,105 of record NZ_JBFTGV010000002.1, read on the forward strand.
GCGCACGTCGTGTCATGTGCATCAAGGTGCTGGGCGGCTCGAAGCGCAAATATGCTTCTGTTGGCGACATTATTGTCGTTTCCATCAAGGAAGCTATTCCGCGCGGCCGCGTCAAGAAGGGCGATGTGATGAAGGCGGTTGTCGTTCGCACCGCCAAGGACATCCGTCGCGCTGACGGCAGCGTCATCCGTTTCGATAACAACGCAGCCGTTCTTATCGACAACAAGAAAGAGCCCATCGGCACCCGTATCTTCGGACCGGTTCCGCGCGAACTTCGCGCCAAGAACCACATGAAGATCATCTCGCTGGCTCCGGAAGTACTGTAAGGAGCGTATGCGATGCAGAAAATTCGTAAAGGCGACAACGTTGTCGTATTGACCGGTAAGGACAAGGGCCGTACCGGCGAAGTAATCCAGGTTTTGCCGAAGGAAGATCGGGCCGTTGTGCGTGGCGTTAACATGGTGAAGCGTCACCAGCGCCAGACCCAGGCTCAGGAAGCTGGCATCATCAACAAGGAAGCGTCCTTGCACATCTCCAACATTGCCATCGTCGATAAGGATGGCAAGCCGACCCGCGTTGGCTTTACTGTTGTAGACGGCAAGAAGGTCCGCGTGGCCAAGCGTTCGGGAGAAGTGATCGATGGCTGATAAGTACGAGCCGCGTCTCAAGACGGAGTACGTTTCCCGTATCCGTGGCGCCATGCAGGAGAAGTTCTCCTACGCCAACGTGATGATGATCCCGAAGCTTGAAAAGATCGTGATCAACATGGGTGTTGGCGAGGCAACTGCCGACTCCAAGAAGCCAACCATTGCTGCCGGTGACCTGGCTGCGATTGCCGGCCAGAAGCCGGTTGTTACCCGCGCTCGCAACTCGATCGCTGGTTTCAAGGTTCGCGAAGGCATGCCGATCGGTGCGAAGGTTACCCTTCGTGGCGCCCGCATGTATGAATTCCTTGATCGCCTGGTCAACATCGCGCTGCCGCGCGTTCGCGACTTCCGGGGTCTGAACCCGAAGAGCTTTGACGGCCGTGGCAACTTCGCCATGGGCATCAAGGAACACATTGTGTTCCCTGAGATCAACTACGATAAGGTTGATCAGATGTGGGGCATGGACATCATCGTTTGCACGACGGCGACGTCGGACGACGAAGCACGGGCTCTGCTTACAGAGTTCAACTTCCCGTTCCGTCACTAACCGTAACGACGAGCGTAGAAAAGGAACTCCGATATGGCGAAAACAAGCGCAGTTGAAAAGAACAAGCGCCGCCGCAAGTCGGTCGCCCAGCAGGCCACCAAGCGGGCTGCACTGAAGGCGATCGTGATGAACCAGTCCCTTCCGATCGAAGACCGGTTCAAGGCCACTCTGAAGCTCGCTTCGCTGCCGCGTGACGGCTCGAAGACGCGTATCCGCAACCGCTGCGAAGTAACGGGCCGTCCGCGCGCGTTCTATCGCAAACTCAAGATGTCGCGTATCGCGCTTCGTGAGCTGGGCAATTCCGGCAAGGTGCCGGGCATTGTCAAGTCGAGCTGGTAAGGAGACGGGCACATGACCATGACTGATCCTTTGGGTGATATGCTCACCCGCATCCGCAATGGTGCTGCTCGCCGTAAGTCTTCGGTAAGCACGCCTGCTTCCAGCCTCCGCGCACGCGTTCTCGACGTGCTGCAGGCTGAAGGCTACATTCGCGGTTATTCCAAGGTCGATTTCGAAAACGGCAAGGCCGAATTCACGATCGAACTGAAGTACTACGAAGGCGCGTCCGTGATCCGTGAGATCGGCCGCGTTTCTAAGCCGGGCCGCCGAGTTTATGTCTCGGTTAAGTCCATTCCGCAGGTCGCGAACGGCCTCGGCATCACTATCCTTTCGACCCCGAAGGGCGTGATGGCCGATCACCAAGCTCGCGAACAGAACGTTGGTGGCGAGGTTCTTTGCTCGGTCTTCTAAGACCCGAGCACGGATCTCCATAACGAACAGACAGGATTGAACAATGTCTCGTATCGGTAAAAAGCCCGTTCAGGTTCCAGCAGGTGTTACGGCCAATGTCGACGGCCAGAAGGTCACTGCTAAGGGCCCGAAGGGTGAACTGTTTTTCGTCGCTAATGACGACATCCAGCTGAAACTCGAAGATAATGGCGTTTCCGTAACGCCGGCCAACAACACCAAGGAAGCTCGTTCCAAGTGGGGCATGTCCCGCACGATGATCGAGAACATCTTCAAGGGTGTTAAGGACGGCTACGAACGCAAGCTCGAAATCAACGGCGTCGGTTACCGTGCCGCCCTGCAGGGCAAGAACCTGCAGCTGGCTCTCGGTTTCAGCCACGATGTTGTTTACGAGCCTCCGGTCGGCATCACCATTGCCGTTCCGAAGCCGACGGAAATCATCGTTTCCGGCATCAACAAGCAGCAGGTTGGCCAGGTTGCCGCGGAAATCCGCGAATACCGTGGTCCCGAGCCCTACAAGGGCAAGGGCGTGAAGTACGCTGAAGAGCGTATCGTCCGCAAAGAAGGCAAGAAGAAGTAAGGATCACGCGAAATGGCTAGCAGGAAAGAAGCACTTGCACGTCGCGCGAGCCGTGTGCGCCGCCAGATCAAGGCGGTTGCCAATGGCCGCCCGCGCCTGTCGGTTCATCGCTCGTCGAAGAACATCTACGCTCAGATCATCGATGACGTTGCTGGCAAGACGCTTGCGTCTGCCTCCACGCTCGAAGCCGATCTGCGCGGCTCGCTCAAGACCGGCGCCGACGTTGCAGCAGCAGCTGTCGTAGGCAAGCTGGTTGCAGAGCGTGGCGTCAAGGCTGGCGTCAAGGATGTCGTATTCGACCGTGGCGCATTCATCTATCACGGCCGTATCAAGGCTGTGGCAGAAGCTGCCCGCGAAGGCGGTCTGAACTTCTGAGTGCTTGACCCTTTCGATTGTTCGCAATCGAAAGAAAGGATCACGCACCACTCAAGATCCTGCAGCGTCCTTTGCGTGTCGGTTTCGACACGCGGCGCTGCAGTTTCCGCCCTGACAACGATCCGGGCGGAATTTCACCGGGCCATGCGGGTCTCTTCATCGAGGCCGGTGGTCTTTTCGTTTGCCGTTCCACCCGTAAAAGAAAAAGGACAAGGACAATGGCACAGGAAAAAAGAGGTTCTCGCGACGACCGCCAGAACCGTGAAGAACGCGATAGCGAATTCGTCGACAAGCTGGTCGCGATCAACCGCGTTGCAAAGGTTGTTAAGGGTGGCCGTCGCTTTGGCTTCGCCGCTCTCGTCGTCGTCGGCGACCAGAAGGGCCGCGTTGGCTTCGGTCACGGCAAGGCTCGCGAAGTTCCAGAAGCCATCCGTAAGGCAACCGAGAGCGCAAAGCGCGATCTGATCTTCGTTCCGCTGCGCGATGGCCGCACGCTGCATCACGACGTCAATGGCCGTCACGGCGCAGGCAAGGTTCTGCTGCGTTCGGCCAAGGCCGGTACCGGTATCATCGCCGGTGGTCCGATGCGCGCTGTTTTCGAAACGCTGGGCGTTCATGACGTTGTTGCCAAGTCGACCGGTTCTTCGAACCCGTACAACATGGTTCGCGCAACGTTCGACGCTCTGAAGCATCAGGTTCATCCTAAGGACATCGCTGCACAGCGTGGTCTCAAGTATGCGACCCTTCAGTCTCGTCGTGCCGCTTCCGGCAACGCTTCTGAAGAATAAGGAGCTGGATCATGGCCAAGAAGACTACTGAAGCCAAAAAGACTGTTACGGTCGAACAGATCGGCAGCCCTATCCGCCGCCCGGCAATCCAGCGTCAGACGCTGGTCGGTCTGGGTCTCAACAAGATGCACCGTCAGCGCACCCTGGAAGATACTCCTGCGGTTCGCGGCATGATCCGTGCGGTCCAGCATCTCGTTCGCGTCGTTGACGAGAAGTGAGACGGAGTAACCTATCATGAAACTCAATGAAATCAGAGACAACGAAGGCTCCACCAAGGACCGTATCCGCGTAGGTCGCGGTATCGGTTCCGGCAAGGGCAAGACCGGTGGTCGCGGTGTGAAGGGTCAGAAGGCTCGTTCGGGCGTCGCCATCAACGGTTTTGAAGGCGGTCAGATGCCAATCTACCGTCGTCTTCCGAAGCGCGGTTTCAACAACATTTTCGCTTCCGAATTTGCTGTTGTATCGCTTGGTCGCATTCAGACCGCCATCGACGCCAAGAAGCTCGACGCTTCCGCAACGATCGATGCTGCTGCTCTCAAGGCTGCTGGCGTTATCCGTCGCACCAAGGACGGCGTTCGCATTCTCGCTGACGGCGAACTGACGAGCAAGGTTGCTTTTGAAGTTGCCGGCGCTTCCAAGCCTGCACTCGAAAAGATTGAGAAGGCTGGCAGCTCTATCAAGCTTCTCGCAGTTGCAGCTGAAGCCTCCGAGTAATATATAGACTTCAGACGCCCGGGGCATAGTCGCTCCGGGCGTTTGCGCTCCCTGGCTTATGGTGCTCTCGATTTAAATCGATTTATTGTGGCATCACGGCAAACTCTTCGCGGTGCAGCTGTTATGCGCGCCACATGCGGCATAAAGTGCCGCAGGGAGAGCCTCACAGTTCTTGAACTTCCTTGAGGGAGGGGATAGGACATAAAAAAACAGGGTGAGGCATGATGGCGGCGCAACGCCGTGTTCGTCCGAAGCCCGTTTTTGAACCGGTATTTTTAGACCTTTCCGCATTGGCCGGTTTCGCTGGCCGGCAAGGGTCATTCGGAGAAATTTATGGCTTCAGCAGCGGAACAACTGGCTTCGAACCTGAATTTTTCGACCTTCGCTAAGGCGGAGGATCTGAAAAAGCGTCTCTGGTTTACTCTTGCCGCACTTCTCGTCTACCGTCTTGGTACCCACATTCCGCTTCCGGGTCTGAACCCAGAAGCCTATGCGCAGGCCTTCCGTGGCCAGGCCAACGGTATTCTCGGTCTTTTCAACATGTTTGCGGGTGGCGCAGTCGAGCGTATGGCGATCTTCGCCCTCGGCATCATGCCTTACATCTCCGCTTCGATCATCGTGCAGCTCATGACCTCGGTCGTGCCTTCGCTCGAAGCGTTGAAGAAGGAAGGCGAAGCCGGACGCAAGATCATCAACCAGTACACGCGCTACGGCACGGTACTGCTTGGCACCCTGCAGGCCTACGGCATCGCTGTCGGCCTTGAGAGCGGCAACGGCMTCGTGGTCGATCCTGGCCTGTTCTTCCGTATTTCCACCGTCATCACGCTGCTCGGCGGCACGATGTTCCTGATGTGGCTTGGCGAACAGATTACCTCGCGCGGCATCGGCAACGGTATTTCGCTCATCATCTTTGCCGGTATTGCCGCAGGTCTGCCCAAGGCGCTTGCCGGCACGCTGGAACTCGGCCGCACCGGTGCGCTGTCGACGACGCTCATCCTCATGGTCGTTATCGTGGCAATCGGCGTCATCGCGCTGATCGTTTTCGTGGAGCGCGCCCAGCGCCGTCTGCTGATACAATATCCGAAACGCCAGGTCGGCAACCGGATGTTCCAGGGCGATACCTCGCATCTGCCGCTGAAGCTCAACACGGCTGGCGTTATTCCCGCGATCTTCGCATCCTCGCTGCTGCTTCTGCCTGCGACGGCTGCCGGTTTTGCCGGAAACACCAACCTGCCGGGCTGGGCAACCTCGATCATCGCGTCGCTGCAGCATGGACAGCCGCTGTTCATGGCGCTCTACGGCCTGCTCATCGCGTTCTTTGCATTTTTCTACACGGCTATCGTCTTCAATCCGAAGGACACGGCCGATAACCTCAAGAAGCATGGCGGCTTTATTCCGGGCATTCGGCCGGGCGAGCGCACCGCGGAGTACATCGATTACGTTCTGACCCGTATCACGGTTGTCGGCGCTGTTTATCTTGTCTTCGTGTGTATCCTTCCTGAGACACTTATCGCACGTACGGGCATTCCATTAGCCCTTGGTGGTACTTCGCTTTTGATCGTTGTCAGTGTAACTCTGGACACGGTTGCGCAAATTCAGGGACACCTGATCGCGCAGCAGTATGAAGGACTGATCAAGAAGTCGAAGTTGCGTGGAGGAAAGAGGGGACGATGAGACTGATATTTTTAGGTCCGCCGGGTGCGGGCAAGGGAACCCAGGCCAAACGCCTGACTGACAAGTACGGGATCCCGCAGCTTTCCACCGGTGACATGCTTCGCGCTGCGGTTAGCGCGGGCACGGAAATAGGCAAACGCGCCAAGGCCGTCATGGACGCCGGTGGGCTGGTTTCCGACGATATCGTCAATCAGATCGTTTCCGAACGCATCGAAGCTCCGGACTGTGCCAAGGGTTTCATTCTCGATGGCTATCCGCGCACCGTTCCGCAGGCCAAGGCGCTTGCCGAGAACATGCACAAGAAGAATGTCGCCCTCGATGCCGTCATCGAACTGAAGGTGGACGAGGAGGCGCTGATTCGCCGAATCGAAAATCGCGTTGCAGAGACCATCGCTGCCGGTGGCACGGTTCGTTCCGACGACAATCCGGAAGCCTTCCGCAAGCGGTTGACGGAGTATCGCGAGAAGACTGCGCCGCTGTCGCAATATTACAGCGAGCAGGGCGAACTTGTGACACTGGATGGCATGGCTGATGTCGATGCCGTCACCGCGGCCATCGAACGGGTTCTGGAAAAGGCCTCGGCCTGATGGTTGGAGCGGGATGGTGAAAACCGCAGGCGGTTTTCCCGGCAAATCCTGTGCTCCTGATACGGCGTATCCTTTGGATCGCAAAAGAATCTTGGCGGAGCCGGTTGCTTTTTAGCGCTGATTCCGTTAAACACCGCGCCAACTCGCGACATCCCAAGCGACTGGCGCGGATTTCCCTTAAGGGAGGGAAATCCGGGTTCGGTCGTTTTGACTTGTCACGGACATCAATTTTGAACTGGCGGTCGTGTCGGCCGCTCGAATGGAATCACCACTTGCCGGATGGCAACTGGAACCAAGGAGAAAAGACGTGGCACGTATCGCTGGCGTCAACATCCCGACTGCAAAGCGCGTTGTTATTGCGCTGACGTATATTCACGGGATTGGTCCGAAATTCGCGCAGGAAATCATGGACAAGGTCGGTCTTCCGGCTGACAAGCGCGTTCATCAGCTTACGGATGCTGAAGTTCTTCAGATCCGCGAAGCAATCGACCGCGACTATCAGGTCGAAGGCGATCTTCGTCGCGAGACCTCGATGAACATCAAGCGTCTGATGGACCTCGGCTGCTACCGCGGCCTGCGTCACCGTCGTGGCCTTCCGGTCCGCGGTCAGCGCACGCACACCAACGCCCGCACCCGTAAGGGTCCGGCGAAGGCTATCGCTGGTAAGAAGAAGTAATTTTCCGGTTCTCCGGAAAGGAGAGGCTGGTGCGGTCTGCGCCAGCCTTTCTGAGTTTGGCGTGAAGCTCGGAAACGGGTCGATCGCCGGTGTAGCCGCTGGTGTTACGGCGGTGAAGAGATCAATGAAAGGTATAAAATGGCCAAGGAAGCCGCACGCGTTCGCCGTCGCGAACGTAAAAATATCACGTCGGGCGTCGCGCATGTCAACTCGACCTTCAACAACACGATGATCACCATCACCGACGCACAGGGCAATGCTATTGCCTGGTCGTCCGCTGGTGCCAAGGGCTTCAAGGGTTCGCGCAAGTCGACCCCGTTTGCTGCCCAGATCGCTGCTGAAGATTGCGCGAAGAAGGCTCAGGAACACGGCATGAAGTCGCTTGAAGTTGAAGTTTGCGGTCCGGGTTCCGGCCGTGAATCGGCACTTCGCGCTCTGCAGGCTGCCGGTTTCATGATCACTTCCATTCGCGACGTGACGCCGATCCCGCACAACGGTTGCCGTCCGCGCAAGAAGCGCCGCGTCTGACGCGACCGTGGTTCGGAAATTCCGCCTTTCCTTCGGTCTGGCGGAATTTTCGTGTATCTGGCGTGTGCGCGTCGATTTCGATCGACGGACTTGCGCTCAAGAACCCACTGATGAACCGCGGAATTAGGTTCCTCTCAGTGTTTTCATGCTCGGTCCGTCACGATTGGATGGTGGCGGCGAACGGAAGGTTTAAAGATGATTCAGAAGAACTGGCAGGAACTTATCAAGCCGAACAAGGTCGAGTTCACCTCGTCCAGCCGCACCAAGGCAACGCTCGTTGCCGAGCCGCTGGAGCGTGGTTTCGGTCTTACCCTCGGCAACGCGCTTCGTCGCGTTCTGTTGTCTTCTCTGCGTGGTGCCGCTGTTACGGCCGTGCAGATCGACGGTGTCCTGCACGAATTCTCCTCCATCCCCGGCGTTCGGGAAGATGTGACGGATATCGTGCTCAACATCAAGGAAATCGCCATCAAGATGGATGGTGACGATTCCAAGCGCATGGTCGTGCGCAAGCAGGGTCCGGGTTCGGTAACCGCTGGTGACATCCAGACGGTTGGCGACATCGAGATCCTGAACCCCGACCACGTGATCTGCACGCTGGACGAAGGCGCTGAAATCCGCATGGAATTCACCGTCAACAACGGCAAGGGTTACGTACCGGCTGAGCGCAACCGCGCGGAAGATGCCCCGATTGGCCTCATTCCGGTGGACAGCCTGTATTCTCCGGTCAAGAAAGTGTCCTACAAGGTGGAAAACACCCGTGAAGGTCAGGTTCTCGACTATGACAAGCTGATCATGACGATCGAGACCAACGGTTCGGTTTCCGGCGAAGACGCCGTTGCCTTCGCCGCTCGCATTCTTCAGGACCAGCTCGGCGTCTTCGTCAACTTCGACGAGCCGCAGAAGGAAGCAGAAGAAGAATCGGTTACCGAACTCGCGTTCAACCCGGCGCTTCTCAAGAAGGTCGACGAGCTGGAACTGTCCGTTCGTTCGGCAAACTGCCTGAAGAACGACAACATCGTCTATATCGGCGACCTGATCCAGAAGACCGAAGCCGAAATGCTTCGCACGCCGAACTTTGGTCGCAAGTCGCTGAACGAAATCAAGGAAGTTCTCGCTTCCATGGGTCTGCACCTCGGTATGGAAGTACCGGCATGGCCGCCTGAGAACATCGAAGATCTCGCCAAGCGTTACGAAGACCAATACTAACAAACAAGAAGGCAGACCTTAAAGACTGCCTTTCCCCGTCAAACAGCAGATAAGTCATCTGCATGTGCCAGGAAACGGCAGGCCTTAGAGAAGGCACCTGCGTAGAAGGAGAATAGCAATGCGCCACGGTAATTCAGGCCGCAAGCTCAATAGAACCGCCAGCCACCGCAAGGCAATGTTTGCCAACATGGCTGCTTCGCTCATCACCCATGAGCAGATCGTCACCACCCTTCCTAAGGCGAAGGAAATCCGTCCGATCGTCGAGCGTCTCGTGACGCTTGGCAAGCGCGGCGACCTGCACGCTCGTCGTCAGGCGATCTCGCAGATCAAGGATCAGGACGCTGTTCGCAAGCTGTTCGACGCAATCGCTTCGCGTTACGCAACCCGCAACGGCGGCTACCTGCGCATCATGAAGGCTGGCTTCCGCCAGGGCGACAACGCGGCTCTGGCCGTTGTTGAATTCGTCGAGCGTGACGTTGACGCCAAGGGCGCAGCCGACAAGGCTCGCGTTGCTGCGGAAGCTGCTGCTGCCGAAGCTGCGTAAGGTCTGACGCCGTTCAGGCGTCGTGAATTAAAAAGCCGGGTGAGAGATCACCCGGCTTTTTTATTTTCCAAAAGAATAGTCATGAACGACGCAGATAGTAACCGTCAGTGCCGTCGTCACCTTCGATCAACTCGACGGTCCGGTTGAGAAGCCATCTAATTCCCTTACCTTCGGCACCAAATTCAGCATTGGATGTGTTCCAAAGATCTCCAATCAAGCTATCTGAAACATCAGAGCGCAACAGGGATAAAAGGAATGTATTGAGCGCATTTCGCTCCTTTTTAGTTAAGTGATACAAACCTAGAAGTAAGACGCCATCCAAGCTTTCGAACATTTCGAAGTCTTGGATCATATAGCCTGTAAATTTCAGGAATACGGGTGCGGGTGTAATGGTCTTTTTCACAATATCGGCGTTCCGAGGGTAAGCTGTATCAACATAGAAGCCATTAGGGCGGCTGGCGTCGTGAACAATAAATACGCCAACTTCGTAATTTTCGCTTGTCTTGTATGTCGCCCGATAGATTTTTGGCAGGATTTACTTAATGATATCTATGTTATTGCTCTCTATCGGCTCGATGTCCTGCAATCTTCGTTTTTAACGATGCTTGGAAAGCGCTCGCTTCACTCCGGAACGTGTATACGGGCCTTGATGTGCTTGAGTTGCGCGACAATCGTAAACGTCATGATGACCAGCAGCGACCACGAACTCCACTTGCCGATATGGACGACGGACCAGGCGCCGATCTGATCGGGATATTTCCAGATACCGAAGAATGTGGAGATGTTTTCCGCCAGCCAGACGAAAAACCCTATCAGGACGAAGGAGAGAAGCAGCGGCATCTTTCGATCCCGATCATAGGGACGGTAGACCACCGTTGCGCGGGAATAGAGGCCGATGGCGCAGGCGGCGATGTACCAGCGGTAGTCACCGATAAAGTGGTGGGTGAAGAAGTTGGCGTAGATGGCGATACCGATCAGCGTTGCCATCCAATAGGTGGGATAATTGCGAATGCGCACATCCAGCAGGCGCCACGCCTGGATGATGTAGCTGCCGACGGCGGCGTACATGAAGCCGGAAAAGAGCGGCACGCCGAGGACCTTGCTATAGGCGAAGTCGGGGTAGGACCAGGACTGGATAGCGCTTGACGTCTTGAACACCTCAAGCGCGAAGCCGACGATATGGAACAGCAGGATGGCCTTGGCCTCGTCAAGCGTTTCCAGCCTGCTCCAGATCATGAAGAACTGGATGCCGAGTGCGACGATCAGCAGCACGTCATAACGCGGAATGCCAAATACCCCACCATGCGGCACCACGAAGATGGAAATGAAGAACAATCCCGCAAACAGGCAGGCACGGGCTTCCTTGATGCCGAAATAGAGAAATTCGATGACAAAGCGCCTGATGCCCTTGAGTTCGCCCCAAGGATAGGTATCGCACAGAAGATTGTCCAAAACCGAGAGGCGGGTTGCGGCTGGGCCTGTTGCTGTGCTCATGTTCGCGCCTCGATTTGTATCCGTTAAATTTTCATACGAAAACCGGAAGGAACTCGCATGGGTCCGTCACGCCTTTCCCCGCCTTATTTTGCCCGCATCCGGCTTTTGGCGGCGGCCATGATTGTGATCATTGGCGGTCTTTGCTTGCGGGCGTTCGGCTACGAGGTGGGATTGCCGTTCGTGGCGGTAAAATATGGCGGATCCGTGCTCTGGGGGGCGATGGTCTATCTGCTGCTGGCGGCCATCCTCCCGTCCCGCTGGTACGGTTACGAGGTTTACATCGCCGTCATCGCCGTCATCGTCGTGGAATTGATCCGGCTCGTTCATTTCCCGGCGCTGGACGCGTTTCGCGCAACGGCGGCCGGAGCTTTGCTGCTCGGCCGCGTTTTCTCGGTGTGGAATATCGTCTGTTATATCGGCGGGATCGCGGTGGCGTCCTTTACGTCCGGACGGGGCTTGCGCGCCTTGCCCTCTTCGCCGCCATGATCGAGGGCCGCACCAGCCGATACCCGAGCAACACCACCATCGTACTGATATAAAACACCGGCTCGAGCGTGATCGATTTTCGCGCCAGCACGAAATGCAGTACGCCAACGATGAGCACGAGATAGACGAGCTTGTGCAGCGTGTTCCAGCGGCTGCCGAGCTTGCGGATCGACCAGCGGTTGGAGGTGAGCGCGAGCGGCAGCAGCATGACGAGCCCCGCCATGCCGAACATGATATAGGGCCGCTTGAGAATATCAGCGGCGATGGAGCTGAAGACCAGGCCGCGGTCCAGAACCAGATAGACGCTGAAATGTGCCAGCACGTAATAGAAGGCGATCAGTCCCAACGCCCGGCGATAGGCGATGAGGTTTATGTTGAAGAGATCGCGCAGCGGCGTCACCAGCAAGCCGAGGCATAGAAAGCGCAGCGCCCAGATGCCGAGCAGGTGCTCGAAATCCTTGACTGGGTTGAAGCCGAGGCCGCCGGTTGCGGCGAGGTAAAAATACCACAGGCCGGGACAGAGGCCGATGATATAAAGCGACCAGATGGCTGCCTGCTGGTAACGCTTCGGCAGTGAGGGAAGCGAAAAGGCGAGGGCCATGATCAGTAATTCGCCTTTAGATCGAGGCCGGTATAGAGGCTTGCCACCTCGTCATAGCCGTTGAACATCAGGGTAGGGCGGTTCTGGGTGCCGAAAAAGCCGCCTTCGCCGATGCGCTGTTCCGTTGCCTGGCTCCAGCGCGGATGGTCCACATGCGGATTGACGTTGGAATAGAAGCCGTATTCGCGGGCGTTGGAGTTTTTCCACGTCGTTTCCGGCTGTTTCTCGACAAGCGAAATACGGACGATGGATTTGATGCCCTTGAAGCCGTATTTCCAGGGAACGACGAGGCGAATGGGCGCGCCATTCTGGTTCGGCAGGGTTTCGCCGTATAGTCCGACGGCAAGAATGGTCAGAGGATGGCGGGCCTCATCTAGGCGCAGACCCTCGACATAGGGCCAGGACAGAGGCTGGAACAGGCCGCTCTGGCCCGGCATTTCCTCCGGCCGCACCACGGTTTCGAAGGACACGTATTTCGCGCTGCCGAGTGGCTCCACCTTGTCGAGAAGTGCGGCGAGAGGGAAACCGATCCACGGAATGACCATCGACCAGCCCTCGACGCAGCGCATGCGATAGGTGCGCTCCTCTAGCTGATATTTCATCAGCTCTTCGATGCCGAATTCCTGCGGTTTGGAGACAAGGCCATCCACTTTTACCGTCCAGGGGGTGGGCTTGAACTTGCCGGAATTTTCCTTCGGGTCGGATTTGCCCACTCCGAACTCATAGAAATTATTGTAGCTGGTGACGGCATCGAGCGGGGTGAGCTTCTCATCCAGCTTGTAGGCGCCTGCTTTGGCAGCAAGCGGAGTGGCGACAGCCTCGCGGCCGGAAAGCCCGATTGCCGCAAGCCCCGCCGCGGTGCCCAGGAAGCCGCGTCTCGAGAGGTAGATATTCTTCGGCGTGATTTCTCGTGCCGGGATGAGGGGCGGACGATAGGCGGGCATTTCAACCTCCACAAAAGCCGGGTGCATCGGCGATAAATCGATTATGATAGGCTATACGGCCGCTGCACAGATATGTTTCAGCACTCTGCGCAAAAACAGCGGCCGGGCGGCAAAAATCGCGCATTTGTGATGACAGGCCGCGCGAATTGCAACATTCAAACCGGGCGTACCGTACCGAACCGTACTGTTTTGCTCGAAGGTGACAGTGACAGGGCTTACGGTTTGCGCTAGAAAAACCGCAAAATAGGGCGAGGGCATTTTGACCGCGGTGCGGCAATGCGCTCTTCTGCCCAAGAGATCGAGGAAAACACCATGCCAGTCTATCGCTCCAGAACGACAACCCACGGCCGCAACATGGCGGGCGCGCGCGGCCTATGGCGCGCCACCGGCATGAAGGACAGCGATTTCGGCAAGCCCATCATCGCGGTGGTCAATTCCTTCACGCAATTTGTGCCGGGCCATGTGCATCTGAAGGATCTCGGCCAGCTCGTTGCGCGTGAAATCGAAGCGGCCGGTGGCGTTGCCAAGGAATTCAACACCATCGCTGTCGATGACGGCATCGCCATGGGCCATGACGGCATGCTTTATTCGCTGCCGTCGCGCGAAATCATCGCTGACTCGGTCGAATACATGGTCAACGCCCATTGCGCCGACGCGATGGTTTGCATCTCCAACTGCGACAAGATCACCCCCGGCATGCTGAATGCGGCGATGCGCCTCAACATTCCCGCCGTATTCGTTTCCGGTGGTCCGATGGAAGCGGGCAAGGTCGTTCTGCATGGCAAGACGGTCGCGCTCGATCTGGTTGACGCCATGGTCGCAGCTGCCGATGACAAGATTTCCGATGAGGACGTCAAGATCATCGAGCGTTCCGCTTGCCCGACCTGCGGTTCCTGTTCCGGCATGTTCACTGCCAATTCCATGAACTGTCTGACCGAGGCGCTCGGCCTGTCATTGCCCGGCAACGGTTCGACGCTTGCCACCCATTCGGACCGCAAACGCCTGTTCGTCGAGGCCGGTCACCTGATCGTCGATCTGGCGCGCCGTTATTACGAGCAGGACGACGAGACCGTTCTGCCGCGCACCATTGCCAACAAGGCTGCGTTTGAAAACGCCATGTCGCTGGATATCGCCATGGGCGGTTCCACCAACACGGTGCTGCATATTCTGGCGGCAGCGCATGAGGGCGGTGTCGATTTCGGCATGGAAGACATCGACCGTCTTTCCCGCAAGGTTCCCTGCCTTTCCAAGGTCGCGCCTGCCAAGCAGGACGTGCACATGGAAGACGTTCACCGCGCCGGCGGCATCATGCGCATTCTCGGCGAGCTGGATCGCGGCGGTCTCCTCAATCGCGATACCTACACGGTGCACGAGGCGACGCTGGGCGACGCCATCGACCGTTGGGACATCACCCGCACCAACAGCGAAACCGTGCGGCAGTTCTTCAAGGCTGCCCCCGGCGGCGTGCCGACGCAGGTGGCCTTCAGCCAGTCGTCGCGCTGGGACGATCTGGATACGGACGGTGAGAACGGCGTTATCCGCTCGGTTGAAAAGCCTTTCTCCAAGGATGGCGGTCTGGCCGTGCTTTATGGCAACATCGCTCTTGATGGCTGCATCGTGAAGACGGCGGGTGTCGACGAATCCATCCTTAAATTCAGCGGTCCGGCGGTTGTTTACGAAAGCCAGGACGCGGCGGTGAAGGGTATTCTTTCCAACGAGGTCAAGGCAGGTGATGTCGTCGTCATTCGTTACGAAGGACCGAAGGGCGGCCCCGGAATGCAGGAAATGCTCTATCCGACCAGCTATCTCAAGTCCAAGGGCCTCGGCAAAGCCTGCGCGCTGATCACCGACGGACGTTTTTCGGGCGGCACATCCGGCCTGTCCATAGGCCATGCCTCGCCGGAAGCGGCGCAGGGCGGTGCTATCGGCCTCGTGCGTCAGGGCGACTTGATCGAGATCGATATTCCCAACCGCACGATCAACCTCAAAGTTACGGATGCGGAACTGGCAGCCCGCCGCGCCGAGCAGGATCAGCTCGGCTGGAAGCCTGCGGAGTTCCGCAAGCGCAACGTCACGACAGCGCTGAAGGCCTATGCGGCTTTTGCGTCCAGTGCCGACAAGGGTGCTGTTCGGATTTTGCCGGAGTAATCTGGCGGGCAGGGTCCTACATTGCAGGCAGCCTGAGCCGCTCTTCTGAGCGGCTTTTTCTTTTGATGACCCAGATTACGTGCGTCGTTAAGAAACAGATTCAATTGCCTCAGAGCTCGATTCTCCAAGCTCGCGCAACGCGCTGTTTCTGCACCGCAAATTCTAAACCATCCGGCCGTCCACCCTCCATGCCAGCAGTCACATTGGAGTGATGTTCCGTCACTTGCCCTTTTCCAACGCGCCGCGATGCCTAACTTCAGCACCATGAAAAGACGAACCGCACTCGGCCTTATCGCATCCCTGCCTTTCGCCCGCCTTGCCCACGGGCAAACACCCGGCAATGGCGCCCGCTTCAGTCCATTGCTCAACGAGGCGGATGGGCTTTCGAGCCTGAAAGCCGTCATCGTCAGTATTGACGGCGAGGAGGTGGCCAGCCGTGCCTATCACGGCGCCAGCCTTATGGGTTCCACCAACATCAAGTCGGCCTCGAAATCTGTGATTTCCGCGCTGGTCGGCATGGCGATCGATCGCAAGATATTGGCCGGGGCGGATCAGCCGATTGCCACGATCCTGCGCAGCGATTTTCCGCCGAACCCCGATGCGCGTCTGGAGAGGGTAACCATCGGCAACCTGCTTTCCATGCAGTCCGGTCTGGAACGAATGTCCGGCCCGAACTACGGCCGCTGGGTCGCCAGCCGCAACTGGGTGCGAATGGCGCTGGGGTCGGGTTTTGCCGGAGAGCCGGGCGGTGGCATGCTTTACTCCACCGGTTCCACGCATCTGCTTTCGGCGATTTTGACCAAGGCATCCGGCCGTTCGACGCTGTCGCTGGCGCGCGACTGGTTCCGGCCGCTGGAGGGCTTCTCAATCGGCGGCTGGGAACGTGACCCGCAGGGCATCTATCTCGGCGGCAACCAGATGGCGATGACGGCGCGGTCGCTGCTGGCTTTCGGCGAGCTTTACCGGCTGGGCGGGGTAACACCAAGCGGCGAGCGTTTGATTTCGCAGAACTGGATCGATCAATCCTGGCAACAACGCACCAATTCCGTCTTCAACGGCGATGGTTACGGCTATTGCTGGTTCATCAAGGAGATGGCGGGCGAGACGGTCTATTACGCCTGGGGCTACGGCGGGCAGATGCTCTATATCGTCCCCGCCAAACGGCTTTCGGTGGTTATGACGTCCCGTGAGGATGCGCCTTCGGCGAGAACCGGTTATCGCGATCAATTGCATCGGCTGATGGAGAATATCATTCGCGTTGCGTGAAAATCAGAGCGGTCTGTTTATGCTCTGGAAAGCTTCCCCGAGCCGCTTCATCCGCTCCTCATAGGCACTTGTGATGCAGGCGACATCCGCGTTGCATTCCTGGCGCTTTTTCAACCATTGGCTCTGTTCTTCGCGCAAGGTGTCGCGTGCGCCCATCGCCATGAGTTGTGTCAGGATGTCGAAGGTGGTGACCATCTTCACGTCCTGGTCGTTGAGGGCGCGGTTGTCGCAGATCGCCTTTTCATCCGCGGCCAGATCCGGCTTCGTGCAATCGAAGCTGGCGGCGTTGGCGGGCGAACCCAATGAAGCGCAGGCGAGGAGGATGCCGGAGGCAAGGATTGTCTGTTTCATGTGCATGGGTCGTCTCATTTTGAGGACAGGCTCGTGTGGGTGAAACCGAAATGGGGTGCTGTTGGTTCCACCTGCACAAGCCGGTCATCGCATGAAAAAGATCGGCCATCATCTTGCCGCGCTTTGCTTTATAGGCTTTCACGTTATAACTCCATCATACTGATGAGGATGAGGAATCACATGCAGAGCGTGCTGAAGTATCTGTCCACCGGCTTTCTTGCGGCGCTGCTTCTCGTTCCGGTCGGAGCGCAGGCGCAGGACAACAAGACCGTGCCCGCAAGCCACACGGAAATGCAGCTTTCCTTCGCGCCGCTGGTCAAGCGTACCGCAGGCGCTGTGGTGAATGTCTATGCCGAACGCATCGTGCAGCGGCGCTCGTCGCCCTTTGCCGGCGATCCGTTCTTCGAACAGTTCTTCGGCCAGCAGATGCCGAACCGCACGGAGAAACAGTCCTCGCTCGGATCGGGTGTGATCGTGACGGCCGGCGGCCTCGTGGTGACCAACAATCACGTCATCGATGGCGCCGACGACATCAAGGTGGCGCTGGCGGATGGGCGTGAATTCTCCTCCAAGGTGCTGCTGAAGGACGACCGGGTCGATCTTGCCATTCTGCAGATCGACGCGAAGGAACAGTTTCCGGTGCTTTCGCTTGGCAATTCGGATGCCATTGAAGTCGGCGATCTCGTGCTTGCCATCGGCAACCCCTTCGGTGTCGGCCAGACGGTAACAAGCGGCATCGTCTCGGGGCTGGCGCGCAACCAGGTGACGCAGGGCGATTTTGGCTTCTTCATCCAGACCGACGCCTCCATCAACCCCGGCAATTCCGGCGGTGCGCTGATGAACATGGCGGGTGAGTTGATCGGCATCAATACTGCCATCTTCTCCAAGGGCGGCGGGTCGAACGGCATCGGTTTTGCCATTCCCGCCAATCTGGTCCGCGTTTTCGTTGCCGCCGCCGAGCGTGGCGACGCGAACTTCCAGCGGCCCTATATCGGCGCGACCTTCGATCCAGTCACCTCCGATGTCGCCGAGGCGCTTGGCCTGCACCGCGCGCGCGGTGCGCTCGTCGTCAGCGTCGTCAAGGGTGGCCCGGCGGAGAAGGCTGGCATCGAGCCGGGGCAGGTCGTAACGGCGGTCAACGGTTTGGAGGTGGAGCATCCCGATGCACTCGGTTATCGCCTCACGACTGCTGGCATCGGCAAGTCCGCCGAATTGACGCTGGTGGAGAAGGGTAAAGAGAAGAAGGTGACCATTGCGCTCGACACGGCGCCGGAAACCGCGCCGCGTGACGAACGGCTGCTGGAGGGACGCAATCCCTTGGCGGGCGCGACTGTCGCCAATCTTTCGCCGAAGCTTGCGGATGAACTGCGCATGCCTTCGCAGGTGACCGGCGTCGTCGTCACCGATGTGAAGCGCGGTTCGCCGGCCTATCGGGTCGGTTTCCAGCCGAAGGACGTCATCCTATCGCTGAACGGCTCGGATATCGGCTCCACGGCTGCGGTCGAAAAGGCGCTGGATGACAATCCCGGCTTCTGGCGGGTGGAAATCCTGCGTGACGGTCAACGCATCCGGCAGTTCCTGCGATGAGCGATGACCTCTTCGCCCCACAGGTGCCTGTCGAGGTCGCCAACCGGCGGCCTCTTGCCGACCGCCTGCGTCCGAAGACGCTGGCGGAGGTGGCCGGGCAGCCGCATCTGACGGGTGAAGAGGGCGTGCTGCGCCGAATGATCGATAGCGGCTCACTCGGATCGATGATCTTCTGGGGACCGCCCGGCACCGGCAAGACGACGGTCGCGCGTCTGCTTTCGGGGGAGGCCGGGCTGGCTTTCGAACAGATTTCGGCGATCTTTTCCGGTGTTGCCGATCTCAAGAAGGTTTTCGAGGCAGCACGCACACGCCGTATGAACGGCCGGCAGACGCTGCTTTTTGTTGACGAGATCCATCGTTTCAACCGTGCCCAGCAGGACAGCTTCCTGCCGGTCATGGAAGACGGCACCATCATTCTTGTGGGTGCAACCACCGAAAACCCGTCCTTTGAACTGAATGCCGCTCTTTTGTCGCGGGCGCGTGTCCTCACGTTCGGTTCGCATGACGAGGAGAGCCTGGGCGAGCTTTTGAAGCGCGCCGAAGAGGCGGAGGGCAAGCCTCTGCCGCTGACCGAGGAGGCGCGTGTCAGCCTGATCCGGATGGCCGATGGCGATGGCCGCGCCGTGCTGACGCTTGCCGAAGAGGTCTGGCGTGCGGCGCGCAAGGACGAGACTTTCGATACCGAAGGGCTGACGCGCATCGTGCAGCGGCGCGCGCCGGTTTACGACAAGGGACAGGACGGCCACTACAATCTGATTTCCGCGCTGCATAAATCGGTGCGCGGTTCGGACCCGGATGCGGCGCTTTATTATCTCTGCCGCATGTTTGACGCCGGCGAAGACCCGCTCTTTATCGGGAGGCGGCTGGTGCGCATGGCGGTGGAGGATATCGGCCTTGCCGATCCGCAGGCGCTTGCCGTCTGCAATGCCGCCAAGGACGCCTATGATTATCTGGGGTCACCGGAAGGCGAACTGGCGCTGGCGCAGGCCTGCGTCTATCTCGCTACCGCGCCGAAATCGAATGCCGTTTATACAGCCTTCAAATCGGCGATGCGGGCGGCCAAGGAAAACGGCTCGCTGGTACCGCCAAAACATATTCTGAACGCGCCCACAAAGCTGATGAAGGGCGAGGGTTACGGTGACGGTTACCGTTACGACCATGACGAGCCGGATGCCTTTTCGGGACAGGACTATTTTCCGGAAAAAATGGGTCGCAAGACGTTTTACGATCCGCCCGACAGGGGTTTCGAGCGGGACATCCGCAAGCGTCTCGACTGGTGGGCGAAGCTGCGCCGCGAGCGCGGTTCGCGTTAAAAAGCTTTCTTCACAAAAAGAATCAGGCGCTTGCCAAAGTGAGTCGTAAAAACGCGCCATCCAACTGTTTCCAGAGGGAAATCAGGATGCCTTCCGGTGTTGCATGACCTGCGACGGCGCAGGCAGCATCTTGACCGAGGATTCCGCCAGACCGCTATGCCCTTCCGCATCGATCACCAGATGCCAGTGCAAGGTCTCGGGAATGCTGATGCGGATCGGCGATTTTTTCGCGACGCCGCCGAGATATTTGAAATCGAGCAATTCTGTGAAACGCTGGAAATTTGCGCCTGTCATCAGCCGTACATTGTTGACGGCCGACAGGGACACCTCAATGGTCGTCCCAGCCCGCAATTCCTTCAGGTCATAGTGTGTAAAGCGGAAATTCGGCCGTGACATTGCGCGTCTCCCTGTACCTGTATTTTGGCAAAAGAGGATAGGACGTCAGGGTTAACGAGCTCTTTAAAACGGCAGCACCCTGTAGAATTTCGGGTCGCTGCGCCGGCTTTGAAGGGCCGTGGAGAGTATTGGCGGGTTGGGAGGAGGAGGTCTGGAATAATACTAACGTATAATAAGCGTATTCAGTTATAATAAATTTTTTAACTCTAACATACGCTGGTCGAAGTGCCGTCAGCGGCGTTGGGGGGAATATGAAAAACGTCACGATATCTATGCGCCTTTATGCGCTCGTTGCATTGTTTCTGGCAATATTGACTGCGGCACTTACATTCAGCCTGTTCGAGACCTTTCATGAGATGGAACGCGAGCGTAAAGCGGGGCTCGCATCCATGAACGAAACGGCTGTCGCCATTCTTGAGCAATATTACCGGCTGGAGCAGGGTGGCACCCTGACGCGTGAGGCTGCGCAGCAGCAAGCCAAGACCACGATTGCGGCGATGCGCTATGGCAACGGTAGCGGCTATTTTTGGATCAACGACATGCATCCCAAGATGGTGATGCATCCGATCAAGCCCGAGATGAACGGCAGCGATCTCACTGCCAACAAGGATCCGAACGGCAAGGCGCTGTTCGTCGAATTCGTCAATACGGTGAAGGCGGGCGGCCAGGGCTTTGTCGATTATTATTGGCCCAAGCCCGGCGCGCCGGACCCAGTCGAGAAATTTTCCCATGTCGCCGGTTTCGCGCCCTGGGGATGGATTGTCGGCACTGGCGTCTATGTCGACGATCTTGAGGCGGTTTTCTGGAGCAACGCCTATTTCAACATCGCAGTGTGTGTTCTGTCCGGCCTTCTGGTGATCGGCGTGGCTGCAGCCGTGGTGCGCAGTGTGACACGGCCTATCGATCGCATCCGGCAGAGTATGAAGCGGATCGCTGATGGTGACGGCGAGGCGGAAATTGAATTCGCCGACCGTCGCAACGAAATCGGCGCCATTGCCAAGACGTTGCTGGTGCTGCGTGACAGCGTCAACGAGCGCAGCGCCTTGCAGGCCCGCGAGGCGGGGCAGCAGCGGGCGCTGGAGGAGGCGCGGCATGGCAACGAGATGGCGTTGCGCTCCGCATCCGAGCGTCAGGCTCATGCCATGAACGAGCTCGGCAGTTCGCTGGAAGCACTCGCCAATGGCGATCTGACCGTCGAGCTTGCCGATATCGGCGGCGAATATGAAAAGC
This sequence comes from Agrobacterium sp. 10T429, assembly GCF_056393925.1. Classification (NCBI taxonomy): domain Bacteria; kingdom Pseudomonadati; phylum Pseudomonadota; class Alphaproteobacteria; order Hyphomicrobiales; family Rhizobiaceae; genus Agrobacterium; species Agrobacterium sp. 10T429. Next base: position 27,534 of record NZ_JBFTGV010000002.1, read on the forward strand.
TGCGCATGGATTTCAACCGCGCCGTCGGCGCGCTGCATGGGGCGATCGAGGCGATCGCCAGAACCGGCCATGTCGTCAACGATAGCGCATCTGACATCAGCGGTGCGACCGGCAATCTTTCGCGCCGGACAGAGCAGCAGGCAGCGGCGCTGGAGGAGACGGCGGCGGCTCTTGACGAAATCACCGCGACGGTGCGCACCGCTTCCGAACGGGCGAACGAGGCCCGACAAATGGTGCAGGACACAAAAACGAGCGCAGGCCGCTCGGGCGAGATCGTGCGCAATGCCGTCGATGCGATGGGCCGTATTGAGGAATCTTCGCGGCGCATCGGGCAGATCATTTCCGTCATCGACGAAATCGCGTTCCAGACCAACCTTCTGGCGCTGAATGCCGGTGTCGAGGCCGCAAGGGCAGGCGAAGCGGGACGCGGTTTTGCCGTGGTGGCGCAGGAGGTTCGCGAACTCGCGCAACGCTCTGCCAATGCTGCCAAGGAGATCAAGACCCTTATCAATCGTTCCGCGGAAGAAGTCGGCGGCGGTGTCGCACTCGTTCGCTCCACGGGTGACGCGCTGGATGAGATCGTGACGCTGGTCAATCGGGTCGACGGCCACGTCAATTCCATCGCCACGGCGGCACGCGAACAGGCCACCGGCCTGCAGGAGATCAACACCTCCGTCAACCACATGGACCAGATGACCCAGCAGAACGCCGCCATGGTGGAAGAGACGACGGCGGCCAGCCAGACGCTGGCCGAAGAAAGCCGGCAGCTCCGCGCGCTGCTGTCCCGTTTCGAACTCGGGCATGGGGCAGGGCGTGAGGTTTCGCGGGCGGCTTGATTTTTATCCGCTTGAGATAGTTTACAGGGCGCGGCTTTGGCTGCGCCCTTTCTGTTTCGAGGAAGTGCGACGACATTTCCTCCGTCGTGCCGGACCCGTGGTGTGTCTGCGTCGTGAGAGGCGTTGGTTGGCGGAGCTTTGCTCACACCTTTGGTATGATTTCAGTCGAGGCTTCCGCTTTCCCGCTTCACGGAACAGCCCGGTTCGTTATTTCTCCCAACCAATAAGGATTCGTTTACCCCGTTTCTTTAAAATTTACCTGTATTGCCGCGGGTAGCGGCCGCTGAAGGTACAGGTTCTCGTATGGCGTATGTTTCCCTTCCGCGTCGTCTTGTGACGTTGTTGATGATTTCCACGGTCATGGTGTCGTGTTCGGCGGAGGGCCTTGTGCCGCCGGCCGAGGTTGACGGCACGACGCGTGTCGGCGCCATCCGGTCGTCGCGGCAGCAAGGCTACAGCGCGCCGCCGGGTGCGGTCTATCAGGCCGAGCGGACCGGGCATGCCACCAATTATCCCGCAGCCGTGTCGCAGCCGATGCCGGAGCCTTATGCCTCGCAGGATCCCCTGCTGCAATCGCCACAGGGCGGCCAGGGCTATTCCACGCTGGATGGCCAGCATCAGGCGCGGATGGCCGCGAACGGCCAAAGCATGGCCTCCCCAGCCATGCCTAACCAGCAGGGCGCCGCAAATCAGATCGCCGAAGGCGAGGGCGGGGTGAGCATGGATTCCATGCTGGGCGTGGAGCCGGTTCGCGGACTTGCGGAAGAGCAGGACGCCGATATTGCCGAAGGCGCTTCCGCCCAGCCGGTGGTGGACGGCATCGGCACCGACAATCCGGTTGCCGTTTCTCCCGCTCGCCGGCAACAAAGTGCGGGTCAGTCGCGGTTGATACCGCCACCGCCGCCGGGGTCTTCTTCCCGCCGCCAGCCGGTGGAGGAGGTCGCCATGCTGATGCCTAATGATCCGATGGCCCGCGACGGACTGCAAAGCAACCGCTCGGCCATGCCGCCCGGCATCATGCCATCCTCGGAAGTGGCCTGTCGCTCCGAGCTGCGCCGTCTCGGCGTCGCCTTCCGCGACGTTGCGCGCATTGCAGATGGACCGACCTGTGGTATCGACTATCCGATCGAACTCAGCGGGCTTGCCAGCGGCGTTGCCATCCGCCCGGCAGTGAAGCTCAATTGCCAGGTCACGCTTGCCTTCGCCAAATGGGTAAAGTTCGAACTCGTGCCGTCCTCCCGCTTCCGTTACCTCTCAGGCGTCGGGCGCATCACGCCCATGGGCGGTTATTCCTGCCGCAAGATGAATTCGCGCTCCAGCAATCCATGGTCCGAACATGCGCGCGGCAACGCCATCGATATCGGCACCATAACGCTGAACAACGGCAAGGAGATCGACGTTCGCAGCAAGAACTTCTTCGCCTTCCGGGAAAAGGCGCTGCTGAAGGCAGTGAGGTCCGATAGCTGCAAATATTTCTCCACGGTTCTCGGGCCGGGCAGCGATCCCAACCACTGGAACCATTTCCACTTCGACCTGCGCACCCGCAAGTCCGGTTACAGGCATTGCGACTAGGGGGCGACGAGACGACACGGTGGTGCATGACGATAGGCGTGAGGCATTAGTTGTAGTGCGTCACGTCGACCCGTAACTTTCCGTCCGTCCCGGCGCTACCCGGAATGACGGAGTGGGGATGTGGCCACATTACAATTTGGGCCTGTTGGGTTTGGTGCTAGCCGCCCAAAAAAAGACCGGCCCTAAGGCCGGTTGAAGAAGACTGCCTAAATCGGGGGATATCGGCGTCTTTGCAAGGGCATGCAATGGGAAGAAATCCCATAAAACGGTCCATCCGGTGCGGATATCCGGCAAAAAACATCGCGCCGTACTGACCTGCGGCCAACATGGCTTGCCGCCCTTTTCTGATACGCTATGAGCGTCACATGTTTGTGACAACGGCCCCCGGGAGCCTGCTTTCATGCCCCCTGTTTCAGAGATACTGATCTTTGCTTCGGCGCTTGCTGCCGCGGGCGTGGTCGCTGGACTTCTGGCGGGGCTGTTCGGCATTGGCGGCGGTGCTGTGCTGGTGCCGGTGTTCTACCATGTGTTCGGGCTTCTGGATGTGCCGGAGGCGGTGCGCATGCATCTGTCGCTTGGGACTTCGCTCGCCATCATCGTGCCGACCTCCATTCGTTCCTTCCTGACGCATCGCCAGAAAGGTGCCGTTGATATCGATCTCCTGAAGGGCTGGATCGTCGCCGTGCCGCTCGGCACCATCCTCGCATCTGTGGTGGCTGCGCATGCCTCGAGTGTCGCCCTGCGGCTGATCTTCGCTTTCATTGCGCTTGCGCTCGCCTTCCGGATGATCTTCAACCGGGCGAGCTGGCATCTCGGTTCAGACCTGCCGAAAAACCCGGTCCGCTTTCTGGTCGGCACCGGCATCGGCCTTCTGTCTGGCCTGATGGGTGTGGGCGGCGGGGTGATGAACAATACTTTCATGACGCTTTACGGACGCACCATCCATCAGGCGGTTGCCACATCCTCCGGTGTCGGAGTGCTTATTTCGCTGCCGGGTCTCCTCGGCTATATCTGGGCCGGCTGGGGTGATGCAGGTCTGCCGCCTTTTTCCACCGGCTTCATCAACTGGATCGCCGTCGCGCTGCTGATCCCCATCACGCTTGTCGTCGCGCCCTATGGAGCGCGGCTGGCGCATGCACTCAGCAAGAAGCAGCTGGAGCGGGCCTTCGGGGTGTTTCTGATCTTCGTCGCGGCCCAGTTTTTCTACAGCGTCTACAGCTGATTTTCCCTCTCCGCCGAATGCAGTGTTCAGGCCGTTGGGCTGGCAATTGCGGGTTGTACGGCCTATATGGCGTGCATCTTACTCGTTTTTTCGAAAGATTCGCGATGAATGCCATTGTTTCGATACGGAATCTGACCAAATCCTACTCAAATGGCTTTCAGGCGCTCAAAGGTGTCAGCCTCGATATCAGAGAGGGGGAAATCCTTGCTCTTCTCGGGCCTAACGGAGCCGGCAAGACGACGCTGATCTCTATCATCTGCGGGCTTGTCAATCCGGGTGAAGGCTCGGTTCTCGTTGGCGGATATGATGTGGTGAAGGATTTTCGCCAGACGCGTGCCCTGATCGGCCTTGTGCCACAGGAACTGACGACAGACCAGTTCGAGACCGTGTGGAACACGGTCAGCTTCTCGCGCGGTCTGCATGGGCAGAAGAAGAACCCGGAACTGATCGAGCGCGTCCTGAAATCGCTGTCGCTCTGGGACAAGAAGGACAATATGCTGCGGGAGCTTTCCGGCGGCATGAAGCGACGCGTGCTGATCGCCAAGGCGCTTGCGCACGAACCGAAGGTCCTATTCCTCGACGAGCCGACGGCGGGTGTGGATGTTACCTTGCGCCGTGACATGTGGAATGTCGTTTCCGAACTGCGCTCCAAGGGCGTCACAATCATTTTGACCACGCATTACATCGAGGAGGCGGAAGAGATCGCCGATCGAGTGGGTGTCATCAATGGCGGCCAATTGTTGCTGGTGGAAGAAAAGACCGCGCTGATGAAGAAGCTCGGCCGCAAGCAGCTTTTCCTTGAACTTTCGCAGCCGGTGGAGGCGTTGCCGGACGGTCTCTCATCCTTCGGCCTTTCGCTCTCGGATGACCGCAACACCATCACCTACGAGATCGAGGATAACGGCGAGCAGGGGCGCATTGCCGATCTGCTGACTGCGCTTTCCGGTGCCAACATCCATTTCAAGGATATTTCGACACGTCAAAGCTCTCTTGAGGATATTTTCGTCTCGCTGGTAGGAGACCAGAAATGAATTTCGAAGCTGTCAAGTCCATCTACCTGTTCGAAATGGCGCGCACCCGCCGCACCCTGTTGCAGAGTGTCGTGTCGCCGGTCATTTCCACCTCTCTATATTTCATCGTTTTCGGAACGGCGATCGGGTCAAGGATTCAGGAGGTTGGCGGGGTTTCCTATGGCGCGTTCATAACGCCCGGCCTGATCATGCTGACGCTTTTGACGCAATGCATCAGCAACGGCTCTTTCGGCATCTATTTTCCGAAATTCACCGGCACGGTCTACGAGATATTGTCTGCGCCAGTGGCGATGACGGAAATTGTTGCCGGTTATGTCGGGGCGGCGGCGACCAAGGGGCTGATGATCGGCACGATCATCCTGATAACGGCCTCCTTCTTCGTGGATATCACCATCGCCCATCCATTTATGATGATCCTGTTCTTTGTGCTGACGGCGGTGAGCTTCAGCCTGTTCGGCTTCATCATCGGCATCTGGGCCACGAATTTCGAGCAGCTGAACCTCATCCCGATGCTGGTGGTGCCGCCTCTGACATTCCTTGGCGGCAGCTTCTACTCCATCGACATGCTGCCGCCCTTCTGGCAGACGGTCAGTCATTTCAACCCGGTGCTCTACCTCATCAGCGGTTTCCGCTGGAGCTTCTACGAGATCGCCGACGTCAATCCCGTCATCAGCCTGGCGATGATCACGCTGTTTCTCGCACTCTGCCTCGGCGTCGTCGGCTGGATGTTCAAGACCGGTTACCGGCTGCGCAACTGACCGGAAAGAGGTTTGCCGTGAATATGATACGCCCGGTTTGCACCGGGCGTTTTCGTATTCGGATAGCGAGACGTTATTTTTTGATCTCGAGCAGGAACTGTCTGCCCGGCAGGTTTCACCTGTCTCGCAATCTCAACTCATCGGTCTGCATCTGCATCGAACCAAGCGTCGACAGGAAGCTCATGCCGAGCAGGCTCTGGCCCAGTTGGCCATCCTGCGCGACGAGGGCGGGGATGTTGCTCCGCGCGATCGGGCCGATGCCGATCTCGGACAGGGTGACGGGCGCTGCCGCCGTGCGGCCGTTCGCGGTCATCACCGGCACGGTGTAGCGCAGTTTCGTGGTGTCGATGCCGATGGCGGCGGCATCGGCATTGGCCAGCACCACGGAGCTCGCGCCGGTATCGACCAGCATGTGGATCGTTTTGCCTTCAATGCTGACATTCGCCTCGAAATGGCCGCTCATGGATTTGTGCAGTACGATCTCCTGTTCGCCGCCAGCGGTCGTCACCACCACCGCGCGGCCGGGCATCAGGCCACCCAGCAGCCGGTCGGCGAAGGATTGCAGGTCGTAGCGATAGAGATAGACGGATACGAGGCCGAGGATGATCACGAGCCAGATGGCGAGTTGCCGGACAACGCTTGCGAAGCTGCCGCGGCTTCCCGCCAGAATGCCGACGGATAGCAATCCCGCAATCGGCAGGAGATAGACGATCTGTCCGAATTTTTCGTTGTCGATGCCGAAGGTGCGGCCGCTGTCGTGATTGACGAGAAGCAGGCCGAGACCCACGGCCAGCAAGAGGAGAACAAAAGTCAGCCTGTTCATGCGGTGTGCGTCTCCCTGGAGGTGTCCTTGCCTGTTTTTGCCAGTCTTTCGGGAAGCGCCTGCATGATCATGCGGCGCTTTTCGTCGCTATAGGTTGCCCAGCCGCCGATCTCGTCCAGCGTGCGTCCGCAACCGATACAGAGGGTGTTTGTGGCGTCGAGGGAGCAGATATGAATGCAGGGTGTTTCCATGGGGATCTATATCAGTCTGTCACGTCGCAAGGGCAAGAGCGACGAGAGTAACGATCTCCGTGATCTGCTGGCTGGCGCCGATTGTGTCACCGGTGTGGCCGCCGATCTTGCTGACACAGAGCCTGCCGAACAGCACCGTCGCGAGGCAGGCAGCCGCCAGAACGACTACGATCGACACAAAGGGCAGGGCATGCAGCGTGAAAAGCACGAGCAGCAGCAACCCTGTTGCGAGCGCGATGTTGCGCTCGCTTTCCCCGGGTTGGCCGGCGCCGGCGGCGATGCCGGAGGTTTTGGCGGCGGGCAGTGACTGCCAGTGCCATACCATCAGGGCGCGGCTCACCACCAGCGCGGCAATCAGGCAGGCGGCGGCGGTCTTGGCAGGCAGGGTTTCTATAAGCGATGCGAGTGCCGTGGCGCGCAGTGCAAAGGACAGGACCATGGCGATCGTGCCATAGCTGCCGATGCGACTGTCCTTCATGATCTCAAGCGTTTTCGGCTTGTCCTTGCCGCTGCCGAAGCCATCGGCCATATCCGCCAAGCCGTCTTCGTGCAACGCACCTGTTATGAGCGCGGTGACGGCGATGGCAAGCCAGCCGGTGAGCTGCGGTGAGGCGTCGAACTTCGCTAATGCCACCACGAGGACAGCAGCGGGCAGGGCGATCAGGAGGCCTGCTGCGGGAAAAGCGCGTGCTGTCCGGCGCATCGATGGACCGTCACCTTCACCGAAGAAGCGCGATGGGACCGGCAGGCGGCTGAGAAAGGCAACGGAATGCATGACATCTGTTATAAAATCCCCGGCCTTCATGCTCTCTCCGCTGCTGTACTTGCATTTCCGGTTGTTCCGCGGCGCGTCCGCGATTATGAGAGGCGCAACAAAGACCGATTTGCCGGAAAACACAAGTTTCCGCCAACCCGACGACAAGAAAGACAGATACCATGAGCATGAGCGGATTGCCCTTCGACGATTTCCGCGCGCTGCTGCGCGAGCTTCCCGGCCCGGATACGCATGCGCTGGTCGCGGCCAAGGAGCGCAATGCGCAACTGACGAAACCGGCCGGTTCGCTCGGTCGGCTGGAAGAAATCGCCATGTGGCTTGCCGCATGGTCGGGCCGCTCGCCCGCCGTTACCCGTCCGCTGGTGGCGATTTTCGCCGGTAATCATGGCGTCACCCGGCACGGCATCACGCCATATCCGACGTCCGTGACGCAGCAGATGGTGGAGAATTTTGCGGCAGGCGGTGCGGCGATCAACCAGATTTGCGTCACCAACGATCTCGGTCTGAAGATTTTCGATCTGGCACTTGACTACCCGACCGGCGACATCACCTGCGAGCCTGCCCTTTCCGAGCGCGATTGCGCCGCCACCATGGCCTTCGGCATGGAGGCGATTGCTGGCGGTACCGACCTTCTCTGCGTTGGCGAAATGGGCATCGGCAACACCACCATCGCAGCGGCGATCAACCTGGCGCTCTATGGCGGTACGGCGGAAGAGTGGACCGGTCCCGGTACCGGCTCCGAAGGCGAGGTCATGGCGCGCAAGATCGCGGCAGTGAAGGCTGCCGTCGAGTTCCACAAGGACCATCTGTCCGATCCGCTCGAAATCATGCGCCGTCTCGGTGGCCGTGAGATTGCGGCGATTGCCGGCGCCATCCTTGCCGCGCGCGTGCAGCGCATTCCTGTGCTGATCGACGGTTATGTGGCGACTGCCGCTGCCGCGCTGTTGAAGGCTGCCAATCCTTCGGCGCTCGACCATTGCCTAATCGGCCATGTCTCCGGCGAACCGGGCCATCTGGCTGCCGTCGAGAAACTTGGCAAGACGCCGCTGCTGGCGCTGGGCATGCGGCTTGGCGAGGGCACGGGTGCCGCTTTGGCCGCCGGCATCGTCAAGGCTGCCGCCGCCTGCCATTCCGGCATGGCGACTTTCGAAGCTGCCGGTGTCGATACTGGTACCCATTCCCACACTGAGCATTGAGGGCGAAGATGGACGCAACGCCGCAGAAGAAGCAACCGGAACCTGCCTTTCGCAAGGAAAAGGGATGGCGGCATCTTTTTGCTGCTGCCCGCTATTCCTTGCAGGGGCTTGGACGGCTGTGGCAGGAAGCGGCGTTCCGGCACGAGGTTCTCGCCTTCGGCGTCGGCCTTGCCCTGCTTCTGGTCGCCGGCGCGCCGTTTGCGCATCTTCTCGTCTTTACGGTGCTGATGCTGCTTTTGTTCGCGGTCGAGGCGCTCAATACCGCGATTGAGGAGTTGGTGGATCGCATCTCGCCGGAAATCTCTTCCGTCGGGCGGCACGCCAAGGATCTCGGTTCTTTCGCCGTCTTCTGCCTTTTGACGGCAAACGGATTTTTCGTGCTTTATTCGCTGGTGACGACGCTGTTCTTCTGAACGGCAGATTTGACGCTTAGGCGAAGGACCGGCGGCGTGGCTGGATGGCGTGGGTTTCCTCCACGGCTGGCAGGCTTTGCAGCACACGTTTTGCCGGCAGGATGGCGATGCCTTCGGTGCCTTCACGCAATTTCGATTTCAGGATGAACTGGCCGTCATGCTTGGCAAGGATGGCCTGAACGATGGGCAGGCCGAGCCCGGTTCCCTGTTCGGCGCTCTTGATCGCGATCGATCCCTGACCGAAGGCCGACAACACCACGGGGATTTCTTCCTCTGGAATGCCGGGGCCGTTGTCCTTGATCGACACATATTGCCCGCCACCCGCCGTCCAGCCTGCCTTCACGAGGATCTCACCGCCCTGCGGGGTGAATTTGACGGCGTTGGAGAGCAGGTTGAGGATGACCTGGCGGATCGATTTTTCATCCGCCCAGACCTGCGGCAGGCTGCTCTCGAACTGCTGCGAAATCCTGATGGTCTTGGCGCGGGCGCGAAGCTGGATCATGCCGATGCAATCTTCGGCGATCTCAAGCATCGAGACCGCTTCTTCATTGAGGTCGTAGCGGCCGGCCTCGATACGCGACAGGTCGAGGATTTCGTTGATGAGGTCGAGCAGATGCTGGCCGGAACGGTGGATGTCGCCGGAATATTCCTTGTAGAGCGGATTGTTGAGCGGACCGAGTACCTCTGCGGACATGACTTCGGAGAAGCCGAGAATGGCGTTGAGCGGGGTTCGCAGCTCGTGCGACATGGAGGCGAGAAAGCGCGATTTCGCCAGATTGGCCTCTTCCGCACGCCGCCGCGCCTCATCCGACATCGAGTTGGCGACTTCGAGTTCGGCGATCAGATCATCTTTTTCAGTTTGTGACGACAGCAGCTTGATGCTGGTCTGGTAAAGCCTGCTGGTGATGCGATGACAGAAAAGAATCGCCATGCCGAACATCAGGGCGAGGCCAACATCGAAGGGATCGCGGGAGACGACGGAGGTGACGCACAGCGCCGCCAGCACCGGCAGGAAGGTCATGAAGGTGGCCCGCCGCAGCATGAAATTGGCCATGGCGGTAAGCGAAAGCGCGATTAGCAGCGTCGCGCCCTTGAAGAAAAGAACGAGTGTCGGGTTGTTGCGCACCGGTTCGGCCAAGGCGAACATTGCCCAGGCACAACCGATGAGGATCTGCATGGCAAGGAAGAGATTGCGCCACTTCGGCAGATTTTCGGCCGTGATCCCCTGTTTGGCGGCTCTTTTGGCCAGCACCAGAGACATGGCATGGAAACTCAGCGCAATGAGCGACCAGATGATCAGCCCTATGTCACCCGTGATATACAAACCGATGATAGAGGCGAATACGATGAAAAGCGGCATGACCATCGCGCCCTGAAGGGCTTCTGCGATGTGCATCGTCAGCATTTCACGTTCATAGGCTTCGCTGCCGCCAGCGCCTTGCTGCAAGCGTTCACGCGTCGTCTTCACCGTGTCGAAAACAGCCTTGTTACGGTGCTTTCGTGAACGGTCGACGATGATCTTATCGGTGGACGTGCTGACGCTTTTACTCATTGTTACAACGCAGGTGACATGAACCCTTTGCAGGCTACGCACAAAATCTTAAGAAGATGCTGCCGTGAAAGGATTTGTTTGCCATTTCTGACAAGGGTTTGTTGTGACATGAGACGAAATGGAGGCAGGCGCGGCTTTTTCTCGACGTTTCGCGACGGCGGGCTTTTCCTTGCCACCGTTTTTCTCGGCATTCTGATTGCCGCCAAGCTCGATCAGATCAATAGCGAGACCCATACCGGCCGTTTCTTTGTGATCGATGGCGATACGCTTTCAAAGGGCGAGGACCGGTTCCGGCTGCTCGGCATCGATGCGCCGGAGCTTTCGCAGACGTGCCGGCGCGGCAGCGAAACCTGGCCATGCGGCGCGGAGGCGCGCCGCGTTCTGCAACAGATGATCGAAGGCACGACCTTTTCCTGTTCCGGCAGTTCCAGGGACCGTTACGGACGGCTGCTGGTCTATTGCTCGGCGGGAGACCGGGATGTGTCCTCGGAAATGGTGGCGTCGGGTTTTGCCATCGCTTCAGGTTATTTCCAGTTCTCCGGCGAACAGGCGCTGGCGCGCAAAGAAGCTCGCGGCATATGGGCCGGAGAATTCGAAAAACCGGCGGAGTGGCGGCGCGGACATCGCGCAGCGGATTTGCAAACGCCCGCCGCGGGTTTCCTCACCATCATCCGTCATCTTCTGGGATGGAATCATGGCTGAGGCGGATCGAGCCCTGCCGATGAATGACGACGGGTTGGACGGGCTGCGGGGCGCGATTGCCCTCTGTCGCATCTGTCGCGACACCCCAACCTACGGACGCCTGCCGCACGAACCCCGACCGGTCGTGGTGATGTCGACCAGGGCGCGTATCCTGATTGCAGGGCAGGCGCCCGGGCTTCGCGTGCATGAAACGGGTGTGCCTTTCAACGATGCCTCCGGCGACAGGCTGCGCCAGTGGCTGAATGTTGATCGTGAGACATTCTACGATCCGGACCGCTTCGCTATTGTGCCCATGGGGTTCTGTTTCCCCGGCTATGACGACAAGGGCAGTGACCTGCCGCCTCGACGCGAATGTGCGCCGCAATGGCGGGAGAAGGTGCTGGCGGCGATGCCGCAGGTAGAGTTGGTCCTTGCCATCGGTCAATATGCCCAGGCCTTTCATCTCGGCGAAAGACGGCGGAAAACCATGACCGAGACCGTGCACGGCTGGCGCAGCTATTTTCATTCAAATTCGGGACCGGCCATTTTGCCGCTGCCTCATCCGAGCTGGCGCAACACCGGCTGGCTGAAGAAGAATCCGTGGTTTACCGAGGAGCTGCTTCCTGTTCTGCGAGAACATGTGGAAATGCGACTTTAGTGAAACAATTTTCTGTTTTTCTCCAAAAATTAGTGTATTGAAAGGAAATTAATTCAGGAGGGTAGACGCATTGGATCGCCTAGACCGTAAGATTTTGCGCATTCTGCAAGAGGATTCCACGCTGGCTGTCGCTGATCTGGCGAAAAAGGTCGGCCTTTCCACGACGCCCTGTTGGCGGCGTATCCAGAAGATGGAAGAGGACGGTGTCATCCGCCGGCGCGTGGCGCTGCTGGATCCGGTCAAGGTCAACACCAAGGTCACCGTTTTCGTCTCCATCCGCACTGCCTCCCATTCCATCGAATGGCTGAAGCGGTTTTCCGAGGTGGTGTCCGAGTTCCCCGAAGTCGTCGAGTTTTACCGCATGAGCGGCGATGTCGATTATCTGCTGCGCGTTGTCGTGCCTGACATCGCGGCCTATGACGCCTTCTACAAGAGGATGATCGCCAAGATCGAAATTCGTGACGTGTCGTCTGCCTTTGCGATGGAACAGATCAAATATACGACGGAACTGCCGCTCGATTACATGCTGCTGGATAATCCCAAATCCGGCGAGGAATGATCCCGGCTGATCAGGCTTTTTGAACAATGCCCTTTCCGGCTGCCGGGGAGGGCATTTTTCGTTGCGCAGTTTGCTTTTCCGCAAGCACTCAAGTCGGCCATCCGGCGGTTGTCCGGGGAATGCACGCTCCTGGCGTGCCGAGGCGGCCAGGCAATCTTATTCCGCCTGCGACGGCAAATTAGCACATTCAATTCTCTTTGCACTGGTGCCGCGCAAAGTGGGATTTTGATAAAATCACTCGAATATCTACGCTTTGTATATCTGATGATGGCAACAGCGAAGGATATCCACATGCTCACACGACGCGGAACATTGGGACTGATTGCGGGTGCAACGGGGGCGGCGTTCCTGCCGCATATCCGGCGGGCTGGAGCCGCGACCACCACATTACGGATCGGCTGGCAGAAGAATGGCGTGATCGCGTTGGCAAAGAGCCAGGGCGCGCTTGAAGCGCTGTTGAAGGATCGCGGCATTGAGGTCAAATGGTCGGAGTTTTCCTCCGGGCCGCCCCTTCTTGAAGCGTTGGGCGCAGGTGCGCTGGATATCGGACCGACGGGCGATGTGCCGCCACTTTTCGCGCAGGCTGCCGGTGGCAATCTGCGCTATGTGGGAACTTACAAGGGCGCTGCCGGCGGATCGGCAATCCTTGTGCAGAAGGATTCGCCGCTGAAGACGCTGGCCGACCTCAAGGGCAAGAAGGTGGCTTTCAAGCGCGGCTCCAGCGCCCATAACGTTACTGTCAAAGCATTGCGAAAGGCCGGTCTGACGCTGAACGACATAACATCCATCGACCTTGCCCCGCCGGATGCGGCGGCCGCTTTCCGCAGCGGCAGCATCGATGCCTGGTCGATCTGGGATCCTTATTTTGCCGTGGCGGAAAAGGAGCCGACGACACGAGTTCTCACGACTGCCGAAGGTATTGTCGATCCCTGGAGCTATTTCCTCGCCAATGGCGACTTCGTGGAAAGCAATCCCGACCTCGTGCCGCTGCTCCTCAAGGAACTCGCAAGCGTCGGCGCAAAGGCTCAGGCCAACATCGATGAGACTGCAAAATTGCTGGCGGCGATAACCGGCGTCCCGCAGGATGTAACCAAGGTGTCGCTGACGCGTCCGGGAGCGGATCTGGGGCGTGTCTCGCTGGTTTCGGATGAGGCCATCAGCTATCAGCAGGCGCTGGCCGACGAGTTCTACGATCTGAAAATCGTGCCAAAGAAACTCAAGGTTACCGATATCGTCTGGCGTCCGAAAGCGAGTTGAGCCGGGCGAAAGCTGAGTCTCTTCAATCGTCTGGCTGTTGTTGCTGAGAGATTGATTCAGGCAAGCGCTCCATTTCAGGAGCGCTTGCCTCTGCCTCAGCCCTTGAGCCTGGCAATCACCAGATGGCCGGGTGTGGGGTTGCCGTCCTGCATGCGCACGTTGATATCGGTGACTTCGACTATGTCGAAACCGGTCGCTGCCAGTCTTTCCCGAACATAGGTTTCGGCGTGGGCGAAACGCTGGTGCGGGCCTACCATATAGGGGCGTCCGGCCATGGTTGCTTCGGGCAGCGTTTCCGACGAGAAGATCAGCAGGCCACCAGGGACGAGGTTTTCAGCGGCGCCGAAAAACAGCGGTTCCAGCGCGCCGAGATAGGGCAGCACATCGGTTGCGGTGATGATGTCGAAGGGCTCGTCGTCATTGTCTTCGAGAAAGTCCTCGGCTTCGGCGACATAGAGCGTCTCGTAGAGGTCCTTCTCATGGGCGATCTCGACCATGTTTTCGGAAATGTCGATGCCGGTGATGTCATCAGCCATGTCGCGCAGCGCTTCGCCGGTGAGGCCGGTGCCGCAGCCGAGATCGAGCAGGCGCTTGAAGGGGCCGAGATCAAGCGTTTGCAGGCGCTGGCGCACCATCATCGGCACTGCATAACCGAGCTGTTCGACAAGAATATCCTCGAAGGCTTCGGCGTGCTGGTCGAACAGGGTTTCGACATAGGCGTCGGGCGCTTTGGAAGGCGGTTCGCCGCGGCCCATGGCGGCGATGCGAACGGCTGCGCCGCCATGATCGTCCGGGTCGATGGCCAGAACCTCTTCATAGGCCTTCACCGCCGCGTCAACATCGCCGGCTTTTTCAAGCGCGAGCGCGCGGTTATAGGCTTCGGCAAGCGCCTCTTCGTCAATTTTCTGGTTCTTCGTCATCGTGCGGTATCCGTCAGCATCTTCAGTTGAAGTCTGCTGTAAGCCGCAAGACGGATGGGCGCAATGCTTATGTGGCGATGGGCCTCAGTGGAGAATGAACTCTCCTTTCAATGCGCGCCATTCCTGCGCCGAGATCACCTGCCGGTGCACATAGCGGACCGAGTGCAACGGACCGTCTAGCTTTTCCTGCCAGAATTTGAGGAAACCGTGCATTTCGGGGAAATCCGGGGCGAGATCATAGTCCTGCCAGACATAGGTCTGGAGAACCAGCGGATGGTCCGGCATGCGATAAAAAATCTGGGCGGTGGTGAGGCCGTAGCCCCTCAGCATCATTTCCATTTCCTTGTTCATGTCGGCTGTTCCCGTTCTCATGATTGCCGATCACAGCGTTGTCGCTGTATCTGATATGGGAACACGACAGGGTTAACCCAACCTTGCCAAAGGTCTGGGTTGTCACAAAATAGTTATATTTTTCAAAATGTTGGCAGTCTTCTCTGTTGAGTGCTGCCAACCGTGCCCCTAGCGCTTGAGATGGCGTGTCAGGCGGGCTTCGAGCCATGCCCAGACATGCCGGAGCGTCTCGACGATCGTCAGGTAGAAGATCGCCGCCCAGAGATAGGCCTGATAATCGAATGTGCGGGAGAAGGCGTAGCGCGTCTGTCCCATCAGGTCGAAGACCGTGACGATGGAGACCACTGCCGAACCCTTGATCATCAGGATGATCTCGTTGCCGTAGGGGCGCAGAGCTACGATGAGGGCCTGCGGCAGAATGACCTTGCGGAAGGTGATGAATTTCGACAGGCCGAGCGAGGCGGCACCTTCAATCTGGCCGCGTGGCACGCTTCGGATCGCGCCCCTCAGAATTTCGGCCTGATAGGCGGCGGTGTTGAGGGTGAGCGACAAGAGGCCGCAATACCAGGCCTCGCGGAAGAACCACCACAGGCCAACGGTTTCCAGCCCCTGACGGAAACTGCCGAGACCGTAATAGATCAGGAAAAGCTGAGCCAGCAGCGGCGTGCTGCGAAAAACGTAGACATAGGCATAGGCCAGCGCGCTGATGACGCGATTTTCCGACATGCGGGCGAAGGCGATCGGCACCGAGAGAATTGCGCCGAGGATGATCGAACTGCCAACCAGCGTAATGGTGGTGATGAGGCCATCGATATAACGCGGCCCGTAACGTTCGAATTTCGCCCAGTCCCAGCCTTCGATCATCGCAAAGATCAGCCCGGCGGCCAGCAGCAGCCAGAGCGTTATGACGGCGATGCCGACGACGCGCGATATGTTGAGGGGCTTGTCTGTGGCAACCGGCGCGGGGCGCGGCGGAATGAGTTCCTGAACATGGCTCATCGGCTTGCCTCCGACTTGCGCGACCAGCGATCGATGAAGCCGATGCCGATGGAGGAGAGCAGAGCGAGGATGAGGTAGAGCAGGCAGGCGATGCCGTAGAAGAAGAAGGCTTCCTTGCTGACGCGGGCAGCGATGCCGGTCTGGCGCACGATATCGGCAAGGCCGATGATCGAGACGTAAGAGGTATCCTTGAGCAGGATGACCCAAAGGTTGGTCATGCCGGGCAGGGCGATCCTGACCAGCTGCGGAATGATGACGAGCACCATGGTGTGGCCGCGCGAGAGGCCGAGTGCATGTCCAGCCTCATATTGGCCCTTTGGGATGGCCTTGAAGGCGGATAGCAACACTTCCGAGGAATAGGACGAAAACACCACTGACAGCGCGACCATGCCCGCCACGAAGGCGTTGATCTCTACCGGGCCGGTTATCCCGACATAACCGGCGGCCGATTGCAGCAGCATCTGTATGCCGTAATAGACGATGAACAGCGTCAGGAGTTCCGGCAGGCCACGGAAGATGGTGGTATAAACACCGGCCGCCAGCCGCAGCGATTTTTCCTCCGATTGCGCGGCGAGCGCAATGAGGAAACCGATCACAAGCCCGACGGGCAGGGTGGCGAGCGCCAGCGAGATCGTGACCTTGACGCCGAAGGCGATTTCGTCGCCCCAGCCGGCATCGCCACACGTGACGAGGGTGCCGTTTCCGAAAAGCGTGAAGAGACCGACCGGCCCACAGAAAGGGTCGAGAAGTGTCGAGACATAGGTCCAGAACGCACCTATGGCGGAAAATGCTCCGCTCATGCCAGTTTTCCCCCGCGGTCTTAAGCCGCCGTGATTGTTATGGTTACGTTTTCAAACAAAAATGGCGGAAGGGCAAGCCTTCCGCCACCAGATTTCAACAGGCGACGCGCCGCTTACTGGCCGTAAACGTCGAAATCGAAGTATTTCTTGTTGATTTCCTGGTACTTGCCGTTGGCGCGGATACCGGCGATGGCAGCCGTGAACTTGTCGGCGAGCGCCGTATCGCCCTTGCGAACGGCTACGCCTGCACCATTGCCGTTGATCTCGACATCCACCGGAAGCGGCGTCAGGATCTTGCAGCACTTGCCTGCATCCGACTTCAGCCACTCCGACAGGACGACGATATCGTCGATGACGGCGTCGATGCGGCCGTTGGCGATGTCGAGCTTATATTCGTCGGCGGTCGGGTACATTTTCAGGTCGGAACCCGGGAAGTGCTTTTCGGCATAGTTGGAGTGGGTCGTGGAACCCTGCGCGCCGAGCGACTTGCCCTTCAGGTCATCGACGGACTTGATCGGCGAATCCTTCGGTACGGCGATTGCCGGCGGGGTGTTGTAATATTTCTTGGAGAAATCGACCTTCTGGAGACGCTCGGGCGTGATCGACATGGACGCGATGATGGCGTCGAACTTCTTTGCCTGCAGGGCGGGGATGATGCCGTCCCAGTCATTGGTGACGAAGGTGCATTCAGCCTTCATTTCGACGCACAGCGCCTTGGCGATGTCGATGTCGAAGCCGGTCAACGTACCGTCGGCTTCCAGATTGTTGAAGGGCGGGTAGGCGCCTTCCGTGCCGATGACGATCTTGTCCTGCGCGAGGGCCGCGCCGGAAAACAGGGAGATGGCGGCAATCGATGCGGCTGCGAGCAGACGGGTGGAAATAGGCATTTCGATCCTCTCTTTTGGTCGTTCATCCGCAGTCTGTTGTTGTTTTCAGTGCGGACGTCGTGAGCGCAGGCGCAACAGAACGGGTTGCCATTCGTGGCCTTCAGCGCGCGGCAATTATTCGTCCGGTTGGTCAAAAAATGCAACTGCAATATTAGCGCCCTCTTTTTCGTCGCGGAGCTTTCACGAAATGGCCTTGATCTGTTCATTTCCGGTACAGAACGCTTTGGTCATCATGGGAACCGAAGCGTATGCAAGGCGTTGACCAGCGCCTGCACGCGCGGCCGGATTCACAATGTCGCGGCATAAGCGGCGTACAACGATTGGCAGATGAGGAAGCACCGATGCTGAAGAAGAACACATTGCTGACGGGGGTGGTTTTCCCCCTCATGTCGCTGGCGATCGCGGTGGAGCCGGCCGCCGCCGGTTATGCCGGCGCCGCACGGACGCAAACGCAAATGCCCCAAGCACAGGCCCCGGTGATATTGGCACAGGCGCAGCCGCAGGCGGAGGAGCAGAACCCGGAAGAGCTGCTGCGCAAGCAACGCCAGCAAGCAGAAGAGGCGCAGCCGAAGCCAGAGCCAGAGCCGAAAAAGCAGGAGCAGGCTCCGGAACCGCAGCGCGAACAGCCGAAGGCTGAAGCTGCACCGGCCGAACCGCGTCCTGAACCCAAGCGTGAAGCTCAGCCCGAGCCGCAACGCGAGCCTCAGCCAGAACCGAAACGGCAGCAGCAGCAGCGCGAAGCCCAACCGGAACCGGCGCCAGCTGAACAGCCACCCGCCCGCAAGCAGCGCCCGCAGCCTGAGCCCGAAGCCGCACCTGCACCCGCCGAGCAGCAGCCGCAGGAACGGCCGCGCAAACCGGCTAGAGCCGAGCAGCCGGCAGGCGAGGGCGAGCAACGCCCCGCACGTCCGCGCAAGCCGGAGCCGGCGGCCGAACAGCCAGCCGCACGCCCTGAAAATACCGAGCAGCCGGCGAAACAGCGCGAGCCCGCCGCCGAGAAAAAGCCGGTAGAGGAAAAGGCTCCAGCACCGGAACCGAAATCGGAACCCGCCGAAAAGGCCGTTCCGGAGAAAAAGCCAGCGGCTCCTGAGCCAGCTGTAAAGGAGGCTCCTATTCCAACGGAAGCGCCGACACCGGCACGGCCACCGGCTCCGGAAGCTCAGCCCAATCCTGCGCCCGGCCAGCAGCCTTCTGAAAAGCAGCCAGTAGAAGGCCAGGGCAAGACGGAGCCTGCAGCGCCGCTGCCGGGTACTCCGACACCTCCGCCGCCAAGCGGTGCCACGACAGGACAGGCGCCTGCCGGCGAAGCCGTTCCGAATCAGGTCGCCATTCCGCAGACGGAAGCGCCTCCGACGACGAAGCAGGAACTGGACAAGGCCAAGGCTATCGCCAAGGACCCGTCCAAGACTGCCGACACCGTCATTCTGCCCGTCGACAAGGGTGCCGCCGTTCTCGACAGCGACAAGGAAGTGGAGCGCTCCGGTAACAATCAGGCACGCGAGCAACGCCGCCGCGAGCGTGAGCAGGCCGGTGACGTGAAGGTGCCGACTTCCGACGCCGAAGCGCAGCGCGCCGGTGCTGCCGGAGGCAAGGCTCCGCCGCCCGTGAAGATGGAGGCGATTACCTCTCAGCAGGGCGAGCGTGTCGACCGCCGTCCGCAATATGACCGGCCGGAAGGTGCCCGGGAATGGCAGCCGCGCGAAGGCGGCCGGCGCGATCAGGATCGCGATGCGCCGATCATCCTGCAGTTTGGCGACCGCGTGGTTGTGCGCGGCGACGACAATCAGCGCTTCATCCGCGATGGCGGCGAGCCCTATTACGAGCGCCTGCCCGGCGGACGTGTCCGCGAGACCGTCGAGCGTCGCGACGGCACGCAGGTGGTGACGATCCGCAACCGCTATGGCGACGTCATCCAGCGTTCGCGCATCGATGACCGTGGCCGGGAATATGTGCTGTTCTATGCACCGGAGCTGATGGACGAACCGGACCGTGAATATGTCTATCGCGATCCCGGCCTCGACCTGCCGCCGATGCGTCTGCGCATTCCGGTTCGTGACTACATCATCGACACGTCGAGCGATCCGGACCGCGATTATTACCGCTTCCTGGAGCAGCCGCCGGTCGAGCCTGTGGAGCGTGTCTACTCGCTGGATGAAGTGCGTTATTCGGCCCGTATCCGCGACAAGGTGCGCCGTATCGACCTCGATACGATCACATTTGCCACTGGAAGCGCTGATATTCCGATGGCGCAGGCCCGTTCGCTGCGGAAAGTAGCGGATGCGATCAACAAGGCGCTGGCAAAGAACCCGGCGGAAACCTTCCTGATCGAAGGCCACACCGATGCCGTTGGTTCGGATGAAAGCAACCTCGTTCTTTCCGACGAGCGTGCCGCTTCCGTCGCCAATGTCCTGACCGATGTTTACGGCATTCCGCCGGAAAACCTGGCGACGCAAGGCTACGGCGAGCGTTACCTGAAGGTTCAGACACTCGGCCCGGAACAGCAGAACCGCCGCGTCACCATCCGCCGCGTGACACCGCTGGTAAGACCGGTCGCCCAGAACTGATAAGGTTCAGGAACTGAAAAATGAAAGCCCGGAAAGCGCAAAGCTTTCCGGGCTTTTTTATTGGTAGCAAAGTTCCCAGGCCGACACATTATCCGTAACTCCGGACCAGATCCGGGGTCCGGCGTGATCAAGTCCTGCATGACTGGGATTCTCACCCTGCCATCACCCTCAAATTTGAGGATAATCCAGCCTCTAACGCTTAGTTAAGCGCCACAGCAATCTCTGCTGCGAGCTGGGCATTGTTGCGTACCAGCGCGATATTGGTCGCGAGGCTGCGGCCGTCGGTCAGGCGGAAGATATCGCCGAGCAGGAAGGGCGTTACGGCCTTGCCGGTGATGTCCTCGCGCTCGGCGTGGGAAATGGCGCGATTGATGTAGATTTCCATCTCCTCGCGCGGAATTTCGTCCTCTTCCGGCACTGGATTGGCAATCAGCATACCGCCATCGATGCCGAGCTGTTCGCGGGTCGTCTGGAAATTGGCGATGGCTGCAGGGCTGTTGAGCGACAGCGGGCTGGGAAGGCCCGAAGAACGCGACCAGAAAGCCGGGAACTCTTCCGAACCGAAAGTCACGACAGGCACGCCGTTGGTTTCGAGAACTTCCAGCGTCTTAGGGATGTCAAGAATGGCCTTGGCGCCGGCGCAGACGACGATCACGCCGGTTTTGGCAAGCTCGGTCAGATCGGCGGAAATATCGAAGGTCTCCTCCGCGCCCTTGTGTACACCGCCGATGCCGCCGGTGGCGAAAACGCGGATGCCGGCGCGGGCAGCGGCAATCATGGTGGCTGCCACTGTCGTGGCACCGGTGCGGCGCTCGGCAATCGCAAAGGCAATATCGGCGCGCGAGACCTTCATGGCGTCGGTGGTCTGGGCAAGCGCTTCGAGCTGCTCCTTCTCGAGGCCGATATGCAGCGTGCCGTGAATGACGGCGATGGTTGCCGGAACGGCTCCCTGATCGCGGATGATCTGTTCGACGCCTTCAGCCATCTCGATATTGCCGGGATAGGGCATGCCGTGGGTGATGATGGTCGATTCCAGCGCGACGATCGGCGCGCCGCGCTGTTTGGCAGCGGCAACCTCTTGCGAATAGACGATGGGCAGGAGCGGGGAGATGGGGCGGGTCATTCTGTTTGTTCCAGACTATAAAAAAACGGGTTCATGCCAGCATTTCGGCCTTGGGGACAAGCCCCAACATGGTCTCGACACTGTCTTTTGACAGGTCTTGGGCGGTGGCGAAAGGCGATTGCACGGTGATGGCGGCCGCCGCGGCACCCAGTCGCAGGGCCTCAGTGATGGTTTTGCCCTCCATAATCGCGGCGAGATAACCTGACGCCATGGCGTCTCCGGCGCCGGTTACGTCTTTCACCTCGCGGATGATGGGTGGGTGGAGGCTTGCGGTTTGCGTCGCGTTGAAGGCTACCACTTCGCTTGCGCCACGGGTGATGACGCCGCTGGCAAGGCCTGCCCTGCGGAGAATGCCCGGCCAGTCGCGAACATTGTCTGCCGTCTGTCCCGTCAGCGCGCGCGCCTCTGCCTCGTTCATGAAGAGAATGTCGATATCGGCGAGCATGTCCTTCAGCTTCACCGCCTTGGCGGGCGAAATGGCGATGGCCGCGAGCGGCTTTTGGCAGGCGCGGGCAATGAGACCGAGCGCCTTCAACGTATCCTCCGGCAGATTGGCATCGCAAAGCAGAAGGTCGCTCGCGGTAATCGCGTCACGCACCGCGCGAACTTTGAGGCGGCGCGGCGAAAACAGCTTGTAGAGGTCCATATCCGCAAGTGCGATGACAAGATTGCCGTCGCGCTCCAGAATGGCGGTGTAGCTTGGCGTGCGGCGATCGAGGAAAACGAAGGGCGTATCTTCCACGCCCGCCTGCCTTGCTGCCTCCGCCACCGCTTCGCCGGTGACGTCGCCGCCGCGCGGTGCGATGATACGGACGGCAAAACCGAGCCGGGAAAGATTGCGCGCCGCGTTGAAACCGCCGCCGCCAGCCTCTTCCATCCATGAGCCAGGATTGCTGGCGCCGGGCGCCGTTTCAGTCTCGATCATGCCGCGCCTGTCTATATGCGCGCCGCCCAGAACGAGTATTTTCTTCACGCTTGTGTTTCCCTCTTTCGCGGATGGAAAAGGTGGACGATTCGTCCCAATCTTCTGTTTGTTCCCCTTCACATCCGGTCCGCAGCGATAGGCCGGACACGGAAAAACGAAAGCAGAACAAACCACTTATCGCTATTTGTTTTCAATATGCTGGCTGCGCCTTGCGATATGAGAACAAATAGAGTACACCCTATTTCCATACTGCTTCATTGCCTGTGCGGCTTCAATAACCTAAAGGTGGATCGGATGGCACAAAATTCTTTGCGTCTCGTAGAGGATAAATCGGTGGATAAAAGCAAGGCACTGGAAGCGGCGCTCTCCCAGATCGAACGGTCGTTCGGCAAGGGATCGATCATGAAGCTCGGTTCCAATGAAAACGTGGTTGAAGTAGAGACCATTTCGACGGGTTCTCTCAGCCTGGATATAGCGCTCGGTATCGGCGGTTTGCCGAAGGGGCGTATCGTTGAGATTTACGGTCCGGAAAGCTCCGGTAAGACGACGCTTGCGTTGCAGACGATCGCGGAAGCCCAGAAGAAGGGCGGCATCTGCGCCTTCGTGGATGCCGAGCACGCGCTCGATCCGGTCTATGCCCGCAAGCTCGGTGTGGATTTGCAGAACCTTCTGATCTCGCAGCCGGATACGGGAGAGCAGGCGCTTGAAATCACCGATACGCTGGTGCGCTCCGGTGCCGTCGACATTCTGGTGGTGGACTCGGTTGCGGCGCTGACGCCGCGTGCCGAAATCGAAGGCGAGATGGGCGACAGCCTGCCGGGCCTTCAGGCACGTCTGATGAGCCAGGCGCTGCGCAAGCTGACCGCCTCGATCTCCAAGTCGAAGTGCATGGTGATCTTCATCAACCAGATCCGCATGAAGATCGGCGTCATGTTCGGTTCGCCGGAAACGACGACGGGCGGTAATGCGCTTAAATTCTACGCCTCGGTGCGTCTCGACATTCGCCGTATCGGCGCCGTCAAGGAGCGTGAAGAGGTTGTCGGCAACCAGACTCGCGTCAAGGTCGTCAAGAACAAGATGGCACCGCCTTTCAAGCAGGTGGAATTCGACATCATGTATGGTGAAGGCGTTTCCAAGACCGGCGAGCTTGTCGATCTCGGCGTGAAAGCCGGTATCGTCGAGAAATCCGGTGCATGGTTCTCCTATAACAGCCAGCGTTTGGGGCAGGGGCGTGAAAATGCCAAGACCTTCCTGCGCGACAATCCGGAAATGGCAAGCGAGATCGAACTGGCGCTGCGCCAGAACGCCGGTCTGATCGCCGATCGGTTCCTGCAGAATGGCGGCCCGGAAGCTGGCGAAAGCGACGACGGTCCCGACGAGGGCTGATGCATTCGAAGGTCCGGGCGTTCGCGTCCGGTGGCTTTGCCGGCATGAGCCGGTATGGATCAAAAGGGTCGTGCGATTTTCCTCGCGTGGCCCTTTTTCTTTGCCTAGACGCCTTGGTGCGCCTCCATGGCTGGACAGGGCAGGATGCGGACGATAAAAGCCTTTGATTTTGCAAGATAGCCATCATTCGGGATGGCGGTGATGGACTCCAGCTGTGAGCGGTGTGTGGGCATGAGCGGTGTGAATGAAATTCGGTCGACCTTTCTCGACTACTTCAAGAAGAACGGACACGAGATTGTGCCCTCCAGCCCGCTGGTGCCGCGCAACGATCCGACGCTGATGTTCACCAATGCCGGCATGGTGCAGTTCAAGAACGTCTTCACCGGTCTCGAAAGCCGTCCTTATTCCACCGCCGCCTCGGCGCAGAAATGCGTGCGCGCCGGTGGCAAGCATAACGACCTCGACAATGTCGGTTATACGGCCCGTCACCATACGTTCTTCGAAATGCTCGGCAATTTCTCCTTTGGCGACTATTTCAAGGAAGAGGCGATTACCCATGCCTGGAACCTGATCACCAAGGAATTCGGCATCGATCGCAACCGTCTGCTGGTCACGGTCTATCACACCGACGACGAGGCTTTTAATCTCTGGAAGAAGATCGCCGGTTTCTCTGACGATCGCATCATCCGTATTCCGACCAGCGATAATTTCTGGGCCATGGGCGATACCGGTCCGTGCGGTCCCTGCTCGGAAATCTTCTATGACCACGGCGATCATATCTGGGGCGGACCGCCCGGCTCGCCGGAAGAGGATGGCGACCGTTTCATCGAGATCTGGAACCTCGTCTTCATGCAATATGAGCAGCTGACGAAGGAAGAGCGCATCGATCTGCCGCGCCCTTCTATCGACACCGGCATGGGTCTCGAGCGCATTTCGGCGTTGTTGCAGGGCAAACACGACAATTACGACACCGATCTGTTCCGGGCGCTGATTTCGGCCTCCGTCGAAGCGACCGGCGTTCCGGCAGAGGGCGAGAAGCGCGCCAGCCACCGCGTCATTGCCGATCATCTGCGCTCCTCCGCTTTCCTGATCGCCGATGGCGTCCTGCCGTCGAATGAGGGCCGTGGTTACGTTCTGCGCCGCATCATGCGCCGCGCCATGCGCCATGCCGAGCTTCTCGGTTCGCGCGAGCCGCTGATCTACAAGCTGCTGCCGGCGCTGATACAGCAGATGGGCCGCGCCTATCCGGAACTGGTTCGCGCCGAGGCGCTGATCTCCGAGACGCTGAAGCTTGAGGAAACCCGTTTCCGCAAGACGCTGGAACGCGGCCTGTCGCTGCTGTCCGACGCGACCTCGACCCTGCACAAGGGCGACATGCTGGACGGCGAAACCGCCTTCAAGCTTTACGATACCTATGGCTTCCCGCTCGATCTGACGCAGGATGCGCTGCGCGCCCGCGAAATCGGCGTCGATATTTCCGGCTTCACCGATGCCATGCAGCGCCAGAAGGCGGAAGCACGCTCGCACTGGGCTGGTTCCGGCGACAAGGCGACCGAAACGGTGTGGTTCGAACTGAAGGAAAAGCTCGGCGCGACCGAATTCCTCGGTTACGACACTGAAACAGCCGAAGGCGTTATTCAGGCGATCGTCAAGGACGGCAAGTCGGTGGACAGTGCTGCCGAGGGCGAGACGGTTCAGATCGTCGTCAACCAGACGCCATTTTATGGCGAGTCCGGCGGTCAGATGGGCGATACCGGCGTAATCTCTGGCGATAACGGCACCTTTGCCGTTTCAGAAACCCAGAAAAAGGGCGAGGGCCTTTTCGTGCATTCCGGCACGGTGTCCAAGGGTGGATTGAAGCTCGATGACGCCGTGCAGCTGACGGTCGATCACGACCGCCGCTCGCGTCTGCGCGCCAACCACTCCGCCACCCACCTGCTGCATGAGGCGCTGCGCGAGGTGCTTGGTACGCACGTTGCTCAGAAGGGTTCGCTGGTCGCACCCGAGCGTCTGCGCTTTGACGTTTCGCATCCGAAGCCGATGTCGGCCGAGGAGCTGAAGGTCGTCGAAGAAATGGCAAACGAGATCGTCTTGCAGAACTCGCCTGTCGTGACGCGTCTGATGAGCGTTGACGACGCCATTGCCGAGGGTGCTATGGCGCTGTTTGGCGAAAAATACGGCGATGAAGTCCGCGTTGTGTCCATGGGCACCGGTGTTCACGGTGCGAAAGCCAACCGTCCGTACTCGGTCGAGCTTTGCGGCGGCACCCATGTTGCCGCAACCGGCCAGATCGGCCTTATCCGCATTCTAGGCGAAAGTGCCGTCGGTGCGGGCGTGCGCCGTCTTGAGGCCGTAACGGGTCAGGGCGCGCTTGCCTATCTCTCCGAGCAGGATGAGCGCGTAAAGGCACTGGCCTCGTCGCTGAAGGTTCAGCCGGGCGATGTGCTGTCGCGTGTCGAGGGACTTCTCGACGAGCGCAAGAAGCTGGAGCGCGAGCTTGCGGATGCCCGCAAGAAACTCGCAATGGGCGGCGGCTCGTCGGATGCCGGCGCAAACGACGTACAGCAGGTTGCGGGCGTCAATTTCCTCGCAAAATCCCTGTCCGGGATCGATGCCAAGGACCTCAAGGGTCTTGCAGATGAAGCCAAGGCCAATATCGGCTCCGGCGTCGTGCTGCTGATCGCCGTGTCCGAAGACGGCAAGGCAAGTGCTGTTGCTGCCGTGACCGAGGATCTGACTGGCCGTTTCAGCGCCGTCGATATCGTCCGCACGGCCTCTGCGGCCCTCGGCGGCAAGGGCGGCGGTGGACGCCCGGATATGGCGCAGGCCGGCGGCCCCGATGGCGCCAAGGCACAGGACGCCATCGACGCGGTGGCGGCAGCGCTCGCGGCCTGATCTGGATGAATTGAAAAAAGGCGGGGTTCTACCCCGCCTTTTTGATTCTGGATGTTGAATTCCGAAAGGAACGTGATGCGCTTTGTAAATCCCATCCCTTTCGTGTGCGATATCAACCGCTCCAGGGAGTTTTATCGTGACAGGCTCGGCCTGAAGGTTTTGGACGATTTCGGAAATTTCGTCCTCTTTGAAAGCGGCTTTGCAATCCATGAGGGGCGTTCGCTCGAACAGACGGTCTGGCGGACATCGCCGGACACGGACGAACCTTACGGCAGACGGAATCTGCTGCTCTATTTCGAACATGAGGATGTCGATGCGGCATTTCGGAATATTGCGCCGCATGTGGAGTTGATCCATCCCGTTGAGCGGCAGGCATGGGGACAGAGAGTGTTCCGTTTTTATGATCCGGACGGGCATGCAATCGAGATCGGCGAACCACTCGCCCAGTCCAACGAATAAGCCCGCTTCCTAAATCCGTTTTGTGACCCTTGCGAGAGCCGGTGCTCCGCTGTCAGGCGAAATGCCTGTCAGTTTCCTCAACCCGCCGCCTGCATATCCTTCGCTGCCGCTTCATCAAGCTGGGTGGCCCGCTTGAAGGCGGGGCGGTCGGTCAGATGCGCCATATAGTCCGTGAAGGCCGGACGTTTTTCGATTGTGCCGAACTGCAGGCCCCAGCCGACATGGGCACCTACATAGACATCCGCCGCAGTGAAGTGATCGCCGGCAATGAAGCGGTTTTCGCTGACGGCACGTTCGAGCGTGTTGATCGCATCCGCATAGCTGCCGCAGCCAGCCATACGCAGCTTTTCCTGCGGCACCTCGAAACCCATCGCCTTCATGCTGGTTGTCATTTCCAACGGACCGGCAGCAAAAAACATCCAGCGGTAATAAAGTCCGCGCGCTTTGGGCGTCGGCGCAAGGTTGGCGCCCGGAAAGGCATCCGCCAGATAGGCGCAGATCGCTGCCGCTTCGGTGACAATGGTGTCGCCGTGTTTGATGGCGGGCACCTTGGCCATCGGGTTGATCAGCCGATAGGCCGGCGATTTCATCGACGTCGAGAAGCCCAGTATCTCTGTCTTGTAGGGAACGCCCACTTCCTCGAGCATCCATCGCGCAATGCGTCCGCGCGACATGGGATTGGTGTAGAAGATCAATTCACTCATTGCTTTGCCTCCCCAAGCAAAATTGCAAAAGCATCATTGAAAACCCGCGCGCAGTTCGCGCTGACACGGTGCGTTTTTATAGTCCACAGCATTATCTGTTTTCCCGAAGGATCGCGCTGGTAACCACATGAATTTTTGACTGTGCCGGACAAGTTATGTGTCGTTTTATGCTGTTTCAGCTATATATTTTTATTTTTCTGACTGCGGCACGCTGTGGAATCGAAGTCTGCGCCTAGTGCAACATCTAAGCAAGATACTGTGAACAAAAAAAGAAACCCGGCGTTGCGGCCGGGTTTCCTTTTGTCGATATTTCAAACGGGCAGTGCCCCGTTCTTTTAAGCCGCCATCGCCGTCTTGAGGTTTTCATCGATCTTGTCGAGGAAGGCGGTGGTGGAGAGCCAGGGCTGGTCCGGACCGATGAGGAGCGCGAGGTCCTTGGTCATGAAGCCGCTTTCGACGGTGTCGACGCAGACGGTTTCGAGCGTTGCTGCGAACTTTGCGAGTTCTGCATTGTCGTCCAGCTTGGCGCGGTGGGCGAGGCCACGGGTCCAGGCGAAGATCGAAGCGATCGAGTTGGTCGAAGTTTCCTGACCCTTCTGATGCTGGCGGTAGTGGCGCGTGACCGTGCCGTGTGCCGCTTCAGCTTCAACCGTGCGGCCGTCCGGCGACAGGAGAACGGAGGTCATCAGGCCGAGCGAACCGAAGCCCTGGGCAACCGTATCAGACTGCACGTCGCCATCGTAGTTCTTGCAGGCCCAGACGTAACCGCCGGACCATTTCAGAGCGGAGGCGACCATGTCGTCGATCAGGCGGTGTTCATAGATGATGCCGATTTCATCGAACTTCGCCTTGAACTCGGTCTGGTAGACTTCTTCGAAGATGTCCTTGAAGCGGCCGTCATAGGCCTTCAGGATGGTGTTCTTGGTGGACAGGTAAACCGGCCACTTGCGCATCAGGCCGTACATCATGGATGCACGGGCGAATTCGCGGATGGATTCGTCAAGGTTGTACATTGCCAGCGCAACGCCAGCGCTCGGCGCGTCGAAGACGTCCTTTTCAATGACCTGACCGTCTTCACCGACGAACTTGATCGTCAGCTTGCCCTTGCCGGGGAACTTGAAATCGGTTGCCTTGTACTGGTCGCCGAAGGCGTGGCGGCCGACGACGATCGGCTTCGTCCAGCCGGGAACGAGGCGGGGAACGTTCTTGCAGATGATCGGCTCGCGGAAGATGACGCCGCCCAGAATGTTGCGGATCGTGCCGTTCGGGCTCTTCCACATCTGCTTCAGGCCGAATTCCTCGACGCGCTGCTCATCCGGCGTGATCGTCGCGCATTTGATGCCGACGCCGTGCTTCTTGATGGCATGTGCCGCATCGACTGTTACCTGGTCGTTGGTAGCATCGCGGTTTTCGACCGAGAGGTCATAATATTCGATGTCGAGATCGAGGTATGGCAGGATCAGCTTGTCCTTGATGAGCTGCCAGATGATACGGGTCATTTCGTCGCCGTCGAGATCGACGACTGGATTGGCTACCTTGATCTTTGCCATGAATTCCTCACCTTCGAAGCTGTGGCGCCTGGTGACGCCGGTATTCGGAAAAATATCCGGTGCGGCTATAGCATCGCGCGCGCCTGAGGCAAAGCCATGGGGGGCGCTTTTTTGGCGCGGTGCAATAACGCTTTGCGCATTGCCAAACCATATTGCCGGAATACAGTCAGGCGAATCGCTTCGCCCGCGCGTCGGGCCTACCTCCGGGATCACATCATGCGGAATATTCTGCTTCTGACTGCCGCCGTCCTCTTTTCCCACAGCGCCCTTGCGGCCGGCCCTGCCGATCCCGTCCAGAAGGTGATGGACATTACCGTCAAGAACTGGTCCGGCGATGCGGAAAACTGGAAATACATCTTCGACGAGGACATGCTGACCAGCCTGTTCAGCAGGGACTTCGTTGCCCAATACCGCGAAGCTTCCAAGAAGCCGGCTTACGAGGCGGAAAGCGGCGAGACCGGCGATCCCTTCGGCTACGATGTGGTGACCAACTCGCAGGATGGCTGTCCGCTGGTGGATGTTTCGGTAACGCCCGGTGAGGTGAAGGACGGCGTGACTGACGTGACGGCGAAGTTCAAGCTCTGGGCCTGCATGGATGAGGCAGAGATGAAGGCAACGGTCGACGAGGTGCATTTC
This sequence comes from Agrobacterium sp. 10T429, assembly GCF_056393925.1. Classification (NCBI taxonomy): domain Bacteria; kingdom Pseudomonadati; phylum Pseudomonadota; class Alphaproteobacteria; order Hyphomicrobiales; family Rhizobiaceae; genus Agrobacterium; species Agrobacterium sp. 10T429. Next base: position 57,257 of record NZ_JBFTGV010000002.1, read on the forward strand.
GATGTCATCGAGGAAAACGGCCAGCCTGTCATCAGCGACATTCACCGGGTTGGAGACGAGGGCAGGGATTCGCTGCGCGCAGAGATGGCGGCGATCATCAAGGGCGAATAACAGGGCGTTCTGCCTGCCCCGGCTTTGATTTTGGCGCCGATCTGTGCCAGTGAAGCGCGCTTTAGAGCATTTTCAGGAAAAGCGGCGACCGGTTTTCAGTCTGGAAATGCGCGAAAACCATAAAACGCATCGGCCTGAAAATCGATGCGGCGCTTCAGAAACTGGAAAACGACGATGGCAGGCACAAACAGCGAGCTTGAACTTGTGGCGGAAGGCCCGGCGATCATTCTGGTCGAACCGCAGCTCGGCGAAAATATCGGCATGGTGGCACGGGCAATGGCCAATTTCGGTCTTGCCGAACTTCGCCTCGTCAAGCCGCGTGACGGCTGGCCGAACGAGAAGGCGCGCGCCGCCGCTTCCAAGGCCGATCATGTCATCGACGGGACGAAGGTGTTCGAGACGCTGGAAGAGGCGATCAAGGATCTCAATTTCGTCTATGCCACGACCGCGCGGGAGCGTTACGGTTTCAAACCGGTTCGTGCCCCCGTCACCGCAGCCGGCACGCTGCGCGCGAAGTTCAAGGCGGGTGAAAGAACCGGCATCCTGTTCGGGCGTGAGCGCTGGGGCCTTACCAATGAAGAAGTGGCGCTGGCCGATGAGATCGTGACATTTCCGGTCAACCCCGCCTTCGCGTCGCTCAATATCGCGCAGGCCGTGCTTTTGATGTCCTATGAGTGGATGAAATCCGGCATGGACGATCTGGACGAGACGCTTTTCCATCCCATCGAGCAGCGGCCCTCGACCAAGGAACAGGTCTTCGGCCTGTTCGAACACATCGAGGAGGCGCTCGATGCGCGCGGATATTTTCATCCGCCCGAAAAAAAGCCGAAAATGGTGGACAATCTGCGTGCGGTGCTGTCGAGACGCGGCTTTTCCGAGCAGGAAATCAGTGTTTTCCGTGGCGTGATCAGGTCACTCGATCGTTTTCCCCGGCAGTGGCCTAAGCAGGCAGGCCGGGCCGGAACGGCGGAGGGACCATTGTCGGAGAGGGCTGGGGAGAATGCTGAAGACGACTGAGGCTCTGGCCGATGTTCTCAAACCGGTGCTGGTATTCGATTCCGGCATTGGCGGGCTGACGGTACTGCGCGAGGCGCGCGTGCTGATGCCCGAGCGCGGTTTCATCTATGTGGCCGACGACGCCGGTTTCCCCTATGGCGGCTGGGAAGAGGAGGCGCTGAAAGCGCGCATTCTTTCGCTCTTCGAAAAGCTGCTTGAAGACTATAGCCCCGAAGTCTGCATCATTGCCTGCAACACCGCCTTCACACTGGCAGGCGCCGATCTTCGGGCGCGCTTTCCTGATATGACTTTCGTCGGCACAGTTCCAGCTATCAAGCCTGCGGCCGAACGCACCCGTTCCGGTCTCGTTTCCGTGCTGGCAACCCCCGGCACCGTCAAGCGCGCCTATACGCGCGATCTCATCCAGTCATTCGCCACGCAATGCCATGTTCGCCTCGTGGGGTCGGAAAATCTGGCGCGTATGGCCGAAAGCTGGATCAGGGGCGAACCGATCTCCGATGAAGCCGTGCTGGCGGAAATCGAGCCCTGCTTCATCGATAGCGACGGCAAGCGCACCGATATCGTTGTTCTCGCCTGCACTCATTATCCCTTCATGGCCAATGTGTTTCGCCGGCTGGCGCCATGGCCGGTGGACTGGCTCGATCCGGCGGAAGCGATTGCCCGTCGCGCGCGCCACCTGGTGCCGCTGCCGCAGGATGCGGAGCATCCAGATGGTTTCGATTTCGCCGTCTTCACTTCCGGCAAGCCGGATTTCGCCACACGGCGGCTGATGCAGGGTTTTGGCCTCAGCGTCTCGCTGAGCTGAACGGCTTGTTGCATTTTTGCATCTATTCTGCCGGACTTTTGCAATTCGAGATTGCGACCTCTTGTCGCGTCCGGCATCTCGTGTAAGATGCATCTTGTCTGTAACCGCTATAAAAAGGAGGCGTGGAATGACTGACTATATGAATATGCGCCTTACCGGCATGTCTGGCTTTTCCGGCATGGTCGTCGGCGGTTACATGTCCCGAGGCATCGACCTCCGATAAGGCTTCCTGCCTGATTTCCCTGCCGTTTGGCATCTTCACTTCGTCTGACAGCTGAATTGTGCGTCCGCGCTACCGCGTGTTGCGCCCGCCGTTCCTGCATGTCGTTTTATCATCGATAAAGGACCTGGCTGCTTCGCCGCGCCGGGACGGATTCCCTATGCAGAAAAATCAACCATTGGTAGCATATGCGCTGCCGGATGCGGTCGACCGCCTGTTCGTCACATTCGGCGTCTGGAAAACCCTGAAAGCGGTTCTCGTCGCGGCAATGGTGCCGCGCCCGCCGCCGACCGATCTTTCCGATCTGCCGGAGCGTCTTCTGGACGATATCGGCCTGGAGCCGTCCGACCGCAAAATGCGGCGGGAGTGGGCCCCTCCTTACTGGGCGCCGCGGTTTTGATGGCGACAGTCTCTCCGGCGAGAAAATGCCGGAGAGGCTGCGTCGTCCGTTTCACACTTCTAATGATGTTCGAAATGCGCGCCTCCGTCATGCCGGACTTGACCCGGCATCCACCCACGGTGCGTCTGCGAGGAGTTCATTGCCGCACTTCAGTTTTCCGTAACGGAAGCTGCGGAAAGGCCTGGCATATAGCGCGTTGCACTATTCTCGGGAACGTCCGGGCGGGCGATACCCCTGATCTTGCCCTGCGGCTGGAGCGGGCAGGGGGCAGCGCGGCGCGGCATGGCTTGCCATGCCGTCAAATTACGATCTTGCACAGGCGATGAAGCGGCGGCAGCAGCCTGTCGTCCGCTGGATGACAAAGCGGCACAGCCTCCGAAAATTTGGCTTGATACCGGGCGCTTTTGGTGGCTTGCTCCAAAGACCGAACGGGGGAGATTGCATCATGCCACTGGAGAACTGGCTGGCCTTCGTGGCCGCATCCGCCATCATGCTTGCCATTCCGGGGCCGACAATCCTGCTGGTGATTTCTTATGCTCTGGGGCATGGACGCAAGGCGAGCACCGCGACGGTGACGGGTGTGGCGCTTGGTGATTTCACTGCGATGACGGCCTCCATGCTGGGGCTTGGCGCGCTGCTTGCCACATCGGCGGCCCTTTTTACCGGTCTGAAATGGATCGGCGCGGCTTACCTCATCTATCTCGGCATCAAGCTGTGGCGTTCGCCGGTTGGCGTTGAAGGTGGTGAAGCCGCAGGCGTAACCGGCCGTGAAAGGCCGCTCAAAATCTTCCTGCATGCCTATGTCGTTACGGCGCTGAACCCCAAAGCATTGTCTTCTTCGTCGCCTTCCTGCCGCAGTTTCTGGTGCCGACGCTGCCTTTCTGGCCGCAGGTGCTGATTATCGAAGCGACATTCCTTGTGCTTGCCAGCTGCAATGCGGCCCTTTATGGACTTCTGGCAAGTGCCGCCCGCAATACGATCCGCAAACCCAAGGTTCAGCGCATCGTCAACCGCACGGGCGGCGGTCTCCTGATCGGCGCCGGTCTCATTACATTTGGCTGGAAGAGGGCGGTTTCGGCGTAAAACGCCCGTCGATCGCCTGAAATTCGGACATAACAAAATGGCGTTGCCGCATATTCTTCTTGCCCTGATCACCGTGTTTTTGTGGGGCTTCAACTTCGTTGCCATCAAGATCGGCGTCGCCGACATGCCGCCTCTGTTTCTGACGGGGGTGCGCTATCTGTTTGCAGCCGTGCCGTTGGTGTTCTTCCTTCCCAAACCCAATGTGCCGTGGCGGCATATGATCGTTTACGGCATGGCGATGGGTTTCGTGCAATTCGGCCTGCTTTACCCGGCCATCAAGCTCGGCCTGCCGGCTGGGCTTGCTTCGCTCGTCATGCAGTCGCAGGCCTTCTTCACGCTGGCGCTGGCCGTGGTGTTTCTCGGCGAGCGGCCGTTGCCGTCACAGATCGTCGGCGCAATCGTTGCCTTTGGCGGGCTGGCGGTCATCGGCGTGGAGCGCATGACGGCTGCAGCGTTGATACCGCTGCTGATGGGCGTCGGCTCGGCCATTGCCTGGGCCTGCGGCAACATCGTCAATCGCCGCATCGGCCAGGTGAATGCGGTCTCCTTTGTCGCATGGACGAGCCTTGTACCCGTTCTGCCGTTGGTGCTGCTTTCGCTGGTGGTGGAGGGACCTGATGCGATTGCGGAAGGGCTGCACAATGCGACGCCTACGATGGCTCTCGTGGTGATCTACATGGCCTATGGTGCGACCATCGTCGGCGCGGGTATCTGGAGTTACCTGCTTCTGCGTTACCCGGCCGGAACGGTGGCACCGTTTTCGCTGCTGGTGCCGATTGTCGGTTTCGTCAGCGCCTATCTCGCTTTTGCGGAGCATATTACCGTCTTCGAAGTGGTCGGTGCCGCATTGGTCATCATCGGGCTGATGCTGAATGTGTTCGGCAGGCGGCTATCATTTTCGCGCGTCTCGTCCGGGGCCGCATAGATGTGGCGCAATTGCCTGTGCATTATCGGCACGGGGCAGACGCAATTGGTGATTTTTTGGTAAAGAGCATGTTCGGCCGCCGTTACGGGAATCGGCCGGATGACATGCAGCACGAGGAACGGAACATTGCAGGTCGGCATCGACATGGGAACCCTATCGGGCGGGCAGCAGGCCAAGCTCGATATTGAGGAATTGCTTGCAACGCGTTTGCTGGTGCAGGGCAATTCCGGGTCCGGCAAGTCACACCTCCTGCGCCGGCTCCTCGAGCAATCGGCGCAATGGGTGCAGCAGGTCATTATCGATCCCGAGGGTGATTTCGTCACGCTGTCCGACAAGTTCGGCCATGTGGTGGTGGATGGAGAGCGCACGGAAGCCGAGCTTGCGGGCATTGCCAACCGCATCCGCCAGCACCGCGTTTCCTGCGTGCTGACGCTTGAAGGTCTTGATATCGAGCAACAGATGCGGGCCGCTGCCGCTTTCCTCAACGGCCTGTTCGATGCGGATCGCGAATTCTGGTATCCCGTGCTTGTCGTTGTGGATGAGGCGCAGATGTTTGCGCCCTCCGTCGGCGGCGAGGTGACCGAGGATGCGCGCAAGGCGTCGCTGGGCGCCATGACCAATCTGATGTGCCGTGGGCGTAAACGCGGGCTTGCGGGCGTTATCGCCACGCAGCGCCTTGCCAAGCTTGCCAAGAACGTAGCGGCTGAAGCCTCGAACTTCCTGATGGGCCGCACCTTTCTCGATATCGATATGGCGCGCGCTGCCGATCTGCTCGGCATGGACCGGCGGCAGGCGGAAATGTTCCGCGATCTGCAGCGCGGCAATTTCGTGGCGCTTGGACCGGCGCTGTCGCGCCGCCCGTTGCCCATCGTCATCGGTGCGGTGGAAACCTCGGCGCGGTCTTCCTCGCCGAAGCTGATGCCGCTGCCGGATGCACCGCAGGATGTGGAAGATCTGATCTTCACGCCGGACCCGGAAGAGTTCACGCGACCCGCCACGCGCCGCACGCCGCCAGCGCCGCGCCCGACAACCGATATCCTCGCTGAACTCTCCCGCTCCACCCCCGCCGCCGCCGGTCCTTCACCGGAGCAGTCGGCGCGTGCAGGTCAGCCGGAGCTGACGCCGGAGGAGCGCGAAGAGAAGATCGCGGCGGTGCTGGTCGAAATTCTCGACGATCCGCAATCGGCCTATCGCACGGACGCCGTGCTGTACCAAGATTTTCTGGTGCGCGCGCGCATGCGCCGTATTCCCGGCACGCCGATGACGCTGGCGGATTTCCGCCGGCAGGTGGCGATTGCCCGCTCCGGCGTGGATGCGGCAATGGCGGCCAGCGAAGGCTGGGAGAAAGCGCTGGAATTGTCGATGTCGGTCTCCGACGATCTGCAGGGGGTTTTCCTGCTGTTGGTCAAGGCGGCGCTCAATGAGGAGCCTTGCCCATCCGACGCCCGTATTGCCCGCGCTTACGGTACCCATTCCGCCCGCCGTGCGCGCCGTCTTCTCGGTTATTTCGAGGAGAAGGAGCTTGTGGTGGTACACGCCGATTTCTCCGGCAAGCGCATCGTGGCGTTCCCCGATCTCGACGCGAAGACCGCACCTGGCGATGCGGATGCGGCTGAGGATGATGCGAGGCTGGCGGCGGAGTAATCGCTATTCAGTCAAAGTCCGCACTGCGAAACTGATCGTCGTGTAGAGACCACTGAGGCTCAGAGCCAGTACGCAAACAATAACGGCTATAAACAGTGCCGAGGTCAATCGATGCGGCCGTTGATAGGGGCGGGTGCTGACATGTGTTTGCAAGGGAGCGAGCCGGGAGAGCTGGGTCGCTGTCCATCCGTCACGTTCGAATTCCGGCGAAGCGATAAATTCAGCAAGATGCCGTTGTCGTCTAATGGAAGAAGGCAATTGCGCCAGAAAGCGTTGCGGTTGACGCCTGTTGCTTCTTGACAGGAATATAGTGATCGCTTCCCTGAAACGCTCGTCGCGTGCGCCTGAGCAGAACAACATCCGTCCCGCTTCAATGAGATCGTTCATCTCAAGCAGCACTTCACCGTATTTTTGAAAGAGTGCCAGATCGACGTCGGGATGGCTGAGCCTGCCCTGAAGGATTTCCTTCGCTCGCCAAAGTTTCTTTTCTGAGATTGCCTGATCAACGGTTTCAAAAGTCATTTTTGCGATGAATTGGACGTTTGTTTTAATACTGAGAAAATAGATTTCGCTCTAGCTAACAATAATACAGATTATATATTTCATCATCAAAAAAGAAAGAGGAGGCGTAATCGCCTCCTCCTTGCTCATCATTACTCGATAGCCTTTGTTTCCTTGCGAGTTGCAATCAGCGAACCGATGATGCCGGTTGCGAGGATGGCGACGGTGACGCCGAGCGAGACGGCGGGCGGGATCTTGGCGATGCCCAGCATATCCGCGACGAAAATCTTCGAGCCGACGAAGACCAGAACCGCAGCCAGCGCGTATTTCAGATAGGCAAAGCGGTGGATCAGGGCGGCAAGTGCGAAATAGAGGGCGCGCAGGCCGAGGATCGCGAAGATGTTAGAGGTATAGACGATAAACGGATCGGTGGTGATCGCGAAGATCGCCGGGATCGAATCGACCGCGAAGATAAGGTCGGCGATTTCGACCATGATGAGCGCCAGAAACAGCGGCGTCACAAAGGTCTTAAGCTTGCCTGTGGCAGCATCGGTCTCCTTGACGAAGAATTTCTCGCCATGCAGCTTCTCCGTTACCGGAAGGCGGCTGCGCAGGAATTTCAGGATGCGGTTATTACCGATGTCGTTCTCGTCATGGTCGGATGAAAACAGCATCTTGAGGCCCGTGAAGACGAGGAAGGCCGCAAAGAGATAAAGCACCCAGTGGAAGTTTTCGACAATGGCGGCGCCGCCGGCAATCATGATGCCGCGCAGAACGATCACGCCGAGGATACCCCATAGCAGCACGCGGTGCTGATATTGGCGGGGAATGGCGAAATAGGAGAAGATCATCGCGATGATGAAGATATTGTCCATGGCGAGGCTTTTTTCGACCACGAAGCCGGTGACATATTCCATCGCTGACTGTTCACCGGACTGGTACCAGATCCATCCGCCGAAGGCCAAGCCGATGGCGATATAAAAGCCGGACATCAGCAAGCTTTCACGGATGCCGATTTCCTTGGAATTCTTGTGCAGCACGCCGAGATCGAGCGCCAAGAGGCCAAGGACGAGAGAAATGAAGACCGCCCACATCCATGTGGGGGTACCGAGAAAATCGTTGAGGAGGAACTCCATCAGTCAACCTTTAGCCGGACGAGGTTGGCTTTGCGGATGGGGACGCGTATCAGGAATAAACGTGGGCCCCAACCTTCAAGAGACTCGACATCGCGTGTTGTCCGGTAACACGCCAGAGGGGCCCGAGTCCTGATTACGGCTTAAAAGTGGGTGGGCCTTCCAGCTTTTCAAGGGGTGGTTCGAGAAAAAAGCGGCGGGCTTTGTTTGACAAATTTGTAAAACGTGTTTAGAAGCCGCCCCAACGCCGGGCAGTCATGTCCGGTGTGTTTCGTTGACTGCCTTGCAGTTTATAAGCTGACGTTCGGCGGTCAACATCACCGACATGTCCCGTGGTCTCTCCATTCGCATGTGAGAAACCTGTCAGAGGTCCTGAAACGGGCTTCAGAGGAGGGCGTGTTTCCTCAAACCGGTTTGGCAACAAACCGGCATAACCTATTGAGAAGGAAATACGATGAGCAAGCGCGAATCGGCTAAGTATAAAATTGACCGCCGTATGGGCGAAAACATCTGGGGCCGTCCGAAGTCCCCGGTAAACCGCCGCGAATACGGCCCGGGCCAGCACGGTCAGCGCCGCAAGGGCAAGATGAGCGACTTCGGCACGCAGCTGCGCGCCAAGCAGAAGCTCAAGGGCTACTACGGCGAACTGCGCGAAAAGCAGTTCCGCGCCACCTACGACGAAGCAAACCGTCGCAAGGGCGATACCTCCGAGAACCTGATCGGCCTGCTCGAGTCGCGTCTGGATGCCATCGTCTACCGCGCCAAGTTCGTTCCGACCGTTTTCGCATCGCGTCAGTTCATCAACCATGGCCACGTCACGGTTAACGGCGTTCGCGTCAACATCGGTTCTTACCGTTGCAAGCCGGGCGACGTTATCGAAGTTCGCCAGAAGTCCAAGCAGCTGGTGACCGTTCTCGAAGCTGTTCAGCTCGCAGAACGCGACGTTCCTGATTACATCGAAGTCGATCACAACAAGATGGTTGCGACCTATGCTCGCATCCCGGCTCTGTCTGACGTTCCGTACCCGGTCGTCATGGAACCGCATCTGGTCGTCGAATTCTACTCGCGTTAATCGGCGCGTTTCAGTATTGAGAAAGCCGCCCCTCGGGGCGGCTTTTTTGTTTGCTGGGGAAGGCTTTGCATGCAGGACATTCAGGCGATCGTCGATTCCATTTACGACAGCATGGTGCCGCGCCTGGGCGAGGGCAAGGTTGCGGATTACATTCCGGAACTCGCCAAGGTCGATCCGAACCAGTTCGGTATCGCCATCACCACTGTCGACGGAACCACCTATACGGCCGGCAATGCGCTCACGCCGTTCTCGATCCAGAGCATCTCCAAGGTCTTCATGCTGACGCTGGCGCTCGGCAAAGCGGGCGAGACGGTGTGGAACCGGGTCGGGCGTGAGCCGTCGGGGTCGTCCTTCAACTCCATCGTCCAGCTGGAGCACGAGCACGGCATTCCGCGCAATCCCTTCGTCAATGCCGGTGCCATCGTGGTGACGGATATCGTTCTTTCCGGCCACCAGCCGCGCGAGGCGATTGGCGAGCTTCTGCGTTTCGTCCGTTATCTCGCTGATGATGACACGATCAGCATTGATGACACCGTGGCGAAATCCGAGCAGGCGACGGGTTTCCGCAATTTCGCGCTTGCCAATTTCATGCGGTCCTTCGGCAATCTGCATCACCCTGTTGAATATACGCTGGGCGTCTATTTTCATCAGTGCGCGCTGTCCATGACCTGCGCGCAGCTTTCACGGGCCGGTCTTTTCCTTGCCAATCGCGGCCGCAATCCGCTGAGTGGTCATACGGTTGTGTCAGACCGACGCGCGCGGCGCATCAATGCGCTGATGCTGACCTGCGGCCATTATGACGGATCGGGCGATTTCGCCTATCATGTCGGCCTGCCGGGCAAGAGCGGCGTGGGCGGCGGCATCATGGCAGTGGCGCCGGGCAAGGCGTCGATTGCGGTCTGGTCGCCGGGTCTGAACAAGGTCGGCAATTCGGCGCTTGGGTCGCATGCGCTGGAAATGCTGGCGACGAAAACCGGCTGGTCGGTATTCGGGGCTTGATATTGCGGGCGGATGCGGGCATTTCCTGCATTGAAAATGGCTGAACGCCAGAGCGGGCTAATCATGAACATTGTCACCAGCATCGCAGATGAGGTCGAGGCCGATCAGGACCTGGCCGGAGAAAATGGCGCTTCGCATCCGCTGTTCGACGCGGCGCCCCGTTCCGTCTCCTTCAACAAGCTGCGCAAGCGGCTGTTGCGCAATGTACGTCAGGCCTTCGGGGATTTTGGCATGCTGAACGGCCAGAAGCGCTGGCTGGTAGGCCTTTCCGGCGGCAAGGACAGCTACGGCCTTCTGGCGCTGCTGCTTGATTTGAAGTGGCGCGGCCTTTTGCCCGTGGAACTCATTGCCTGCAATCTGGATCAGGGCCAGCCGAATTTCCCCAAGCACGTCCTGCCGGAATATCTGGCGAAGATCGGCGTCGCACATCGCATCGAATATCGCGACACTTATTCCGTTGTGAAGGAAAAGGTGCCGGCGGGTGGCACCTATTGTTCGCTCTGTTCGCGGCTGCGGCGCGGCAATCTCTACCGTATTGCGCGGGAAGAGGGCTGCGACGCGCTCGTGCTCGGCCATCACCGCGAGGATATTCTCGAGACCTTCTTCATGAACTTCTTCCATGGCGGCCGTCTGGCTGGCATGCCGGCAAAGCTGATGAACGACGAGGGCGACCTGATGGTGCTGCGTCCGCTTGCCTATTGCGCCGAAGAGGATATGGCGAAATTCGCGGCGGCGATGGAATTCCCGATCATTCCCTGTGACCTCTGCGGCTCGCAGGACGGGCTTCAGCGCAATGCCATGAAGGAGATGCTGGCTGACATCGAAAGGCGTATGCCGGGCCGCAAGGACGTGATGCTGCGGGCGCTTGCCCATGTCAATCCATCGCATCTGCTCGACCCGAAGCTTTTTGATTTCTCGGCGCTTTCTGTCACCGGGGCGTCACCTGAAGAGCGTACGGAGGCCAGCCCTCCCTTATGAAGAAGTGCCCTTAGCGATGACCCTTTCCGATAAAGATATCGACTTTCTGATTTCCACCGTTGCCGCTGCCGGCCGCCAGGAAATCATGCCCCGCTTCCGCAATCTCGACGCAGGCGCGATTTCCGAAAAGACCTCTGCCGTCGATCTCGTCACCGAGGCGGATATTCTGACGGAAAAGGCGATAACCGCCGCTCTTCTGCAACGGTTTCCGAAGGCCCATATTGTCGGCGAAGAGGCCTATGACGCGGATCAATCCGTTATTCCTGCCCTTGCCGATGCACCATTTGCCTTCGTGATCGATCCAATCGACGGCACTTTCAACTATGCTTCCGGTTTTCCAGCTTTCGGCACGCTGCTCGCCGTCACCGTCAAGGGTGAGACGGTCGCAGGCATCATCCACGATCCTGTCATGGGTGATACCATCCTTGCTCTCAAAGGCGAGGGCGCTTATCTCCACCGCAAGGACGGCTCACAGGCAAGGCTCAAAGTTGCCGATCCCCTGCCATTGTCCGAAATGGTCGGCATATTTTCCTGGGGTCACAGCCATGAAGATCGCCGCCCGGTGATCGCCGCCAATATGGCCAAGATCAAGATGGCGCTTTCAATCAATTGCTCGGCTCATGAATATTGGCTTGCCTCGACTGGCAAGCTGCACTTCATCGGCCACGAAAAGCTGATGCCTTGGGATCATCTCGCCGGCGTTCTCATTCATCAGGAAGCGGGCGGCTACACGGCCCGTTTCGACAATACGCCCTACCGGCCAGGACAGACGACAGGCGGCATCCTGTCGGCACCCGACAAGGAAAGCTGGAAGATGCTGCGCCGGGAAATCGTGGCCTTATAATATTGATGCTTAAATAGAAGGATATCGCCCATGGCTATCGAACTCGACATCGCCTCTCTCGCCAATGCGCTTCAGGAGGCGGCGGCAGTGGAAATCCTGCCGAGGTTCCGTAATCTGGGTGAGGGCGACGTCAGGATAAAGAGCGAGGCGATAGACCTCGTAACCGAGGCTGACGAGGCTGCTGAGCGGCTGATCCGCGCCCGCGTGCAGGACATCATGCCGCAGGCGCTGTTCATCGGTGAAGAGGCCGTTGCGGCGGATGCCTCGCTGCTTGGCAAGCTTGCGGATGCGGATCTTGCCGTGGTGGTCGATCCGATCGACGGCACCTACAACTTCGCGTCGGGCCTGCCGCTGTTTGGCGTGATGATGAGCGTCATCTCCAAGGGCGAGACCGTTGCCGGTCTCATCTTCGATCCGATGGGCAATGACTGGGCGATTGCCGAAAAGGGTTCCGGCGCATGGCTTTGTGCCGCCGATGGTTCGCAGACGCAGATGTCCGTCGTGCCCGCACCGGCACTGTCGCAGATGGTCGGCATCGCCAACACCGGTTATTTTGACGTGGAGACCCGCCGCAAGATTCTCATGAACCTCGCGGATGTGCGGCTCTTCACCAGCTACCGTTGTGCTGCGCATGAATACCGCGTGTTCTGCGGCGGCCACATGCATTTCCTGATGTACAACAAGCTTATGCCCTGGGATCATCTCGCTGGCACCCTGCTTTCGCAGGAAGCGGGCGCCTACGCCGCCCGTTTCGACGGCTCGCCTTACCTGCCGCGCCACCTTGAAGGTGGCCTGCTGCTTGCTCCTGATCAGGAGACATGGGAATTGCTGCGCGAGAAGATTTTCACGGTTTGAGTGAAGTTCGGCTTTTATCAATAAAAAGGGCGCGGAACCGAGTTCCGCGCCCTTTTTATTTGTCTGTCTGCCCTTAGTGCGTCGGCTTGTTGTGGGCCTGAAACAGCACGCCCTTTTCTCCGATCAGCACGAAGACGAGGCCGATAATGGAGACGGTGAAGAAGCCGGCTACCATTGGCAGCGCTGTGCCATCGAAAGCCTGACCGATAACGGCACCGATCAGCGAACCGCCGACGGTTCCCATGAAGCCAATAACGGACGAGGCCGTGCCGGCGACATGGCCGAGCGGCTCCATGGCGAGCGAGTTGAAGTTCGAGCCGATCCAGCCGAACTGGAACATGGCAAGCGCGAAGAACACGATGAAGATCGCAAAGGGCATCGGTTCCGGCCCGACCATCTGTACCACCAGCCACACGAAGGTGATGGCGATGAAGCCGAGCAGCGATCCGTGCGACAGCTTGCGCATGCCAAACCTGCCGACAAGCCTTGCATTGATGAAAGACGAGAAGGCCATGAACAGGGCGACGCCCGCAAAAGCGGCCGCAAACCATGCGCCCAGCCCGTAGATGCCCTTATAGACCTGTTCGGCGGAATTGATGAAGCCGAACAGCGCACCGAAGATGAATGTGCTGGAGAGCGTGTAGCAGAGCGCGATACGGTTGGTGAGCACGATCTTGAAGCCACCGAGGATCGAACGAATAGTGAAAGGCCTGACGTCATCGGCATGCAGGGTTTCCGGCAGGCGGAAATACATCCAGGCGGTCACGACGGCGGCAATTCCGGCCATGAAGGCGAAGATAAGGTGCCAGTCACCGAAAAACAGCACGATCTGGCCAGTGCCGGGTGCGATGACCGGAACGACCATGAATACCATCATGATCAGCGACATGACTTCCGCCATCTGACGGCCGCCATAGATGTCGCGCACGATCGAAATGGTGATGACGCGCGTCGCCGCAGAGCCGATGCCCTGAATGAAGCGCAGAACCAGCAGGCCAGTGAATGACGGTACGAAGACGACGGCAATGGCCGAGACGATGTAGATTGCCAGCCCGACGAGCATCGGCTTGCGGCGCCCGAAACGGTCCGAGATCGGTCCGTACACAAGCTGAGCGATGCCGAGGCCAAGAAGATAGGTGGAAATGACGTATTGACGGTGGTTTTCATTCACGACGCCAAGTGACGCTCCGATTTCCTGAAGGCCAGGCAGCATGATATCGATGGCCAGCGCATTCATCGCCATCAGCATCGCGGCAAGCGCGATGAATTCCGTGCGCCCCATCGAAACGGCGCGCGAAGTGGTGGATTGTGAAAGTTCTGTCACAGGATTGCCCCAAAAAGAACGGCAAAGGCGTTGCATGAAGCAACGCCTGGCATAAGTTTTCTGACAATCAGGGTGGGCCGGATGAACCGGCCGAAATCAGGCCGCGCCGCGGACGCTGATACCCTGTTCTTGGAAGTGATTTTGAAGTTCACCGGACTGGAACATCTCTCTTACGATGTCACAGCCGCCGACGAATTCGCCCTTGACGTAGAGCTGCGGGATGGTCGGCCAGTTGGAATAATCCTTGATGCCCTGACGGATGTCGGCATCGGCGAGCACATTGACGCCCTTGTAGTCGACGCCGAGATAATCGAGGATCTGTACGACCTGACCGGAAAAACCGCACTGCGGGAATTGCGGGGTGCCCTTCATGAAAAGAACGATGTCGTTGCTCTTCACTTCGCTGTCGATCATATCGTGAATGCCGCTCATAGGCCTATTCCTTTCACATGCGGTTCAAGGCCGCTGCTTTGACTTTGTCCCTAAATAACATGTCGCGGCGCGATTTCCACCCGGGAAGCGTAAAAAATACGCTGCTGTGTAGTCGCAAAGTGACGGCCGAAACCTTGGCTACCAGGTTGGAAGCACGCTGAGGTGATGCATCATCGAAGCCGCTGTCTGCTGCGGGCGGCGGCGGTGCGTCTTTTGCTAACCTGTTTTTTAGCCGGCTTGGGTTTGACGGCTGCTTTGATTGCCGCTTCCAGCACGGAGCCGACGATGCCGCCTGCGAGGGACGTGTTGCTTTTGGTCCGGCGGCGGATGCGGCGGGTTTTGCGAAGGCCTGTCTTGGCGAGGACTTCGGACAGAGCGCCTTTGACGACGCCGTTTAGCAATTGATCGACGATCCCAGACAAAATTCCCTCGCAACAAATAAATCATATTTCCGTCGCGTTTTTTACTATACGTGCATCGCCCACTGTATCAAGCGATCCTTTCGGGTGTCTCCAGCCCGAGGGTTTATGCATGCCGACCGTCAAGTCACGACTTGTTCTTTATTTCCCGGGCTTCGATCCGCTCGATGCGGCTGCGCATCATCTGCGCTATCAGCGGGCGGCAGCGCTTGCTGGCAAGACGTGGGGTGTCAATTATGCCGTGGGTGCGCTGGAGAACTCGCCGGCTGGCGAAACATTCTCGGTGGAGGCCTCGGCCGGCGACTGGCGGACGCGTTCCACCATCTTCGTCTACGACCACAATGCTGTGATATCGCGCCTGCGGGATGCGCCACTCTGGCGGCAGATCGCACTAGGCTTTGCGGCTGCGGCCGGTATCGTCGCGGAAGGTGGGGCAGGGCGTTACCTCCGTCATGCCTGGCGTTTCGGCCTGTTCTTCATTTTCCCGTTTCTGCTGATGCTGGTGGGTGGTGCACTTGCGGCGGGGATCGCGCTCTCGCCATGGCTGTTCGGTTTGCCGCTCTGGTTGCTTGCGATCAGTCTTCCCGCTGCGGCCTTGTTCTTCGTGAAGGCGTTTCTGCCTTTCGCCCAGCGGTTTCATACGTTGCATCTTTATGCCGACTGGCGCTTTGCGCTGGCCGTCGGGCGCGATGAGCCGATTGCCCGCAACTGGATTGAAGAGAAGGCAGCCCTCGTTCTCAAAGCGCTGGAGCAGCCGTCTGAGGAGGTTCTGGTCGTGTCGCATAGCATGGGCGCCAGCCTGGCGCTCGCCGTGATAGGTCGTGTGCTGGAACTGCGGCCAGATGCGCTGGATGGCCGGAAGCTGTCCTTTGCGACCCTCGGTGGCGCTGCGCTGCAATGCGCGCTGCTGTCGAGTGCGGACAGGCTTCGCCAGAGCGTCGGCGTGATTGCGCGTCACCCTGAAGTGACATGGTTCGATATCCAGTGCCTGACGGATCCGATCCACCTCTACCGCTGCAACACCGTGGCGCTGACCGGACACAAGGATGCGCCACAGCCGAAGATCGTGCCGATCCGTTTCAAGCACTCGCTTTCACCCGAACGCTACAAAAAGAACAAGCGCAACTTCCTGCGCATGCACCGGCAATATGTTCTGGGGCCGGACCGCAAGTCCGGTTACGATTTTACCCTGCTGACGGCTGGGCCGTTGCCGGCTGCCTCCTTTGCCGATCTGGAATCGCAGCAACCACCTGTTTTGTAAGCGGCACGCGCCATTTGCCGGAAAAGAAAAGGCCCGCGTGACAGTCTCACGCGGGCCTTTTTCAATCCATGGCTTCAAGCGTTGCCGCGGCAAGGACAGTGAAACCGTTCTGCCGGAGACGCTTTTCCGGGCGCAGTCATTCGGGAGCCGAGGTCTGCAGGGCAAGGGCGTGCAGAACACCGCCCATATTGCCCTTCAGCGCGTCATAGACCATCTGGTGCTGCTGCACGCGGGTCTTGCCCTTGAAAGCATCCGCGACGACTTCCGCCGCGTAATGATCGCCATCACCGGCCAGATCGCGGATCGTGACCTTTGCCCCGGGAATTCCCGCCTTAATCATGTCTTCAATGTCGCCGGGTTTCATGGGCATGGTGTATCTCCTTAATTCATTCTGCGGCGATTAGAGTTTCGCCATCCATGAATTGAGGGAACCACGATTCATAGGCCAAGTGCAATTCTTTAATCTCGATAGCGCGTGCCGTGCCCAGCTTTACGCTTGAGCCGCCGGTGACGCCGATCGCCGGGCAGGAAACGCCCGCTGCCTTCGCTGCCGCGCGCACTTCATCCAGATCGCTCTTCTTCACGGTCAGCACATAACGGCCCTGATCTTCGCCATAGAAGGTGAGGACGGGATTATGGCCCTCGACCGCGTCGATCGTCGCGCCGATGCCGGAGGAAATTGCCATTTCGGCAACTGCGAGAGCCAGGCCGCCCGAGGAGCAATCGTGAACCGCTGTGGCAAGACCGTCTGCGATAAGGGCGCGGATGAAATCGCCATTTCTCTTTTCAGCTTCCAGATCGACATGCGGTGCAGGGCCATCGATGCGGCCATGCACGTCGCGCATGTAAACGGACTGGGCAATATGGGTGCCAAGACCGGCAGGCGCGCCCGCCAGCAGCACGACTTCGTCCGCGGCGGCAAAGCGGATGCGCGCCATACGGCCCCAGTCCTTCAGCAGGCCAACGCCGCCGATGGTGGGGGTGGGCAGGATCGCCTGACCGTTGGTCTCGTTGTAGAGCGAGACGTTGCCGGAAACGATCGGGAATTCCAGTGCGCGGCAGGCTTCGCCGATGCCCTTTATGGCATGGACGAGCTGGCTCATGATCTCGGGCTTTTCCGGATTGCCGAAATTGAGGTTGTCGGTGGCCGCGAGCGGCAAAGCGCCGGTTGCGGTGATGTTGCGCCAGCATTCGGCCACGGCCTGCTTGCCGCCTTCAAAGGCGTCTGCCTCGACATAACGCGGTGTCACGTCGGAGGAGAAGGCGAGCGCCTTCTTGTCATGGCCTTCAACGCGGACAACGCCGGCATCGCCACCTGGCAGCTGCAGGGAATTGCCCTGGATCAGCGTGTCATACTGTTCGTAGACCCAGCGGCGCGAGGAGTTGTTGGCCGAACCGACCAGCGACACCAATGCGTCGGCAATGTCTGCATCAGGAACGTCGTTCTCCGCAAGCGGAGCCTGAACCTTTGCGGGCGTCCACGGGCGGTCGTATTCCGGAGCCTGATCACCGAGATCCTTGATCGGAAGGTTGGCGACTTCCTCGCCATTGTGCAGCACGCGGAAACGCAGGTCGTCGGTGGTCTTGCCGACGATGGCGAAGTCCAGACCCCACTTGACGAAAATCGCCTTGGCGACTTCTTCCTTGGAGGGCTCGAGAACCATGAGCATGCGCTCCTGGCTTTCCGATAGCATCATTTCGTAGGCCGTCATGCGCTCTTCGCGCACCGGTACGGCGTTGAGATCAAGTTCGATACCGAGATCGCCCTTGGCGCCCATTTCGACGGCCGAGCAGGTAAGGCCGGCGGCACCCATGTCCTGAATGGCGATGACCGCGCCTGTTTTCATCAGCTCGAGGCAGGCTTCCAGCAGGCACTTTTCGGTGAAGGGGTCGCCGACCTGAACGGTTGGGCGCTTTTCTTCGATCGACTCATCAAATTCGGCAGAGGCCATGGTCGCGCCGCCGACGCCGTCGCGGCCGGTCTTCGCACCGAGATACACCACCGGCAGGCCGACGCCCTTGGCTTCCGAAAGGAAGATCGCATCGGACTTGGCAAGCCCGGCGGCAAAGGCGTTGACGAGGATGTTGCCGTTATAGCGGGGATCGAATTCCACTTCGCCGCCGACGGTCGGCACGCCGAAGGAGTTGCCGTAACCGCCGACACCGGCGACGACGCCAGCCACGAGGTGGCGGGTCTTCGGATGGTCGGGTGCGCCGAAACGTAGCGCATTCATGGCTGCGATCGGGCGTGCGCCCATGGTGAAGACATCGCGCAGGATGCCGCCGACGCCGGTTGCCGCACCCTGATAGGGCTCGATGTAGGACGGATGGTTGTGGCTTTCCATCTTGAAGACGACGCAGTCGCCATCATCGATATCCACCACGCCGGCATTTTCGCCGGGGCCTTGAATGACGCGCGGGCCCGTGGTGGGCAGGGTCTTCAGCCATTTCTTGGAGGACTTGTAGGAGCAGTGCTCGTTCCACATGGCCGAGAAAATGCCAAGCTCGGTAAAGCTCGGCTCCCGTCCGATCAGGTCGAGGATACGCTGGTATTCGTCGGGCTTCAGCCCGTGGGATGCAACGAGTTCCGGGGTGATCTTGATGGAGTTTGGAATCGACATAGGTCTCACGCGGTTCGAGCCGAGGAAAGTTTCCGGTTCTTTAGCGCAAGAGGCCTCTCCGTGCGACAGGAAAATGCGCAGTTTTGCCAGCAAAACGCTGCTTTGTTGGGTTATTCAGAACTTGTAGCCGACCATAAGTCCGACACGCGTCAGCCCGTCATTGGGGCCGTCGCACAGATTGGCATGGGAGGCATGTTCGATCTGGGTCGAAATATTCCAGTTGCTGTTGAAGCGATATCCGATGGCGGCATATTCATGAAAAAGCACGCGGCAACCGAATTCCGCGCCAGTTTCGCCCGTACCATTTCTCAGCCTGCCGTCATGCCACAGGCCGCCAAAGCCGAGGTCGACGAAAATCTTCGGATTGAGGTCGAAGGTCCAGTTGATACCGCCGTAAATGGTATTTGCTTCGCCCTCGGTGCCGATTTCCGCACCCAGATGCAGACGCGGTCGGGCAAGTTTTTCGCTAAAAGTGACAGCCGAGGCGCTCGCGAAAGGATCGAAATAGGCAGTGAAGGCCGGGAATACGCCATCTTCGCCGCCACCACTGCGATCGGCAAGCGAGGTTGTGACCCCGAAACGCAATTCATCGAACACCGTGCCGTCTGCGGCGGCGGCCGGCGTCATGTCACTCAACACACATGCTACGAAAACCATCGCGAGAGCAACAAATGCCCTGGCGGATATGGAACTGGATGCTGCCATCGAATCATTCCCCGCTCCGAAGTAGGGAAAGGATGGCAGATTCGTCGGCGTGGTAAATAATGAGTTACTGAATTAGGGGGCGTGTTGCAGGAAAGACTCGTTCCCGCTCACGCCTCGCTTTCGTAACCGGCTGAACCATTGTCGAGCAAATGCCGCAGGATACCCAGGGCATGCTTCAGTTCTTCCTGGTTTGACGGCCCGGAAAGGCTGATGCGGAC
Organism: Agrobacterium sp. 10T429; assembly: GCF_056393925.1. Classification (NCBI taxonomy): domain Bacteria; kingdom Pseudomonadati; phylum Pseudomonadota; class Alphaproteobacteria; order Hyphomicrobiales; family Rhizobiaceae; genus Agrobacterium; species Agrobacterium sp. 10T429. Next base: position 76,824 of record NZ_JBFTGV010000002.1, read on the forward strand.
ACGGTGGTAAACCTTCTCCGTGCGCCCGGCCTTGAACTCGTCCTCGTCGTCTATCAGCACACCTTCCTTCATGGCAGCGCTGCGGAAGGTTCCAGACAGCCACGGTTCAGGCAGCCTCAGCCACAGAAAGGCGATGTCCGGCAGGGAGTTGAATTCCAGCCCTGCAAAGATGCGTCTGGCGAGGGCCTCGCGCTGGTTGATCTCGGCGATACAGTCCTTGCGGATGTCGTCTGCGTCACCGCTGTTGACGAGGCGTGCATTCAGTTCGGCCAGCATAAACGGCAGTCCGCCGGTTATCATCGAATGCGAAATGCGAATTCTCGAGGCGAATTGCGCCGGGCAGGCGACCCAGCCACCCCTGACGCCGGCGGAAACGGATTTCGACAGGCCGCCGACAACGAAGGTAAGATCGGGCGCGAATTCCGCAATGAGTGGGATCGCATCCCGCGTCATGGCGCCATAGAGATTGTCCTCCACGATCCATACGCCGTATCTGCGGGCGATATCGGCGATCGCCCGCCGCCGCTCCTCGGGCAGGGTGGCGCAGGTCGGGTTCTGGCCCGCCGACATCAGGAAGATCATCTTTGGATGCTGTTGGGCGCAAACGCGCTCGAAATCATCGGGGATAATGCCTTTCTCATCCACTTCCACCAGTGTCACCCGCCGTCCGGCAAGGGCGGCGCTGCGGCTGATATGGGAATAGGTGAGGGGTTCGAAAACGATACGGTCGCCCGGCGCGGTCATTGCCGTTACCACACTCATCACCGCAGCATGGGCGCCAAGCGTCGAAACGATGTTTTCCGGTTTTGGCGACCAGCCATTCTGGGAAAGCCAGCGAACGCCTGCCATGCACCAGTTGTCGGGAAAGGAGCGGGTGTAGTTGGAAATTTCGAACGGATGTTCTCTCGTCACGGCCTCGACGTGTTTGCTGACCAGCGCGCTCTGCCCGACATCGGGAGCAGCCGTGGTGTTCAGGCGGAATTCGGCGCTGGTGTCCACCGCGTAGCGCGTGCCGCCGAATGCCGATGCCGTCGGTTCCACGCGTGATAACGGGGCGGCAGCCTTACGCTCGTTGACATAGGTGCCACGGCCGACTTCGCCGCTGACGAGGCCGCGTTCGTGGATGAGGGCATATGCCCGGCTGATTGTACCGATTGTAACACCCAGATCGAAAGCGAGATTGCGTTGCGGCGGCAATTTCGACCCGGCCTGCAAGATGCCATCCGAAATTGCGCCTTCGATCTTGTCCGCGAGGCGAAGGTAGATGGGGCCGTTGCCCTCGGTGATATCGGGAAGCCAATTTGTCATGGTGACAATTTATGCATTGTATCTATCCGCAAGTCAATTGTATTTATCGGATGCAGTCAATGAGATCAAACGCACGGAGACAATAGGTGCAATATGCGCAAGATGGATCAATACCTTTCGACAGCGGATACGCTTTATCCTGACGGCTACGAACGGGAACGCGTGTTCCGCGATACCGGCGACATGGTCGCACCGTCGCCCTTTCCGGCCCGGATCGCTCACACGCTTATTGGCCGCCTGATTGCGGGATTGTCCAACTGGCATGGCAAACGTCAGGGACGGCTTGCCTTGCGGGAATTGTCCGACGATCTTCTGGACGATATCGGCGTTACGCGGGACGAGGCCTTGAAGGAGGCCGCGAGATCGCAGCTGTTTTCATGGCCGTCGCGGCCGCTTTGATTTTCTGCCGGAGAGCGGCGCCATCTTTCCCCGGTGCCTGAACAGCCATTCGGCAGGCCCGCCACGCCAGTCCCAACCGGCGTCGGCGGGTCTTTTTTGTATTTGGTAGGCTTTTAGCGCAGTTTTGCCCGATCAGCAGCCCTTGCCGCCATTCGCCCAGCGTTTGACGTCGGTTGCGATGCGCCCGGAGATGGCTTCGTTCATAACGGGGCCGAAAGCGTCGAGCTTTGCCGGGTTGCCTTCTGCCTGAATAACCAGCATCGGGCGCGATTCCGGGCTGTTGCGCGGTACGAGCAGAATGCGCGGACGGCCCGAGAAGGAGTTGAGTTCGGGCGCCAGGCGATAGGCCTTGAACGCCGGATCGCCCGATTTGAACCAGCAAGCATTGGCGCCAAGCGCGATTCGCTCCATCGTCGGTAATGCCGCACGGGATGCGGAGGACGATGCCGGTTGCGGCTTGGGCTGGCACGCAGCAAGCGCTGCTGCGGCGAGAAGCAATCCAGCGGCCTTCGGGGCGTGGGCACGGAGCAGGCGGTTCATCGCGTCATCCAAGGTAAGGGCCAAAAACTGGAGCCATAAAGAGCATCATCGGGAAGAGGGCAGGCGGATGGCCCGCCCGCTTGTCAGGCTGCGATAACGCCAAGCGCCGAGGCGAAGAGGCCACGACCGTCATTGCCGCCATGGGCAGCTTCGATCAGGTTTTCCGGGTGCGGCATCATGCCGAGAACGTTGCCCTTGGCGTTGATGACGCCGGCAATGTCGTTCAGCGAGCCGTTCGGATTGGTGCCATCTGCATAACGGAAAACGACCTGACCGTTGTCTTCGACGGACTTAAGCTCATCCGTATCGAGGAAATAGTTGCCATCGTGGTGGGCTACGGGGCAGCGCAGAACCTGGCCCTTGTCATAGGCGCGGGTGAATTCGGTGTCGTTGTTGACGACTTCGAGTTTCACTTCGCGGCAGACGAATTTCAGTGAGGCGTTGCGCATCAGCGCGCCCGGCAGCATGCCCGCTTCGACCAAAATCTGGAAGCCGTTGCAGACGCCGAGAACCTTGACGCCCTGCTCAGCCTTTTCGCGAATGGCCTGCATGACCGGCATGCGTGCAGCAATTGCGCCGCAACGCAGATAGTCGCCATAGGAAAAGCCGCCCGGAATGACGATCAGGTCGACATCCGGGATAGTCGTCTCCGTCTGCCAGATGGTGACGGGCGCCTTGCCGGAGATTTTCGTGAGTGCCGCGATCATGTCGCGATCGCGGTTGAGGCCGGGAAGTTGGACGACAGCGGATTTCATGGTCGGCGGCTCCTGCGGCTTTAGAGAATGGCGATAGAGTAGTTTTCGATAACCGTATTGGCCAGGAGCTTTTCGCACATCGCCTTCAGGTCGGTCTCGGCCTTGGCCTTGTCTGCACCTTCCAGTTCCAGGTCGAAGACCTTGCCCTGACGGACATGGCCGACGCCACCGAAACCGAGGCTGCCGAGTGCGCCTTCGATTGCCTTGCCCTGCGGATCGAGAACGCCGTTCTTCAGCGTAACAGTCACCCGTGCCTTGATCACCTGATCTTCTCCTGATTTTACCTTGCTAGGCCGATATTATTTCACGAGGCCGAAATTACTTTACCAGGACAGGGCCGGTGCCGCGGATCGGTTCGTTTTCATTGATGATGCCGAGACGGCGTGCCACTTCGGAATAGGCTTCCACGAGGCCGCCCATGTCGCGGCGGAACAGGTCCTTGTCCATTTTTTTCTGGGTCTCGATGTCCCACAGGCGGCAGCTATCGGGCGAAATCTCGTCGGCGAGGATGATGCGCATCATGTCGCCTTCGAACAGGCGGCCGCATTCGATCTTGAAGTCGACCAGCTGGATGCCGACGCCCAAGAACAGGCCGGACAGGAAGTCGTTGACACGGATCGCCAGTGCCATGATGTCGTCAAGCTCGGCAGGGTTGGCCCAGCCGAAGGCCGTGATGTGCTCTTCGGAGACCATCGGGTCTTCCAGCTCGTCGGACTTGTAGTAGAACTCGATGATGGAGCGCGGCAGAACCACGCCTTCATCGATGCCGAGTCGCTTCGACAGCGAGCCGGCGGCGACATTGCGCACGACGATCTCGAGCGGGATCATCTCGACTTCCTTGATCAACTGCTCGCGCATGTTGAGGCGGCGGATGAAGTGTGTGGGAATGCCGATCTTGTTCAGATGGGTGAAGACATATTCACAAATCCGGTTGTTCAACACACCTTTGCCGTCGATGACTTCGTGTTTTTTCTTGTTGAAGGCAGTCGCATCGTCCTTGAAGAACTGGATAAGCGTGCCTGGCTCCGGACCTTCGTAGAGGATCTTGGCCTTGCCTTCGTAAATACGGCGGCGACGGTTCATAATGGCAGGTCTCTTGGTTCACGCCGATTCTGGTGGCGTTGCGTTTCTGTCTTTGAGCGGTCCCATAAAGGAAAAGAGTGCATTCTACAATGCGGCTCGCATATCTTCCCTTCAATTCTTGTGTCGGGCGGAAGAATGTTGCCCGGCCGAAAATCGACCGGCTTCAGCGGCTGGCCGCGATGGTCAGGGCTCGTTCACCTTGAGGCGGCTCAGGAACTGGGCAAATACCATGCCACCCTCGGGCCAGGGGCCATGGCCAGACTCGGCGTTGATATGGCCGGACATGCCTGCATCCACCAGCATCGCACCCCAGGCGGCGGCAATATCGTCGGCATGTTCGTAGGATCCAAAGGGATCGTTGCGGCTGGCAATTGTGATTGCCGGAAACGGCAATGGATCACGCGGATAGGGACCGAAGGTCATCAGATGTTTCGGCCTGATATCGGGATTGGCGACATCCGGTGGCGCCACCAGAAGCGCGCCTGCAACCTTCTTGCCGATTTCCGGAAGGGCGTGGATGACGGTCGGCACACCCAGCGAATGGGCGACGATGACAACGGGCTTGGTCGAGGCGTTAACCTCTTCCACCAGCCGCGCGATCCAGTCTTCCTTCACCGGTTTTGACCATTCAGCCTGCTCGACGCGGCGCGCTGTCGAAAGCTTGCGCTCCCAGCGTGTCTGCCAGTGGTCAGGACCGGAATTGGTGTAACCCGGTACGATGAGAATATCTGCTTCTGAAACTTTCATGGGCCCATATCTGTGGTTTCATGCCGTCGCGATCAAGGTCGCGACGGCATTAACTTCGGGAGCCTCGCCTCAGGCGTTGCCGAAGACGCGGGCGAAGATCGTGTCGACATGCTTGGTGTGGTAACCGAGGTCGAATTTTTCGCGGATGACGCTTTCGGGAAGGGCGGCGCGCACTTCCTCGTCGCCCAGCAGTTCCTCAAGGAAATCCGCACCCTGTTCCCAGACCCTCATGGCGTTGCGCTGCACCAGACGGTAGGCGTCCTCGCGGGACACGCCGGCCTGCGTCAGCGCCAGAAGAACGCGCTGCGAGTGCACGAGGCCGCGGAACTTGTTCATGTTCTTCAGCATGTTGTCGGGATAGATCACCAGCTTTTCGATGACGCCGGCAAGGCGGTTCAGCGCAAAATCGAGGGTGACTGTGGTGTCGGGGCCGATGGCGCGCTCCACGGAGGAGTGGCTGATGTCACGCTCATGCCAGAGCGCCACGTTTTCAAGCGCGGGAACGACCGACATGCGCACCAGGCGGGCAAGGCCCGTGAGGTTTTCGGTGAGAACCGGGTTACGCTTGTGCGGCATGGCCGACGAACCCTTCTGGCCGGGAGAGAAGAACTCTTCCGCTTCCAGAACCTCGGTGCGCTGCATGTGGCGGATTTCGATGGCGACGTTTTCGATCGACGAGGCGATGACGCCGAGGATGGCGAAGAACATGGCGTGGCGGTCACGCGGGATGACCTGCGTGGAGACCGGCTCGGGCACGAGGCCGAGCTTTGCGCAGACATGTTCCTCGACGCGCGGATCGATATTGGCGAAGGTGCCGACAGCACCGGAGATCGCGCCCGTGGCGATTTCCGCGCGCGCATTGACGAGACGCTCGCGGTTGCGATGCATCTCGGCGTAGAAGCGGGCGAAGGTCAGGCCCATCGTGGTCGGCTCGGCGTGGATGCCGTGGCTGCGGCCGATGCGTACCGTGTTCTTGTGTTCGAAAGCGCGGGTCTTGAGCGCCGCCAGCACGCGGTCCATATCGGCCAGCAGGAGATCGGCAGCGCGGACGAGCTGGATGTTGAGGGTTGTGTCAAGCACGTCGGACGAGGTCATGCCCTGGTGGATGAAGCGGCTGTCGGGACCGACGAATTCCGCAAGGTGCGTCAGGAAGGCGATGACGTCGTGTTTGGTGACGGCCTCGATCTCGTCGATGCGGGCGACGTCGAAAGTCGCGCTGCCGCCTTTTTCCCAGATGGTCTGTGCGGCCGATTTCGGAATGACGCCGAGCTCGGCCAGCGCGTCACAGGCATGCGCCTCGATCTCGAACCAGATGCGGAATTTTGTTTCCGGCGACCAGATGGCGACCATTTCCGGCCGGGAGTAACGAGGGATCATGGCAATGACTTTCTTTGTGGAGGAATTTTGCTGCCCGTTTAGCAAAGTGTTCCGCGAATCTCAATCTATCAAGCCTTCGCATCGGCTCGATGCGTACATTCAAAATGCTAGAGCGTCCGGTGTACGTCCGAACGGACGCGTGGCGCTCTGTGCGCACGGCGGCAAAGGATGGCGCCTGCCAGCGCAAGCGGAATGGCGGCAAACGGAAAATAGAGGCCGAGGCCGAGAATGCAGAACTGGTAGATCGCGCCAAGCGAGGTGAAAAATTGCTGGAAAAACCAGATGCGGGAAAATGCCGGCGCGTGCCATTGCGCATAAAAGATGCGGTACTGGAGCGCGAAAAATGCCGCCGCCACCGCGATCGTGAAAAAAGCGATGGCAAGGCAGCTTGCCGCAAAACGCAGCGGCAGGCTGGTGGATGCGGGCAGGAAGCGCAAGGCAACCATGGCCAGCGGCCAGCCCAGGAGACCGCCGAAGAAGAACAGCACGGCGATATCGGCGGCATGGTCGGTTTCCAGCCGGTTGCGGAGATAGAGGCCGAGGGTAGCGGTGGCTGCCGAGATGGCGGCCCAGACAAGCGGAGCGAGGAGCGAAAACAGCGCTGCCGGGATGACGTCGTGGAAATTCCGCCTGTCGCTGTTCATCAAAGCCCCCACCCAAACGCCCTGCCGTCCCGTCTCCGGTGTCTCCGGCTGCTGTGGCGGGTCAGGACCGGGCGGCTTCCGACACCGAGCGCAACAACGAAACCGTCTTGCGATAGTCTGCGACGCCATCACCCTTGAAGACGGCCGAACCGGCCACCAGTGCGTTGGCACCGGCTGCGACGATGGCGCCGGCTGTCTCCGCCGTCACGCCGCCGTCCACTTCAAGTTCGATCGGCCGGTCGCCGATCATGGCCTTTGCCGCACGGATCTTGTCGAGCATGGCCGGAATGAATTTCTGTCCGCCGAAACCGGGATTGACGCTCATGATCAGCACGAGATCGACATCGTCAAGCACGTTTTCGATGACCGAAAGCGGCGTGGCGGGGTTGAGCGTTACGCCGGCCTTCCTGCCGAGCGTGCGGATGGTCTGGAGTGAGCGATGGAGATGCGGGCCTGCCTCCGCGTGGACGGTAATGCCGTCGCAGCCGGCCTTGGCGAAGGCTTCGAGGTAGGGATCGACGGGGGCAATCATCAGGTGGCAGTCGAAAAAGGCATTGCTGTGCGGGCGGAGCGCCTTGATGACGTCAGGACCGAAGGAGATGTTTGGCACGAAATGGCCGTCCATGACATCGAGGTGGATCCAGTCTGCTCCCGCTTCCGTCACATCGGCGACTTCCTGTCCCAGCTTGGCGAAATTGGACGCCAGAATGGACGGTGCAATCCGGATTGGCAGGGACATGGGGCAAACTCCTCTCGACGCGTTGCGTAAGCTGCCTTTAGCATCAAGTATCAGGGTTTGAAACGGCTTGTCGCGCGGTTGCCGCCGGTTTTCAGCCGCGGCTTACTGAATTTCCAGCGATACCGGCTTCACCTATTGTCTTTCGGCCTTGTCCGCCTGTTCGAAACGCTGGCCGTTCCAGCGCTGCAGGCGATAGGGATTGTCTGCAAGCTCATGCGAAGGGTTGAAAGCGATATCGCCAAGCACGGTTTTGAAGACGGTACCGTTCGCCAGTATCTCCGGTGCGGGTTTCCCTTGGGATTGGGCTGCTTCGGCAAGCGCCGCAGTCAGTTCCGCAGCCGCATAGGAGGGCAGGACGTAACCTTCCGGCTCGATATTGGCGGCACGCAATTCGCCGGCGACGGCCTGTGCCGAAGGTAATGTGTCATAGGCCGGGCGCGTGACCGCTAGCACATTTGCTGCAAGTGGCACGGGGTTGTTTGCCGCATTCATGGCGTCGCCGCTCATGATGGTGAGCGGAATGTTTTCGGAGCCGGCGTCTCTGGCGACAATCGCGACGTCGTTGCGTTCCGCGCCGATGAAGACATGGGTGATGCCGGTGCGCCCCAGCCGGCGCACAAGCGCCACCTGTTGCTCCTGTGCCGGGCGCAGCGTATCGGTGAGTGTCGGTTTCAGCCCGTTCTCCTCCAGCGCCGAACGGATGCGATCTACCAGATCGCGACTGAAGATCGTGCCATCATCCACGAGTCCAATGGAATGTCCCTTCCAGTCGCGCAGGATGATTTCTGAGGCCCGGTCCGATTCGGCCTTGTCCGATGGCGCTAGGCGGAAAAGCGGCCAGCTATATTTCAGAGCGTCTTCCATCAGGATCGGGGCACGGCTGGAAAGCGTGATTGCTGGAATGGCGGCTGACTTCAGAGGTGGCAGAACGCCCTGAAGCGTTTCCGTGCACAAAAAACCGATTGCCGCGCTAACCTTGGCGGCCACAAGACCATCGGCAATCGCGCCGCCGCTGCCGTCTTCGCAGCTTTCATGGATTTCGACGACATCTAGGCCGAGCTTGGCGGCCGCGGCCTTCGCGCCCTGCCTGACCTGTTGCCCCAGCAGTTCGTATGGGCCGTTCTGTGGGGCAACGATGCCGATCGACGCCGCGCATGCTGAGCCCGCAAAGGCAAAACCGGCGATGATCGTTAGCAGGCGAAGTGAAAGCATGACGTGCGCGAAATCCTGTTGTCCCGGTTTGATGTTTATCGGCAACAACTGGTTTTCCAAAGGAAAAATCGCTGATACCCATCATAATCGCACATCATCGTTCACTGCACGGCCGTTTTGATCGCAACTCATCCAATTTGAAACAACAGTCTGCAATGACGCGTTATGGTTGTATATATTCAATGTGATCGCGCGCGATTGTTTTTTGCCGAGATTCATCTTTTTAAGGTCGGCAATTCACTCTGTAATTTCATAAGAGCGGAAGTACTGCTCGTCATGGTTTAGAGCATTTTTACTTTATAAAACTGTAACATGCAGTGCGTATAAGCACAGTTTTATAAGGGCGGGTTTACGATTTTGCCTTTTATAGTGCACCCCAATAAAATGCACATTTTATTTCCACTCATCTAATTTATTGATATAAAAAGAGAATATACATATTTCCCTGCGCTTTATTTGTGCTTTGCCATGTTTTTTTCGCATTTGCGAGAAGATCTGCTTGACGAAAAGTAAATGGTTAGATTAGATATAGGTGTTTCAGGGGACGACTGAAATTGGCTGTAACAAGCCTCGGAAGTGTTCCGAACGTAAGCACTGCCAAACTATATTACATTCTATATTCTATTATTTTCATTACGTATAAACCGCTTCGGGCAACCGGGGCGGTTTTTTATGTGATGCTAATTTAAGCAATTTTAAATTGCATTCGAAAAGCTTCGCGAAAAGATATTCTTCCAGCATTGGGTTTTCCGAAAGCAAATCGCGCAGGAGCGTCGCGTCTGTCGCAGGCGAGGCCTGTTTTTAGTGTAGCTCAAGGCGCCGTTGAAAGCCGCGAAAAGCCCACGCCGGTCAGCGCTGATGCCGCTTCCGTCCGCTAGCGGCTTTGTTTTGTCAGAGCAGCCAGCGCGTCTTTTGCAAAGGCAGAGATGGGTTCGGGAAGATTATCGGGGTCGAACCAGCCGATATCGGAAAGCTTGTCCGGTTCTGTCAGTACCGGCTCACCCTGCGTGTCGCGGGTGACGAAGATCAGCGAGACCCAATGGTGCCGGTCTGCGACATTGATATATTCGCTATGACAGAGAAATTCGACCTTGCCGATTGTCAGCCCGGTCTCTTCTTCAGCTTCTCGCCGTGCTGCGGCGAGGGATGATTCAAGGTGATCGACTTTGCCGCCCGGAATATTCCAGTATCCGGCTTCCGGCGCTTTCAAGCGCCGGCATAAAAGCAGGCGGCCATCACGCAATATGGCAAGCCCAACGCCGACGCCTGGAAAATCTTGTCCTGGCTTGATCGTCGGCGTCATGCGTATTGTTTCCTGCGTCAGGCCGTCGGGGCTCAGCCCTTGGCGTTGGCCACGATCAGCATGAAAGCGGGAATGTCATCGCCGAAACCAACAGGCGTCGGGCCATCGTCATGGTCACGGTAATGGCGGCGACGGTCACGGTTGTCGTCATTGGCGTGCAGCGGGTTCAGGTTGCGGCTGTTGCGCTCGGAATTGCGCGGGGTCTTTTCCGGTCTGCGTTCTGCCTTCACCTTGTCTTCTCCGTGAGCCGCGATGTCCGTATCCACAGTGGTGGATTGTGCACCCTGATTGATGTTTTCGACCGGCGATGCAGGTGCATCGCGACGGTTTCTGTCGCGGCCTCTGCCGCCACGTTCCTTGGTGCCCCGGCGGCCGGTATTGCTTTCAAAGCTTTCCATGGGCGCGGGGAGGGAGGACAGGTCACCGTTCAGCCATTCGACCTTCTCGGTGATCAGCTTTTCGATCGCGTCGAGATATTTCGCATCGCTCTTGGTGACGAGGGTGAAGGCCTTGCCCGAACGGCCAGCACGACCGGTACGGCCAATGCGGTGGACATAGTCTTCGGCATGAATGGGAACGTCGAAGTTGAAGACGTGGCTGACATCGGGAATATCAAGACCGCGGGCTGCAACGTCGGAAGCGACCAGCAGCGTCAGCTGACCGTCCCGGAAGTTCTGCAGCATGGTCGTGCGCGAACGCTGGTCCATGTCGCCATGCAGCGCGCCAACGGAAAAGCCGTGACGATCCAGCGAACGGAAGAGGTCGGCAACGTCCTTTTTGCGATTGCAGAAAATGATCGCGTTCTTGAGTTCGGCTTCTTCGGCACGGACGAGATCGCGCAGGACAGCGCGCTTCTCATAGTCCTTGTTGTGCGAAGCGACGATGCGCTGGGTAACGGTCTTCGCCGTGGAGGAGGGCTTGGCAACCTCGATACGGGTCGGGTTCTGCAGGAACCTGTCGGCAAGCTTCTGGATTTCCGGCGGCATGGTGGCCGAGAAGAACAGGGTTTGCCGGGTAAAGGGAATCATCTTGGCGATGCGTTCGATATCGGGAATGAAGCCCATATCCAGCATGCGATCGGCTTCATCGATCACGAGGATTTCAACGCCGGTCATCAGGAGCTTGCCGCGCTCGCAATGGTCGAGAAGGCGGCCGGGCGTGCAGATGAGAACATCGGCGCCGCGCTCAAGCTTGCGGTCCTGATCTTCAAAAGAAACGCCACCAATCAGAAGGGCGACGTTCAGCTTGTGATTCTTGCCGTATTTCTCGAAGTTTTCGGCCACCTGTGCCGCCAGTTCGCGGGTCGGCTCGAGGATCAGCGTGCGCGGCATTCTGGCGCGTGCGCGGCCTTTTTCCAGCAGTGTGAGCATCGGCAGAACGAAGGATGCGGTTTTCCCCGTGCCGGTCTGTGCGATACCGCAGATATCACGCTTTTCAAGAGCGGGCGGAATTGCGCCAGCCTGAATGGGTGTCGGCGTCGTGTAGCCGGCATCTGCAATAGCGGAAAGAACTTTTTGGCTCAGGCCAAGATCAGAGAATGTTGTCAAAGGAAGAACTTTTTCCGTTCTGGTTCGGTAAGAATACCTGCGTGCCGCTGCGACACTTGCAAAGACTTGGCGCGGGGATATGCCCAAATTGCCAGAAAGTCAAGGAAACAACCGGAAATGCGCGCGAAACGGCGAGACGTTGGCGAGGCTTTTGAGCCTTGGACGCGGTTTCGGGCGATTTATCGCAAAAAGGGCGAAAAAAGCGTTAAAATCGGACTGCTATTTGAGATAGGTTTTAAGCTCGGCCCCGGCGACCAGAAACCGCATCGGATCAACAGGCGTGTCGTTGCGGCGGACCTCGTAATGTACGTGCGGACCGGTGGAGCGGCCGGTGCTCCCAGCACGGCCAACGATGTCGCCGGCCTCCACCTTGTCGCCGGCTTTGACCAGAATGGTGGAGAGATGGCCGAATCGCGTCGATACGCCCTGGCCGTGATCGATCTCGACCATATTGCCGTAGCCGCCGGAATTTTCCGCAACCGTTACCTTTCCAGCGCCCGTCGCCTTGACGTCGGCGCCTGTTTCGGCGCGAAAATCGATGCCGGTATGTAAGGCAGGCCGTCCAAGGAAAGGGTCGAGCCGGTTTCCGAATCGGCTGGTGATCGCCCTGCCGGGAGCCGGATTGCCAAAGGGCAGGGCGGTTGCGGTTTCCTTCACGATATCCAGCCGGTTGAGCGCATTGTCTAGATTGGTCAGAGACATATTGAAGGGATCGGTTTCATTCCCCTGCGGATCCGCATAGGGGCCGCCGACGCCGTCGGTGCCACTTTCGTCGATTTTCAGACCCGCCTGCCGGATGATATCCTGCATCGCGCTCGCCTTGTCCTCGGCGTCGCTGGTCAGTCTGGCGATCCGTGATATCTGCTGGCGTTCGATATCCTTCAACGACAGCGTGACCTTGGAAAACACGCGGTCGGCGCGGTCGGAAGGCGTTTCGCCGTTTTCGGGCACATAGGACGCCCGCTTGTCGGTTCCGGCTGGCTTTTCCGGCTGCGACGGGCGGGGCGCCATCAGATTTTCTATGGCGGAGAGGCCACCTGTCAGATCGGCGCGCTTTTCCGGCGCCATCGCGTTCGAGAGCGAGGAGGGCGCGGTTGGAATGGGCGCCGTGGCCGTGGAGGCGGCGATGCCGGAATTTTCCGCGCGCTCCAGCAATTCGCTCATGCGCCCGTGTCTGGACGTGAGTGCCGCCTGCTGTTGCAGCAGCTTTTCCACTTTCTTTTCAACCACCTGCTGGTCGAGCAATTGTCTTGAGGTAACGCGGTCCACCTGCGCCCTCAGTGCGGCGATACGGTCTTCGTAATCGTGCTGCATGCGGGTCTGGCGCGCCATGGTCGCGCCGATCAGGTCGTCACGCAGGATGAGATAGCCGGTGGCGCCCAGATAACCGAGCGAGAAAAGGCCGATCGTGCAGCCGGCAAGCGCCGTCATCCACGGCCGGATCGTCATGTGCCGGACCTTGTCACCGCTTGCCAGCACCAGAACGTGCTGCTGCCGCTTTTTGCCGAATACCCGGTTTTCCGCTGTATCAGTCAAAATCTCTCTCCGGACTGGCCGATTTCTCACAGGAAATCATACTTCGTTAAGGTTAACGAAGTTTTGCACCATGCGCCGGGCTGCGGGCGTCAGCCGCTGTTGCTGACAGCGGTGAGGGAGCGGTAAAAGGATGGCGTCAACCCGGCTTCGGCGCGGGCGAGGTCGTTGAAGGGCGGTTTCAGCGGTCCGCGGAAATTGGCACGTACCAGTTGCCTGAAGGTTGCTGCCGGGTCCTTCTTTTCACGGGCGCACAGGAAGCGAAACCATTTGGCGCCGATGGCGACATGGCCCTTTTCGTCATTGTAGATGACATCGAGAACGGCGGCGCTTTCAAGGTCTCCGGTTTCGCGCATCTTCGCCTGCAGGGAGGGCGTCACGTCCAGTCCGCGCGCCTCGAGGATGAGCGGCACGACTGCGAGCCGCGCGGTGAGGTCGTTGCGGGTTGAATGCGCCGCCTGCCAGAGCCCGTCATGGGCGGGCAGATCGCCGTAATCCGCGCCGAGGTTTTGCAGCCTTTCCCGCACCATCCGGAAATGTTTCGCCTCCTCGAAGGCAACCTGCATCCAGCCGTTGAAAAAGGAATGCGGCACCGGCTCGCTGGCATAACGGGCCACAATGTCGAGCGCGAGGTCAACGGCGTTCAGCTCGATATGGGCGATGGCGTGCAGCAGCGCTATGCGACCCTTGACGCTGTGGAGGGAGCGGCGCTCCACGGCGGTCGGCGGAACGAGTTCCGGTTTATCCGGCCTGCCCGGACGTTCGGGCAGGGGTGGATCTAGGGGGGAGCGCAGCGACAGGCGGCGCTCGAACCATCGTGTCGCCGTTTCCTGCGCCAGTGCGGTTTTTCTGTCGAGATCGGCGCAGGCAATCGCCTCGGTGGCGCCGCCGCGCAGCGAGATGATCCTGAAGGTGGGCGGCACGACAGGGGCGTCTCTCAGAGCTTCCGTGCGGCGTCGAGAACGGCCTGTGCGTGGCCCGGAACCTTCACCTTGTTCCAGATTTCCGCGATCGTACCGTCAGGTGCTACGAGGACGGTGGTGCGTTCGACACCCATGTATTTTTTGCCATACATGCTTTTTTCCTTCCAGACGCCGTAGGCCTCGAGCGCCTTCCGTTCCTCGTCGGCGGCCAGCATCACCGAAAGCTTGTGTTTTGCAGCAAACTTGTCGTGGCTTTTGACGCTATCAGGGGAAATGCCGATGACGACAGTATTGGCGGCCTCGAATTCCGCGCCAAGGGCACTGAAATCTATCGCTTCGGCGGTGCAGCCGGATGTGTCGTCCTTCGGGTAGAAATAGAGAACGACCGCCTTGCCTCGCAGGCCGGACAATGTCACCGTTCCTTCACCGTTGCGGGGCAAAGTAAAATCCGGTGCAGGGCTGCCAATCGTCAGTTCTGTCATAATCATCTTTCTTTCGCCGGGATGTTGAGTGAAAGTCGCCACATTCGATATATAGCGAAACCGGGCGTCGTCCAGTGTTGAGGCGAAACAAAAGCTATTCAGGGGCAAACACGGGCGTATGGCTGAAGTAAGGGGTGAAAAGGTCAAGTTCAGCAAGCGCGATATCGTTGCGCTGCATGATCTTCCTTCGGCGCAGGCCGAAGATCCTCTCATCGTGCATTGCCCGGCGCCGCGCTCCATGGCGCGTGCTCTCATCAAGATTTTCGCTGCTCTTTTCGTACTGGCCTTCCTGTCCATCGGCGGCATCATTGTCTCCGTCGAAACCGGATCGATCGACAATGCCCTTTCCAGCCAGGCGCAGCAGGCGCTCGAACGGGCGCTCGGACCCCACTACAGCGCGCGAATCGGTTCGTCCGCCATCAGGTTCTCGACCGGGCTGCGGCTTGCGCTGGTGGCCGAGGATGTGGATATCGTCGAGAAGGAATCCGGCCAGCATTTGAGCCGGGCGAGGGCTATCGGCATGGCGCTTGATCCGCTAGCGCTTTTGACCGGACGCGTCTCCGTGCAAAGTCTCGAGGCCGACGGGATGGAACTCGATACGGCCCTTTTGCCGAAGGGTAACGGTTTCGATCTCGCCAGCATCCGGCTGGACGCGGTTCCGCAGCAGTTGCAGGCGGCGTTTTCCCAGCTGGACAAATTGGCGCAGGCGTTTTTAAGCAGCGGAACAGAGGAAATCGATATTTCCAGCGTTTCGATCCACTTGCCGCCGAGCGAAGCCGGCAAGCCACGCGTCGTTGAAGTGCGTGAACTTTCGTTGACCCCTGACCAGCAGGGCGGATATTCGCTTGAGGGTGAAACGCTGTTTAACGGCGAAATCGCCAGCCTGTCGCTAAAGACATCGGGATCAGGCGGTGTGATAGACGGTTTCGACGCGCGCATCGACGGTTTCGACATCGGTCCTTTTCTGGAAAAATTCGATCCTGAAGGCAATCTTCATGAGGGGCTGAACGTCAAGACCGGTGTCAGCATCCTCGCCCGGCGTTCCATGCCCGGACATGAGCCGCGGCTGGAAATCTCGCTCGGCATGGGCAATGGAATGCTTCTTATCGGCGGCGAGGCTCAGCCCTTCACTGCCGGCACCGTCAACGCGCGCTACGATTTTCAGAAAAACAGTCTTGTCATTGGGAATTCGCGGATCGACCTTGGGCGAACGGCTATTCCGGTCACTGGGGAAATCACGGATACCCAAGAGGGCTTCGGTCTTTCGCTGCGGATCGACAATGCGGTTGCCTCGGCTGAAGCCTCTGGCGAAGACCCCGTTCCTTTCAGCTTGAAGGCGGACGGGCAATTCAATGTCGCGACCAGGCAGCTTGAGGTACCCTCGCTATACGTTACCGGCCCGCTTGGAGACATGGCAGGCTCGCTGAAAATCCGCTTCGGCCAGGGCTCGCCTGAAATCAGTTTCGCCGGACAGATTCCCAAGATGGAGGCCACGGCGGTCAAACAGCTCTGGCCGTTCTGGATGGCGCACAAGCCGCGCGAGTGGGTGGTCTCCAATCTTTATGGCGGCACGGTCACGAACGGCTCGATTGCGATCTTCATTCCGCAGGGACGGATGTGCGGTCCCGGTTGCCCGCTGGTGCTGGGCGAGAGCGAAATGCAGATCCGCTTCGATATCGACGGTACGCGTCTCAATACCACCGGCGACATTCCGCCGCTGCGCGACGTTGATGCGCATTTCAATCTCGTCGGCAGCCGGATGAATGTCGATCTCAAGAACGCGACATCCTATTTCGCCTCCAATCGGTCGCTTGCGCTGGAGGACAGCCGGTTCTCCATGTCCGACGTCTATGCAAAGCCCCTGCTTGGAAATCTCGATTTGAACGTTTCGGGCTCGGCCGATGCCGTGGCGGAGCTTGCGACGCTGAAGCCTATCAATGCGCTCAAGGATACGCAGTTCAAGCCGGATGACTTCACCGGCGACGTGACGGCGAATGCAAAGCTGACCGTCGGCATGCTTTCCAGCCAAAATCCACCGCCGCCGGTATGGACGGCCGATCTCGATCTGAAGAACCTGTCGCTGACAAAGCCGTTTGCCGGCCGCAAGGTGACCGCGCTTGACGGTTTCATGTCCATCAACGACCGGCAGCTCAAGCTTGAAGGCAAGGGCCGGGTGGACGATGTGCCGATGTCTATCGAGATGACGGAGCCGGTGCGCAAGAACAGCGACGTTGCTCCAACGCTGTCGCTGAAAGCAACCCTGAACGAGACGCAGGTCGCCAAGCTCGCACCGGAGCTTTCGACGGTTCTTGGCGGCACGACCGTCGTGGAAATCGATGGCGCGGATACGAAAAGTCAGGAGATACAGCTCGATCTGGCGAAGGCGTCTATCATTCTGCCGGGGCTTGGATGGAGCAAGGGCGTCGGTATTCCGGCAAAAGCGACCTTTACCCTGGAAACCAGCGATGGCCGCACGACGATCAGTGATTTCTCCCTAACCGGGGACGGCTTCGGCGCTGCCGGAGATGTCACCTTCACCAAGAACGGGCTGATTTCGGCCGATCTCAGCCGCGTGCAATTGTCACCTTCCGACAATTACGCCGTCGCCGTCACTGCCTCCAAAAACGGATATAGCATCAACGCTTCGGGAAAATCGGCCGATCTCCGGCCTTTCCTCTCAAAGCTTCGCAGTTCCTCAGGGGCAGGTGACGGCACGTCGCGTTCGCAGCCGTCCCTTGCCATCAAGGCGCAACTCGACAAGGTCTACGGCTTCAACGACGAGATCCTTTCCAATGTCAGTGCCGATGTCAGTGTGCGTGACGGCAAGGTCCGTTCGGTTGATTTTCGCGGCGTCACCGGCAGGGGCCAGGCGGTTGTGGCCCAGACAACCAATCGCGGCGCGACGGGAACCGTGACGCTTACCAGCAGCGACGCCGGTTCTCTTGCCCGTTTCACCAATATCTACACCCGCATTCGCGGTGGTCTTCTCAATCTCGCACTCTCGACCGTCAACGGCAGCGACTGGAGCGGCTCGCTCGATCTGCGCAATTTCGCCGTCGTCAACGAAGCGAAGCTTCAGGATATCGTCGCCACGCCGACGGGCGATGACGGCCGGAGCCTCAACACGGCGGTCCGCCGCAATATCGATGTCAGCTCGGAGAAATTCCAGCGCGGTTTTGCCCGGCTCGTTTACGTCAACGGCTCGGTTGCGGTGGAAAACGGCGTGGTGCGCGGCGAACAGATCGGGGCGACCTTCCAGGGCCTGCTGAAAGACCAGAACGGCCGTATGGACATGACCGGCACCTTCATGCCCGCCTATGGCCTGAACCGGCTGTTCGGCGAGCTGCCCTTTATCGGCATCTTCCTCGGCAACGGCCGAGACCGCGGGCTGCTCGGCATTACCTTCAAGCTTTCCGGCCAGACGGACCAGCCGAAGCTGACTATAAACCCGCTGTCGCTGATAGCGCCGGGCGTCTTCAGGCAGATTTTCGAGTTTCAATAAAAAGGGCCGCTTCCGCGGCCCTTCATCTGATGATTTGCGCGGGTGTTACGCCGGGCGAACGAGAACGTGCTTCTTCTTGCCAACCGAAAGCTTGATGATGCCATCGCCTGTGATCTCGGCGGAACCGATCATCTGGCGATCGTCGGATACGCCCTTGTCGTTGATCTTTACCGCGCCGCCCTGAACGTGACGGCGGGCTTCGCCATTCGAGCCGGCAAGGCCAGCGCGAACGATGAGCGACAGGACGCCGACGCCGGCATCGAGTTCGGATGCCGGAACCTCGATGGAGGGCAGGTTTTCAGCAAGCGCGCCTTCCTCGAAAGTCTTGCGCGCCGTCTCGGCAGCTTCTTCGGCAGCGGCACGGCCATGCAGGATAGCCGTCACTTCCGTTGCGAGGATTTTCTTCGCCTCATTGATCTCAGATCCGCCAAGGGCGGCGATGCGTTCGATCTCATCCATCGGCAGCGTGGTGAAGAGCTTCGCGAACCGAACCACGTCCGCGTCTTCCGTGTTGCGCCAGTATTGCCAGAAATCATAGACCGGCAGCAGGTCCTTGTTGAGCCAGACGGCACCGGACGCGGACTTGCCCATCTTCGCACCCGAAGAGGTGGTCAAAAGCGGGGAGGTCAGCGCATAGAGCTGCGGTGTCCCCATGCGGTGACCGAGATCGATGCCGTTGATGATGTTGCCCCACTGGTCAGAGCCGCCCATCTGCAGGCGGCAGCCGGTACGCTGGTTCAGCTCCACGAAATCGTAGGCCTGGAGGATCATGTAATTGAATTCGAGGAAGGACAGCGACTGCTCGCGGTCGAGGCGCGTCTTCACGCTGTCGAAGGAAAGCATGCGGTTGACCGAAAAGTGGCGGCCGACGTCGCGCAGGAATTCGAGGTAGTTGAGCCCACGCAGCCAGTCGGCATTGTTGATCATCAGCGCCGGGTTTTCCGCGCGGTCGTAATCGAGGTAGTTGGCGAAGACGTGCTTGAGCGAGGTGATGTTGTCCTCGATCATGTCGATCGTCATCAGCTTGCGGGCCTCTTCCTTGAAGGAGGGATCGCCAACCATGCCGGTGCCGCCGCCCATCAGCGAAATCGGCTGGTGACCGGTCTTCTGCATCCAGTGCAGCATCATGATCTGGGTGAGGTGGCCGACATGCAGGCTGGAGGCCGTCGGGTCATAGCCGATATAGGCGGTCACGGTTTCCTTGGCGAACAGTTCGTCGAGACCCGACTCGTCGGAGATCTGGTGAATGAAGCCGCGCTCATCCAGCGTGCGGAGGAAATCGGACTTGAACCTGGACATAACCTTTTTCTTTCTGGTTGGACCTTTGCCGTCATTGTCTGTCAATGAACGCGGGGGGCTTTACCATTGTTTTTTGAAAAGTGCACCCGTTTCGGCCATGAATAACGGCGATTCATCTCCGCATGATTCGATATTGAAAGGGAGCAGCGCGTGGGCGAGGTCAAAACGGCAATCGGGCTGATGAGCGGGACGTCGATGGACGGCATCGATATCGCCCTGTTGCGCACGGATGGCGAAAACGTGGTCCGGCATGGGCCGAGCGGTTATTTCCCCTATGATCCGGGCCTGCGCGCCACGTGGCAGAAGGCGCTGGTTACGGCCAAAGCCATTCGCGAACGGCGCGAGCGTCCGGGTGACCTCGCGGATGCGGAACGCAAGCTGACGCTTGCCCATGCGGCGGCAGTCAAATCCTTCCTCCACCGCCACCGGCTTGAAGCCAGCGATATAGACGTGATCGGTTTTCATGGCCAGACGGTGCTGCATCGGCCGGATGAGGCGTTGACCGTGCAGATCGGCGACGGCGCGCTTCTGGCTGAGGAAACCGGTATCGATGTGGTGTACGACATGCGTGCCAACGACATGGTGCATGGCGGGCAGGGCGCACCGCTCATTCCTGCGTACCACATGGCGCTCTCCGCCAATCTGCCTGAAGGCTTCGAAACGCCCGCCGTCTTCGTCAATATCGGCGGCATATCCAATCTCACCTATATCGGGGAGGGAGGGCGGCTTGCGGCTTTCGACAGCGGTCCCGGCAATATGCTGATCGACCAGTGGATCGAGGCGCATACGGGCAAAGCCTTCGACAAGGGCGGCAGGACGGCGGCGGGCGGCAGCGTCGTTGCCTCGCTGGTCACGCGCTACATGGAAAGCCCGTTCTTCTCGGCCAATATCCGCCGCTCGCTTGACCGCAGCGATTTCGTGCCGCCGCAAAAGGGCGAGGTTTCGCTGGCGGACGGCGCACGCACGCTGTCGCATCTGACGGGTGCCGCGATCCTCAAATCGGCGAGCTATCTGCCGGAAGCGGCTAAGACCTATGTGATCTGCGGCGGCGGGCGGCTCAATACTGTTATCATGGAAGAGTTTGCGAGCCTTGCTGCCAAGCAGGGTGCGCGGGTAATCGCGGCGGAAGAGGCGGGGTTCGACGGCGGGGCGATGGAGGCGGAGGCCTGGGCCTATCTGGCGGTGCGATCGCTGAAGGGGCTGCCGCTAACATATCCGGGGACGACCGGTGTGAATGAGCCGGTTACGGGTGGGGTTTTGGTCAGGGCGTAATAGACGACGGCGAGCCAAGCCCGCCGTCGATCATTGTAGGTAGATCAACAATGACCTAAGCTGCGCTCCTAAATCACCGAATACGCTTCGCGGCCGGTTCCGGAACCAGTTCGCCATTCAGGCGGCGGTCGAGGTAGTCCTCACATTCGCTCATCAGCTCATCAACCTTGCCGTTGAAGAAGTGGTTGGCGCCGGGAAGGGTGCGGTGGGTGATGAGGATGCCCTTCTGGGTCTTCAGCTTTTCGACCAGACCGTTGACGTCCTTCTCAGGCGCGACCTTGTCGGCGTCGCCATTGATGATGAGGCCGGAAGACGGGCAGGGGGCGAGGAAAGAGAAGTCGTAGGTGTTGGGCTGCGGCGCAATCGACATGAAACCTTCGATTTCCGGGCGACGCATCAGAAGCTGCATGCCGATCCAGGCGCCGAAGGAATAACCGGCGACCCAGCAGCTTTTCGAATCGGGATGCAGGCTCTGCACCCAGTCGAGAGCGGATGCGGCATCGGAAAGCTCGCCGGCGCCATGGTCAAACTCGCCCTGGCTGCGGCCGATGGAGCGGAAGTTGAACCGGAGCGTCGTGAAACCGCGCTTCTGGAAAAGATAGAAGAGCTGATAAACGATCTGGTTGTTCATCGTGCCGCCGAACTGCGGGTGCGGATGAAGGATGATCGCTATCGGCGCGCTCTTTTCCTTGGAGGGTTGATAACGGCCTTCGAGGCGACCCGCAGGGCCGTTAAAAATGACTTCGGGCATTGGTACTCCGGTCGTGTTTTTTCATTCTCCAACCGCATTCTTCCGACGAGAAGACTTGACGAACTGTGTCATCTTTTCTAGAACGCAGTTTAGAATAATTCGAAACTTTGCGTGTGCTTAAGCACTCGGACCGTGTCATAAGGCAAGCGCAACTGTAATTTCAAGAAAAATGCGTTTTGGCGCATGGAAGATTGAGCGAAGCTTTTCCGCGATGACGGTTTTGACGCGCACATATATGGACTGGAACGCCACGGCGCCGCTTTTGCCTGCCGTGCGGGATGCTCTTGTCCGCGCTCTCGATATCACGGGTAATCCGTCCTCCGTACACCGGGAAGGGCGCGCAGCCCGTGCGGCCGTCGAGGCCGCGCGTCGTGACGTTGCTTTGGTCTGCGGCGCCCAGGCGTCGCATGTGACCTTTGCGAGCGGTGCGACCGAAGCGGCCAATCTGGTGCTTTCGCCTGAATTCAAGATGGGGCGCGCTCCCGTACGCTATGGTCGTCTTTACGTTTCGGCGATCGAACACCCGGCTTTTCGCGAAGGTGGCCGGTTCGACAAGGCTGACGTTACGGAAATTCCCGTTACGTCAGCGGGTGTCATCGATCTTGCGGCCCTTGAGGCGCTGCTGTCAGCGCACGACAAGTCCACTGGTCTGCCGATGGTCGCCTGCATGCTGGTCAATAATGAGACCGGCATTCTTCAGCCGGTGGCTGAAGCGGCGCGGCTTGCACATGCAGCTGGGGGATTGATGGTCGTCGATGCCGTACAGGCTGCCGGCCGCGTTCCGCTCGATATCAATGCATTGGATGCCGATTTCCTTGTGATCTCGTCCCACAAGCTTGGTGGCCCGAAGGGTGCTGGGGCGCTGGTGTCCCGCGGCGAGGTGATGATGCCGAAGCCGCTGATCCATGGTGGCGGTCAGGAAAAGGGACATCGTTCCGGTACTGAAAATACCCTGTCGGTCATCGGTTTCGGTGCCGCCGCCGCTATTGCTGCGCAAAACCTCGAGACCGAAGCGACGCGTCTTGCAGCGCTGCGCGCAAGGCTGGAAGACGGCATGCGGGCAGTCGCGCCTGACGTGATCATCTACGGTGAGGATGTCGGCCGTGTCGGCAATACCACGTTTTTCACCTTGCCCGGTTTGAAGGCGGAAACGGGCCAGATTGCATTCGATATCGAAGGCATTGCGCTCTCGGCCGGTTCGGCCTGCTATTCCGGCAAGGTGGGTGAAAGCCATGTGCTGACGGCGATGGGACGCGATCCCAAGCTTGGCGCACTCAGGATTTCCCTTGGTCATGCGACTGATGAGGCGGATATCGAGCACGCGCTCGCAGCCTTTACGAAAATTGCCGGGCGGCGCAGGCTGACCGGTCAGGCCGCTTAAAATGCGGCAAAGAATTGCGGAATAGCAATTTTCCGCTTGCCGGGATGTGTGAAAAGCGCCATCCCGCACTTACATGGGTATAAGCTCCGCCCCGTTTATACGGGCCCGGATTATTTGCCCGAAGATGGATGAAGGCGGCTATCCGCCTTGATACGTTGACAAGCCACCGGACCTTGGCTCCGGCGAGATTGGAGAACGACATGGCAGCGGTTCAGGAAACGATCGATCAGGTTCGCCAGATCGATGTGGACCAGTATAAATACGGCTTCGAAACCGAAATTGAAGTCGACAAGGCCCCGAAGGGCCTTTCGGAAGAGGTGATCCGCTTCATCTCGGCCAAGAAGCAGGAGCCGGAATGGATGCTGGAATCGCGTCTTGAGGCTTACAAGCGCTGGCTGACGATGGAAGAGCCGACATGGGCGCGCGTCAGCTACCCCAAGATCGACTTCAACGATCTCTATTATTATGCCGCACCGAAAAGCACGCCCGGCCCGAAGTCGCTGGACGAAGTCGATCCGGAGCTGCTGAAGGTTTACGAGAAGCTGGGCATTCCGCTGAAGGAACAGGAAATCCTGGCCGGCGTGGAAAATCGTCGTGTGGCCGTGGATGCCGTGTTCGACAGCGTCTCGGTTGTCACCACCTTCAAGGCGGAACTGGCAAAGGCCGGCGTGATCTTCATGTCGATCTCCGAAGCCGTGCGCGAGTATCCTGATCTGGTGAAGAAATATCTCGGCTCGGTCGTGCCGCAGACCGACAATTTTTACGCAACGCTGAACTCGGCCGTCTTTACCGATGGTTCCTTCGTGTTCGTGCCGAAGGGCGTGCGGTGCCCGATGGAGCTTTCCACCTATTTCCGCATCAACGAAAAGAACACCGGCCAGTTCGAGCGCACGCTGATCATCGCCGAAGAGGGCGCCTACGTCTCCTATCTGGAAGGCTGCACGGCACCTCAGCGCGACGAGAACCAGCTTCACGCCGCCGTGGTGGAACTCGTGGCACTCGACGATGCCGAAATCAAATATTCCACAGTCCAGAACTGGTATCCGGGCGACAAGGACGGCAAGGGCGGCATCTACAACTTCGTGACCAAGCGCGGCGATTGCCGTGGCAACCGTTCGAAGATTTCGTGGACGCAGGTTGAAACCGGTTCTGCCATCACCTGGAAATACCCGTCCTGCATTTTGCGCGGCGACGACAGCCGTGGCGAATTCTATTCGATTGCGGTTTCCAACGGCCATCAGCAGATCGACAGTGGCACCAAGATGATCCATCTCGGCAAGAACACGTCGAGCCGCATCATCGCCAAGGGCATTGCCGCCGGTTTCTCGGAAAACGTCTATCGCGGACAGGTCTCGGCTCACCGCAAGGCGACCAACACGCGCAACTTCACGCAGTGCGACTCGCTTCTGATCGGCGACAAGTGCGGCGCCCATACCGTGCCCTATATCGAGGCGAAGAACTCGTCTGCTCATTTCGAGCATGAGGCGACCACGTCGAAGATTTCCGAAGACCAGCTGTTCTATTGCCTGCAGCGCGGCATTCCCGAGGAGTCGGCCATCGCACTGATCGTCAACGGCTTCGTGAAGGATGTCATCCAGCAGCTGCCGATGGAGTTTGCGGTTGAAGCGCAGAAGCTGATCGGCATTTCGCTGGAAGGTTCGGTCGGCTGATCGTCATACGAATACGCACTTTGAGTGCGCGGTTTCGCGCACCTTCGCTCACACTATTCTTAGGATAAAACCATGCTTGAAATCATCGACCTGCACGCAAAGATCGCCGATACCGAAACCGAGATCATCAAGGGCCTCAACCTGAAGGTTGCTGCCGGTGAAGTTGCGGCCATCATGGGCCCGAACGGTTCCGGCAAGTCGACGCTGTCCTACATCCTGTCGGGCCGCGAAGACTATGAAGTCACCTCCGGGGACATCCTCTACAACGGCGAAAGCATTCTGGAACTGGATGCCGCCGAGCGCGCTGCCAAGGGTATTTTCCTGGCCTTCCAGTATCCGGTCGAAATTCCCGGTGTTGCCACCATGCAGTTCCTCAAGGTTGCTATGAACGAGCAGCGCAAGGCGCGCGGCGAGGCCGAGCTGACGACGCCGGACTTTATCCGTCGCGTCAAGGAAGCTGCCGGCGATCTTAAGATCGACATGGACATGCTGAAGCGTCCGCTGAACGTTGGTTTCTCCGGCGGTGAGAAGAAGCGCGCCGAAATCCTACAGATGGCGCTGCTGGAGCCGAAGCTGTGCGTTCTCGACGAAACCGATAGCGGCCTCGACATCGACGCGCTGAAGATCGTGGCTGATGGCGTCAATGCGCTGAAGTCGCCGGATCGCGCCACTGTCGTCATCACCCACTACCAGCGCCTGCTCGATTACATCGTGCCTGATAGCGTTCACGTTCTTTACAAGGGCAAGATCATCCGTTCGGGCGACAAGGCCCTGGCGCTGGAGCTGGAAAACAATGGTTACGCCGACATCATCGGTGAAGCGGCCTAAGCCAGAGGCCAGGAGGTGATGTCCATGAACATTCAAACGACCAATCGGCTGACGCCAACGGAAACCGCGCTGATCGACGCCTATACCGCCAAGTTCAGCGAATTGCCGGGCAATGGTGCGGTTGTCGCCGCCCGTGACGTGCTGTTCGACGATCTGAAGACCGGCGGTCTTCCGACCCGCCGCATCGAGGCGTGGCACTATACCGATCTCAAGAGCCTGTTGCGTGCCATTCCCGAGGACCAGCCCGCACCTGTTATCGAAAAGCAGGCGTCTGTTGTCGCCGGCTCGTCCGTCGCCTACGTGCTGCATGGCACGGCCAATGTCGGCAAGATCGAAGATATCAGCGTTTCCAGTTTTGCCGAGAGGCTGCTTGACGGCTCGGCCGCCACAGGCCTTGCGGAAGCCAGCAAGGACGACGTGATCGGCCGTATCAACGGCAGCTTCGTGCGCGACGGCCTGACGCTCGACATTCCCGCCGATGCCGAGATCGAAAAGCCGATCGAATTGCAGGCGATCCATGGCGCAGGTCAGGTTCACAGCCGCTTCCCGGTGCGCTTCGGCAAGGGTTCCAAGGCGACCGTCATCGAGCGTCACCTTTCGGTGACTTCGGATGCCGCCCTGGTTTCCTCCGTCACCGACATCGTTGTCGAAGACGGTGCGGAAGTGACCTGGATCATCCTGCAGCAACAGGGTGCGGCCGATATTCATCTTGGCCAGCTGCGCATGAAAATCGGTGCGGACGCCAAGATTCGTCTATTCGTCATTAATGCCGGCGGTAAGCTGGTGCGGCAGGAACTGCGCATCGACGTGGACGGCGAGGGTACTGACCTCATCGTTCGCGGCGTCAACCTGTTGGGCGGCGAAACCCATACCGACGTGACGATGGTTCTTGGCCACAACGTGCCGAACACGACCTCGACGGAAGTGTTCCGCAACGTGGTCTTCGACCGTGCAAAGGGCATTTTCCAGGGCATGATCCGGGTTGCCCCCGATGCCCAGAAGACCGATGCGAAGATGGCGTGTAATACGCTGCTGATGTCTGACGATGGCGAGTTCTCGGCAAAGCCGGAGCTTGAAATCTTCGCCGACGACGTTCAGTGCGGTCACGGTGCGACGGTTGCCGATATTGACGACAACCATCTCTATTATCTGATGGCGCGCGGCGTGCCGCGGGCAAAGGCGCGGGCGATGCTCGTCAACGCCTTTGTCGCTGAGATCGCCGAGGAACTGGAAGAAGAAAATCTGGTAGAGGCGCTGGAGACTATCATCTCCGGCTGGCTGGAACATCATGCCTGAGAGCGAACGCGCCGCATTGGCGGCCCCTTATGACGTTGAAGCCGTGCGGAAGGATTTCCCGATCCTGTCGCGCGAGGTCTATGGCAAGCCGCTGGTCTATCTCGACAACGGCGCGTCCGCTCAAAAACCGCAGGTGGTGATCGACGCCGTTTCGCATGCTTATTCCAATGAATACGCGAATGTGCATCGTGGCCTGCATTTCCTCTCCAATGCCGCAACTGACGCCTATGAGGCGGCGCGCGAAAAGGTGCGCCGTTTCCTGAATGCCGGTTCGGTGGACGAGATCGTCTTCACCAAATCCTCCACCGAGGCGATCAATACGGTTGCTTACGGTTACGGCATGCCAAAGATCGGCGAGGGCGACGAGATCGTCATCTCGATCATGGAACATCACTCCAACATCGTGCCGTGGCATTTCATTCGCGAGCGGCAGGGCGCCAAGCTCGTCTGGGTGCCTGTCGATGATGACGGCGCGTTCCATATCGAGGCTTTCGAAAAAAGCCTGACGGAGCGCACCAAGCTCGTTGCCATCACCCATATGTCGAATGCGCTGGGCACCATCGTGCCGGTCAAGGAAATCTGCCGCATCGCCCATGAGCGCGGCATTCCGGTGCTTGTCGATGGCTCTCAGGGCGCGGTTCACATGCCGGTCGACGTGCGCGATATTGATTGCGACTGGTACGTCATGACCGGCCACAAGCTTTACGGTCCCTCGGGCATCGGCGTGCTCTACGGCAAGGCTGACCGCCTGAGCGAGATGCGGCCGTTCCAGGGCGGCGGCGAGATGATCCTCGACGTGTCCGAAGACAATGTGACCTATAACGAGCCGCCGCATCGTTTCGAAGCGGGAACGCCGCCCATCGTGCAGGCTATCGGTCTTGGCTATGCGCTTGATTACATGGACAATCTCGGCCGCGCCGCAATTGCAGCCCACGAGGCTGATCTTGCGGCTTATGCTGCCGAGCGGCTGCGCGAGGTCAACTCACTGCGAATCATCGGCAATGCGCCTGATAAGGGCGGTATCTTCTCCTTCGAACTCGAGGGCATCCATGCCCATGACGTGTCGATGGTGATAGACCGGCGCGGTGTTGCCGTGCGTGCCGGCACCCATTGTGCCATGCCGCTCTTGAAACGGTTCGGCGTCACCTCCACATGCCGGGCATCGTTCGGCCTTTACAATACCCGCGCCGAAGTAGATCGTCTTGTCGAGGCGCTTGACTATGCGCGCAAATTTTTCGCCTGATATCAGGATTGAGGTTCAGGACCATGACTGCCGAAGCCACTGCAAAGACCCATGATGTGACCGAAGACGCTGCAAAGCCGTCTTCCATTGCGCCCGACGAACTGGCGCGTCTTAGCGACGACGTGATCGCGGCGCTGAAAACCGTGTACGATCCGGAAATTCCGGCCGATATTTTCGAACTCGGTCTCGTTTACAAGATCGACATCGAGGACGACCGGATGGTCAAGATCGTCATGACGCTGACAGCACCGGGCTGCCCGGTGGCCGGCGAAATGCCGGGCTGGGTGGAAAATGCCGTCGGCGCTGTCGAAGGTGTTTCCGGTGTCGAAGTGTCGATGACCTTCGATCCGCCGTGGACGCCGGACCGTATGTCGGAAGAGGCTCAGGTCGCCGTCGGCTGGTATTGAGACTGACGTGATTTTGACAGGCGTCATCCCTTGATGGCGCCTTCAAGCGCTATTAAATTGAAATCCATAAACATCGAGCCTTGAACTCGATTGTCGAAGGAGAATTAAGCCCATGGGCTTTGCGATCATGACCATGACCGGCGCTGCTGCCTCGCGCGTTAAAGCAATCGTCGAGAATTCCGGCCCGGACGCCAAGGGTGTGCGCGTCGGCATCAAGAAGGGCGGCTGCGCGGGCATGGAATATACCATCGACCTCGTGACGGAAGCGGATGCGAAGGACGATCTGGTCGAATTCGATGGAGCCAAGGTGTGGGTTCAGCCCTCCGCCGTGCTCTATCTGCTCGGCACCCAGATGGATTTTGAAGTGACCAAGATGCGCTCCGGCTTCACCTTCAACAACCCGAACCAGACGTCCGCTTGCGGCTGCGGTGAGTCGGTGGAACTGAAGCCTGCCGATCTGGCGGCGCTGGCGAAGCAGCGCGAGGCTGAAGCCAGCGTTTGATTGGCTGCGCCATTTTTCCGATCAGCGGGATGTTTGCTGTTTCAGCGTATCGATAAAATCCGCCAGCGGATGAATCGATGGCGTCGTTGTCAAAAGCGGCTCGAGAGCTGCTGCAATCTTCCCGCAATCCTCCTCGGCAAGTGGTCGAAGGCTGGAGCTGACTTTGTTGTAGTCGGGCGTTCCGCGTGACGCGAGGGAGCGATTGATCACAAACAGTTCCGTTTGCCCGTCAATTCGTTCCACGAAGAGCGCAAGCGAACCGCCGTCTGCGGCAGCGGCGCTATCCGATACCGATTTGAACATCGAAACTCTCCGTAAATCATGAACCTTTTCCGTTGAGGCCGTTGCAGCCTCGACGGCTCGTCTCACTCGTGCCGCAGCGCCTCGATCGGGCTCAAACTCGCTGCCCGCCGCGCCGGGAAATAGCCGAAAATCACGCCGATGGCAGCCGAGAAGGCGAAGGCGAGGAAGATGATCGACGGGCTGGTGACGAAGGGCACGTTGAGGAAGCTGACGACGCCGTAGGCAAGGCCAAGGCCCGTTAATATGCCGACGGTGCCGCCCAGGGCAGAGAGCATGACGGCTTCCACCAGAAACTGCGTCAGTACCTGTTTTTCCAGTGCACCGATGGCGAGGCGAATGCCGATCTCGCGGGTGCGCTCGGTTACCGAAACCAGCATGATGTTCATGATGCCGATGCCGCCGACCAGCAGGCTGACGGCTGCAACCGCACCCAGGAGCCCGGTGAGCAGCGTCGTCGTGCCGGTCATGGCCGAGGCGATCTGCGTCATGTCGTTGACGGTGAAATCATCCTCGCGGCCAATGTTGATGCGCCGCCGCTCGCGCAGCAGGTTCTGCAGGTCGCTTTGCACCTTGGCGGTGGAAACGCCGTCCTGCGCGGAGACCATGATCGAGGAAATGGTGGTGGTGCCGCCGATGCGCCGCTGGTGGATTTTGAGCGGCATGATGATCGTGTCATCCTGATCGTCGCCGAGGCCGGATTGGCCTTTTCGGGCGAGAACACCGATGACGGGGCAGGAGATGTTGCTGACGCGGATCGTCTGGCCGACAGGGTTTTCAGCGCCAAATAGTTCCTGCCGCACCGTTTCGCCGATGATGCAGCCTATCTGCCCTCCGCGATCTTCGGCCGGCTGGAAGTCACGGCCCAGCGCAAGCGTCCAGTCCTGTGCCACAAGATAATCATTGGTGGTGCCGATGACGCTTGTCTGGTGGTTCTTGCCGCCGAAAATGACCGTTGCGGCGGAGCTGCGGTTTTGCGGAGCAACGGCGCGCAGGCCGCTGATCTGGTTGCGGATCGCCTCGACATCGCGATCATCGAAACGTTTGGCTTCCGTGCTGGCGCGGCCGGGCCCGAACTGGCCGGGGCGCACGAACAGCATGTTGGTGCCGAGCCGCGACAATTCCGATTTCACCTGTTCGGTCGTGCCGTTGCCGATGGTTACCATGGCGATGACGGCGGCAACACCGATGACGACGCCGAGCACGGTGAGGAAGGAGCGGAGCAGGTTGCGGCTGATGGCGCGCAGCGCAAGACGCGACGTTTCAAAGAACATCGGAAGTCTCCTTGTTTTCCGCTGCGCTGTCGGAGGCGAGATGGCCGTCCACGAAACGCAGGAGGCGTCCCGCATGGGCTGCGATATCCTCTTCATGCGTGACCATGACGACCGTAATGCCCTTGTCGCGGTTGAGCGTGGTGATCAGCTCCATGATCTCGGCGCTGGTTTTGGTGTCGAGGTTGCCTGTGGGTTCGTCGGCCAGAAGCAGAGCGGGGCGGGTGACGATGGCCCGCGCAATGGCCACACGCTGCTGCTGACCGCCGGAAAGCTCCTGCGTCGTGTGGTGCTCGCGGCCCTTCAGACCCACCTGTGCCAGCGCCTCCATGGCGCGCGCGCGCCGTTCCGAGGCTTTCATGCCCCGGTACACGAGCGGCAGCTCGACATTTTCCACCGCCGAGGTCCGCGACAGGAGGTTGAAGCCCTGAAACACGAAACCCAGCATGTGGCGGCGCAGCAGCGTCAGATGTTCATTGTCGAAACCGCTGGTCGGCACGCCCTGAAACAAATATTCGCCCGATGTCGGCACATCCAGGCAGCCGATGATGTTCATCGAGGTGGATTTGCCGGAGCCGGATGGCCCCACGATGGCGACGAATTCCTTCTCGTGGATCGACAGGCTGACGCCGTCAAGCGCGCGGATCGTCGCTTCGCCCCGGCCATATTGCTTGACGACATCGCGGAATTCTATGAGCGGCGGCTGTTGCATGTGGTTTTCCTCCGTCAGCCGGCGTTGCGGGCTGAGGCGTCGGTAATCACCAGATCGTCGGCCTTCAACTCGCCCGATTTTACCACGGTATGCTGGCCATCGGTGGAGCCGGTTTCGATCGAAACCGAGACTGGTGTGTTGTTACGCAGCACCCACACCGTTCTTTTGCCTGTCGCGGCCGGACCGGCATCGCGGTTCTGCGACCGGCCCATGCGGGGAGGGCGGAACAGGCTCATCAAGCCACCGCCACGGGAGGCGGATTCGCGCGGCGGCGTATATCGGAGCGCGGAATTCGGCACAAGCAGGGTATCCTTGATCTCCTCGACGACGATATTGGCGGTTGCCGTCATGCCGGGGCGCAGCAGCAATTCCTCATTGTCCACCGTCAATATGCCCTTGTAGGTCACTACGTTAGACACGGTCTCGGAGGCGAAACGCACGGTCTCTATTTCAGCCGGGAAGCTACGGTCGGGATAGGCATCGACGTTGAAGGTGGCCTTCTGCCCGGTTTCAACCTTGCCGACATCCGCCTCATCCACCGACACCTGCAATTCCATATGGCGCAGATCGCCAGCAATGGTGAACAGCACGGGAGCGTTGAGCGAGGAGGCAACGGTGGCGCCGGGATCGACACTGCGGGTGAGGATGACACCATCGATGGGCGAGACGATCTTCGCCTTGCCGAGATTGACCTCGGCCAGCCGCAAATCCGCTTCCGCCGAAAGCACGGTCGCCTCGTTGACCTGCAGCGTGGCGCCGGCGGCATCGTGGTTGAACTGCGCGGCATCCAGATCCTGCTGGCTGGAGACCCGGCTCTGGACGAGGGACCGCAGACGCTCCATCGATGTTTTCGCTGAGCCGAGATCGGCGCGCGCCTTCAGCACATTGGCCTTGGCGGAGGCAAGCTTGGCGCGGGCGCTCTGCACGTCGGCCTCCAGCTTGTTGGTGTCCAGTTCCGCCAGAATATCGCCTGATTTGACCGGGCTGTTATAGGTAACGTTGACCTTGCGAATGGTGCCGGACAATTCGCTGGATATGTCGACCTGATCGGTCGGCTGGACTGAGCCGGTGGAGGTTACGATGACGGAAAGGTCGCCCTGTCTCGCCGCTTCCGTGGTGTAGGTATAGGCGACTCCTGCGGCACGCGACTGGTAATAATAACCAAGGCCCCCGCCGATCAGCACCACGGCTGCTGCGGCATAGAGATAGCGGCGCGACTTCTTCTTTCTACCTGACCTGCTGGTACCCAGAATGTCCCGCAGATCGGGCTGGCTGTTTTCCGTGTCGCGGCCATTGGTGTTGGCGTCATTCATTTTCGTCACCCGCAAAATTCAAAATACCACAGAGGATTGTTTCCAACCCCTGTTTCCGGTCCGTCTGTCGCTGTTTGTATTCCTCTGATTGTGGGAAGTGACATAGCTTGCCCAAAGGGGGAAGTGAAAACTTGGTAATATTTATGATAGCTCTGGTCTGCTAGAGATAAATCCGAAAAGGCCGATGCCATTGATGTGGCGCCGGTTTTCAGCAGCGACATGCAGGACGATGATATAATGAACGACAATGTGGTGAAGTTCCGCAAACCGGCGCCCCCGAAAAAGCCGCGCCAGCCGCTTGGGCCAAAATCGAAAAAAGCCCTGACGATCGCCGCCATCATCGCTTTTTTTGCCGCCGCCTGGGGGTATTTTACGCTGTTCGGGCAGGGGTGACGCTCTGAAAGCCGTATTGGGTATAGATGCCGCATGGACTGTTACCCAGCCAAGCGGGGTCGCCTTGGTCATCAACGATGGAACAGGCTGGACGCTGCGTGCCGCCGCATCTTCCTACGTCGGCTTCCTTGCCTGTGGAACCGATATCCCGGTTCTCGCTGATCGCCCAAGGGGATCAGTTGCTGAAGCATCGGCGCTTCTGGCGGCCGCAGAAGCCCTTGCGGGATGCAAGATCGATCTCGTTACGATTGATATGCCGCTCTCGCATCAACCGATTACTGCCCGCCGTGCTTCTGACAATCTGGTGTCTTCCGCCTATGGTTCCCGGCAATGCGGCACCCACACCCCAAATGCAATCAGGCCCGGCAAGGTCAGTGATGATCTTAAAATGGGGTTTGAACTTGCGGGATATCCGTTATTAACCAGGGAAATCAGCAGTCCTGGTCTGCTCGAAGTCTACCCGCACCCTGCGCTCGTTGAACTGACCAACGCCGCGAAACGGCTTCCGTATAAGCAGGGAAAAGTCGGCAGCTACTGGCGGTCGGATACGTCCGCAGACCGTCGCGCCAAACTCCTCGAGGTCTGGTCTTTCATCATCGCACATCTGGATCGACGGATAGGTGGGGTTGCCGATGCACTCATCATTCCCGCGACGAATGCAAAGGGATGGGAGATGAAGGCTTTCGAGGACAAGATGGATGCCGTCGTGTGCGCCTGGGTCGGGATTTGTGCTTTGGAGAGTGAGGCAGTGCCGTATGGCGACGACATTTCCGCGATCTGGATTCCGAAAGCGGCAGTTTAGATCAAGATGGCGACCCCTGCAGGATTCGAACCTGCGACATTCGACTTAGAAGGTCGACGCTCTATCCAGCTGAGCTAAGGGGCCGTCGTGCCGGACTATTGTTGCTCCGGCTGAAAATCGTTCAGTGCGTCTTCTTCAATGCGTCCAGGGCTGGGTGCGGTTGAAGCGGAAATTATCCGTGTAGGATACAACCTTGCGGGTTGCTTCCTTTGGCTGGATGACGCGGTATTCGATGCCCTTGCGCTGCGCATAGGCTTCGGCCTGTTCCTGCGTCTCGAATGTCAGCTTGACCTGCTGCTTCATGTCGGATGTCGAGGTGTATCCCATGATCGGATCGATCTTGCGCGGGACCTCAGCGTCGAATTCCAGAACCCAGACATTGGTTTTCGCCTTGCCGGATTGCATGGCGGTCTTTGCAGGGCGGTAAATCTTCGCAGACATGTCGAAACTGCTCCGGTTGGGCGGTGGGGCATGCGCCCCGGATTACTATTCACGTACCTGAATAGAATAACCAAATCGTGTCAGGAACGCTGAATTTGAAATGGACCGACTCCATGTGAGAGTCAAGACGATTATCCTTTGCGACCTCTTCACGGTCCCACCGCGTTGCATGAGTTTTCAATAATCGAGACAATGGGCTCAACAAAGATGAATTTCCCTGTTGCGGACTGCGGGTGAACCGTGTATTCCCCAGCCATCGCCTCGGCGGAGTGTAGCGCAGTCTGGTAGCGCATCTGGTTTGGGACCAGAGGGTCGGGAGTTCGAATCTCTCCACTCCGACCATTTTCTTGTAATGTAAGTGCTTGAAATTCTGGAATCATATTGATTTTCCAGCATGTTTGTCCGAACTACCCTTACAAATCTCGTTACAAAACGGGTTCGGACATGAGCAAAAACAAGACACGCAAGCTTCCCCAATATCTGCATTTTATCGACGGACGATATTGTGTCCGTGTGCGATCAAGCCTGAGCTTCGACCATACCTTTCCGGCAAGCACCAATTCTATCAGGCTCTCGGTGGCGATCTCCGCACGGCTAAGGAGAACAGCCACTATCATGTCGCGGTCTTCAAGGAAGAACTTCGCAAGGCTGCTAGAGCCTACGCGCTGGACACCGGAAGGCAGGTGGCCGTGGTCAGCGATCCTATAGACCCGGCGAAGCTCATGGTGCGGCAGTATCGCAGCATGATCGAATATGACGAGGACATGCGCAATGCCGACCACCGATATTCCCGGCACGGCTATCCCGACGAGCAGGTGGTGGCGAGGCTTCGTGATGGCGTTACCGGGCGTCTTTCGGATCAAGAGTATCACGAACTCGTCAGTGCCAGCCTTCAGGCGCTGCACGTCGCAGATGCGCCGAACGCTCGACCGGATGCACCCGACTTCCGCACGGTTGCCCGTGCGCTGTCCATTGCGCAACTTGAGGGGCTTTCTCGAATAGCGGAGCGTGACGACGGCGATTTCACCGGCAAGCCGGAACATCCTGCTTTGGTCGAAGCCATCGAGCAGGAAGAAGCAGAGCGGGCTACCGAGCGCGAAATCCAGCCGTTCGATCATTGGACGTTCGATATGGTGATCGACGAGCAAGAGCGCCGCGCCGCCTTGGGCTTGGGTCGCCCGAAATCCAAATCCACTCTCGAAAAATATCGTGTCGCACAATACGACTTTGAGCATTTCCGCAGGAACAAGAAAGTAGGGACGATCACGCTTGCCGATGGCAAGGCGTGGCGCGACCATATGCTTGAGGCTGGCAAGCTGTCCCGGAAGACGGTTAAGGACAAAATCACCGTTATCCGCACCCTAATGGGCTGGGCGAACATGCAATCGGAAAAGCGGATGTTTCCGCTAGGTGATCCATGGGCGGCGCTGGAGCTTCCGCACGTTGAGAAGGGCGATGGCGCTGATCGCACCTATTCGTTGAAAGACGCCCGGCACTTTCTGGAGTTCGCCCGCACCGCCACACGTGCAAGCAATCGTTGGATACCGTGGATCATTGCCCATACCGGCGCACGGGTGAATGAAATCACGCCGTTGGAAAAGGCAGACATCTCAAAGATTGAAGGCCATTGGTTCATCCATATCCGTGTCGGTGAGGGCAGGGACACTAAGACACATAAGGGCCGCAAGGTGCCGGTGCATCGCGCGCTCATCAACGAAGGCTTCATTGAATGGGTGAACCAGCAGCCAGAGGGCAAGCTCTTTCCGGGCGGTGAGAATGAAGACCAGCGCATCAGGGAATGGATTCACGAGAAGGTGTTCCCAAACCGGAAGGACATGCCGCCGCCGAATCACGGCTTCCGGCACTTGTTCGAAGACGCCTTGTTCGCGGGCGTGAGCCACAAGGCGGCGCTTTATATCACCGGTCGCTCATCCGGTTCTTCCGCAGATGATTATGGTGGCAGCGATCTCCGGTTGCTCGAAATTGCCGAACAGATGCACAAGGTGCGAGATATTATTGTCAACAATACTGTGGTGGAGTGATTGCCGTGGTAACATTTTTGAAGAGAGCATTCCTATCTTTAAGTAGCTTCGATGTTTTGAAACGCATATCAGATTTTGCGGGAGTTATGACCAGATTAGGTTTTCTAGCTGTTTTTTTTGTTTTTATTTCAAAATTTTACGATGCAACTCCTAAAGATGGCAATCTATTTACAAGTTGGCTGAGGTTCTCACTTTCGGGCGCGAGAACTGTCATTGGCATAACATTCGCCTGTCTCTCGGTTGTATTCGTATTTTTCTCCATCCGATGGGCAACTGAACACTATCTGTATTTACTTCAAGGGCGTGGTGTGATTGCGAAGTGCGTCTTCATATCTTTGTTTGTCGTGTCAACCGTTTGGAGCATAGGGGTGTCTACGGGAATTGTGTATGCGCTTGTGCGACAGGGAGTCAGCCTCGGTCCATAACAATAAATATAAGAAATAATTCCTATTCAATAGGAAAATAATCATTTTTGGGATTCACAAGTGAGTCCTGATATGAGACTCTCTCCTCAAGTTAATTGAGGACGGATCGCTTGCTGCTTGCCAATATCGTATCGAATGCAAAGAGGGCTATTGGCTTACAGGCAGAACAGAAGGCGTATTCCCTCACTGATCCTATGATCAGCGAAATCTTCGGGTCGATCCCTACTGCATCCGGCGTTGTCATTACTGGTAACTCCGCGATGCACGTCCCGGCAGTTCTTCATGCCGTCCGACTGATATCCGAAACAATCGGATCGCTCCCTTGCAAGCTCTACCGCGAAGCAGGTGACAGCAAGGAAGCCGCCAAGGATCACAGCGCACACAAGATTGCCCATAGCCGGGCGAACGACTGGACGAGCGCCGGGCAGCTTCGCATCGATCTCACCATCGACGCGCTGTTGCATGGTGCTGGCTATGCGCAGGTTGTCCGCGCCTCCGATGATCGCCCCCTTGAACTTCACCGCCTCGACCCGTCGAAGGTGCAGCGCAACGTCGAGGATGACGGCGAACCCTATTACTTGGTTTCGACCACGCGCGGGCAGGTGCGCCTTTCCTATCGTGACGTTCTCTACATCCCGGCATTCGGTGGCGTCTCGCCCGTCAAGCTTGGCCGGGAAGCTATTGGCGTTGCTGCCGTTCTGGAACGCCATGCCTCGCAGTTCTTCGGTTCCGGCGCACGGCCCAGCGGCGTTTTCACGAACGAGCAGAAGCAGGGCGGCGATGCCGGAACAGCGACGATCACTGCCATTCTGAAGTCGTTTCGAAAGTGGAAGGCTAGCGTGAACGGCGATCCGCTGATTATCGACGGCGGTTGGAAGTTCGAACAGCCTGCCATGACCAGCACCGATGCGCAGTTCATCGAAAACCGCCTCGAACAGATCAAC
This sequence comes from Agrobacterium sp. 10T429, assembly GCF_056393925.1. Lineage (NCBI taxonomy): Bacteria > Pseudomonadati > Pseudomonadota > Alphaproteobacteria > Hyphomicrobiales > Rhizobiaceae > Agrobacterium > Agrobacterium sp. 10T429. Next base: position 114,210 of record NZ_JBFTGV010000002.1, read on the forward strand.
GAAATTGCTCGTATCTTCGGCGTCCCGCCGCACATGCTCTATCAGCTTGAGCGTGCGACATGGAGCAACGCCGAACAGATGGCGGCTTCCTTCCTTCAGCTTTGCCTTCGGCCTTGGCTCGACAAGTGGCAGGACGCTTTCGCTACGGTCCTGTTGACCGACGAAGAACGCGACACCCTTTATTTCGAATTCGTCATTGACGACCTTCAGCGCGCCGATGCAGCGGGCCGCGCCGAAATCTTCGGTAAGCTTGTCGCCATGCGCGCCATGACCTCTAACGAAGTGCGCGCCGCCATGAACCTGCCTGCAATGCCGGGCGGTGACGAACTGGCAAACCCCTACACGACCACCACAACGACCGGCCCGGCAGATCGCCAGCCGCCGAAGGAGAACGCATGACCATCGCCCAGCTTGTGGCTTCGCTCGAAGCTCGCCTTGCAGCCTATGAGAAGGCAACGAAGTCCTGATGCGCCATACCGCCTATTTTGGTGACGGCGAAAAGACCTTCGCCCTCACGACCGAAATGATTCTCGAATTGGAGCGCACGACCGGCGTCGGTATCGCGGCGCTCTATGCCCGGTTCATGCGGCAGCATTTTCATTTCGCTGACATGATCGAGATCATCCGCACCGGCCTTATCGGTGGCGGCACGTCCCCGCTGGCCGCCCAGACCCTTGTCGACACCTACGCAAAGCCGCGCCCGATCATGGAAGTTTTTCCGCTGGCCTTCGACATTCTGGACGCCCGTTGGAACGGCACGCCGGACACCCCGGCGATATCCCAGGACGAATTGCGACAGGCCGCAGCCACAGGTGACATGAGCGCCGCCGTCAATGAAGCCCTGAAGGACACCGGCCTGTGATCGCAGCAGAGAACCTCGAAATCAAGGCTGAAGTCTCTATCGATGATACTGGCGCTGTGACCGGCATCGCATGGCCTTTCGGTTCCCCCGATAGCGTTGGTGACGTGATCGAGAAGGGAACAATAGCCTTCGCGAACAGCGTCCCTATGGTCATGGAGCATGACCAGCAGAAGGTTGTCGGCGTCTGGGAAACCTACACTGAAACAGACAACGGCCTTGAAGTGAAGGGCCGCTTGTTTGTGGAAGGTATTGGTCCCGCACGCGATGCACACCGGCAGCTAAAGGCCGGGAAGATCGGCGGCTTGTCTATCGGCTTCCGTCACACCGGCTTTGATCCGCGCGCCGCAGGTGGCCGCGTCTTCAAGTCCATCACAGTCAACGAAATCAGTCTTTGCCGTCGTCCGGTTCATCCGGGCGCGCGCGTCAACGTCGTCAAGTCAATCATCGAAGGAAACCACATGGAAGAAGAAATGCAGAACGCACCGGAAGCCAAGGCTGACCCGGTTATCTCCGCAGAAGACGTGAAGGCCATCAAGGCCCGCATGGACAAGCTGGAAGCCAAGGCGAACCGCCCGCTCGCAGCGAACAACAACCATCCGGTAAGCGACAACGAAAACAGCGAGAAGAAGGCGTTCGTCTCCTATCTCCGTCGTGGAATCGAACGTATCAGCCCGGATGAAGTCAAGGCGCTCACGGTCTCGACCGACGCAAACGGCGGATACCTGGCACCGGAAGAATTCGGCAGCGAGCTTATCAAGCTGCTGAACGAATACTCGCCGATCCGCTCCTATGCCCGCGTCGTCAATATCTCGGCACCGGAAATCAAGTATCCGCGCCGCGTGTCCGGCACTGCCGCAACGTGGGTTGCGGAAACCGAAGACCGCACCGAAAGCGGCATGACCTTCGAACAGGTCACGCTGACCCCGTTCGAACTAGCGACGTTCACCGACGTTTCGAACCAGCTTCTCGAAGACAATGCCTATGGCCTCGAAGGCGAGCTTCTTGCCGACTACGCCGAAAGCTTCGGCAAGACCGAAGGCGTTGCATTCGTGAAGGGAACTGGCACCGGCCAGCCGCGCGGCATCATGACCGCAACGGGCATCAAGGAAGTGAAGACCGGCGTTGCCGCTGCCTTCCCGTCCACGAACCCTGCCGACGTGATCATCGGCATGTATCACCAGATTGCCACGTCGCACGCCCAGAACGGCGCTTGGCTCATGAACCGCAACACCCTGTCCCTCATCCGGCAGTGGAAGGACGGCACGGGCCGCTATCTCGTGCTTGATCCGATCACGGCAGGTGGCGTCATGACCCTGCTTGGCCGTCCGATTGTCGAAATGCCCGACATGGACGACATCGGCGCTGGCAAGTTCCCGATCCTCTTCGGCGACCTGTCCGGCTATCGCATCATCGACCGCGTAGGTCTGTCCACGCTCCGCGACCCCTACAGCCTTGCAGCGAAGGGGCAGGTTCGCTTCCACGCCCGTAAGCGCGTTGGCGCTGACGTGACGCATCCCGACCGCTTCGTGAAGCTCAAGGTAGCGGCGTAATCCCATGACCTACCAGCGGCCCGCATATGAGCAGGTAACGATTGCGCACGGTGGCAACACCGTGACGCTTCGCCCAACCTTGCGGGCCGCAACTACCCTTGAAGCACGCTCCGGCTTCCCCGCAATGTTCCGGGCGCTGGACGAAGGCAGCTTCACGATCATTTCCGAAATCATCCTTGCGGCTTCATCCTCCGCGCAGGATGCGGCGGCTTTCTTGGCTGGCATACCCGGAAAGCCGCTTTCCTCTTTCTTCGACGCCGTGCAAGCACCGCTCCTTCAGCTTGTCATGATGTTACGCCCGGCCCCGATGAGGGAGGCAAGTAAGTCCGCTCTTACTTTACCGGGGAAGCCCGTGTCATGGCCGGATTACTACGCCGACCTCTATGAGAAGGCGACCGGCTGGCTTGGCTGGACACCGGATGCGGCATGGAACGCCACGCCTACTGAAATCGACTGCGCCTATTCCGGCCATATCGGCAAGCTGAATGCCATTCACGGCAGCAGCGACGCCAAGGAAGACAAGCAGACCGACCCCGAACAGGCCGCACGTAACGTGGAAGCTGGCCTTGATCCCGAATTTGACCGCGCCGGGCTTCGCGCCCTCAAGGCAAAGATCGGTGGTCGCGCATGAGCTTGCCGCCACGCATCTGTTCTTGTGGCCGCATTGTGCCGCATGGCGTTCTTTGTGAATGCCAGCGCGCCGCGACCCGCGAGCGCAACGCCCGCCACGATGCACGCCGCCCTTCGGCGCGTGCGCGTGGCTATGACCACACATGGCGCAAGGCCCGCGCCGAATACCTCACCATGCACCCGCATTGCGCCATGCCCCGTTGCGGCAAGCCTGCATCCGTCGTGGATCACATCATCCCGCATCGTGGCGACCGGAACCTGTTCAACAGCCGCGCCAACTGGCAGCCCCTTTGCGCACCTTGCCACAACTCAATCAAGCAGCGGCAGGAACACAAGCCATGACGTCTACGGGATTGCGCTGCCTCCGTTCTAGAGTTGCCTCACGACTTGGGTATTCGCCGCAAAAGCGGACGCTTTTGACCCGCTATGTAAATTGCGAACCAATGATCACCGCTGCGGAATTCACTATACAATGCTTCCGTTCTCGGCGTCCCTGTCCAGCGCTCGCCCGGTTTCAATCCGTATGGAAGAGCATCTGCTGCGTTGCTCCCTCGAATACTTGGCTCTTCGCATCGATGAACTTTGGCGACGCGCGCCATCAACCGATCAAGGGTGGTTCGGTAGCGATGAACCTCAAGTCGGTCGATACCGATTACCGTTCCGCCCGTATTTACAATGGATACCAAAAGAAGTGGGCCATCATGGATTGGCACACCATCTTGAATGGTCCCTCGAGCGAAAACTTCAATGGCCAGTTTCGCCCTTTGTCCTCGCAACTGTCTATACGCAAATGCCGCGCCCATGATGGTGGCAATAGCACCCACCGCACTCCAGAATTCCCCACTCACGCAAAATACCCCGATAACGAAACAAACGAATGCGTTCGCCCTATAGCGGGGTGGTCATGAATTTTCCGTGCATCGAGGGGACCGGCGCGGGGAGCACCTTACAAGAGACGCCGAATATAACTTTTTCTGGAAAGGCCGAAAACGCATGAACAGCGTCCCGCTTTCGCTTGCGAAATCACACCTGAATATCGACGGCACGACCGACGACGAACTGATTTCGTTCTACATCGAAGCCGCAGATGCTTGGATTTCCAACTACATCGGCAAGCCGCTCGACGATCTTGATCCCGTTCCGGCAGACCTGAAGCGCGCGGCGCTGTTACTTGTCGCCTATTATTATGAGCAGCGGGAAGCCATCGCGGCGGGCATTTCCATGCAGTTTGCGCCGCTCGGCGTGACCAATATCGCCAATTCTTACCGCGAAAACTGGTTCGGCAATGGCGAATAAGAACGACAACGGCCTTGCTTCGACCCTCGCAGCCTTCGACCGCATCAAGCGCGCCCCGCGTGAGGCCGTGCGCCCGGCGCTGATCAAGGCAGGCCACAACCTCGCAAATGCAATTGAACTGCTTGCGGAGCGCAGTCGCGATACCGGCGCGCTTATCGATAGCATTTCCGTCACGCTACCGGGACGGTCTACCCCGCCATATTCTCAGCCGGGCGGCTCGCGTGTTGCCGGTGAAACCGAAGTGATTGTGACGGTTGGCGACGCCGATGTCCGTTACGCACACCTTGTCGAATACGGCACCGCAGACACCGAAGCGCAGGCATTCTTTTGGCCCGGCTTCCGGCTTACCCGCGATGAGAACGAAAAGGCCTTAACCCGTGCCGCCAAGAAGGCGGTGAAGGACGCATGGAATAAGTAATGATCGAACCGTCCCTCGCACTTCAGACGGCTATCCGTGCCACCCTTGTCGCCAATCCGGCAGTGAGCGCCTTTGTTCCGGCAGACCATATCCGGGCCGGTGGTTCGCGACCTGACAAGACGCCGTGCATCATCATGAGCAACGGCACCACCGAATTGCATGGGCAGGACTACACCGCCCAGCGCGCGGCGTGGGTCTACATGGACCTGCATGTCTGGACATTGGACGCGGGCGAGGACGCGGCCAAGGAAATCGCGTTCGCAGTGACCACCGCCCTCGACAAGCCCATGACCGTCGAAGGCGGGTATTGCGACCATTTCCGCATCACGCGGGCGGTCTATCCGCGCGACCCTGACCCGTCATATGGTCACGGCGTTCTGTCCGTTGAAGCCCTCATCCGGTGGATTATCTGATGCGTGCCGGGAAGCTTGATCGCACCATCACCCTTGAACGGCAGCTTGAAACCGTAGGCCCGACCGGCGCGGTTTCATCCGCCTGGACGATTATTGACACCGCGCGCGCCGAGATCGTGCAGCAGTCGGCGACCGAATTCTTGACCGGCTATGGCGCGGCAGAGAACGGCAGTGTGATTTTCCGCATCCGGTATCTGCCGGGCATCACGACTGCAAACAGGATTTCCTACAACGGCGCGGCCTATGACCTGAAGGAAATCACTCAAATCGGCAGGCGGCGCGGCCTCGAACTGCGGGCGGTTGCCACGTCATGACGCATACCCGTGGTGTGAAGCCCGCTATTTCCCGTGACAGTGACGCGCTCAAGACGGCACCTTCGGCACCGAAGCACCTATCCGGCTACGCGCGCGACGAATGGAAGCGAATTATGCCGGGCCTCATTGAACGCGGCATCGTCACGAAGTCAGACCTTAGCGGCATTGAAGAACTTTGCATGTCGCGCGGCATCATCCGTGAGATTGAAGCAGCGCGCCGGGCATCGCCGGACCCGCTCGACAAGGTTCTCTTCGGAATGCAGAACCGCGCCATGCAGACGGCACGGCAGCTTGCCGCCGAATATGGCCTGTCGCCAGTATCGCGCGCCCGCGTCGGCAGTGCATCCGGTAACGATGACGACGCCAGCAACCCCTTCATGGTGCAGTAATGGCGGGCAGCACCTATCCGGCATGGGTATTCGACAACAGTCCGATTGACGATCCTTTCGGCCACGGCGAGCGCGCCGTGCGCTTTCTTCGCCTTCTGAAGCATCCTGCCAGCAGTGCGCCGGGCAGCTTCTTCACCTTGACCCGGTGGCAGGAACGTATCATTCGCCGCATATACGGGCCGCGCAATTCTGACGGCACGATGATCGTGAAGACGGTCTTGCTGTTTCTTCCGCGTGGCAACCGCAAGACCAGCCTCGCCGCAGCGCTCGCCTTGCTTCACACCATCGGCCCGGAAGCCGCTCCCGGTGGACAGGCAATCTTCGCGGCAAAGGATCGCGATCAGGGCAAGATTGGTTTCGAGGAAGCCCGGAACATTATCCTTATGGATAAGCGGCTGATTGCCGGAACTCGCATCTATGACGCCAAGAATGCAAAGAAGCTGATCGAATGTCCGGTGAAGCAGGCCACGCTTGAAGTCATGTCTTCAGACGGTGGCAAGGCGCACGGTCTTTCCCCGACTTTCATCCTCGCCGACGAACTGCACGTATGGAAGGGCCGCGAGCTTTGGGAGGCCCTGAAGTCTTCYCGCGTGAAGAAGCGCCCCCTGACGATCATCTGCACCACGGCAGGCGCTGGACAGGAAAACTTGCTCTATGACGAGTATTTAAACGCTTGCAAGATCGCCAGCGGCGAGAAGGTTAACCCGTCCTATCTGCCTATCCTGTTTATGGCCGAACCCGGCGACGATTGGGAAGACCCGGCGACGTGGCACAAGGCGAACCCCGGCCTTGCAGACGGTTTCGTGTCGGTCGAAGAATTCCGCGACCTTGTAGCCGACGCCCGCGACCGTCCGCAGGAACGCTATGCCTTCCTTCAGTATAACCTCAACACCTGGCAGGCCGCTTCCCGCGAACCGCTTTTCAGTATGGCCGCATACGATGCCGGACATGATCCGAACTTCGACCTTACCGATCTTGAGTCACTTCCGGCCTATCTCGGCGTAGACATGAGCGTCAACGGCGACCTGACCGCAGTTGTGGGCGCGTGGCGTCACAGCGACGGGCGTGTTTTCACTCACCCGTGGTTCTTTGTTCCGGGCGATGATTTGCGCGAGCGTGGTATTCGCGACGGGGTTCCTTATGAGCGTTGGCGCGACGACAAGTTCATTATTGCGGTTGATGGGCCGGTTATTCAGCCGGAAGCCGTCGAAGCCCATATTCGCGAGCTTTGCGCCCGGTTCGACGTGCGGGAAATCGCGTTCGACCCGCATCTTGCCCGCATGACGATGCAGCGCCTTCATGATGATGGCTTGCCCGCAATCGAGATGCGGCAGGGGCCGCTCACTATGGGACCGGCCATCGGCACCCTTGAGCGCGTCGTGAACGGCTTCAGCATCCGCCACAACGGACACCCGGTTCTTCGCCATCACTTCGATAGCGTTGTCGCCAGCCGGAACGATACCGGCCTTGTTCGGATGCACAAGGGCAAGAAGACCGACCGCATTGACGGTGCAGTTGCCGCAGCAATGGCCGTATCACGCGCCGCCGCGAACGATAGCCGCCGCTCAATCCTCGACATGGACCCCGACGAATACGACCGCCTTTGGTCAGAAGCAGCATAAGGAAACACGCAATGAACGACGAACAGCGCCTTGTCGTGAGCCTTGAGGCTCGCATGAACAAGTATGAAAAGGACATGGCTCGCGCCCGCAACGCGACCAACGACAACTTCAAGAAGATGGAAAGCCGCGCCCGGCAGTCCGCCCAGAACATGGAAAAGTCGATTGGCGGCGTCTCCGGGAAGCTCGAAAGCATGTTCACGCCGCTGATGCGCGGCGGCGCTATGGTCGCCGGTATCGGTGGTGCGGCTATCGCCCTCAAGCAGATCGCCGACAGCGTGGCCGAAGTTGATCGTGAGGCCCGCAAGGCTGGTGTCTCTGCGAAGGTATGGCATCAGTGGTCATACGTTGCAACCGCAACTGGCATGAGCATCGACGGCGTGACCGACGCACTCAAGGAACTCAATATTCGCGGCGACGAATTCGCCCGCACCGGCAAGGGTAGTGCGCAGGAATGGTTCACTCGCTTCGGCTATACCGCTGAAGAGGTAGGCCGCAAGCTTCAGGAGCCGAATGCCTTCCTTGATGAACTGATCGGCAAGATTCAGGAGCTCGACCGCGCAGGACAGACACGCGCCCTTGACGAAATTTTTGGTGGCGAAGGTCAGGAGCAGCTTGGCAAGATTCTCGGTATGAACGTCGCCGAAATCCAGAAGATGCGTAGCGAGGCCGCGACCTTCACCGACGAACAGATTGAGGCCGCGAAGAAGATTGATCGCGAGTTTTCCACCATGTGGCGGAACTTCACGATATATGCCAAGCAGGCAGCTATCGAAGGCGTCAACGTCGCATCGCACATCATCGGTGCAATCAATGACCCGTCCGGCGGTGCGCGTGACAAGGCTGTTGCGGCCTACAATACGCCGGAACAGCAGCTAAAGCGACTTCAGGATCAGCGCGCCCGCATCCTCCGTAAGATTGCCGATACAGAAGCTAATCCGCTCAATTTGATGAAGGAAGTCGAACTTCGCCAGCTTCGTGCCGCCTTGTCCGCCGTGGATGCCCAGATTGATGAGGCGAAGGGAGGCAGTGACGAATTCAAGCAGGCGCTCAAGGAATTGTCGTCAGCAAGCAACAGCCTGTCCGGCGCGTTCGGCGGCAATGTCACCGCAACCGCGAACTTTAAGGCCGCGCTCGCCGACCTGAAGAAGCTTGTGCCGGAACTGAAGGCAGAACTGGATAGCCTTGCCACAACGGACGGCATTGATGCCGCATACCAGCGCGCCGTCGGCAACGCCCGCACGATGGGCGAAGTTATGAACGCCACCGACCTTGCGAACCGCGCCAAGAGCATCGCCCGGTTCGGCAAGCACGATAATTTCCTTGATCTGGTCGCCTCTGTTGAAAGCGGTGGCGATTATAATTCAACCCTCGATAATGGCCGGTGGACCGGCGGCGCACAGAACCTTGTCGGGATGACGCTTAATCAGGTCCGTGACCTTCAGCGCACCATGCTTGCCAATCCGGCGAACCGCGCCCTCTACGGCGACGGCAAGGGTTCGTCCGCACTTGGCCGCTACCAGATCACGGGCGCGACCCTTGAGGGGCTTATTAAGGAACTCGGTTTGTCCGGTGATCGGCTCTACGATCAGGATACCCAGGACGAACTTGCCCGCGCCCTCATGCGTCGTCGTGGCAATGATCCGGCTGGCCTTCGCAATGAATGGGAGGGTTTGCGCCGTGTCGATGATGGCACCATTCGGGACGCCTATAACGGCACGCCGACCGCCGCCCAGCCGCTTGCGCCGACAGATAGCGAGAAGGCGAAGACCGATCTCATCAAGCAGCAGGACGCAGCCCGCAAGAGCTTGAACCAGTCAGTGCAGGAAGGTCTTGACCTTGCCCGGTTCGAGCAGTCGATTTCCGGCATGTCTGCATCACAGCAGCGCATTGAACTTGCCGTGTATCAGACCCAGCAGGAAGCCAAGCGTGCAGGCATCGTGCTAACCGATCAGGAACTTGCGAAGATTCGTGAGAAGATCACGCTCACCCAGCAGCTTGACGGACAGAACAAGGAAGTCGTCGCGTCGTCGGAAGGATTGCAGGACGCACAGCAGTTTTTCGCCGAGAGTTTCACCAGCAGCTTGTCGGGCTTGCTGACCGGCACCCAGACGTTAAACGGTGCCGTGCGCAGCCTGCTAAACAGCTTGATCGATGCAACGCTTCAGGCCGCGCTTCTCGGCAAGGGACCGCTCGCGGGTATCTTCGGCACGGCCCCTAAGCCTAATGCAGATGGTGTGACGCCTGCATTGGGTGGTTTGTTCGGCGCTCTCTTTGGCTTCGCTGACGGTGGCTACACCGGCGATGGCGGGAAGCATGAACCGGCTGGCGTGGTGCATCGAGGCGAGTATGTTATGAGCAAGAAGGCAACGCGCCGGATCGGCGTCGGCAATCTTGAGGATATGCACCGCAGCGCGCTTGGTGGATTTGCCGAAGGTGGTTTCGTCGGCAATGCACCCTCTATCCGCACGCCGGATCCGAAGGCAGCAAACGGCAATGCAGCGGTGCAGGCGATTTCCATCAATGCGCCGATCACCGTCAACGGCAGTGCCGGGACGCCGGAACAGAACAACGACCTTGCGGGGAAGCTGGCGAAGCAGATGGAAACGACCGTTCGCGGTGTCATTGCCGACGAAATGCGCAAGCAGAACAAGCCGGGCAATTACATGAACACGAGGAGCCGGTAACGGCTAGGCCCAAGCTTTATCCAGAACCGTCTTAAGATGGTTGAGCGCCGATGCAGTGTTCGGCGCAACATATTTGTATGCTTTAACAGGATAGGGCTTCTTGATAACGCTGGCGACAAGCCCAGCCAATTCAACGAGCTTTCCCTGCTCACCCTTCTTGATGACGATAGCCGGTAGGTTGTATTCGCTTAGCACTTGATTTTCTAATAACCATTTCTCGACCGCGGCATTTTTCGGAATGGCCGAACCGACGTTGACGATGACTTCCTCCCCCGATTTTACTCTTGCGGTCACGGTGCAAAACCAAAGGAATAGCTGTTTCCTCGCATCATAGTCGCCGGAGCTACGACCATCGACATGGAAGAACGAGCCGCTCTCCAGCTTTTTGATCCGCCTGTCAGCGAATCCACCGTATGCGTCGATGAATGTCTGTTTCACATGGTTGATACTGGTCATTTTCTGCCCCCAATTCGCTTTCTGACCTTCATGCACGCGTCTGGTTGTTTCGATAACATGGCAAAGTATTCGTAACCAACGTTCTTTGACTCACTGGGCAGCATAGGCGCGTTTCGTGGGCAGGCGTGTCTCATCGCGCGCGCCTAACCCTGAACGCTTCTGTGTGAGTCTTTATGACGGAAACACGAAATTCTTGGCCGGGGAGTCCGCTTGCCTTCCCCGGAAGGTTCGTCAGCATGCGTGAACTTTTGCACGTTACATCTATATTCTTATATTAGATAATATAATTTCTTGAGGTATATAACATACGTGCAAAAGTTCACGGAAATCCCTTCCGGGGAAGCGAGGGCGAAGCGGGCAAACCTTTAGGGAGTAGGTGATTCAGCATCACAGTTGACGAGTGCTTGCTATTGGTTTATCAATAAACCAATAGCAAGGAGATACTTATGATCAAGTCAGATGTCGTTCGCGTTCCGCCTCGTCGCCTCGAACAGCTTCGCGCCATTGGCGCGAAGCTGAACCTTTCCGTTGCCGATACCATCGCACACATGATCCGAAAGGAAGTGCTGGCTGGAACTATCCCGGCCCAGATTCCCGGCATCATCATCACGAAGGTGGAAAACGGCGTTTCAATCCAGATTGATGAAGGTCCGGCAAAGGTGATGCGCACCGCGAGCGCTCGCTACCTCGTGCAGGTGATCCGTGATGCGGTCGCGGGGAAGTCGGGCGTCATCGACATGGATCACGGCTTCATGTTCATGCGTCGTGGCGCTGGCTACAAGCTGTCAATTCCGTTCGGAGGCGAAGAACATAGTCTCTCCCGCGACCTTGCTCTTGAGTTGGCTGACCTCATCGAACTTGCCTCATAAGAAAACCCCGGCGCGTGCTTAAAACGCCGGGGTTTTGATGCTCACAACCCGATGACTGATTGTTCACAATGGATAGCTCAAATTACGAAGATCGTCAACATTTAATGAACGATGATGAGCCGACGTGCGAGGTAATTTACGAACCGGTGAAGCTGACGGCATACGACCGACGCCGTGCGGAATTGCGTGATGCGGAAGAGAAGCGTGACGTGATTGCGGCATTGCCTGAACGCACGCAGGCCGAAGTGAAGCAGCTTGTGATCCTTGAGGCTCGGGTCGCAAAGGCGAAAGAGCGGCTCGACAGCGAGGTGAAGCGTGGAAGCGATGACTTGTGGCGGAAGCGTCGCGGCATCGACAGTTGGCGCGGTGGTGAGGGCAAGGAGCTTTACAATGCCTCACGACGACAGAGCCGACGCGCACCGAATGAGAGGTTGACGGACCTGACGCCCGAACAGAAGGCGCAGCGGAAGAAGGACCAACGTTCGGATGCGAATTGGAAGAAGGCACGCGCTGCGAAGGGCTGGAGCGAAGAACAAATTACGGCAGCACTTGCCGTCCGTGTAGAGGCGCGCCTAGCGTCCCGGTCGCCGGAAGCTGAGGGCAGCCGTGAAATGGAACAAGACCCAACTTACGGAATGTTCGGATAATCGTCTGCATCCCGGCCTCATGGTCGCTATAAGGAACATATCGGCGGTTTTGGTCCCGGCGATACGTGGATAGAAAAAGCCCCTGCGATTGAGAGCGTGGGGGCTTTTTCGTATCTCCTAATACTGAAATACTGATTTCCTGATTTATATATTTACATATATAAATCAATAACTTGGAAGGAATTTCTGCTTGCCAAATCACATCGCCTGAATCATGAAGGTGTAGCTCAATCATGGGCAAGGGATTAAAATCAAAATGCAACCATCCGCATACTTTGAGAATGAGATTTACTTCGCGGTGATTGACCGCCTTGAGGACATCGCAAGGGATTTCGAACCAGCCGCGCCAGACGACCTGCGCACTCGGATCATTGAAGCCGTAGGCGATCTCGGCGTGTGGCCTAAGACTTGCTCACCTTTGTCTGTCGTCCTTGATGTGGAGGCAGCGTGATGAGGACAGTCTCGCTTGACCACTCCACCTTCGGCAAACTCGTTGCTACATGGGAGCGTGAGGGCCGAATGATAGTAGTTCGGTATGGTCATCACGAAAAACGCGCACAGGCGAGTGACAACGATAAGGTCAACGAAGTCCTTGCGTTGGACATTCTCAGAGGGATCGTAGCTCAAGAACTAAAAGATTAGCAACCGGCCCGCCTTGTGCGGGCCGTTCTCTTTTCGAAGGTATGTGATGCCGAGCAAATACCACGGACTACCCGCAGAGGAAGCAGACGACCTCATGATCGGGATAATTGGCCTTCTCGTCGCCGAAGCAATGGACGAGGCTAGGGCAATGACGCGAAAAGAATGGGATGAGCGCGATATGTGCCATGTGCCACACTACTTCGCCAGCGCAATCTACTACGCCGTTCAAAATCGGATGCGGGGTGCGCCATGACACGCTTCAGCGCCCAAGCGGTAGAGAAACACATTCGAAAGAAGCATCCCGGTTGCCCTGATTTCGCGACGGCGTTCTTTGTCGGCGAGATCGTGGATAGGGATTGGCACGGTGCTTCATTGGGCAAAGTAGTCGGCATCACCATGCAAACCAGCTTGCGCCACCTCATGACAGACTACGACCAGATGCTTCTTGAGGGCGTTGACCGACTAGAGGCTAGGCGGCGCGTGCAGCCGAAGATTGATGCGATGATATCGAAATGGCAGCAAAAGCCAAGTTTCTGCGATCTTTGATTCGCTTGCTAAGTCTAGCCCCTAAAAGTGCTTTCCAAGTTATCCACACTGGGTCCACAGGAAATGTAGCTCTAAACCAAGATTCCTGTGTGTAGCGTGCTTGACAGCTTTTTTGCAGCCTCGAGTTCAGCTAGTTTGAGATTGTTCGACGCGAATCGCCGTCGAGCGCCCGAGCGGGATAGTCCCGCTTTAGGCACCCGTGGGCCGCACACTCAGAAAGCCGACGCGGCAGGCAAGCAGACTCTATGAGGCCACTCCTTGAACAAGACCAGCCCTATAGTGATTTGCGATGCTGAACAAGTCGGTTCGTTGCGAAAGGCAACAACATGACTAAACGCAGACGGTCGCCGAAGGTGACTCCAGACATGGCAGCGAAGATCAAACGCTACCTTCTCGATAACCTTAACCAGCACGATATCGCGGCTATTTTCGGTATCAACCAAGGGCGAGTTAGCGAGATCAAAAACGGGACGCGGTTTGCCGAAGTTCCGGCGGGCGGTGCGTGATGGCGAAAAAGCAATCTTCATCATCTACGTCCAGCCTTGCTGCAAAAATCCTCAATGGCAGCAAAAAGGCGTCCCCGGCGGATGCAAAGAAGCTAGCCGCTTCCGTTCTTTCACAAGATGAAAAGAAGGGTAATCGATAATAGGAGTCCGCCGGGGAAACCCGGCGGATTTCACTGTTAGAATAACTTGCACGCGCGCGGCTTGTGAGGCCGTGAAATGTGCGAAGGGTGATGCGGGTGTGGGGAGACAGGCACATGACAGATTACCATGAGAAGAAGCCCGGATTCGGGAGGGTCTTCTTAGGCATTGCGATAATCTTCGTCGCAATTTTTGCATTGTCAAAGATGACGCCGCCAAACTCGCGTCCGAGTGATGCGTCGTCCACTCAAGGTTCCGGGGTATCAACTGAGACCTACCGGCTGATTCACGCAATTGGAAGTGACGAGAAAGAAGCAGCGCGAGGACTTTCAAAACGTGGGTGCGACAGCCAGAAAGTGGAACTGAAGGCTGTCGCTGAAGCCTTGGGAACATATAACGAGAAGACTGGCTTCGGTTCGATAACCTGTCTCCCGGAATCTACATTTTAAGCTTCAAATTAAAGGCATTCTAGGCATGATCAGCATCAGTTTTCGTGAGTTCAAAGAACTTGTTCTGCTAAACTTTGCCGTGTCAGTTGGGGCGGATACTAGCGTCAACAAGGATCCGGCGGAGGCAGCCGCTTTAGTTAGGGCAAGCCACCCGGGAAGCTGGATATATGAAGCTGTTGAAATTCTCGCCGCTGATGGTCTGCTGAAGGGGATGAGGCTATTGAGCGGTGAAGGATCATATTCTTTAACCGGGAAGGGTATCGAGCGAGCTGAAGAAATTGCGCTGGCTCAAGGGACTCATCTTCATGAATTGATACAGGCAGAACGAGGAATTTTCAGCACCGTAGATGAGAATGGCCAAGCGCTGTCTAGCGAGGATGGCAACGCACTTGTAGGAATAACGAGTGGACCTGTTCAGTCTCACAATATCATAAAACTCGATCCGCTTTCCATTGCTTTCCGTGAGCTTGATGAGCAAATGGCCATAACCATCAAAGACTTGCGCGGAAACAACGCGCTGATCGAATTTAACGGACCTGAAGCAAGTCAACGATTGGCTGAACTTGAGGCAGGCCGAGCGCTTATTAAAGCGGATCAGGCGGACGGCGGACTAGTTCTACGCGTCCTTCTTCCTTCGCTGAATTGGCTAGGAAAAAAAGTTGCAGACGAAACAGCTAAGATGGCGATCCAGAAATTGATCGCTCTGGTTATAGCAATGTTCACGACCTCTTAGGTGTCTCCTCCGGTTTATCGTCTAAATATAAAACTGAAAATTTATGTTGCTCAACCAAAACAAATAGCGGATGATCGAAGCCTGTTCGTTACAAACAAGAGTGCATTACAAGCCTACAAAGTGCTGGAAATAAGTGTTGAAATTCAACGACATAGTCGATTTCGAATCTCTCCACTCCGACCATTTAAAGCGAAACATTCGCTTGTCGGTGTAACCCTTTCAAATAATAGCTTCCGTTCAGTCCGCTGAAGGTCCGGCCAATGTGCTTTCGGCCGTGCCGATCGTCATGACATTGCCGCGCCATGCAACCGCGCTGCCGATCCAGCTGCGTACCCAGACGAATGGCATGATGACATCCCGCGCGACCATTGCCGGAAGGGTATAGAGTGATACCGGCCACCGGTTGAGAGCTGCGAGCGCCAGTTCCGGGCCATACATGATGGCGAGTACGGCAATCGCGGTGACGGCAAGGTTCACATCGGCGGCAGCGGCGGCAGCGAGTGCGAAGAGGAGCGGGGGAAGCGCGCCGGTGAGGATTTCCGGGGCGAAATATTGCGGGAAGGTGACGCGCCGCAGCCGCGCCCAGCGGGTCTGCCGCGACCATATCTCACCGGCATGGCGCTGTCCGAGCGGCTGCTCGAACGGGGCCGACACCAGGTGTACCTTGCGACCGGCATTTCTGACCAGCTTCGTGGAAGCGGCATCTTCGGCGATTTCGGCGGCGAGCGCGCGGATGCCGCCGCGCTCTTCCAGGAACGGCTTGTTCCACAACATCGATTTGCCCTGCGCGAAGCCCATGCCGATGGCTTCCGCCGCATATTGCCAGCGGCCTTGCGAGCCGTTGAGGAAGGCGCATTCCACATGCGCCCAGAAGCCATCCGGCCGGGAGCCGAGCGGTGGCGAGCAGACCAGTCCGCTATCCGGCCGCCAGGCCGACATCATGGTTTCGATATAGGATTGCGGCATCAAAACATTGGAATCGGCCAGAATGACCCATTCGTGCCGAGCAGCACGCCAGCCCTTGACGCAATTGTTCAGTTTGGGATTGGCGCTGATGCGATCATCGCCGATGAGCAATTGCGCTGAAACTGCGGGGAAGGCCGCGCTTGCCTTGCGCACTTCCTCGATCACGGGATCGAACTCGTCGGCGACGCAGAACAGAAGCTCATAGTCCGGCCAGTTGAGCTGGAAGGCGCGCGACAGCGTCAGCGGTGTGAAAGTTTCGATGCCGCGCAGCGGCACCACCAGTGATACCGGCGGTTTCTGCCGGACAAGTGCGTTGTCCGTATCGCATCTTTTCAGCCGCCAGCCTGCCAGAACGACGCCGAGAAGATTGAAGGCGAGGAGCAGAATTGCGCAAAGGGCAAAAACAGTTTCCATGCTGGCCAGTTCCACTCCCAAGCTTTCAGCGGTTTACCCGCCAACCGATTCCATGGAATTCGTCATTGCGGATTATAACGTTTGCATGACAGTTACATGTCATGTTCCGCAGGCAGGATCCGACTTCGGTCGTTCATGCGCCCCTGGCGCACGGGTCGATGCCGCGTTTGTTACCGAGAAAGCGTGAACGGTTTTTGCAGACTACCTCTTCGCTAGGGGAGACGGTCGTTTGCCTGGTTGAATGCCATAACGACGAAGCGGGCGTGTCGCGCTATCAGGAATA
This sequence comes from Agrobacterium sp. 10T429, assembly GCF_056393925.1. Taxonomy (NCBI): domain Bacteria; kingdom Pseudomonadati; phylum Pseudomonadota; class Alphaproteobacteria; order Hyphomicrobiales; family Rhizobiaceae; genus Agrobacterium; species Agrobacterium sp. 10T429. The sequence goes on from NZ_JBFTGV010000002.1 coordinate 131,037, forward strand.
GTCACGTCGAAACACCGATTGTAAGACAGAAATCTATCCGAGTATTGACTGCCGGTGCATGGGGAAAATTAAGACGGTGTATCTCACAGCAACCTCCCGATCCCTGTGCGCCCGGCCATTTGAATAGGACGAAGCTCAGGCTTCAATCAAACGGGCGATCCACGCAGGTGGATTGCCCGTTGTTTTGACCTCTGGAGGTGAGTTGATGACTGCAGATCGACTTGCCGCTCATCCGATTGTCATCACCGTAAGTGTCTGATATTTAGTCTATAATATTCACAAAGCCTTCCGCGTGACGACCTAGTGGATGTTCAGAATATGCGCGTGGCTGCTTGCGACCAGAAACGATTCCCGCGCTTTTTCGATGTCGCATTTTCCGGCGATAGCATCGAGACAGTTCCTGCGCGCGTCCTCATATTCCGGTCCGTGTTCGTCCGGCCAGCGGTACATCAGCATGTCCAGCGCCACCAGAGGGCTGTAGATTTCCACCGCTGCGGATAGCGGCAGGTGGATAGCCACCGGCTTCATCCACGAGGCGTGGTGACACGGCTCCGTTTTGTTAATCAGCATGTCATTCTCCTCCCTGTTTCATGCGCCTTGACGGCAGATTTCACTCCCATGCGCGAAATGCTCACCTCACGAAATGGTTCCCGATCACCTAAAATGTGATCGGGCAGGGGGTTCCAATTTGCCAAGATGAATGGAAGATGAACGAATTGATGAACCGGAGATGAACAAAACCGTGATTCGGGCGTTGTAATAGCCAAGAAGGAGAACGCACATGTTCAATTTGTCAGGCATTCAGGAAAGCTTCTTTGGAGACCGCATGGCGGGTGTATGCGAGGCCATCACCTCTGCATTGGCTTTCGAAAACGGTCTCGAGAAGTCGCGGATTTCCGCAACCGTCGAAAATGACGTGATCTATCTCGAAGGGACGGCGGATTCGGTCGAGGCAATCGACATTGCCATCAATCTTGCCGCATCTATTTCCAATTGCCGGATTTTGAGCCATATCGAGCCGGTCTACTGAGATCTTGCCGGCCGGGCGAAACGTCGTTCGGCCTTTTCAGACGCAGTAACGCGGCAATGTCATTTCCGGTTGCCGATTTGTGCACTGCGAACCACATCGCCCGGTTTGATGCCGTAGCGTTTGGCAGTGCCGCCATTCAGTTCAAGCACGAATTTGACCGACCCACGGGAGCTGATGATCGCTTCTGAATGTGGCACGGCGTTTTCGTGGATATGGGTTATGCGCCCGTCCCGGGCGATAAACACCATGTCGAGCGGAATGAGAGTATTCCTCATCCACATGGCCACGTCCCGCTCCTTGCCGAAATCGAACAGCATACCGCTTCCAAGCGGCATGGACTTGCGAAACATAAGGCCCTGTTCGCGCTGGGCGTTGTCCAGCGCCAGTTCCGCAACAAATTCGTGGGTTTCTCCGGAGGCGGTCTCTATCGTCAGCGGTTCGGATTGAAACGTCTGCTGCTGTTGAGCCTGTGCTGCGCTTGAGAGCGTGAAAAAAAGAAGCGCCAGAACGGCGCTCTTCATCAAGTTGCGAAACACAGCGGCCATCAGTGCGACATCCCGATCGGGGTCGGGTTGTCGGGGTGGATTTCCGCCGCCATCAAACCCTTGTCGCCATCGCCAAAGCGCACCAGCACCACCTGGCCCGGACGCAGTTCCGTGAGGCCGAAACGGCGCAGCGTCTCCATATGCACGAAAATATCTTCCGTGCCTTCGCCGCGCGTCAAGAAGCCGAAACCCTTGGTGCGGTTGAACCACTTGACGATTGCACGCTCAAGCCCGCTTGACGGCGTAACCTGCACATGGGTGCGCACCGGCGGCAGCTGCGACGGGTGAACGGCGGTGGACTGATCCATCGACAGGATGCGGAAGGCCTGAAAGCCGCGGTCACGCCGCTGGATGAGGGCAACGATGCGTGTACCCTCGAGAATGGTCTGATACCCATCGCGGCGCAGGCAGGAGACATGCAGCAGCACGTCCTGCATGCCGTTGTCAGGCACGATAAAGCCGAAACCCTTGGCAACGTCGAACCATTTCACCGCGCCGGTGATTTCGGTCAGGTCCACGGCATCGGCCGAAAGGTCCTCGACATCGACTATCGTTTTCGATGACATCCTATCAGCCATATCCTGCCAACCCCTCGATTACGCGCCACACACCGGTCAACTGATTCCTGTGTACCAGATTAACATCTTGGTAACGGTTCCACGCAAGCCCTAGTTTTTGATTTGCGTAGCTGCTTTTATGTCGCCGCCCTTGTCCGGGGCTTGCGATCATGCGTTTATGGCCCGGAAAAGCGTATTGGAGAGGAAGAAAATGCGGTATCTGCACACGATGGTTCGCGTCAAAGACCTTGGCGAATCAATGAAATTCTATTGCGACCTGATGGGTCTCGAGGAAATACGCCGGATCGAAAACGAAAAAGGCCGTTTCACTCTGGTTTTTCTTGCAGCGCGCGACGATGTCTCTGCGGCGCGGGAAAAAAAGGCGCCTTCCCTTGAACTCACCTACAATTGGGACACCGAAGATTACACCGGCGGCCGCAATTTCGGGCACCTGGCCTATGAGGTCGACAATATTTATGACTTCTGTGCACACCTTCAGCAAAATGGCGTCGTGATCAACCGGCCGCCGCGTGACGGTCACATGGCCTTCGTTCGTTCGCCCGACGGTATTTCTTTCGAAATCTTGCAGAAGGGCGAAAGCCTCGCGCCAGCCGAACCGTGGATATCTATGCAGAATACGGGTTCCTGGTAGGGGTTTTCCCGACCAGAAGCGACGATTTCGGTCACTCTTGCCTTGTCCGGATGGGTTGAGGCATAGTCCGCGAATCGAAACGGCATGTCCTGTTTTGAAAAAGCAGACGATTCCGTTCCCGTGCTGCTGTTGTAAATGCAAGATACGGAGGCCACCCATGAAAGCTGTCGATAGCGCGAAAGGACGCGTTGCCTGTCAGCGTCTTGTTGTCGCGGTTTCGTTGCTCGGGCTTGCCGGATGCGTTTCAGCGGTGACGGATGACGACATGGCTGCCAACAGCAAAAAGCCGGCGATTTCCGCCGAGCAGAAGGCGCAGGCGGCATCGGCGGTTCATAATCCGGCCGCCAAACAGCAGCAGGGGCATTACGTGGATCCCGCCGTGGCCTCCGCAACCGGCGGGGCCGTTGCGGCCCAGCCGCAGGCGCCCGGTGGCCCCGCACAGGGTTACGGTGCCGCCGCCGATATCGGCGGCCTGACGACGCAGCCGACGGCGATTTCCGCGGGTACATCAAGCATATATTCAAGCAGACCTGCCGTTGCGGCGGGGGCTACAGCCGCAGCGGGTGCACCTTCCCAGGGAATCGCGCCCGCCGTCAGCAGCGTCTACTCGGCACCGGTGCAGGCGACACAGCCGCAACCGGTATCCGCAACAGGACAAGCGCCGACTGCCGTGCCGGTACCGGCAGAACAGCACAGCGAAAACCGTCAGGCGGTTCCCGTACCAGCGCCGCAAAATGCGTCGGAACAGCTCGCAGCTGCTTCAGCACAGTCTTCTGGAGCCGGAAAACGGGCAGGCGAGGGGCAGGAAAGTGAGGGCACAGTCGTGCCGCTGGCAGCTTTCTTCGCCGGTGCGGCCAAGAAGCGCCTTCCGAAAATGATCGAAAACGGTACGGCGGAGAATACGCAGGTTGCCGCGCTTTCCGGCGGGTCGGACAGGACGATGGGTATAGCGCTTTCCGGCCGTTCGATGATGTCTGACGAATTCGACGATGCGCATCTTGAAGACGAGGATGACCAGCCGGCCGGCCTGATGAAGCTTGCCTCGCTCTCCGGCCTCACTCGAGTTTCTCCGAACGGGCTTTTCCTGCAGACCGATCATGTTGAAGTCGGTTGTTTCAAGCCGGAACTGGTGCGCATGATCAAGGATGTCGAGCGCCACTACAACAGCCCGGCCATCGTCACCTCGGGTTATCGCCCGCCAAAGGGCATAAGGCAGGGTTCCAAGCACTACACCTGCGATGCAGCCGACATCCAGATCAAGGGCGTTTCCAAATGGGAGCTTGCGTCCTATCTGCGCTCGATGCCTCAACGTGGTGGTGTAGGCACCTATTGCCACACCGAATCGGTTCACATGGATACGGGCGAAGCCAGAGACTGGAACTGGCGCTGCCGCCGCACCGCCCCGCGTAAATAATCTCGCGCCGCATTCTCGAACCATCAAAGCTTGCGCGTTGCTCGCCCGAAATTTTGCCGGCGTGGAAATCACGGCATGCAGACAGGGTGCGCCACATGCTGTAGGAGACGGTTTCCCGACCCTATGCGCATGGTGCTTTCCGAATGCTGCCGATATCCGCTTTTCCCGTTTACATCATCTCCATCGCCAGAGCGCGCGCCCGTCTTGAAAAGATGCTGAACGGAGCATCAGGTCTTGGGCTGGATTTGCGCCCGGTGGAAGGTGTTGACGGTAAGACCATTCCCGCTGCCGAATGGACGGATTTTAACAGGCGCGGCTTTGAGCTTCGCAACGGCCGTCATGCCTTGCCTGGGGAGTATGGCTGTTATGCCAGCCATATCAAGGCACTGGAGATTTTCCTCGCCACGGATGCGCCGGTTGCCGTGATCGTTGAGGATGATGTTGCCTTCACGCCTGACTTCTCCGATCGGGTCAAGGCAATGATCGCGATCATGCCTGAGAATTCCATCGTAAAGCTGACCAATCACCGCCACAGAGGTTTCAGAGCCAGGAAGACCAGCGCTCTCGGAGACAAGCTGGGGCGCTGCATATACGGGCCACAGGGATCGTCGGCCTGCTATATCATCTCACGCGGTGGAGCGGAGGAGTTTCTGAAAGCGGCAAGGGTGATGACGCTGCCTTTCGACCGGGCGCTGGAATGCGGCTGGGGTTACGGCACGCATGTCTACGTCACCGAAAAGGATTTTCTGCCTTTCGGCGATCCGGACACGCTGGTCGGCACGCGCGCGGAATATCGCGGCAGCAAATTTGCCCGGTTGAACCGGGTGCCAGCCTATCTCTCCAGTTTTTATGACAATATTGCGCGGTATGTGTACGCCTATCTGTAGAGGGAGGCCGCTTAACGCACGAAATCTTCCCTCTGGACCGCTTTGCGGCCCGTGAGGCTTTCTTTTTGGATGCTGAAGAAAATCGGCTTGGTGGAGTCCGTTCCATTTTCGTGCGGATGGATCGTTGAGCCTCCCGGCTCCCACCAGTTCGGGTGTTTCTGGATCAGAGACCAGGCGTAGATCCGCTCGCTTTGCCATTGCTCGTTATCTTCAAGCTCCTGATAGAGGCCATGGAGAATTACGCTTGTCCATGTGCTGGTGTTTTTGACCTCATCAACCTGAAGGCAAACATGAGGGTTCAGGCGCATATTCTCTATCTTGGCTCCCATCATCGAGAAGCTGTAGACTCCACCCTCGTGAAACACGAAATGGATCGGCACCACATAGGGCCTGTCATGATCGATACAGGCAAGATGCCCGAAGCTCATCCGGGAAAGGAATGCGATGCATTCCGCCGATGTCATTTCTTCTAGATGGACACTTGACGCCATGATGATCACTCCGTTCTGGGCAGGTGACAACGATCATCTGATCGCGCCGCCTTCATTTTCCCATCTCTCGACAGCCGGGCTTCCGGATTTTTGGGTAGACTGAAATATGTCCCGGTTCTTATGGTGAGGAGCCGACGCAGCCGGGATTGGTTTACGCCTGCCGGAACCACGTCGAATGGCGGCGATCAGAACTGGCCTGCACGCGTCGAATTTCGACGAACCGCATAACGTTGCAGCACCTTTTTCAAGCCTGTCGATCGCCTTGACGAGCAGTGGCGCACGATCTGGATCGACATTTCGTTTTCGATTGATGGAAGACATTTCGTCCTCCTTTGGTTGGGGCCAAGGCAGATGCACCTTTACACAACAGCGCCCGCTTCAAATGCTGCCATTGATTTATTCTGCGCTCTATATGAGGGATGCGCAAGCACATAGCTTGTCTGGAAACCATCCATGAAGTGCTGCAGCTGCTACTGTACGACCGGCACACAAAGCGCGTTCCGTTGCACATGGAATCGGCGCGCGGGCGCGATTTTCCGTATTCTGACGTAAATTTTCTAGCCTGTTTGTTTCAGCACGAGTTTTGTCAAAAGGTCGATCTGCTGCTGCTGTTTATCGACGAGAGCTTTCAGCTCGATAGAGCGCATCCGATCGAACTTATCGTGCAGCGCCATGATTTCGATCTCTGCCTTCAGATTGACCTCGTAGTCATGTGCGGCGTCGATCCGATCCTTGGCCGCATGGCGGTTCTGGCTCATCATGATCACCGGCGCCTGAACCGCTGCGAGCATGGATAAGATGAGATTGAGGAAAATGAACGGGTAGGGATCGAAGGCGTTCGAAGTCGCGATAATGTTTGCGCTCAGCCATATCGCAAGCAAAGCCGCAAATATAAGGATAAAGGTCCAGGAACCACCGAATTTGGCAACCGCATCCGCAAGCCGCTGGCCGGGCGTCAGTCTCTCGTCGAAAACCGCATTCGCGTCAGTCGAGATGGTGCGCCTTGCTGCAAGACGACGAAATATTGCTTTTTCCCTGTCTGGCAGCAGCTCAAGCGGTTTCCCCAGATAACGGCTCGCTCCCTGCGCCAGGTCCTGAGGTATGAGGATGTCACTGTCGTCTTCGATATGGGTTGCCATTGTTCTTTCTCCCTTGGCTCGCGCCAATCCGACAACCGACTCCGGACCGAAGGCCGCCCCTACACGGATCAGGTATTAGCACACGCCATCGTACCATGCTTTGCATTGAGCGGCCTTATCGGCCGGTTCGCGAGCCAGGGGACGGCGTGTCGGGGAGGGCGGCGATTTGCGTTCTTCTGGGGGGCAGTTTCAGGGACGAGGTCTGTCGGGACGCAACTTCATGTCACGCGGCGCAAGCGCATATCGTTACCGCCAGCGAACATATCGATGAGCATTATGCGTCTTAACTTACTGATATCTTTGATGAAGGTGGTGAGAGCGCAGGGATTCGAACCCTGGACCTACTGATTAAAAGTCAGTTGCTCTACCGGCTGAGCTACGCTCTCCCGTGTCGGGGCTGGGATGCCCTTCGGAAGTGCGCGGAACATAGGTAGAGCGATCCGTTCGGTCAACCCAAAAAAAGCGCTTTCTACAATCAATCCGTTTTTTTTTGTCGCACCCCCGAAAAGGTGATTGGAGAGAGGGGGCGGCTGGGGATAAAAGCGGCGTCAGACATGTCTGGCAAACGGGTGAAATCGTTTTGCGGCAATGGCATGCGCCAAAATGAGAGCGTGAAACGCGGCGAATCTCGGGAATCGCGACGTGCCTTGCTGATCTTTTTGCGCGTGACGTTATCCCAAAACCGATTCCCGCTTTTGGGAGACATGCGTCAATGCGGAGTTCTTTCTTGTCGATTGCCGATATTTCCCTGTTCAGCGCGCTTCTGGCCGGTGCCCTGTCATTTCTGTCGCCCTGCGTCCTGCCGTTGGTGCCGCCTTACCTCTGCTATATGGCCGGTGTTTCGGTGGAGCAGTTCAGGACGGAGAATACCGCGCCGCGGCCTGAAATCCGCCGGGCCGTGCTGTTTTCGGCTTTCTTCTTCACGCTCGGTTTTGCCACGGTCTTCGTGGCGCTGGGTGCCGGTGCTTCGACGATCGGCACGCTGTTGCGCCAGAACCTCGATATTCTCGCCAAGATTGGCGGTTTCATCATCATCCTGATGGGCCTTAACTTTCTCGGTGTTTTCCGCATTGGCCTGTTTTCGCGTGAGGCGCGGTTTCAGGGGGCGGGCAAACCGGCCACGCTTTCCGGCGCCTATGTCATGGGCCTTGCCTTTGCCTTCGGCTGGACGCCCTGCATCGGTCCTGTCCTCGGCGCGATCCTCGGCGTTGCCGCCTCGCGTGACACGGTTGGCGATGGCGCGATGCTGCTTGCGGTCTATTCGCTTGGCCTTGCGGTGCCATTCTGGATTGCTGCAGCCTTTTCCGGTTCCTTCATGCGTTTCCTCGTCCGTTTCCGCCGCCATCTCGGTCTTGTGGAAAAGCTGATGGGTGTGTTGCTGGTGCTCACCGGCCTCGCTTTCATGACCGGTTTCATCACCAATGTGGCGATCTGGTTCCAGGAGACCTTTCCGATCCTGATGAAAATCGGCTAAGCCTCCCCGCGTATTTCATACGCGGGGGAAAGACTGTGGCCGATATCGTCGGATTGCTTTTGCCGTTTTTCGGCCTGATCTTCATCGGCTACGGCGCGGCGCGCATAACGAAACAGCCGGTCGAGGCGATGGGCTGGCTGAACACCTTCATCATCTATGCGGCGCTTCCGGCGCTGTTTTTCAAGCTGGTGTCGAAAACGCCGGTGGAAGAACTGACGCGCATGGATTTCGTTGCCGCCAGTCTTGCCTGCACCTACGGCATTTTCTTGGCTGTGTTCCTGATCGGCCGGTTCGTGAGAAAGAACAATCTCGCCGAAACGACGATCCAGAGTTTCGCGGCAAGCTACGGCAATATTGGTTATATGGGTCCGGGGCTTGCGCTTTTGGCGCTCGGTGAGAAAGCGGCAGTGCCCGTCGCGCTGATCGTCTGTCTCGAAAACGCCGCTCATTTCATCGTCGCACCGGCAATGATGGCGGTTGCGGGCGGTGACAAGCGCTCTGTAGCAAGGCTTGCGCTGGATGTGGCGCGCAAGGTCATTACTCACCCGTTCATCGTGTCGGTAATCGCCGGTTTTCTGGCCGCTTCGCTGTCATGGCAGCCGCCGGAGGCGGTGCAGCGGCTGGTGGATTATCTGGCGCAATCGGCAGCACCATGCGCTCTGTTTGCCATGGGTGTCACGCTGGCGCTGAGGCCAATGAAGCGGGTGCCGGTCGAAATCAGCTATATCGTCCCGGCAAAGCTTATCCTGCATCCGCTTGCCGCTTATCTTGTGCTCTCGTCGCTCGGGCGGTTCGAACCGGTATGGATATATTCCGCCGTGCTGCTTGCGGGCTTGCCGACCGCGACAAATGTCTTCGTCATCGGTCAGCAATATCACGTCTGGCAGGAGAGGGCGTCGGCGACGATCCTGATCTCGACGGTGCTTTCGGTCTTCACGCTGACGGGCGTGGTTTATTTCATCCAGCCTTTTTGAAGCTGCCGAACAGCAGCGAGGGCAGGGCCTTCAGCCCGCGCCCCGGCTCGATGCCTTCGCGCATGACTATGCTTCTGAGCGTGCCGATGCCGGATAGCACATGCAGACCAGCCGCACGCGCCATCTGCACCGGCAGTAGATCGGAAAGCAGCGACCGGTTGAGGAGATCGACGCTGAGGGTGCGGGTGTAGACATCCGCCCGCCGCTTGCGGTCGAAGCTGCTGCCGGCATCCGCCGCAATCGGGCGGTCGGAGACGGCGCCGAGCAGTTCGGTGAGGGCGATGATGTCGCGCAGGCTGAGGTTCAGACCCTGTGCGCCGATGGGCGGGAAACCATGTGCAGCCTCGCCGATCAGGGCGACGCGGCCCTTGCCGAAGCGATGCGCGGTCATGGAAGACAGCGGCCATGCCTGCACGCTGTCTTCCACCGTAACGGCGCCGAGCATGGATTGCATGCGCTCCTCCACCCTGAGGCTGAGCGCTTCAAGCGGCAGTGCCATCAGCTCTTCCGCTTGCGCTGGAGTGACAACCCAGACGAGGCTGGAGCGGTCGCCGGGCAGGGGAACCTGCGTGAAAGGTCCCGTGGGTGTATGGAATTCTGTCGAGACATTGCCGTGCGGCCGGCTATGGCTGAAGTTCAAAACGATGGCCGTCTGCGGATAGGACCAGGATTTGACGCCAATTGCGGCTGCATCCCGCACCATCGACTTCCTGCCATCCGCGCCGATCAGAAAATCTGCGGAGAGCGCTTCACCATCGCCAAGTGTTACCGATACACGGTCGTTGCCGATATCAATCGTCTCGGCGGTGGTTTCGAAGCGGGTAATATTGTGTTCCTGTTCGACCGCTTCGCTAAGCACGCCAAGCAGCGCCTCATTGGGAATATTCCAGCCGAATGCATCCAGCCCGATTTCAGAGGAGCGGAACTGCACGGTGGGCGCGCGCAGCAGGCGGTCGGTGCCGTCAATGATCTGCATGGTGGAAAGACGGGCTGCGGCAGGGGCTATGCGCGACCAGAGGCCAAGGCGGTCCATGAAGCGGATCGACTGGTCCATCAGCGCCGTCGTGCGCCGGTCCTTCTTTTCGCTGGGGGGCGCAACAAGCGCCACGTGGCGGCCCGCCCGCGCAAGCGCTATGGCCGCAATCTGGCCCGCAAGTCCCGCACCAGTGATGGCGATATCGAAGTGTCTCATGGTCCTGATCCGTTGTTATTTCCAAGGCATCATAAAGGCTTTGCGCGGGTAAATCCACTTTGACCCCGGAACATCCCGGCGTAAACATTCGTTGGTTGTACCGCTATATTAGTCCTAGGATAAGCCAGATCAGCCGGTTGCAAAGCGTGGTGAATGGCCGCATACCGGAATGAACAGGGCGGATGAAAAGCGGGGCGCAGACGCTGACCATGAAAATTTTCAACTACAAGCGTGTTCCCTACGCGGAAATCCGCGCCTTTTCCGTTCATATTTTGACGGCATCCGGGTCGTTTCTGGCTTTTCTTGGCGTCGTCGCCGCTTCCGAACACCGCTTTGTCGACATGTTCTGGTGGCTGGGGCTTGCGCTGCTGGTGGATGGCATTGACGGACCCATCGCCCGCAAGGTTCGGGTGAAGGAAGTTCTGCCTAACTGGTCCGGCGATACGCTCGACAATATCATCGACTATGTCACCTATGTGCTCTTGCCCGCCTTTGCGCTTTACCAGAGCGGCATGATCGGCGAGCCGCTGTCCTTCGTTGCGGCTGGTATGATCGTGGTGTCGAGCGCCATCTATTATGCCGACATGGGCATGAAGACGGACGAATATTTCTTCTCCGGCTTTCCGGTGGTGTGGAACATGGTGGTGTTCACGCTGTTCGTCATGGATGCCAGCGCCACAACAGCCATGACGGTCGTTACCATCTCGGTGTTCCTGACATTCCTGCCGATCAATTTCCTGCATCCGGTGCGCGTGAAGCGATTGCGGCCGCTTAATCTGGCAATCGTGTTCGTCTGGTGCGCGCTTGGCGGTTATGCGTTGCTGATGCATTTCGAAATGCCGTCCTGGGCGGTGATCGGCTTTGTGGCGAGCGGGCTTTATCTCTATTGCATCGGCGGAATATTGCAGTTTTTCCCCGCGCTCGGCGCGAAATAAGAAAAGCGTAAAGCCGTTTATTGCTTGTGCAAATTGCATTTAAGCAACGTCTTTTTCAGTTGTGCGCAGCAGCAAAACAGTTATCAATAAATCATGATCGCGCAGCATTGCATACGTGTTGTAGCCTGATTGGGAACAATGACCACGGTTGCTGAAATGCTTCGAAGAAAGCATGGGTAGCCGGTGTAGAGAGGGAATTCGTGACTGGAACTATGGCGCCGGAGGCCGTGCCTCTCCTGTCCGTTCGCAAGCTGACCAAGCTGTTCGGCAATTTCGCCGCATGCAACGGCATCGACCTCGATATAGCGCCGGGCGAAATCCACGCGCTTCTGGGTGAAAACGGCGCGGGCAAGTCCACGCTCGTCAAGATGCTGTTCGGCGTGCTCTCGCCGAGCGAGGGTGATATCGTCTGGCAGGGTCAGCCGGTTTCCATAGGTTCGCCAAGCGAGGCACGCAGGCTCGGCATCGGCATGGTGTTCCAGCATTTCTCCCTGTTTGAGGCGTTGACGGTTGCTGAAAACATCGCCCTGTCGCTGGACCCGAAAATTTCATTGAAGGAAATCGCCAAGGAAGCGGAACAGCTTTCGCGCGCCTATGGCCTGCCTCTCGATCCCAATGCGCATGTCGCCGATCTTTCGGTTGGCGAGCGGCAGCGTATCGAGATCGTGCGCGCCCTGTTGCAGAACCCGCGCCTTATCATTCTCGACGAGCCGACCTCGGTTTTGACGCCGCAGGAGGCGGACAAGCTGTTCGAGACGCTGGCGAAGCTGAAGGCCGAAGGCCGTTCGGTGCTTTATATCAGCCACCGGCTGGAAGAGGTGCAGCGTATCTGTGACCGCGCCACCGTTCTGCGCCATGGCAAGGTTACGGGCGCCTGCGATCCGCGCAAGGAAACACCGGCATCTCTGGCGCGCATGATGGTGGGCAGCGATGTCGCAAGCGTTTCGCGACCGACGGGCGACGCCCTCGGTCAACCGCAGATCGAAGTCATGGGGCTTTCCGTTGCGCCACGCACGCCCTTTGCCGTGGCGTTGAAAGCGGTTTCCATGACTGTGCGCGCCGGCGAAGTGCTGGCGATTGCCGGGGTTGCCGGAAACGGGCAGGGCGAGTTGTTCGATGCGCTTTCGGGCGAATATCCCGTCTATAATAATGATGCGATCCATCTCCGCGGCAAGCCGGTCGGTCGCATCGGCATCAATGGCCGGCGGCTGATGGGCGCCGGTTTCGTACCCGAGGAGCGCCACGGCCATGCCGCCGTTCCCGGCATGAGCCTTTCCGACAATCTTCTGCTGGCGCGGGCGCGCTCCGACCGCAAGGCGTTTCTGACGGGCGGTTTCCTGCGCATCGTCAGGGGCTCAGCTATCAAGGCGGCGGCGCGGCGCATATCGGAAACCATGGATGTGCGCAAAAGCGGGGCCGATCCGCTGGCGGGATCGCTGTCGGGCGGCAATCTGCAAAAATTCATCGTCGGGCGCGAACTCGATCGTCAACCGGCCGTACTTGTTGTCAACCAGCCGACATGGGGTGTGGATGCGGGGGCGGCGAGCCGTATCCGGCAGGCGCTGGTCGATCTCGCCAAAGCCGGCTCGGCCGTCATCGTCATCAGCCAGGACCTCGATGAAATCTTCGAGGTCGCCACCAATATCGCGGTCATTTCCGATGGGCAGCTTTCGCAGGCCTATCCGGTGGAAGACATGACGCTTGAAAAGATCGGCCTGCTGATGGGCGGCGTCCACACACAGTTAGGAGCCGCCCAGCATGCGCATTGAGCTTGAAAAACGGGCAGGGATCTCGAAGCTATTTACCCTTCTCTCGCCGCTTCTGGCACTGGTGCTGACGCTGCTTGTCGGCGCCATCATGTTCGCCATACTCGGCAAAAATCCACTCGATGCGCTTTACGCCTTTTTCATCGAGCCACTGCTGGAGGTCTGGTCGCTGCATGAGCTGGCGATCAAGGCCGCACCGCTGATCCTGATCGCGGTTGGCCTGTCTATCTGTTATCGCTCCAACAACTGGAATATCGGCGCGGAAGGACAATTCACCATTGGCGCGATCACCGGTTCCATCCTGCCGGTGCTTTATCCGGATTGGCATTCGCCACTCATCCTGCCGTTGATGCTGGTTATGGGCGCCATCGGTGGCGCACTCTATGCCGGTATTCCGGCGCTGTTGAAGACGAAGTTCAACACCAACGAAATCCTCGTCAGCCTGATGCTGGTCTATGTCGCGCAGCTTTTTCTCGACTGGCTGACGCGCGGCATCTGGCGCGATCCGGGCGGCTATAACTTCCCGCAGACGAAACCCTTCAACGAGAGCGCAGTGCTGCCGGAAATGCTGGCATCGGGCCGGGCGCATTGGGGTTTCGTGTTTGCCATCGTGGCGGCCATCGCGCTGTGGTTCATGATGCGTTACATGCTGAAAGGCTTCGAGGTCACGGTTCTTGGCCAATCGGCGCGGGCAGGGCGTTTTGCCGGTTTCTCATCGAGCCGCATGGTCTGGTTTTCGATGCTGCTTTCCGGCGCGCTTGCCGGGCTTGCGGGCATTTCGGAAGCCTCCGGCTCCATCGGCCATCTTCAGCCCAGCATTTCTCCGGGTTACGGCTTCACCGCCATCATCGTCGCCTTTCTCGGCCGCCTCAATCCGCTCGGTATCATCCTCTCCGGGCTGGTGCTTGCACTGACCTATCTTGGTGGTGAGGCGGCGCAGCTTTCCATCGGTGTGTCTGACAAGGTGACGCGTGTGTTTCAGGGGCTGATGCTGTTCTTCGTACTCTCCTGCGATACGTTGATCTTTTACCGCATCAGGATCGTCTTCACCGGCAAGGCGCATAACAGCCAAGGAGCGGCATGATGGATATGCTTCAGGCCATCCTTCTCACGGTCATCACTGCCGCCACACCGCTCGTCCTTGCCGCCTCGGGCGAGCTGGTGGCGGAACGCTCCGGCGTCCTCAATCTCGGCGTCGAGGGCATGATGATCATGGGTGCGGTCTGCGCTTTCGCTGCTGCGCATATGACCGGTTCGCCCTATCTCGGCATTCTGGCCGGTATCGCGTCGGGCGCGGTTTTCTCGCTGCTCTTCGGTTTCCTGACGTTGACGCTCGTTACCAACCAGGTGGCGACGGGACTTGCGCTGACCATTCTCGGTCTTGGCGTTTCAGGCATGCTGGGCGAAAGCTTCGTTGGCCTGCCGGGCGTCAAGCTGCAGCCCATCGTCTTTCCGGTGCTGTCGGAGATACCCTTCATCGGCCCCTTGCTGTTCCGGCAAGACCTGATCTTCTACATGTCCATCGCGCTCGTTGCCGGCATAAGCTGGTTTCTGTTCAAGAGCCGCACGGGTCTCAAGATCCGCGCCATCGGCGACAATCACGGTTCTGCCCATGCGCTTGGCATAAACGTCATCCGCACACGCTATCTGGCTGTCATGTTCGGCGGTGCGTGCGCGGGGCTTGCCGGCGCGCAGCTTTCGCTGGTCTATACGCCGCAATGGGTGGAAAACATGTCGGCCGGGCGTGGCTGGATCGCATTGGCGCTCGTCGTCTTCGCGTCCTGGCGTCCATGGCGGGTGCTCGCGGGCGGTTATCTGTTCGGCGCTGTCACCATCGGGCAGTTGCACGCCCAGGCATTCGGCATTGGCGTGCCGTCGCAACTGCTTTCGGCGCTGCCCTATATCGCAACTATTGTCGTGCTGGTCATCATCTCGCATAATCGCCGCACGACCTTGATCAACACGCCGGCATCACTGGGCAAATCCTTCGTGCCGGACCGGTGAGAAAAACTTCCAGTCTCCAAACCAAACAGGGGTAAAAATGAAAAAACTGGTCATCGCACTTGCTGCTTCCATAGCGGCTCTTGGAGGCGTCGTTTCTTCGGCTGAGGCCGCCGACGCAAAGAAGGTCTGCTTCATCTATGTCGGCAGCCGCACCGATGGCGGCTGGACGCAGGCGCACGAAATCGGTCGCGAAGAGCTGCAGAAGCATTTCGGCGACAAGATAGAAACGCCGTTCCTCGAAAGCGTTCCGGAAGGCCCGGATGCCGAACGCGCCATCGAGCGCATGGCACGTTCCGGCTGTGAGCTGGTCTTCACCACTTCCTTCGGCTTCATGGATGCGACCGTTAAGGTTGCCCAGAAGTTCCCCAAGGTGAAGTTCGAGCACGCCACCGGCTTCAAGACCGCCGAAAACGTCGCGACCTACAATTCGCGTTTCTATGAAGGCCGCTACATTCAGGGCCAGATCGCCGCAAAGATGTCGAAGAAGGGTGTTGCCGGCTATATCGCTTCCTTCCCGATCCCGGAAGTGGTGATGGGCATCGACGCTTTCGTTCTGGGCGCGCAGTCCGTCAATCCTGAGTTCAAGGTCAAGGTTGTCTGGGCCAACACCTGGTTCGACCCCGGCAAGGAAGCCGATGCTGCCAAGGCGCTTATCGACCAGGGCGTCGATATCCTGACGCAGCACACCGACACGACGGCTCCGATGCAGGTTGCAGCCGAGCGCGGCATCAAGGCCTTCGGTCAGGCTTCCGATATGATCAAGGCCGGTCCGGAGACACAGCTGACCGCGATCAAGGATACCTGGGGCGCTTATTACATCAAGCGCACGCAGGCCCTGCTTGACGGCACGTGGAAGTCCGAATCCATCTGGGACGGCCTGAAGGACGGCATCCTGACCATGGCGCCTTACACCAACATGCCTGATGACGTGAAGAAGATGGCTGAGGAAACCGAAGCCAAGATCAAGTCGGGCGAGTTGCACCCCTTTACCGGTCCGGTGAAGAAGCAGGACGGTTCGGAATGGCTGAAGGCGGGTGAGAAGGCTGAAGACGGCGTTCTGCTCGGCCTCAACTTCTACGTTGCCGGCGTGGACGACAAGTTGCCGCAATAATATGACACGCAGGTACTAGCTGCTAACGGGACCGCGCATGCAATTCATGCGCGGTCTTTGTTATTTTGATGTGTTTTATTGTTCGAACGAAGTTTGGCTTTGCTTTTCACGCGCGTTGATGTTTTTCACTGTATTCTGCGTTGAAAATCGGGCTGCTTTCCTGGATTACACAAGTCAGGCGCGATTTTTACATCTTCAACCGAACGGAAGGACATGGAATTTGCAGCGCGGAATGCTCGATGCGGCGATCGGTTTTCGAAAGTTGCGGACAAATCATGCTCAGGTCGTTCACAAGCTCGGTCTCGATATCGTGTCCGGAGTTTTCAAGACGGGTGACATCCTGCCGGGCGATGCCGAGTTGATGGAGCGGCTGAAAGTCTCTCGAACGGTGCTTCGCGAGGCGATGAAGACGCTCACCGCCAAGGGCATGATCTCCCCCAAGGCGCGCATCGGTACCCGTGTGACGGAGCGCGAAAGCTGGAACATGTTCGACAGCGAGGTGCTGCTCTGGCACTTCGAGGCTGGTGTCAGCGAGGAATTCCTGCTGCATCTCTACGATATCCGCCAGGCGTTCGAACCCTATGGCGCGGGTCTTGCTGCCGCCAGGGCAAAAGACGCCGATATCGCAAGGCTTGTCGCTTACGCCAACGAGATGGGCAACACGGCTTATTCCAAGGAAAAGCGCGCGCTTGCGGATATGAATTTCCACGTTCTCATCACCGAAATGTCCGGCAACCCGTTCATGCGCACCGTCGGTTCGCTGATAAAGGCGGCGCTGGCGGGCATTTTCCGGATGAGCAACCCGGAAGCCGATCCCAACGAGATTTCCGACGTGTCCGCCTCTCACCTGCGACTCGTCGAAGCGTTTCGCCTGCGCGATGAGGGGGCAGCCCGGCGCGAGATGGAAAGGCTGATTGAAAACGGCCGTCAGCAGATACTCGAATTCACGGCCCGTAACTCCCGCCCATAGATCATGCCAGCCTGCCGCTGATCACGTTTGATGAAAATCGGCGTGGAAATTTGGTGGAGATTTGCATGGTTTCTTAAGTGGGGCGCCGTTATAGCAGTGCCGGAAAGAAATCACCCATACGCCCGTCCGCAGTGCCGGCCGGCGTAAAGTCAAACATTGCCCCTGTCCGGGCCGCCTGTGGCCGGTGACGGGGTGTTGGAGGTCTTATGGAGCGCAGCTCTCTAGCCGTTATTCTCGCAGCGGGCGACAGCACGCGCATGAAGTCTTCGAAGTCCAAGGTGCTTCATCCGGTCGCTGGACGCCCGATGATCGGGCATGTGGTGGAGGCTGTTGCTGGAGCGGGCGTCGGCGCGGTGGCGCTGGTGGTCGGGCGCGATGCCGACAATGTCGCTGCTGCGGCAAGTCTCAAGGGCCTGCAGGTCGAGGCTTTCCTGCAAAAGGAACGCAAGGGCACCGGTCATGCGGTTCTTGCCGCACGCGAGGCGATCGAACGCGGTTTTGACGATGTCATCGTCGCTTATGGCGATGTGCCGCTCATCACCTCAGCCACGCTCGACAGGGCGCGCGAGGCGATTGCCGACGGTGCCGATGTCGCCGTTATCGGGTTCCATACCGACCGTCCCACGGGTTACGGGCGGCTTCTGGTCGAGAATGGCGAGCTGGTCGCGATCCGCGAGGAAAAGGACGCCACCGACGAGGAGCGCAAGGTCACCTGGTGCAACAGCGGATTGATGGCCATCAACGGCCGCAATGCGCTGGATCTGCTGGATCGGATCGGCAACAGCAATGTTAAGGGCGAATATTATCTGACTGACATCGTCGAGATCGCCCGTTCTCTCGGCCGCCGCGCCATTGCCATCGATGCGCCGGAAAAGGAATTGACCGGCTGCAACAACCGCGCCGAACTCGCCTTCATCGAGAGGCTCTGGCAGGAGCGCCGCCGTCACGAATTGATGGTCGACGGTGTTTCGATGATCGCGCCTGAGACAGTATTCCTTTCCTTCGATACGAAGATCGGTCAGGATGTCCTGATCGAGCCCAACGTCGTTTTCGGTCCCGGCGTGACGATCGAGCCGGGTGCGATCATTCATGCATTTTCGCATCTGGAAGGGGCCTATCTGGCCGAGGGTGCGGTTGTCGGTCCCTTTGCGCGGTTGCGTCCGGGTGCAAACCTGCATCCCAATGCCAAGGTCGGCAATTTCTGTGAGGTCAAGAAGGCCGAGATCGGCGAGGGCGCAAAGGTCAACCATTTGACCTATATCGGCGATGCTTTCGTGGGTGCAGGCAGCAATATCGGCGCGGGTGCCATCACCTGCAATTATGACGGTTACAACAAGTCCGAAACGCGGATCGGAGCCAACAGCTTCATCGGCTCGAATTCGTCGCTGGTTGCTCCCGTCTCCATTGGAGAGCGGGCCTATATCGCCTCCGGCAGCGTGATTACCGATGACGTGCCTGCCGATGCGCTGGCTTTCGGGCGCGCGCGCCAGGAGGTGAAACCGGGCAGGGCGGTCGCGTTGCGCGAGCGGGCGAAAGCGCTGAAGGAAGCGAAGAAAAAATCCTCTTAGATGACGTTACCGAGCGATACTGAAAGTGACCGGCGGGATAATTGCCGATTTCAGAGAAACGGTTAAAGCATTTCCAGTAAAGGTGCGCAGCGGTTTTACGTCCGGAAATGCATCAGAACAAAAAAGTGGTGTATTTTCGCATTTCAGGGAAAGGCGGAAATACTCTGGAAGTTTCGGTGAAGAGATCGCCGTCTGGAGAAATATATGTGCGGAATTGTCGGAATTGTCGGAACGCAGCCCGTTGCTGAACGGCTTGTCGATGCGCTGAAGCGCCTCGAATATCGCGGTTACGATTCGGCGGGTGTTGCCACCATCGACAATGGCGCGATGGACCGTCGCCGGGCGGAAGGCAAGCTGTTCAATCTGGAAAAGCTGGTCTCTGAAAAGCCGCTGCCAGGTGTCGTCGGCATCGCGCATACGCGCTGGGCGACGCACGGCGTGCCGAACGAAACCAACGCCCACCCGCATTTCGTCGAAGGCGTTGCCGTCGTTCATAACGGCATCATCGAAAACTTCTCCGAATTGCGCGAGGAACTGAGCGCCGAGGGTGCAACCTTCACCACCCAGACCGACACCGAAGTGGTGGCGCAGCTTCTGGCAAAATACACCCGCGAAGGGCTTGGCCATCGCGAGGCGATGCTGAAGATGCTGAACCACGTGACCGGTGCCTATGCGTTGGTGGTGATGTTTCAGGACGATCCCAATACGCTGCTTTCGGCGCGCTCCGGCCCGCCGCTTGCCGTCGGTTACGGCAGGGGCGAGATGTTCCTGGGGTCCGACGCAATCGCGCTTTCGCCTTTCACCAATGAGATCACCTATCTGGTGGATGGCGACTGCGCCATCGTGACCCGTGACGGTGCGGAAATCATCGATTTCTCCGGCAAGCCGGTGAAACGCGAGCGCCAGATTTCGCAGGCGACGGCTTTCGTGGTCGACAAGGGCAACCACCGCCATTTCATGGAAAAGGAAATCTATGAGCAGCCGGAAGTCATTTCCCATGCGCTCAGCCACTATGTGGATTTCGCCTCCAAAACCGTGAAGGATGCCGATAAGGCAATCGATTTCGCCAGGCTTTCCGGCCTTGCCATTTCTGCCTGCGGCACGGCCTATCTTTCCGGCCTGATCGGCAAATACTGGTTCGAACGTTACGCGCGCCTGCCGGTGGAAATCGATGTCGCATCGGAATTCCGTTACCGTGAGATCCCGCTCGTTCCCACGCAGGCCGCGCTGTTCATTTCGCAATCGGGCGAAACCGCCGATACGCTGGCGGCCTTGCGATATTGCCAGCAAGAGGGACTGAAGATCGGCGCAGTGGTCAATACACGTGAATCGACCATGGCGCGCGAATCGGATGCGATCTTTCCGATCCTCGCCGGCCCGGAAATCGGCGTGGCCTCCACCAAGGCCTTCACCTGCCAGCTTGCCGTGCTCGCTTCGCTCGCGGTTGCCGCGGGCAAGGCGCGCGGTACGCTTAAGCCGGGCGAGGAAAAGGAGCTTGTGCAGCAGCTTATCGAGATGCCGCGCATCATGAGCAAGGTGCTGAACCTCATCCAGCCGCAGATCGAGGCGCTGTCGCGCGATCTGTCGCGCTTCAAGGATGTACTTTATCTCGGCCGCGGCACCAGCTTCCCGCTGGCGCTGGAAGGCGCACTGAAGCTCAAGGAAATTTCCTATATCCACGCCGAAGGATATGCAGCCGGCGAGCTGAAGCATGGGCCAATCGCACTGATCGACGAAAACATGCCTGTCATCGTCATCGCACCGCATGACCGCTTCTTTGAAAAGACCGTTTCTAACATGCAGGAAGTGGCCGCGCGCGGTGGCCGCATCATCTTCATCACCGACGAGAAGGGTGCCGCTGCCTCCAAGCTCGACACCATGGCGACGATCACGCTGCCCAATGTCGACGAGCTGATCGCGCCGATGGTCTTCTCGCTGCCGATCCAGCTGCTGGCCTATCACACCGCCGTCTTCATGGGCACGGATGTGGACCAGCCACGCAATCTGGCGAAATCGGTGACGGTGGAATGATCATCCGGCCGGAGCGGCAAGGTGATGAAGAGGCGATTGCTCGCGTTACGGAAGATGCCTTCCGTGACGTCGACTACAGCGACAAGACGGAACATGTGATCATCGAACGGCTTCGCAAGGCCGGTGCGCTGACTGTTTCTCTGGTTGCCGAGGACAGCGAAGGCATCATCGGCCATATCGGTTTTTCACCGGTAACACTGTCGGGCGGCGAGACCGGCTGGTTCTGTCTTGCGCCCTTATCGGTGGCGCCGGACCGGCAAAGGCAGGGTGTCGGCTCAGGGCTGGTTCGGGAAGGGCTTGCCGCGCTGGACCGTCTGAGTGCTTCTGGCGCAGTTGTCGCTGGCGATCCGGACTATTACGGCCGCTTCGGTTTTCGCCATATTGAGGGCCTGAGCGGCAAGGGGATTCCTGACGAATATTTCATAGTTCTTCGCTTGCATGGCGGAACTCCATCCGGCATTGTCGGTTTTCATCCGGGTTTCGATAGCGACAACGCTTAATTCCGAACGGTAAATGACCGATATTCCAGTCAAAATTTCATTCGCAGCCCGTCTGCGCAACAGCTTCCTCACGGGCGTCCTCATCCTTGCGCCTGTCACCATCACCATGTGGCTGGTATGGAGCTTCCTGCAATGGGCGGATAGCTGGGTTAAGCCCTATATTCCCGCCCGTTACGATCCCGAGCAATATTTCGATGTGGCGATCCCCGGCTTCGGCCTGCTGATCGCCGTCATCGGCATCACGCTCATCGGCTTTCTCGGCAACAACCTCATTGGCAAATGGATCGTCGGCGTCGGCGAATCCGTTCTCAACCGCATGCCGCTGGTGCGGCCGATCTACAAGAGCATCAAGCAGCTGTTCGAATCCGTCCTGAAAGAGCATTCGAACTCTTTCAAGAAGGTCGGCCTGATCGAGTTTCCGTCACCCGGCACCTGGGCGATGGTATTCGTATCCTCGGAGGTCAAGGGAGAGCTTGCCCATCGCTTCAACGAGATGGGCCAGGAGATGGTTGCCGTCTTCCTGCCACCGACTCCGGTGCCGACGGCGGGTTTCCTGCTGTTCGTGCCGAAGGACAAGATCGTGATGCTGGACATGACACCGGAAGACGCGGCGAAACTGCTGATTTCAGGTGGACTGGTGGCTCCGGATTTCACGCCGCCGAAAATGATTGCGCCGGTTTGAGCGTTACAGGAGGCCGCTGATATCTGTTTGCGAAAAGTCGTTGCCGACATAAAGCAAAGGGCAGCCTTCAGCTTTTGCCAGCTCATAGGCAAAACAATCTCCGAAATTCAGCCCGGCGGGGTGAATACCCTTTCCCCAGATGCGATAGGCTTCCGAAATGCCACGGATTGATTTAGCAGTAACGGGTTTGATTTCGACGCTCAGCCCTTCGATCAGCATCTCGAGTTCCCGGCTGCGGCCACGTCTTTGCGCTACGATCACAGCTTCGGCAAGCGTACCGGCGGATATCAGCAATGGTTCATCCGTATCGAGAGCCATGGCACATGCATCTGCTGTGGGTTCATCAAGCAGGATTGCAAGCAGAGCAGATGTATCGATGACCATCATTTTGGAAGGCCGTGCTCGTCATAAAGGAAATCCTGACTATGCGCGGCATCCGGGCCATCGTCGCTCTTGGTCGCGACGGCCGCGCGCACTTTATCTAGCACGGCCCTGCGGGATTTTTTATCCGCCACAACAACCACCGGAACCAGCCGCACTGCTGCATGACCATGCCGGGTGAGAATGATTTCGTCCCCGGCCTCGGCGCGTCGTACCAATTCTGTCAGTTGGCCTTTTGCATCAGTTACGGATATCTGCATGGCTAACCTTAAGCGTTAAACCTCGCTTTAGATTAGTCTATTGAATGGACCAAATCAATCCTCGTCATCGAGATCATCCACCTCTGTTCCCGTCGTGGTCGCATGGAACACGGGAACGAAAAGCCGCATATAGACCAGCCGCACGCTCCAGCCCTGTTCCAGTGCCTCTGTCCATGCCTTCTTGCGGCCGGGCTTTTTGAAGGCCTTGCCGATTGCTTTCTTCGGGCTTTTGGCGAAGGTGTCGGGTTGCAGGATGTTTTGCGGTGAGCAGAGCGCGTAGCCCTTTCTGAAGGCGGGCGGTGGGCGGCGTGGGTCGATCATGTTCATGGCGGTTCACTTTCAGCCGGCGTGCAGGAAGCGGATAGCTTCGTCGCGGCGGTGCAGATAGAGCAGGGTGCGCAGGCTTTCGCCGCGCGGGCCGGTCAGTTCGGGGTCGCGCTCGATGACATAGGCGGCGTCCTTGCGAGCGATTTCCAGGAGATCGGCATGGGCTTCGAGGCTGGCGATGCGGAAGCCCGGGGTGCCGGACTGGCGGGTGCCGAGGAGTTCGCCTTCGCCGCGCAGCTTCAAATCCTCTTCGGCAATCAGGAAGCCGTCCTCGCTGTCGCGCAGGATGGAAAGTCGGGCGCGGCCGTTTTCGCTGAGCGGCCCCTTGTAGAGCAGGATGCAGGTGGAGGCCTCGTCACCGCGTCCAACCCGGCCACGCAGCTGGTGAAGCTGGGCCAGGCCGAAACGTTCGGCATGTTCGATGACCATGATCGTGGCGTCCGGAACGTCGACACCCACTTCCACCACTGTCGTTGCCACCAGCAGCCGGGTTTCGCCGTTCTTAAAAGCCAGCATGGCGGCGTCCTTCTCAGGGCCGCTCATGCGCCCATGGATGAGACCGATATTGGCACCGAGCATCTGCGAGAGAACCCCATGTCGTTCTTCCGCCGACATCAGGTCGGACTCTTCCGTCTCCTCCACCAGCGGGCAGATCCAGTAGGCCTTCTTGCCTTCCTTCAGCGCGGCGCGCAGCCGCTCGACGATGTCGCCGATGCGCTCTGTGGGGATCGTCACGGTCTGGATGGGTTTTCGGCCAGCCGGTTTTTCGGTGAGTTTTGATACATCCATGTCGCCGAAGGCGGCCAGCACCAGCGTACGCGGAATGGGCGTGGCGGTCATAACAAGCATATGCGGCGTGATGCCCTTGGCGGTGAGACGCAGGCGCTGGTGTACGCCGAAACGGTGCTGCTCATCCACCACGGCCAGCACGAGGTTCTTGTAACTCACGCTGTCCTGGAACAGCGCGTGGGTGCCGATGACGATCTGTGCCTCACCGGAGGCCACGCGTTCTTCGATCTCGCGACGCTCCTTGCCCTTGGTGCGGCCGGTCAGCACCTCAACCGTAATGCCCGCGGCATTGGCGAGTTTGGAGATGGTGGCGAAATGCTGCCGGGCAAGAATTTCGGTCGGGGCCATCAACACCGCCTGTCCTCCGGCCTCGACGGCGGTTGCCATAGCCATCAGCGCCACCAGCGTCTTGCCCGCGCCGACATCGCCCTGCAACAGCCGCAACATACGGTCCTCGCTGGCCATATCGGTCAGGATATCTTTCACCGAGGCATTCTGGCTCGGCGTCAGGGAGAAGGGCAGTTGCGACAGGATTTTTGCAGCAATGTCCCCCTTGGCGCGGATCGGCTGGCCCGCGACCTTGCGCAGTCTTTGCCGCACCAGCGCCAGTGACAGCTGCCCGGCCAGGAATTCGTCGTAGGCGAGCCGTCTGCGTGCCGGGGCCTGAGGATCGATATCGGCGCTGTCGCGCGGATCGTGCAACTCACGGAAGCTCGATGCCACGTCGCCGAACCCCTGCCGGGTCTTCAGCGTTTCGTCGATCCATTCGGGAAAGACCGGCAGTTTCGAAAGTCCGCCTTCAATTGCCCGCCGCAGCACCTTCGGAGACAGCCCGGCTGTCATCGGATAAACGGCTTCGACCAGCGGCAGGTTCTCGGCCTCGGAGAGCTTCACCATGAAATCCGGATGCACCATGGAGGCGCGGCCGTTGAACCAGTCCACCTTGCCGCTGACGAGAACCTCTTCATCGACGGGCAAGGCCTTGGAAAGCCAGTCTCCCTTGGCGCGGAAGAAGGTCAGCGCCAGTTCCCCGGTCTCGTCATGCAGGAAAACACGGTAGGGCGCGGAACGATTGCCTGGTGGAGCTGGCTGATGCCGGTCGACACGTCCCTGGATGGTGACAATGGCGCCGGGAGCGGCAAGTGCGATGCCCGGGCGGTTGCGCCGGTCGATGACGTTTGATGGTGCGTGGAACAGAAGATCGATCACGCGGGTGTCGTCAGCATTTTCCCGGCTCAGCAGTTTGGCCAGAAGGTCGGCAAGCTTCGGCCCCACACCGGCAAGGGTGGAGACGGAAGCAAATAGCGGATCGAGAATGGCGGGACGCATGCTCAGCAAAATCGGGGAAGGGGACGCGTTATGCAAGACGTGGCGCCCGACAAAGGCTGTTTATCACCGGCAGATTTTAGCCGCCGTGGCATTATTTCGATAAAAACCGGTTCCAAGCGTTCGCCTCCTGTTCTATAGGAGGGCGCAATCAACATCCTGTTGAATAGCCAACCGAAAGGTGAATGCGATGACTGGACTGGTGCGCACGAGCGCCGACCTCGATCCGAGGCGCAGGCGGATACTTTACCGCTGCTGGCACCGGGGCATTCGCGAGATGGATCTGGTGCTCGGGCAATTTGCGGAAGACAATATTGCCGGGCTTTCCGACGATCAGCTCGACGAGCTGGAAATCATCATGGCGGAAGAGGATAACGACCTCGTCAAGATGGTGACGGGTGCCCTGCCGGTGCCGGAAAAATTCCAGACCCCGTTGTTCGAGAAGATCGCCTCTTACCGTCCCGATTTCGATCTCGTCACAGCCGAAACCCTGAAGGCCTGAAACATGATAGCCGGATTCGATGCAAAGCTGGTGGCGTCGGCCGATACGCCGCTGACCATCGGAAACGTGCCCTCCGGCATGGAAGCCCTACTGCTCGCCGATATGGCGCGGGCGGGAACATCGGTGGCTTACGTGATGTCGGACGGCCAGCGGGTCGCCGATCTCGAACAGATTCTTGGTTTTGTCGCGCCGGATATTCCGGTGTTGACGCTGCCGGCCTGGGATTGTCTGCCTTATGACCGCGTGTCACCGAGTGCGGACACCTCGGCGCGCCGGCTCGCGGCACTTGCCGGCCTCATCAATCACGCCAAGAAACCGCATCCGGCCATCGTTCTCGTCACCGTCAACGCCATGCTGCAGAAGATGGCGCCGCGCGACGTTATCGAGAGCCTGGGCTTTTCGGCCAAGCCCGGCAACCAGATCCGCATGGAGGACATCGCCGCGCGGCTGGAGCGCAACGGTTTCGACCGGGTGGCGACGGTGCGTGAAGTGGGTGAATTCGCCGTGCGCGGCGGCATTCTCGATGTCTTCGTGCCGGGCACCGAAGAGCCGGTGCGGCTCGATTTCTTCGGCGATACGCTGGAAAGCATCCGCACCTTCGATCCGGCCAGCCAGCGCACCATCGCACAGGCGCGCTCGCTTGATCTTAATCCGATGAGCGAAGTGACGCTGACGCCGGATACGATCGGCCGGTTCCGTAAGAATTACCTGTCGCTATTCGGTGCGGCGACGCGCGACGACGCGCTTTATCAGGCCGTCTCCGAAGGCCGCCGTTATGCCGGTATGGAGCACTGGCTGCCGCTGTTTTACGAAGAGCTGGAAACCGCCTTCGATTATCTCAGCGGTTTCCGTATCGTCACCGAACATACGGCGCGCGAGGCGGCGAAGGAACGCTCCAAGCTGGTCCTCGATTATTACGAGGCGCGGCGGGCTTCCGGCGAGACCAAGGGCTCGACGCAGGGCGCGCCTTACAAGCCGGTATCGCCTGGGCAAATCTATCTCGACGGCAAGAGCTTCGAGGCGGCGCTTGCGAGCGTCAATGCGGTGCGGCTGACGCCTTTCAACGAACACGATAGCGAAGGTCGCCCGGTCGCGACGCTTGATGCCCATGTTGGTCCGCGCTGGGCACGTCCACCGACGGAAGGCGACAGCGAAGAGCGGGTCAATGTTTTCGATCTGGCGGTAAAGCACATTGCCGAGCGCCGGGCCAAGGGCTGGAAGGTTTTGATCACCGGCTGGTCGGAAGGTTCGCTCGACCGGCTGTTGCAGGTCTTGAACGAACACGGGCTTGAGAAGATCAAGCCGGTGACATCGCTGAAAGAGGTGGAGAAACTCGGCAAGGGTGAGGCGGCTTCGGCGGTGCTGAGCCTCGAAGCCGGGTTTGAGACCGGAACGCTCGCTATCATCGGCGAGCAGGATATTCTTGGCGACCGCATGGTGCGCCGTTCCAAGCGCCGCAAGCGCGGCGCGGATTTCATCGCGGAAGTGGCGGGGCTGGACGAAGGCTCGCTCGTGGTTCACGCCGAACACGGCATCGGTCGCTTCGTCGGTTTGCAGACCATCGAGGCAGCGGGCGCGCCGCGCGCCTGTCTGGAACTGCATTATGCCGACGACGCCAAGCTGTTCCTACCGGTCGAAAACATCGATCTTCTCTCGCGTTATGGTTCTGATGCCGCGGAAGCCACACTCGACAAGCTCGGTGGCGGCGCATGGCAGATGCGCAAGGCCAAGCTCAAGAAGCGCCTGCTCGATATGGCCGACGAGCTTATCCGCATTGCAGCCGCGCGTCTGGTGCGCCACGCGCCGGCGCTTATCGCACCGGACGGGCTTTACGACGAGTTTGCCGCCCGTTTCCCCTATGACGAGACCGAGGACCAGCTGAACGCCATCGACGCTGTTCGCGACGATCTCGGTGCCGGGCGGCCGATGGATCGCCTGATCTGCGGCGATGTCGGTTTCGGCAAGACCGAAGTGGCCTTGCGCGCCGCCTTCCTTGCCGCCATGAATGGCGTTCAGGTGGCGGTGGTGGTGCCGACCACGCTTCTGGCGCGACAGCATTTCCGTACCTTTTCCGAACGGTTTCGCGGTCTGCCGATCCGGGTGCAGCAGGCCTCGCGCCTTGTGGGTTCGAAGGAGCTTGCGCTCACCAAGAAAGAAGTGGCTGATGGAAAGACCGACATTGTCGTCGGCACCCATGCGCTGCTCGGTGCGGGCATAAGCTTCGCCAATCTCGGCCTGCTGATCATCGATGAGGAGCAGCATTTCGGTGTGAAGCACAAGGAGCGGCTGAAGGAGCTGAAAAGCGACGTGCATGTGCTGACGCTGTCGGCGACGCCCATTCCGCGCACCTTGCAGCTGGCCATGACCGGCGTGCGCGAGCTGTCGCTCATCACCACGCCGCCAGTGGACCGCATGGCGGTTCGCACCTTCATTTCGCCCTTCGATCCGCTGGTAATCCGTGAAACGTTGATGCGCGAGCATTATCGCGGTGGCCAGAGCTTCTATGTCTGCCCCCGCCTTGCCGATCTCGCCGATATCCATGCATTCCTGCAGTCGGATGTGCCGGAACTGAAAGTGGCGGTGGCGCATGGCCAGATGGCGGCGGGTGAACTCGAAGACATCATGAACGCCTTCTATGAAGGCAAATACGATGTGCTGCTTTCGACCACCATCGTCGAATCCGGCCTCGACGTGCCGACCGCCAATACGCTGATCGTGCATCGTGCCGACATGTTCGGTCTCGCCCAGCTTTACCAGCTGCGTGGCCGTGTTGGTCGTTCCAAAGTCCGCGCCTTTGCGCTGTTCACCCTGCCGGTCAACAAGGTGTTGACGACGATGGCGGAGCGGCGGCTGAAAGTGCTGCAATCGCTCGACACACTCGGCGCCGGTTTCCAGCTTGCCAGCCACGATCTCGATATTCGCGGCGCTGGCAATCTGCTTGGCGAAGAACAGTCCGGCCACATCAAGGAAGTCGGCTTCGAGCTTTACCAGCAGATGCTGGAGGAGGCCGTGGCCGAAGTGAAGGGTGACGAAGAGGTGCGCGACAGCGGCTGGTCGCCGCAAATCTCTGTCGGCACCTCGGTGATGATCCCGGAAGACTACGTGCCGGATCTGCATCTGCGCATGGGTCTCTACCGCCGTCTCGGCGAGCTTGCGGATATAGGCGAGATCGACGGTTTCGGCGCAGAAATGATCGACCGTTTCGGCCCGCTGCCGAAGGAAGTGCAGCATCTCCTCAAGATCGTCTACATCAAGTCGCTCTGCCGCACGGCCAATGTCGAGAAGGTGGATGCCGGGCCGAAAGGCGTGGTTGTGCAGTTCCGCAACAAGGAATTCCCCAATCCGGCAGCGCTTGTCGGTTATATCGGCAAGCAGGGCTCGATGGCGAAGATCCGCCCGGACCACAGCCTGTTCCTGAACCGCGATCTGCCGACGCCGGAAAAACGGCTGGCGGGTGCGGCGATGGTCATGACGCAATTGGCGGAGCTGGCTCGGTCGTAGATTTAAGCCTTTGGGGGGGGGCGGCGGTGGGTGTGGCTTACCCCACTTCTGCCCTGCCGGGCATCTCCCCCACAAGGAGGGAGATCGGCGAGACGCGCTGTCACCACTTCATTCTCTAACGTTGATATAGGCAAAACCTTGCCGCATATCGATCTCCCCACCTGTGTGGGAAATGCCCGGCAGGGCAGAGGGGGTAAGCCACCCATCGTCGGCTCATTTCCATTAGCCAATCCCTCGAAAACTCCACTCACTGCCTTCAGCGAAAATTACCGCGATGTAACGAAACGGACATGTATCGGTAGTCTTCGCGGGCGTAATCTTTCCTTCATACCCGGTGCGGCGGATCGTAAAGCCGCCGGGTCTTGAAGGAGCAGGACGATGTGGACCAACATCAACAGGTTTGCCACCGCTGGTCTGGTTGCTTTGACAATTGCGGGCACCACAATTGCCACCACCAGTCAGGCGGAAGCGCGCAATAATTTCGGCCGCGGCCTTGCCGCCGGGATCGCAGGAACGATCATTGGCGGAGCGCTCATCGCCGGGGCAAGGCATCCCGGTTACGCTTATGGCCCCGCTTATTATGCACCGGCCTACGGTCCACCCGTCTACGCCGTGCCAGCTTATGGACCGCCTGTTGTTTACCAGCCGGTTTATCCTCGCTGCCACGTGGCCTGGCGACAGAACGCCTGGGGCGACATGTATCGGGTCAGGGTTTGTGATTGATCGAATGCCATGCCAGCGACGCAAACATGCGTCGCTGGTTCTCATGCATTTTTGACTTTAGCGCTCGTCTTCCGGCGTGATCCCGACGGCGACATTCTGGTCGGTCGCGGCGATGGAGGCGGGAAGCGGCACTTTTCGCTGCTTCTCGCGGATCAGCGTCAGCAAGCCGGAGCCCACGATCAGGGCGATGCCCATCAACATCCAGCCATCAATACGGTCGCCGAAAATCAGGTAACCGAACAGAATCGCCCAGAGCATCTGGCTATATTGCGTTGGGCCGATCATGGCGGCGGGTGCATATTGGGCAGCATACATGACAAGCACGTTGCCAAGTGCCCCTAACAGTCCATATCCCGCCAGCAGCAACCATTGTTCGCCGCCCGGCATGATGAAGGTCGGCACCATGGCGATGCCGCTGATGGTAAGACAGCCCAGTACGCCGGCCCCATACAGCGAGACGTTCTTTTCCGACGGACCCATGGCGCGGAAGATGACGATGCTGAGCGCGCCGCTGAAGCCACCGATGATGGCGCCGATATGGCCGATGCCGAGTTCACGGAAACCCGGCCGCAGGATGACCAGCACCCCGAGGAAACCGATGATGACCGCAGACCAGCGGCGGATGCCCACCTGTTCCTTCAAAAACACCACCGACATGATGGTGACGAAAGAAGGAAGAAGGAAGATCAGCGCAAAGGCTTCGGCCATGGAAAGATGGGTGAAAGCGGTGACGCTGCCGACGGCACCCGTACCTGCGGCAAAAAATCGGATGATCCATAAAGGCCGGTTGGTCGTCTTCACCACATCCACCCAGCGATCATTGCGCTTGCGGATGAAGGGCAGGGCGATGAGGCCGAACAGGGCGCCGAAGAAGGCCGATTCGATCGGCGAAATCTGGCCTTCTATGAGTTTAACGCTCGCGTCGCTCCATGCGTAGGCAGCGAAGGCGGCAAAGGCAAGCAGAATGCCTTTCAGGGTCTGGTCGGACACGGGAAAACACCAACAGTTTATCGATTACGGCAAGCTGCCGGTGTTCGACCGTCAGTTCATCGACTTATGCTCGTCCGCCTTGATTTTTGCAATATCCCGCAGTGCAGCAATCAATACATCAGGCGTTTGTGCACCGCTGATGGCGTATTTCTGGTCAACGATAAAGAACGGTACGCCGGAAACACCCATTTGCTGCGCCGCGTCAATTTCGGCAATCACCGTGTCCTTGTCTGCATCCGACGCCAGAAGCCGTGTTACCACCTTGGCGTCCATGCCCGCCTTTTCGGCGATATCGGTCAGCACGGCGTGATCGCCGATATTGCGGCCTTCCTCGAAATTCGCCTTGAACAAAGCGGTGACGATCCTTTCCTGAACGTCACGGCCTTCAGCATGGGCCCAGAGCGACAGGCGATGTGCGTCGAGCGTGTTCGGGCCAATCTTGATTGCATCGAAATCGTAGTGGATTCCGACCTGTTTGCCGAGTTCAACCAGAGAGGCATGGGCCTGCTCGAGACGCTCCTTGCCGAGCTTTTCCTCAAGCGCGGCCTTCTGGTCAACGCCTTCAGGCGGGTAATCCGGGTTGAGCCGGTAAGGTCGCCAGTTCACGTCGACGCTGATTTCGTCCTGCACCTCGGCAATGGCAAGATCGAGCCTTGCCTTGCCCAGATAGCACCAGGGGCAGACCATATCCGATACGACGTCGATAACGATGCGTTCCATGGCTTTATCTTCCGTTGTCTTGGACCGGGCAGGGGCGGGTTATTGCGCCCGCGCATCCCACCAGGTCTGTTTCTGATTGCCTGATATCGGGGTCATATCCGGGCGGTCGATATATCTCCAGCGGGCTATCCATTGCGCGCCGATGTAGTAGAGCGGAATGACATAGTGGCCGGCGACGAGAAGACGATCATAACCACGCACTGCCGCCTGAAAATTCTCCGTGGATCGGGCCTGCAACAGGGCCTCGATCATGCGGTCGATGTCGGGGCTGGCCGCACCCGCATAGTTGAAGCTGCCCTGCGCATCCCGCGACAATGAACTCCAGCGGTTGAGCTGCTCGGCGCCGGGCGAGAGCGATGAGGGCAGGGACCGGATGATCATGTCGTAATCGAAGCTGTTGGAGCGTGCCTGATATTGGCCATCGTCAACGGAGCGGATGCCCATGGCGACGCCGATCAGATTCAGCGAACGCTGATAGGCAAGCGCTATGCGTTCCTGCGCCGGGTTCTGCGTCATGATTTCGAATGCGAGCTGGCGGCCATTGGCATCGGACATCCTGCCGTTCTTGATGCTGTATCCGGCCTCTTTCAGCTTATCGACGGCGAGCTTCAGGACCTTGCGGTCCGCGCCGGTCCCGTCGGTGGTGGGCATGGCGTAGGTTCCCGCCAGAAGTTCCGGCGGCATGCTCTTGGCCGCATCGCCAAGCAGCGCAAGTTCGCGCTCATCTGCGGCATTGCCATAGGCACCGAGCGCGGAGTTCTGCCAGTAGCTTTGCGTACGCTTGAAGGCGCCGCCGAGAATGTTCTTGTTCATCCACTCGAAATCGAGTGCATAGGACAGGCCCTCGCGCACCTTTTCGTCTGCAAAGACCGCGCGGCGGGTATTGAAGACAAGGCCGAACATGCCCGATGGCAGACGTGGCTGGAACACATCCTTGACGATATCGCCGCGATGAACGGCGGGGAAGTTGTAGGCCTGGCCCCAATGGGACGTATCGGAGGTGCCGTTGATGGCGTCGCCTTCGGGATAGATGTCGATATCACCTTTCTTGAAGGCCTCGAACATGGTGGTGACCTGAAGGAAATAGGTGATGCTGATCTCGTCGTAATTCTCGAAGCCGACCTTGCTCGGGATATCCTTGCCCCAATAGTCCGGGTTTCGCTCCCAGATGATTCGTTCACCCGGTCGCAATGTCTTGATTCGGTATGGACCCGAGCCAACGACAGCGCCAAGGCCCGCCTGCTCGAATTTTTCCGGATCGATCGCGTGTTTCGGCAAAATCGGGGTGGAAGAGGCGAGAATGAGCGGCGTTTCGCGGTTCGCCTTGTCGTTGAAGGTGAAGCGGACGCCGTGTTCGCCGATCTTTTCCAGCTTCGCCACGCCGTCTAGGCGGCTGTTGAACGGCGGACGGCCTTTTTCCTTCAGGAGATTGAATGTGAAGATAACATCGTCAGGCGTCACCGGCTCGCCATCCGACCACTTGGCCTTGGGATTGATGTTGAACTGGGTGAAGGTGCGTTCCTCGTCCCACTCCACGGTTTCCGCAAGCAGGCCGTAAAGGCTGAAAGGCTCGTCGCTCGAGCGCTGCATCAGCGGCTCGTAGAGGAGATTGCCGAATTCAGGGTCCCAGACGCCGCGCGCCGTGGTGCGCATTCCCTTGAGAACAAAGGGGTTGAGGCTGTCGAAGGTGCCGACGACACCGTATGATATGCGACCACCTTTTTTCACGTCCGGATTGACATAAGGGAAGTGCCGGAAGTCGGCGGGAAGTGCCGGCGTGCCGTGCATGGAAATGGCGTGAAGCGGCTGCGCCACGGCAATTTCCGGAGAAAGCAGGGCCGTTCCCCAAAGAAACAATGCGGGGATGAGGGCCGCAAGCTTGCGCATGTCACTATCCTGTCTCAACTGTCGGTCCGTTTTGTCGTCGTGGTCGATTATCGTCATGATTGGTTTTTTGTTATGATTCTGGCGAATATGTAGCACAAGCCCATGGCTGGACCCATGCGAGGGCGGGAAATCTTGGGTTGCCTCAA
Organism: Agrobacterium sp. 10T429; assembly: GCF_056393925.1. Taxonomy (NCBI): domain Bacteria; kingdom Pseudomonadati; phylum Pseudomonadota; class Alphaproteobacteria; order Hyphomicrobiales; family Rhizobiaceae; genus Agrobacterium; species Agrobacterium sp. 10T429. The sequence continues at coordinate 164,511 of NZ_JBFTGV010000002.1, forward strand.
GAAAAAGTTAAAGAAGTGCTGGATATCGCCGCCAACGGCATGTAACAGGGTGGCCGGAAGAGACGGGTCACGCATTTGCCTCATTTAAACGACAGTTGAACGGGCAGAAGGATACCGCCATCGGCGAGCAGGACCCGCGGTTCTGTTCTGGCAGACATTCAGGAGACGGAACTCTTATGATGCAAAAGGCAAACACATTCACCCGGACAGCTCTGTCCGCTCTCGTTCTTTCCCTGGGCGCGGTTTCCGCTCCGGCCATCTCGCAGGCACAGGATGCTCCCGCCAATCAGGGCGCTGGCGCTCCGCCGCTCGGCTGGTTCAAGACCTGCTCCAAGCAGGAAGACAACGATGTCTGCGTCGTGCAGAACGTGGTTCTTGCCCAGAACGGCCAGATGATCACTGCCGTCGGCCTCATCACTGTCGAGGGCAAGGTCAACCGCAAGCTGCTCCAGGTTTCCGTTCCGACCGCGCGTCTCATTCCCCCGGGTGTGATGATGCAGATCGACGGTGGCAAGGGTCAGAAGCTCGATTACGCTGTTTGCCTTCCCGACAAGTGCACGGCCGAAGTTCCGCTGACGGACGCCATGATCGCGTCGCTGAAGAAGGGCAACGAGATCGTCTTCACCTCGATCAACTTCCGCCGCGCGCCGAACCCCATCAAGATCGCGCTTACCGGCTTTACCGGCGCTTATGACGGCGCGGCTATCACCCAGTCGCAGCTCGCAGAAAGCCAGCGCAGCCTTCAGGAAGGCATGCAGAAAAAGGCCGAAGAGGCTCGCAAGAAGCTGGAAGCTGCTCAGGACGCCGCAAAGGGCGCGCCGAAGCCCTGATCTCTTTACGAGAACACGAAAAAACCGGCCTGTTTTCAGGCCGGTTTTTTTATGCGCGGTTTTGATCCGACGTATTTTCATTAAAAGCGCACAGCGCCCTTATGATTGTTGTCAAATCGGGCGTGCGCTAATGCGCCAGCGACATCTTCGGCCGCCACTCGCCGTTGGGCGCCTTGTCGAACATCCGCTCGATATTGCGGTTGCGGAGCGGCGCCTCGTTTTCATCGTGGACGAGGTTCTGTTCGGAAACGTAAGCGACATATTCCGTCTCATCGTTTTCCGCCAGAAGATGGTAGAAGGGCTGGTCGCGCTCCGGGCGAATATCGGCGGGGATGGCGTTCCACCACTCTTCCGTATTGGCATATTCCGGATCCACGTCAATCACCACACCGCGGAACGGAAACACCTTGTGGCGGACGATCTCGCCAAGCGTAAATTTTGCGTCTCTTTGTTTCATGGTATGAACTTCCTTTCCCACTAATAGTTGGGTGCGGAATGGGAAATATCAAGGGCTAGCGGTATCCGGCCCTTTTTCCGGTGATGCTCTTAAGCGACCCTGCGGCCGATCGGTGCGGTGGCGATGACGACGCCGCCGGTAACCAGCACGATGCCGATGGCGTGATATGTTTCAAACGTTTCACCAAGGAAAAGCGCGGCCATGACAATCGAGACGGGTGGCATCATGTAAAGCGTGATGCCTGCCGTGGCGGGGCCGAAAACGCGGACCGTATGGGTGAAGCAATAAAAGGCAAGCAGTGAGGCGAACAGGATGATGCCGCCGATCTTGGCCCAGGCGATGGCCGTGGCCGGCAGCAAGCCACCACGCGCCAGTTCCACAGCTGCCGGCGGGAGCAGGACCAGCGCGCCGGAGAAAGCGATGAGGCCGAAAAGGCTGAACGAGGCCATCTGCCGCGCCGCGGGATCGCGCAACAGCAGCGAATAGACCGCAAACGCAATCGCTGCCGTCAGAATGGCAAAATCGCCAATGTTGAATTTCATCTGCCAGAGAGCGGACAGATCGCCCTTGAGCACGATTGCCGCCACGCCCGCAAAAGCGATGATCATGCCCGCCACTTCGAGCCTGCGGATCGGGCGGCCCTGAAAGATGCGCTGGAACAGGATGATGAATAGCGACGAAGTCGTGTAGATCAACGTACCGTTGGCAGCCGTCGTCATTGTGAGGCCCCAATAGACCACGCCACCGCAGACGCCCATGCCGAGAATGCCAAGAACGAGCCAGAGCAGCGTTTTCTGGCGCACGAAGGCGAGGCAGTTCCGCCAGTCGGCGATCATGAACGGAGCGATGATGAGGCTCGATCCGATCCAGCGAATGAAGGCGGCAATGAAGGGCGAGACCTCTCCGATGACGCCGCGGCCGAAAATGATGTTGCTGGAGAAAAAGAACGGTACCGCCAGAAAGATGAGCCAGTCCGTGAGGCGCGTTTGCTGAGAGGCTGGCTTGATCGACATTGTTCGCGACATGGCTGGGCATCAAAAGAAAACGGCGGCTTTCCAGGGGAAAACCGCCGAGCGGGAAGGGACGCCTCTAAAGGCGTCCCAAATGCCGGTCAGGCAGAGTAGTACATGTCGAATTCGACCGGATGCGGGGTCATTTCGAAGCGCATGACTTCCTGCATTTTCAGCTCGATGAACGAGTCGATCTGGTCGTCGTCGAACACGCCGCCGGCGGTGAGGAACTTGCGATCCTTGTCGAGGCTTTCCAGCGCTTCGCGCAGCGAGCCGCAGACGGTCGGGATCTTTTTCAGTTCCTTCGCAGGAAGGTCGTAAAGGTCCTTGTCCATTGGCTTGCCGGGATGGATCTTGTTCTTGATGCCGTCGAGGCCGGCCATCAGCATGGCCGCAAAACCGAGATAGGGGTTCTGGGTCGGGTCCGGGAAGCGGACTTCGACGCGCTTTGCCTTCGGGTTGGAGCCGAAGGGAATGCGGCACGATGCGGAGCGGTTACGGGCGGAATAGGCCAGCAGAACCGGAGCTTCATAACCCGGCACCAGACGCTTGTAGGAGTTGGTGGTGGGGTTGGTAAAGGCGTTGATTGCCTTGGCATGCTTGATGATGCCGCCGATGTAGTACAGGCAGTTTTCAGACAGGCCGGCATATTCGTCGCCAGCAAAGGTCGGCTTGCCGCCCTTCCAGATCGACTGGTGCACGTGCATGCCCGAGCCGTTGTCGCCGAAGATCGGCTTCGGCATGAAGGTTGCCGTCTTGCCATAGGCATTGGCGACCTGGTGCACGACGTACTTGTAGATCTGCATCTTGTCGGCGCTGGATACCATGGTGTCGAACTTCACGCCCAGCTCGTGCTGCGCGGAGGCGACTTCGTGGTGGTGCTTTTCGACGACGACGCCCATTTCAGCGAGAACCGTCAGCATTTCGGAACGCATGTCCTGCAGGCTGTCGATCGGCGGAACCGGGAAGTAACCGCCCTTGACGCGCGGACGGTGGCCAAGGTTGCCGGTTTCGTAATCCGTGTCGTCGTTGGACGGCAGTTCCGACGAGTCCAGCTTGAAGCCGGTGTTGTAAGGGTCTGCCTTGTATTTCACGTCGTCAAAGACGAAGAATTCCGGCTCGGGGCCAACGAAGATGGTATCGCCGATACCGGAGGCCTTGAGGTAGGCTTCGGCCTTCTTGGCGGTGCCGCGCGGGTCGCGGTTATAGGCTTCGCCGGAAACCGGGTCGAGAATGTCGCAAAGGATGACGAGGGTCGACTGGGCGAAGAACGGATCGGTATGGGCAGTTGCCGGATCGGGCATCAGCACCATGTCGGATTCGTTGATGGCCTTCCAGCCGGCGATCGAGGAGCCGTCGAACATGACGCCATCGGCGAACATGTCTTCGTCTACGCATACAACATCCATGGTGACATGCTGCAGCTTGCCCTTGGGGTCGGTAAAGCGCAGGTCCACGAACTTGATGTCGTTATCCTTGATCTGCTTCAAGATATCGTTTGCGGTCGTCATTTAAACGTTTTCCTTGAGTGTGGTGGTGACGAGGTGAAAAACCTGAGCCTCCCCGGCTCAGGACCTGGTTCCGATTATATGGCGTCCACGCCTGTTTCACCGGTACGGATTCGGATGACTTCCTCGACGTTGGAAACGAAAATCTTTCCGTCGCCGATTCGTCCGGTCTGTGCCGCATTGCGGATAGCCTCAATGACGGCTTCCGCATTTTCGTCCGCCAATACGACTTCGACTTTCACTTTCGGCAAAAAGTCCACGACGTACTCTGCTCCGCGGTAGAGTTCCGTGTGGCCCTTCTGACGACCAAAGCCTTTTGCTTCCGTGACCGTGATTCCCTGAAGTCCGACTTCCTGAAGGGCTTCCTTCACTTCATCGAGCTTGAAAGGCTTAATGATCGCTTCGATCTTTTTCATGAGAAAATATCTCTCCGCTTCTCCCGTTAAAGCAGGTTATTCCCGCTCTGCCACAAGAATGCACGTATTGTGCCAGATCGGAAGCGGGCTTGAAGAAAAAACTTCGCTTGCCCGGCTTTCTGGCACAAAATGCATTCGCTTTTTGTGGTTTTCCAGCCAATTTCTCGCCAAAACCCGAAAAATCCGTCATCAATTCTGTCGGTTTTCCTTATTTTAGTTATGTTGAATATTTAGGAATGCACTGACGGCGTGTTGTTGATTTGTTTATATTTTATGCATTTGATTATTATTTCGCCGCAGCCATTTGCTTATTTTTGTATCGATTGCCTTTCCGGCGTTTTGAAGGGATGATCGCTCCATGAAATCCCTATTGAATCTCTCTCTTATCGACCCTGCTGTGATGGCCCGCATCGATGCGGCCTCAGGCCAATCCGGCATTCCCCTATACGATCTTATGGAGCGGGCAGGGCAGGCGGTCGCTGCTTCGGCCCTTCGCTACTATCCGGACGCGCTGCGTTTCGTCGTGCTCTGCGGAGGCGGCAATAATGGCGGTGATGGTTACGTTGCGGCACGCTCGCTTGTGCAAAGCGGGGCGACAGTTGCGGTTCATCATCTTGGCCAAGTCACGGCCATGAAAGGCGATGCCCGCACGGCTCTCGAGGTTAGCGGCGTCACAGCCCTGCCGCTTGGCGACTATGTGCCCATGGCTGGAGACGTGGTGATTGACGCGGTGTTCGGTGCCGGATTGTCCCGCGAGATTCCGTCGGAGCTTCGGCGCGTGATCGATGCGGTGACGCAGGCAGCCGTGCCGGTTCTCGCCGTCGATCTCCCGTCTGGTCTTTGCGGCAGGAGGGGCGTGCCTCTGGGCGCATCGTTCAAGGCGGAGCGGACCGTAACCTTCATGGCGCGAAAACCCGGCCATCTGTTGATGCCGGGGCGGGAACTGTGCGGGACGCTTGAGGTGTTCGATATCGGTATCCCCTCCCGTATTCTCGCCGCTCATGCGGGATCGGTTGCGGAAAACGATCCACTTGTCTGGCGCGACGCCTTGCCCCGCTCCGAAATGGAAACGCATAAATTCCGCCGTGGGCATCTGACCGTCTTTTCCGGACCGCCACATGCGACGGGAGCAAGCCGCATGACGGCAATTGCGGCGCTGAAGGCGGGGGCGGGCATCGTCACCATCGCCGCACCGAAGCAGGCGCTCGACGTGCTTTCGGTGACATTGACGGCGGTGATGAGCTCCGGTCTGGATGATGCGGACGATCTGCGCCACTGGCTGGACGACAAACGCCACGGCGCTTTCGTCCTCGGTCCCGGTTTCGGCGATCTCGAAAAGGCGCGGCAATTCGTGTCCCTGCTCGGGGACAAGGTGGTGGTGCTGGATGCCGACGCGATCACCGCTTTCAAGGACTGCCCGGAAACCCTCTTCGACCGGGTGATTTCAGGCGCGGGGAAATTCGTATTGACGCCGCATGAGGGCGAGTTTGCTCGGCTCTTTCCCGATCTCGCCGCTGACACGTCACTGAGCAAGATCGAGAAGGCGCAGACCGCATCGGCGCGCAGCGGCGCAGTGCTGGTCTACAAGGGTGCGGATACGGTCATCGCCGCGCCGGACGGCCGCGCGCTGGTCAATACCAATGCGCCGTCGAGCCTTGCGACGGCGGGGTCAGGCGATGTGCTGGCTGGCATCATCGGCGCATTGCTTGCGCAGGGAACGCCTGCTTTTGAGGCCGCCGCTGCCGGTGTCTGGCTGCATGGCGAGGCGGGCAGCAGGGCGGGTACAGGTATGACGGCAGAGGATCTCGCCCACGCGGTGCGGCCGTTTGCGTGACCTTGAGTTGGTGTCCACGCCGTCACCGGACTTGATCGCAGGAGATACCTTTCGCTGCGCAGACGCGTCGTGCCTGGATGCCGGATCTAGTCCGGCATGACGGAGGAGAGGTTTTCATTCCTGAGGCGAGGGCTTTTTCGCCCTAGAGGTTTAAAGCCGCGTCAATGCGCGGCTTTGCCCTGGCTCGCGGTTGCCATCCGTGAAGCGCTGATCAGCAGCTTGCGTTCCGCCCGTTCCTGTTGCGGCGTGCGATTGTAGATTTCGCGATAACACTTTGAGAAATGCGAAGCGGAGACGAAACCGCAGGCAACGGCAACCTCGACCACCGGCATGGCCGATTGCACCAGCAGGTGGCGGGCGCGGTCCAGGCGGATTTCAAGATAGTAGCGGGCGGGTGAGCGGCCCATTTCCTGCCGGAAGAGACGCTCCACCTGTCGGCGCGACAGATCGGCCGCATCGGCGATGTCGAGCAGCGACAGCGGCTCGGACAGATTGCCTTCCATCAATTCGATGATCGACAGGACCTTGCTATTCTGAACGCCGAGGCGCGCACGCAGCGGCAGGCGCTGGCGGTCGTTGGGGCTGCGCACCCGGTCCGTCAATTGCTGCTCGCAGACGCGGTTGACAAGATTTTCGCCGAAATCCTGACCGATCAGGCTCAGCATCATATCGAGCGATGCGGTGCCGCCGGCGCAGGTATAGATGTTGCTGTCGACCTCGAAGAGATCGGCATAGACTTCCACCTGCGGGAAGGCCTCGGAAAAACCAGGCAGGTTCTCCCAGTGGATCGCACAGCGTTTGCCATTTAAGAGACCGGCCTGCGCGAGGATATGCGCGGCGGTACAGAGGCTGCCGATGGCGATGCCGCGATTATAGGCTTCACGCAGCCAGGCATTGACGGATTTGTTGATGTGCTGGTCGACATCAATGCCCGAACAGATGATCGCCATTTCAACGCGGTTTTCGCCGCTGACATATCGGCGCTCATCGGCAAGACAGGTGTCGACCTCAAGACAGATGCCGCTTGATGACATGACCTTCTGGCCGTCGAGCGAGGCAAGGCGCCATTCGTAAGCCTGATACCCCAGCATGCGATTGGCGATGCGAAGCGTTTCAACCGCTGCGGCGAACGGCAGCATGGTAAATTGCGGAATGAGAAAAAAGACGATTGAGCGTTTCTTCTGGGAGTTCCTGCTCATTTGCCCGTGCTCCGTTGCGAATACGCAATTCCTCCCTTGGAATCGGTCTTCTGGATGTCCTGTTTCCGACATCTTTAACGAAAAATACGCCGTGAAATCCGGGCTGTCAAAAAATAGCTTTTGAAATATGCAAAATTTGCGACAAGCCTTTTTAAAGGGCGTCGTGTCGCATGTAAAACAGGCAGGTCATTTTACGCCTCTGCCGGCGCGTCTCGGGATTGACGGGGATGGCTCGCAAGTCCTGGGACGGTTGCGAGCCATGGGGTTGCGCATCATTTGCGGATGACCCTGATGCGGTTGCTGTCGGTTGTCGGCCATCCAATGTCCTTCAATGTTTCAGGCGGCAAACCTTCCAGCGCGCGGAGCATTCTTGCGCGCTTCCATGACGTATGGAGAGCGGAAATCTGGCCGGACAGGCGCTGGAGCCAGCTACCGGTCGAGGGGCGTTGCGATGAACGGCTCGCTGTGGGGTGATAATGTATCATGGCCATGTCTTGATCCTTTCGTGAACCACGATCCTGTTTACGACTTCGGTATGCGCTTACATATCTCATCAAACAAGAGAATGAATTTTATGTCATTCATCAGTTTTCGGAATGACTCGCGCTCGCCGCCTGCCGGACTTTCTGTCGTTCCGTGATGGGCCAGCGCTTCATTCCGACAAGGTGTTAGTTGCCCTGTCATTCGATGTCCCGGATGGTGCGCCTGTGTTGACATTCAATCAAACGAAATGATATCCATCTATAAATCAAAATATTTGAAGGTTCGTGCCATGACCGTAACTTTCCGCCAACCGCTGCCGCTGCTGGATAACGACATTCTGAGAACCTTCGTCGCGATTGCCGAGACCGGGAACTTCTCCACCGCTGCAGAGGTGGTGTTCAGAACGCCGTCCGCCGTTTCCATGCAGATAAAGAAGCTGGAGGAACAGCTGAAGACGACGTTGTTCCTGCGCGATGCCCGCTCGGTTACTTTGACGGCCCATGGCGAAACGCTTCTTACCTATGCGCGCCGCATGATCGCGCTGTCTAACGAGGCCGTGTCGCGTTTCGTCATGCCTGAACTGTCTGGCGTCGTCAGGCTCGGTGCGCCGGAAGATATTGGCGAACGCGGTTTGCTCCCGGGTATCCTCAAGCGTTTTGCCGAGGTTTTCCCCGGCATCATGATCGATGTCACGATCGATTCCAGTTCCAATCTCTACAAGCGCATGGATGAACGGCGGCTGGATCTGGCACTGGTCAACTGTGCGTCGCATCCGCTGCGGGATACGGGCGAGGTGCTGATGCGCGAACGTCTCGTCTGGGCCGGGGCAAAATGCGGTACGGCCTATCTGCGCGATCCGCTGCCCATATCGATCTGGGAAGAGGGCTGCATCTGGCGTTCGGAAGCGATCAACTCGCTTGAAAAGCGGGGTCGCAATTTCCGCGTGGCCTATCTCAGCGGCCATACCATGGCGCAGCGCGCAGCAATTGCCGCCGATCTCGCCATCGCGCCCCTGCCGCGCTCCTATGTGCAGAACGACATGGTCATTCTGAGCGACAAGGAAGGCCTGCCGGAACTTGGTTATTTCGATATTCGTCTGATCACGGGCGAAAGACCCTCGCGCCCCATCCTTGCGGTCGCGGAAAGCATCCGCAACGCCTTTGTCGAGGTCGCCAAGGCGGCCTGAGGTAGATCTTTATAACGGGAATGCGCGACGGCGAGCGTCCGTCGCGCCATAGGCAAAGGTGGGCCTAGATCGCTACCGTGCCCCGCTTTGCGGAAAAGTCCGCATCGCCGATTTGCCAGCTTCCACGACCGGCCAGCCAGTCTGCCGAATTCTGTAGCCCACCAAATGGGAAAACGTGGATTTGCCGGATCGGCCCTGCCGGATTTGCCTGCCAATGCCGTTCGATAGGGCCGACCACGCTTTCCGGTGAATGGCCCTTGGCCAGCGTCGTCAGGGAGAGCGCGTTCTTTTTCAGATAGGCGATGGAATTGCCGACGCCGCAGAGAGCTGCATATTTCAGCAGCGTCGTGATCCTGGCCGGACCGGAGACGCCGATATGCACCGGCAAGTCGATGCCGGAGGCGGCAAGTCCTTCCGCCCAGGCGATGAAGCGCGCGGGGTCGAAGCCGAACTGGGTGACGATGCGCATTGCCGCATCGCTTCTTTCGGCAAAATCATACTTCAACTTCAAGGCGGCCGCCGCCGTCTCTTCGCTGAAATCGGGGCTGCCTTCGGGATGGCCGGCGATTGCAATCTGATTGATCCCGCAGCGATCGAGGATGCCGGTCGACAGCATATCCATGCTGGATGTGAAGGGACCAGCCGGCGTGGCGACGCCACCGCCGACTACCAGCACATCCGACACACCCGCTTCGCCTGCCAGCCGCTTCACCTGCTCCTCGAATTCCACGCCAGACGATATGCGCCGTGCCGCGAGATGCGGCACTGGTGTGTAGCCGAGATCGCGAAGATGTTTTGCAGCGTCGACCAGCCTGTCCTGCGAGGCCTGTCCGGTGTCTGTCAGATAAACACGCACGCCCTGTGGAAAGATACCGGCAAGACTTGCCGGGCCGAGCACCTGTGCGGGTGAGGCTTCAATGGAGGCGGCAATGGCGGGAGAGGTCGAGATATCGTGCAATTTGAATTTGGTCCTTTTCCTTATCATGCACCGGTTTTTTGCCCACGTCTTTGCCTGTTGCGGCAAGACAGCCCTGCATCTGCGACGAAGCTTGATTTCATGCGTTTGGCTGGCGGCAATGGCTGGTTGTTCTCACCAGACACGTTTGGTGAGGCCGTTCCACAGCCATGTCCAGATCGTCGGCGGAAACCGCAGCACCGATTTGCCAGGCAAGGGCGGTTGCGGCGCAAGGCTGCCGGAAAGGGCGTCCTCGATAGCGCTGACCGCAATATCGACCGAGGCGGCGGTCAGAAGCAGGGGGTAGGTGGCAATGGTATCGGAAGGCGAGGGCTTCAGCCGCTTTTCGTAAAGGGTTGCGCCGGTATCCACGCCCTTGTCGACCAGATGCACGGTCGCGCCGAAATTACCCCGGTCCTTTTCCACCAGCGACCAATAACCGCCCATCTGGCCGCGATAGGCGGGATTGATGCCGGCGTGGAAATTGATGACCGGGCAGCGCAGGGCTTTAAGGGTTGCCGGTGTCAGAAGGCGGCAGGAAATGGTGAAGATCGCCGCCGGTTGCAAGGTGGTGATGGCCTTGTGGCACTCTTCGTCGTTCAGGGAGGCAACGTGTGTAACAGGAACTGCCTGGTCGAGATCGGCAGAGAGGCCATGTTCGGCAATGATCTCATTGGTGCGCCGAACAGTGAAGCGTTTGCCGAGCCGGGAGGCGATCATCGTCGCCATCTGGCCTGCGGCTGTCATCCAGCCGAGCCGCCGCGCCCGTCTTTTCAGAATGGCCGATTTGCTTTCCGCCTGCTCCACGATGACATGGATATCCGGAAACCGGGCGGCCAGCGCATTGATCATGACATTGGGGTTCAGCCCCCCCGCCGTCATCACCAGTAGCCGATTGTTTATCTCAGTCATGTCACCCACACGATTTTCCCGATCATGATCCCTGCGCCCGAGTTTCACTCGCGAAGTTCAAAACCATGTTAATTTTCACCGACGGGATTTTTTCAAACGCCGGTGGAACCGATTTCCAATGCTCACGTTATTGTGACGCATATCACATCGGCGCTTGCCTTTGGACGGCAAGTCATAGGGGAGTTATTTCAAATGATCACACGTATTCTTTCGACAGTTTTCGTGGCTTTGTTGACCGTCGTGACCTTGAGTTCCTGCGGTAATACCATTCGCGGCGTTGGCCGGGATACGGCAAATGCAGTGGACGCCACGCAGGACGCAGGTCGTAGCGTAGACCGCGCCGCGCGTCGCTAAGTCTCTCCCCTCCAAGGTCTGGCGTCTCCCTGAATGAAGGGGACGCCTTTTCTTTGACCTGATTTCACCGTCACAGTTCATGAAGTAAGAATCGCGCCGTATTAAGATGGGGCGAGAGGGCATGAGCGGGCGTTGATGAAAAGACTGGTGACGAAAAGACTGATTGGCTTGCTGCTGCCATTGCTTTTGCCGTTTTCGGCTGAGGCGGGCGGACAGGCGGATTTCTGCAAAACCATGGAGCATGCGGGCGGACGCTACATCGTCTGCAGTTTCGATCCGGCGAAAAGCATGATCCGGATTTACGACCGCGATCATGTTTCGGGTGAGGGATATCGCTCCTTCTCCGATCTCTCCTCCGCCCTGTGGCGGCAGCACATGTTCAGCGTCTTCGCCATGAATGGCGGCATGTATCATTCCGACTATTCTCCCGTTGGCCTTTTTGTCGAAAACGGCGTCGAACGTTCGCCGATTATTACCGGCGGCGGGTGGGGCAATTTCCATCTTCTGCCGAATGGCGTGTTTTATCTGAAGGGTGCAATGGCGGGCGTTCTGGAAACGCAGGCCTATGTGTCTGCCGGCTTGAAGCCGGATTTTGCCACCCAGTCCGGCCCGATGCTGGTGATCGATGGAAAGCTGCATCCGCGATTTCTGCCCGATAGCGACAGCCTGAAACGCCGCAACGGCGTCGGCGTGTCGCGCGGCGGCATGGTGCATTTCGCGATTTCGGAAAACACCGTGCGTTTTTACGACTTCGCGACGTTGTTCAGGGATGTGCTGGATGCGCCAAACGCGCTGTATCTCGACGGGACGATTTCGAGTGTCGACATTCCCGCGATGAAAAGGCGCGATTCCCTGTTTCCCATGGGGCCGATTATCGCTGTCGTCGACAGGGTGCCTGACTAAGTCAGATCGGCGCCTTGGGGTAGGCTTTTTCGAGGCCTGCCGATGCCGTCAGTCCCTTGCGGAAGGCCAGATAGGCAGGATGCTGGCTGGCCTTGGCCGCTTCCGTGATGCGTATCTGCAGGCGGGCAGGGGCGTTACAGCCCAGCCATTCGCCTGATGTCTCCAGTTTCAGACTGTTAAGGAAGCGGGCATTGGCCTGTTGATCGAGATAGAGATTGAGGCCAGCCAGCAGGTTTTCATCCTGCAACACGTTTTCCATCAAAAGCAGCACCCACGCCTTGTCCTCGCTTGCAAGCGAGGCAAGTTTCGATGCGACCGTCTCGCGGTCCGGAAAAGATGATGCCTGCTGCATGTAATGACGAATCCCGTTGCCGTTTTCTGTCGATAAGGCACAGCCGAAAGGCTTTCAAGGCACAACAGTCCGGACACTGAAATTCAACTCTGGAATGCCGATTGCCGCTGGCTTCAACAGGTGTTTGTGCGAAACCTTCATAAACCAGTTACACTTTGGTTCAAATTGAGGCGAACGGCAAAAAGGGTAACCCGAACGCCCCGATCTAACGCCTTGTTTTTTCACACACCTATGCAACTGACGAATGGCAGCCCGTCAAAAACGCCTTCATTTAGCCGCTTTTTGCATTTGCGTTCTGCGCCGGATTTTAATAAATGCTTCCCCCAACGGGCCCGGTCTTGAAGATCGCCCGGAGAGTGAATAGCTGGAGTAATCATGGAAGAAACCGCTCAGAAATCCTGTTGGGCCGTCACCTTGCGCGCGCTTGCAGGCTTTGCCGCATTTCTCGCATTGACGTACATTTTTGGCAGCCCATAAGCACTTCTCATGAATGACGGGTTTTGAAACGGCGCGGTTTCCTCTGGAAACCGTGCTGTTTTCGTTTCTGCGGCCTGTATGTCGCAGCTGCAAAAGCCGGTGCCGCTCTTTTGTGGCGATCCGTCGCGGCTTTGGATATGATGGCGGTGGAATCCATTCTTATTCAAGGTAAGCCTCATGTTTCTTTCGGTCTTCGACGTCTTCAAGATCGGTATCGGTCCTTCCAGCTCGCATACGATGGGGCCGATGACGGCGGCTAACCGCTTTCTTGCGCTTATCCTCGGTGATGAATGGCCGCGTCCGGCGGGTGCTTCCGTGTCGCGCCTGAAGGTCAGCCTGCACGGTTCGCTTGCCTTTACCGGCATTGGCCACGGCACCGGCCGTGCGGTCATTCTCGGCCTGACGGGCGAGCGGCCGGATCTCGTCGACCCCGACGCCATGGACCCGATCATCGAAAAGGTTGAAAAGGCGGGCACCGTGTCGCCACCCGGCCACCCCTCCTATGAGTTCAACCCAGCCGAGGATCTGGTCTTCGACAAGAAGAACCCGCTGCCCGGCCATGCCAACGGCATGACCTTTTCCGCCTTCGACAATCAGGGCAGGCTGCTTCTCAAGCGCATCTATTATTCCGTCGGCGGCGGTTTCGTCGTGACCGATACGGAACTGGAAGCGATCAAGCAGCGCGGCAAGACCATCGATAATGGTCCGCGTGTGCCTTATCCTTTCGCCACGGCGCGGGAAATGCTTGAGATGGCGGGCCGCTCCGGCCGCACCATCGCCCAGATGAAGCGCGCAAACGAAGAAACGGTAATCTCCCGCGACGAGCTGAACGAGCGCCTCGACCAGATATGGGAGGCGATGAACGGCTGCATCGAGCGCGGGCTGAAGGTGGACGGCATCATGCCCGGTGGCCTGAAGGTGCGCCGCCGTGCCCGCTCCATCTACGAGAAGCTGAATGAGGAATGGCGCAGCAACCGGCTCAATCCTGTCATGGCGAATGACTGGCTGAGCGTCTATGCCATGGCCGTGAACGAGGAAAATGCTGCGGGCGGGCGCGTGGTGACAGCGCCGACCAACGGTGCTGCGGGCGTCGTTCCGGCCACGGTCCGGTATTTCCGGCATTTCCACGAGGATGCGACCGTTGACGATGTTCGCGATTTCCTGCTGACGGCGGCCGCAATCGGCGGCATCATCAAGCATAATGCATCTATTTCAGGTGCCGAGGTCGGCTGTCAGGGCGAGGTTGGGTCCGCTGCCGCCATGGCGGCTGCAGGCCTTGCCGCCGTCATGGGCGGTTCGCCAGAACAGGTAGAGAATGCCGCCGAAATCGCGCTCGAGCATCACCTCGGCATGACCTGCGACCCGATCGCCGGTCTGGTGCAGGTGCCCTGCATCGAGCGCAATGCGCTGGGTGCGGTGAAGGCGGTAACGGCGGCTTCCCTGGCGTTGAAGGGTGACGGCCAGCATTTCGTGCCGCTCGATGCCTGTATCGAAACCATGCGCCAGACCGGCAACGACATGAGCGACAAGTACAAGGAAACTTCCACCGGCGGTCTTGCCGTCAACGTTGTGGAATGCTGAGCGGGCAGGGCGTCAGGCATGGTCCACATGCTTGACGCCCGCCGCAAAAAGGCATTGATAAGCATATGCCTCTACATCTTATAAAACTTTGCGTCGGCGCGGATTCACTCCAGGATTTGAGAGACTGGGTTGCGCATCGCTCGCTGACCGCGATCGCCGCTGGCCTTGAGCCGCACAGCGTCCACACCACGCGGATGATCCCGAAACGGCTTGACGAATTGCTGGAAGGCGGTTCGCTCTATTGGGTCATCAAGGGCCAGGTGCAGGCACGGCAGAAACTTCTCGACATACGTTCCTTCAAGGGCGACGACGGCATTACCCGCTGCGATCTCATTCTCGGCCCCGAGGTGATCGAGACGTCGCCTGCGCCGAAGCGGCCGTTTCAGGGCTGGCGCTACCTCAAGGACAACGAGGCCCCACGCGATCTCGGCGGCGGTGATTTCGGCGGCGAGGAGATGCCCTCCGACCTCAAGCGGGAACTGGCCGAACTAGGCCTTCTCTGATCGTCAATGATGTGATTGAAATGAAAAAGCCGGCTTCCTTGCGGAGCCGGCTTTTTCATTTGGGGAGACGGTATTTGCGTGGGTTTGGATGGCTTCAGTTGATGCCGCCAACCGCAGTGGTGGCGCGGCCATCCTGTATTTTCACCCAGCGTCCGGGATTGGCGGTGTCCTGACGCTTCAGGTAGGTATATTCGGTCTCCGACCAGTTCATGACCTTGTTGCGCATGTTGTCGAGGACGAAATCACCGCGATCGGTGCGAACGGTCAGAACTGCATGGCCTTCGCCATTCGGCTGCAGAACAACCGTGATCAGCAGGTTGTTGGCGGAGAAGCCCTTGTTCATTAGCATTTTGCGCTTCAGAAGCACAAAATCTTCGCAATCGCCGACCGTGGTGGGGTAGGCCCAGCGCTCTTCGACGCCGTAGATTTCCATGTCGGTCATCGGCGTGATCGTGGTGTTGGCGGTATAGTTGACGTCGAGCATCGTCTTCCAGCGCTCTTCGGTCAGTTTCATCGGGCCGTTATCCAGCGATGTCGGCTGGCATTCGCTCTGATAGGTCTGGCAGAACTCGTAGTGGCCGATCGGCGGGTTGGCCTTGCCGATCACGCGCATGGCGGCGGATGGCGAAGCGCTGGCCTGATGGGCGATGGCGCTGACGATGAATGCGATCAGAAAGAAACCGAAACGGTTGTTTTTGTTCATTGCTTGTCTCCCCGTGTTGAGGAGACACTCGCATGTATATTTTGACCCCGCGGAAAGATGCGCGTGTCAATTTGAGCTTATATTTCAGCAAATTAGCGCTTGTTTTGAACTGTATTCGAGTTAGTTTTTACGCGTGTTTGAAGCAAATTTTATTACAATTTTACGCATCTCGACCTTAGGTTTTTGGTAGCCATTTAGGCCCCTGTATTGAAAGCGATTTTCGGCACAGAGATATTTTTGCGATGATGGGTAGTCAGGCCGCGGAGCGTATCGAAGACGCGGATTTCCCGTTTTGGGATTGGTGTTTCAAGTCGGGACAGGGCAAAAAGCCAGCGAAAAAAACTTCAAGAAAACTGTTTTTTTCTTGGAAAAAATGCCTGGAACGGGATTTTCCAGTGCGGTTTTGCGCGAGAACTAACGCGAAATGGAGCGCGCCGGGCACTCTGACCGGATAGCACGGAAGTCAGCTTCAGCGGAATCCAAAGTGCGGGAAAGCAGTATTTTAAACTGTCAGCGCAAATGCACGAGCGGCATTTTTGTAGACGAAAGCAGTGTGCTCCCATCATTCCGGCCTTAGCCGGAATCGGATCGATGTGCGCCTGTGTCGCGGGAAAAGCTTTTTCGGCCAAGAGACCTGGGCTGGCTGTATTCCGGCTCACGGCCGGAGCGCCGGAAAGCGATAGCCGTGACAAGATCTGGCGAATGCCGCACTTGCCGCACGGACATACCGCTCCACGGTATTACGAGAAATGACCTAGAGAAATTCGATCAGGGCGTCGGGCGACTGGACCCGGTCGAATTCGACCGCAACGCCTTCCATGAAGTGGCGTACGATCTTGCCGCTCATGTTCTTGCCAAGCTGGACCCTGGTGCCGAGTGGAGGCCGGTTTTCGATCTCGATGGCTGCGCCCGACAATGAAAGGTCGATCAGCCGGCAGGCGAGAAGCACGCCGTCTTCCAGCATCAGATGTGCCCGGGTATTGCGTGGTGTCAGGCGGTCGTGGCGGCGGTCTTCCGGCAGGCCAAGCAGCTGGCGCTTGGCGATCCATGCGAGCTGGGCGGCCAGCTTTTCCCGCTTGCGTTCGGGCGCATTGATGGCAATGACGAAGCCTGACGCGGTAAGCGCCGTAACCGTTCCTTCGATGCGACCGATATGCTGGAGATAGGAGATGACGCGATCACCGTTGCGCGCAATGCCCGAGCAGGCGAACAGCGCTCTTTCGGCGGTCATCTCGGTTGCGGTGCAATCATATTCCTGGTGATCGGGCAACATGAGGCGACCAGTGAAGGACACACGGACGGGATCGTCGAAGTGAACCTCTTCAACCGGACGCAGGGTTTGGGCAGTGTTGACCGAACGTGATGAGAACATGGCAGCGCAATTGTAACCAGTGATGATGACAAATCTCTACGCCGCCCGGGTTAACAGACTGTATTGTTTAACCCTTACAATTTTTGCAATCGTCAAAATCGTTACAGCTTTGACGTATTTCGTACGAAATTCCGGTGCGATCATACGCGATCCACCCTCACCATGCGGGGTGGGATGCGGCAGTCAGCGGGTTACCGCATGCGGCATGACAGCGGTTCGCGCATTCGTAGAATACGTTGTCGGCGCGATATCCATGCGTAGCAAGCGGCTGCTTTTCATGACGAGGCAACTGATCGGTGCTGCGAATTCGTGACGGGGCCGCTCCGGCAGCAGCGCTCCGAGCAATCTCGGGGCTGTGTCATTATCCGAACTTAGTGGCAAGAGCAGCATTTCGAAAGCAAGCGGCGCCGCGCCATGGTCGTCCTCCGCTTCGATATCGAACACCACGGGCAATTGATGTTGCAGGATGCCGCGTGCGACGCGGCAGGGGAAGGTGGCACTTGCCGCCGGCCACAGATCCGAGAACGGGCTGTCGCGCAATTCCCGGCCGAACAGGTCGCACAGGTGCGTGCCTGCAAGGCGGAAGAATGGCGTTCTTTCTCCCTTGTCCGTCAGGATGAAGAGGTCGCCGAGATGATGTTTCAGCTTTGCGGGATCGAAGTCTTCTCGGCGGGGCGCAGGTTTATTGCCGCGCAGCGTGTCCCAATAGGCATATATCTCCAGTCCGGCCATGCTCTTCATAGCATCGTTCTCCATGTTCGTTTTTGGGACATCATGTCCATCCGAACGTCTGTTACTTGTGGTGTAGCGAATTTCATGCCAACCGATTTTGTTAAGGTTAACAAATGGTTGAGATTGCGCGACGACCAAGCTCGTGGCATCGCTGCGGCCATGTCGGGGACATGCTCCCAGTCAGCACAATTGATGCTTTCGCCCGTAATTTTACGGCGGGCGTGCAGGCCGGACTGCCCTTTGGGTACAGGCGCTTGAACCGATTGCGGTTTTTGCGTCGTGGCCCGAAAAGCAGGACGGCTTTTTTTTCGCCCGGGCTTCCTATATTGCTCGGGGGACGCAAATTTCCACAAAAACAGGGATGGAATCATGTCCAACGGCGACGGCGAACAGCCGCCGGTTTCGGAAAGTCAGGAACTGAAAGAGGACGCACATAATCCCGTCTTCAACCTGCCGCCGCTTCTGGTCGGCATATTGGCGGCGCTGCTCTTGGCCTTTGTGGTTCCGGCCTATCTTCTTTCGGAGGATGGCAACGGCTGGTTCATCTTCACCTTCGGCTTCATTCCGCTGCGTTACGCGGTGCCATTATCCCAGCAGGGGCTGGAATGGCTCTGGACGCCGGTGACATATTCTTTTCTGCACGGCGGCATCGAGCATATTCTTTTTAACGGATTGTGGTTGATGGCCTTTGGCGCACCGGTTCTGCGCCGGATCGGAACGCTTCGCTTCGTGCTGTTATGGTGCATATCCGCCGCCGTTTCAGCTTTTGGCCACGCGGCGCTGAACTGGGGCGATGTGACGGTTCTGATCGGAGCATCTGGTGTCGTTTCGGCGCTGATGGGAGCCGCATGCCGTTTCGCTTTCCCGTCACGCGGCGGCTACAGCGCCTCTTTCGGCCATCTGATGCCGAGGCAGAGCATTGTCGCGGCGCTTTCGAACAGGACCGTGCTGATCTTCACGCTGATGTGGCTTTTCGGCAATGTCCTGATCGCGGTCGGCGTGCCGCTGTTTGGCGATGTCGGCGGTGAAGTCGCCTGGGATGCCCATGTCTTCGGCTTTCTGCTCGGCTTCCTGTTCTTCGGCCTGTTTGATCGCCCGATCCGCGGGGACCTTTCCAGTGGAAGTGTGGAACACCCGCTCTAGGGCGATCACGCTCCTTGTCGGCCGTGGCGCAAATTTGCTTGTGCAGGTCCCATCCGGGATTGCATTCGCATAGGCCTCAGCGCACCATGTTCCATGATTTGCAACCGCGGAGAGACTTCGCCGCGTTGCAGATTGCTGACAGGAGGAGGAAGGCATGGCAACATTCGTAAAAGATCTTCTCGACCGCAAGGGCCGGAATGTCGTGACTGTGGGTCCGAGCGTAAGCATCGGCGAGGCGGCAGCAACGCTGAACGCGCACAAGATCGGTGCACTCGTCGTGACCGATGCCGACGGCGTCGTTCTCGGTATTTTCACGGAACGCGATCTGGTGAAGGTCGTGGCAGGCGAGGGCGCTGCCTCCCTTCTGCAATCCGTTTCGGTGGCCATGACCAAGAACGTCATCCGCTGTCATCACAATTCCACCACCGACGAGTTGATGGAAATCATGACCGGAGGGCGGTTCCGCCATATTCCGGTTGAGGACGACGGTCGTCTTGCCGGCATCATCTCCATCGGTGACGTGGTAAAGGCGCGGATCGGCGAGATCGAGGCGGAAGCCGAACATATCAAGGCCTATATCGCCGGATGAGGTTTCGTTTCCGGCGCGTCCGCAATAGTCATTTCGAAACGACTACGTCATTCCTGTGACACGCGCAGGAATGACGGCCTAGGAGGCTGCGGCTACCGCAAGCTGGAATGCTAAGCACGAATATTTGTAGTGTAAGTTAGCGTCGGAACGCCTGCTGCATGCGCTCCAGCTCGGGAACGCGGGCGCGTGTTTCCTCGTATCCCCTGTCGATGGCTTCGCTGGCGCGATGGAATTCCGAGAGGCCGATATCGTTGATACGGGGATGCAGCATAAGGTCGGGCGGGTCGCCCGCCAGACGCGAGCGCGAAATCCGGTCCTGAATGATATTGAAGGCCTGCACCATGACGCCCGGCAGGCCGGGGCGTGGCCGACCTTCCAGGGAAGGTGCTGCGCCGTTCGGGGGCGAAGAGGAATGTTTGACCACGGCAGAGCGGCCGAACAGATCGTAATTGAGATTGACGGCGACGACGAGCGCCTGCTCATAGGCCCTGCAGACCGAAACCGGTACGGGGTTGACGAGAGCGCCGTCGATCAGGGTGCGGCCGTTGCATTGCACGGGCTCGAAAATGCCGGGCAACGCATAGGATGAGCGCAGTGCGGTGACGAGGTCGCCCTGGTGAATCCAGACCTCGTGGCCGGTGCGCAATTCCGTGGCGACGGCGATGAAAGGGTGCTCGAGGTTTTCGACGCGCAAGCCTTCGAGATGTTCCTGCATGCGCTTGGTCAGCCGCATGCCGCCGAAGAGACCGCCGCCGCCGATCGTCAGATCGAGCAGGCCGGCAATGCGCCGCATCGTCAGCGAACGGGCAAATTCCTCCAGCTCATCGAGCTTTCCGGCGAGATAACAACCGCCGACCAGCGCGCCTATCGAGGTTCCGGCAATCATGCCGATCTTCACCCCGGCCTCGTCTAGTGCCCTCAGGACGCCGATATGGGCCCAGCCGCGCGCAGCACCACCGCCGAGCGCAAGCGCAATCCGGCGCGTATCAACGATCTCGTTGACGATTGTTTCGGTGTTGCCAGCCGCAAGAGCATTGTGACGATTGCTTCCCCAGCCCAACATGACCGTACACTCCCTGCCTGCTCCCAAGACCCGGTCTGTTCCTCCCCGAATCCTGAATTATTGGTAGCAAATTGGTGCGGCGGATGGAAGGTGGCCGTTCACGTGCCAGAATAGGTAGTCGCCGGGTCGAAATGGCGGATATCGTCGGTGATTCTGGTGACGGCATTGCCATCGGCCAACTCGACCGTGCGGTAGAAGCAGGAGCGGCGGCCGGTATGGCAGGTTGCGTCATGACCGGCGACGGAGACCTTCAGCCATACGGCGTCCTGATCACAATCGGTGCGGAATTCCTTCACCGTCTGCAGGTTGCCGGAGGTTTCGCCCTTTTTCCAGATCTTGTCGCGCGAGCGGCTGTAATAGTGGGCGATGCCCGTTTCCAGCGTCAGCGACAGGGCTTGCGCATTCATATGGGCGACCATCAGCAATTCACCATCACGCGCATCGGTGACCACGGCGGTGACAAGGCCGTGGGCATCGAATTTCGGTGAGAAGAGACCTGAATTTTCAAGCACTTCCTTGTCCGCAGGCGCAGACGGAAACGAAATGGACATTGCTACCCCGGGGAAAAAGCGGAACCGTTAGCGGTTCCGCACCATGGTCATGAAGCGCACCTGCTCGGCCGGGTCGTTCTTGAAGGTGCCGGTGAAGCTGGTGGTGAGGGTCGTGGACCCCTGCTTGTTTACGCCGCGCATGGACATGCACATATGTTCGGCGTCGATCATGACGGCCACGCCGCGGGGCTTCAGAGTTTCCTCGATGGATCTTGCGATCTGCGCGGTCATGTTTTCCTGCGTCTGCAGGCGGCGGCCAAAGATTTCGACGACACGGGCGATCTTCGACAGGCCGAGCACGCGCCCGGCCGGAAGATAGGCGACATGCGCCTTGCCGACGATCGGAACCATGTGGTGTTCGCAATGGGAGAAGAAGGGGATGTCGCGCACCAGCACCACATCGTCATAACCGCCAACTTCCTCGAAGGTCGTGCCGAGAACGTCCTGGACGTTCAGCTCGTAACCGGCGAAGAGTTCGCGATAGGCCTTGGCAACGCGCTTCGGCGTGTCCAGGAGTCCTTCGCGGGCGGGATTTTCTCCTGCCCAGCGCAGAAGAACGCGCACTGCTTCTTCCGCTTCCGTCTGGCTTGGGCGAGCCTCTGCCACATCGGGTTTTGCGCCAGCGCCGGGGAAATTCTTCACGATCGCATCCATTCCGTCTCTCCCGATGCGGGTCAAGGCCGCACCTGAACTTTGTTTTTCGTAGCGGGGACTTCGTCCACCGTTGCTGCTATCTGGTTGTTTTACAGCATTTTGGCAAGGCCGATGCTGATATTTCGGTATCGGAGCCGTTAATTTCATATCGGCTTGATGTCCAGAAAGCTCGTTAGCATATAATGGGAATGAAGGGCAGGAAAGCTCCACTGCGACAAACGCTGTGTTTGAAAAAAATATCCTGTCCCGTTTTTGGGCATTCTTGAACGCCGGATACCTGATGATGGACGATATCTACAACAACCGAATTCTGGAATTTGCCGGAAATATTCCGCTGACCGGCGTGCTTGATGATGCCGATGCGAGCGCTGAAAAACACTCGCGGCTGTGCGGCTCCAAACTCAAGGTCTATCTGAAGGTGGAAGGCGGCATCGTCACGGCTTTTTCACATGAGGTTCGCGCGTGCGCGCTCGGCCAGGCATCCGCCTCGATCATGGCGCATCATGTCGTCGGCGCTTCCAGCGGTGAGATCCGGCAGGCGCGGGAAGACATGCTTGCCATGCTGAAACAGGGCGGCGAGGGGCCAACGGGCCGTTTCGAGGATATGCGGGTGCTTTCACCCGTCCGGGATTTCAAGGCACGCCACGCCTCGACCATGCTGACCTTCGAAGCAGTGGTCGATGCTCTCGACCAGATCGAAGCCCGGCCGGTTCTGAACGCTGCGGGTTAGGCGATGTGCGGTGAACCGGACTGCGGACATCAGAAGACAGGGGAGAAGGTCGGGCGATCCCGCAACTGGGGGGGAGTCTTTGCGAAGACCCCAGGCCGTCTTTTCGGTGTTGGCTTCATCCGCCTCTATCAGCTGACTTTGTCGGGTTTCGTCGGCAATTCCTGCCGCCACATTCCCACCTGTTCCGAATATGGCTACGAGGCGATCGCCCGCCACGGACTTTGGCCGGGCGGGTGGATGACGCTGTTTCGCGTCGCGCGTTGCGGTCCGGGCGGCACCAGCGGGCTGGACCCCGTGCCGGAAACGCTTGGCGCTGACAAGCACTGGTGGACGCCCTGGCGATACTGGATGCTGCATCAATGACCTATGTCGCTCTTCTGCACAGCATCGTGCTCGGGGCGGGCAAGCGGCTCATCATGGCCGATCTGCGTGAAATGGCGCAGGAGCTGGGCTTTGAGGAATGCAGGACGCTGGTTGCGACCGGAAATCTGGTCTTCCGTGCACCGGAGGCGCCTGTCTGCGAAATCGAGGATGCGTTGGAGCGCGCCTTTGAAAAACGGTTCGGCAAACACGTCGATATTCTCGTTCGCTCAGCGCCTGATTGGCTTGCCCTGACTGCCACAAACCCGTTTCCGGATGGCAATCCACCGGATGTCTGCGTAAGGGTGATGCGCAAGCCGCTTGCCGGGGATTATCTTGGACTCTTGGAGAAGTACCGCCAGAAGGAAAAGATCGCCATTGTCGGCGGTGACCTGTGGATCGACTTTTGCGGCAAGCCAAGCGAAAGCCGGCTTCTCTCTGCGCTGACCACGAAGAAGCTCGGCATCGGCACGACCCGCAACGCCAATACCGTCAATGGAATTGCCGAAATGCTTCGCTGAGCCGCCGTTCACCTTTGACTGGAACGGCAAAATTCTTTATCAGCCTGCCTGCCCATCTCCGAAAGAGGGCATTCTTTTTTATTCCAACACCACCCGCATTCGTTGGCGGGACTGGATCAGGAGCATTCGACGATGTCACAAACCGTTTCCCTTACATTTCCCGATGGTTCCGTACGCAGCTATCCCGCCGGCACGACCGGCCGCGAGGTGGCCGAATCCATCTCCAAATCGCTTGCGAAGAAGGCTGTCGCCATTGCGCTTGATGGCACCGTGCGCGATTTGTCCGAGGCAATCACCGATGGCAAGATAGAAATCGTCACGCGTGAGGACAGCCGCGCGCTGGAACTCATCCGCCACGATGCCGCCCACGTCATGGCCGAGGCCGTGCAGGAGTTGTGGCCCGGCACGCAGGTGACGATCGGCCCTGTCATCGAGAACGGCTTCTATTACGACTTTGCCAAGAACGAACCTTTTACGCCCGAAGATCTGCCGAAGATAGAAAAGCGGATGAAGGAGATCATTCAGCGCAACAAGCCGTTTACCCGCGAAGTCTGGTCGCGCGAGAAGGCCAAGGAAGTGTTTGCCGCAAAGGGTGAAAACTACAAGGTCGAGTTGGTTGATGCCATTCCCGAAGGTCAGGACCTGAAGATCTATTATCAGGGCGACTGGTTCGATCTTTGCCGCGGCCCGCATATGGCGTCCACGGGTCAGGTCGGTACGGCCTTCAAGCTGATGAAAGTGGCCGGCGCCTATTGGCGTGGTGACAGCAACAATGCGATGCTGTCGCGCATCTACGGCACCGCCTGGGCGACCCAGGAAGAGCTGGACAATTACCTGCACATTCTGGCCGAAGCCGAAAAGCGCGACCACCGCCGTCTTGGCCGGGAAATGGACCTGTTCCATTTCCAGGAAGAAGGTCCGGGCGTGGTCTTCTGGCACGGCAAGGGCTGGCGCATGTTCCAGACGCTGACGGCCTATATGCGCCGTCGACTTGCCAATACCTATCAGGAAGTCAACGCGCCGCAGGTGCTGGACAAGTCGTTGTGGGAAACCTCAGGTCACTGGGGCTGGTATCAGGAAAACATGTTCGCGGTGAAATCCGCCCATGCCTTTACCCATCCCGATGACGAGGATGCGGACCAGCGCGTCTTTGCCTTGAAGCCGATGAACTGCCCCGGCCACGTGCAGATCTTCAAGCATGGCTTGAAGTCTTACCGCGAAATGCCCGTTCGCCTTGCTGAATTTGGCAATGTCCATCGCTACGAGGCTTCAGGTGCACTGCATGGCCTGATGCGCGTTCGCGGCTTCACGCAGGACGATGCGCATGTCTTCTGCACGGAAGAGCAGATGGCGGCGGAATGCCTGCGCATCAACGACCTGATCCTCTCGGTCTATGAGGATTTCGGTTTCAGCGAGATCGTCGTCAAGCTTTCTACCCGTCCGGAAAAGCGTGTCGGTTCCGACGATCTCTGGGACCGTGCCGAAAGCGTCATGATGGAGGTTCTGAAGACCATCGAGGAACAGTCCGGCGGCCGCATCAAGACCGGCATTCTGCCGGGCGAGGGCGCTTTCTACGGGCCAAAGTTCGAATATACGCTGAAGGATGCCATCGGTCGTGAATGGCAGTGCGGCACGACGCAGGTGGACTTCAACCTGCCGGAACGTTTCGGCGCCTTCTACATCGACCAGAACTCCGAAAAGACGCAGCCGGTGATGATCCATCGCGCCATCTGCGGCTCGATGGAGCGCTTCCTTGGTATCCTGATCGAGAACTTTGCCGGTCACATGCCATTGTGGTTCGCGCCGCTTCAGGTCGTGGTCGCGACGATCACCTCGGATGCGGACGATTATGGCCGCGAGGTTGCCGAAGCACTGCGCGAGGCGGGCATGGCTGTCGAAACCGACTTCCGCAACGAGAAGATCAACTACAAGGTCCGCGAGCACTCGGTGACCAAGGTGCCGGTCATCATCGTCTGCGGACGCAAGGAAGCGGAAGAGCGCACTGTCAACATCCGCCGTCTCGGTTCCCAGAACCAGACGCCGATGTCGCTCGAAGACGCGATTACAAGCCTCGTGGAAGAGGCGACGCCGCCGGATGTGAAGCGCAAGCTTGCGGCGAAGAAGCAGGTTGCGTGACAAAAAACAACGGCCCCTTCGGGGGCCGTTTTCGTTACTGGCTGAGGGTATTGACGCCTATTCGAAATCGCCGGTCATGTCTTCTGGCGCCTGATCCTTCATCAGCACTTCCACATCGGCGTCCCGGCCTGACGTGACCTTGAAGTTGCGCTGGTAGACCTTGTCCTTGTTGCGGGCCATGGCGGTATATTCGCCTTCCGCCAGAACCATGGTCGAAAACGCGCTGACGCTTTCGTTCACAACGTCGCCGCCGCCGTTCAGCACCGACCAAGCCGTATCGGCAATGGCTTCGCCGCCCTGTTCGGAGACGAGCTTGAGCGTGATCTGTGCCGCCTGATGCTGCAGGGTCGCTTCGGTCAGCTTGCCTGCCTCCACCTGAATATCGGCGCGCACCACCGCATTGACGTTGCCGTATTCGGAAACGACATGATAGGTGCCGGCATTGAGGCGAACGACGGTGTTGGGCTTGATGTCGGCCATGACAAGGCCGCGCTCGCCATCCGGTCGGGCGTCGGAGGAATAGACGGAAAATTTGAGCTGGTTAGCGGAGATCTGTTTGTCGGAACCCGCGATCGCATTCAGAACGAAACCGCCAGCGTCGAGAATCAGCACCTGTTTCTGGACATTACCGGAGCTCGGAACATTGAGTTTCTTGGTAACACCTGCGCGCCCGAAGGCAACGTTGACGAAATATTCGCCGGGTACCAGATGGAACTGCGCCGAACCACCCTCGGAGCTTGCCAGCATCGGCAACTTGCCGTCAGCGCCCGGAATGGGGCTGAAGACGCGCCAGGAAAGGCCTTCCTTCACCGCTTCGCCTTCACTCGTCAGTTTCGCTTCCATGTCGATATCACGGGCGGTGCTTGCGGGGGCATTCGGGGCGGTAGGAGCGGTGAAAGCATTGAGTTTCGGCATTTTAGGCGTGCCGCCAAGCTGCTTGAAGTCCTTGAAAGCGTCTTGCGAAAAGGCTGCCTGTGATAAAACGCCGATCGCGGCGAACGCAATGGCCAGACGTGCCGCGATTTTGATTGCCGACATTTTCGATACCGATTGACTTCTTGATTTTCCCGCATCACTTCAAAACCAATGCCGTGGCTATTTCAAGGCCCATAATTTCGCGATGACAGCACAATGGAAGAATTTTGATCATGACAAGTGACATCAAGCTCCTCGACTATCTCAAGGTTCGCCGCTCCACCCCCGCCCTGCAACTTGCTGAGCCGGGGCCATCGAAAGCGGAAATCGAGGAAATCCTGCGCCTTGCCGTGCGCGTGCCTGACCATGGCAAACTGGCGCCGTGGCGCTTCATCGTTTATCGCGGCGAAGACCGCGTGCGTCTGGGGGAAGAAGCGCTCCGGATCGCGCTAGAGAAGAACCCGGAACTGGACCTGCAGCAGCAGGACGCGGAGCGCACCCGCTTCACGCGCGCTCCCGTCGTCATCGCCGTCATCAGCACCGCCAAGCCGCATTTCAAGATTCCGGAATGGGAACAGGTCATGTCCGCCGGTGCGGTGTGCCTCAATCTCATCTTCGCCGCCAACGCCAATGGTTATGCGGCGAACTGGCTGACGGAATGGCTTGCCTTCGACCCGGCCTTCCTGTCGGAACTGGGGATTGCCGCAGACGAGAAGGTCGCCGGATATATTCATATCGGCTCAACGACATTCCCGCTTGTGGAGCGGCCACGGCCGGAGCTTGCGGATGTGGTAACCTGGGTTGGGGATGTCTGATGTTCTACACCACCGACACCAACCAGCACGGCCTGCCGCATGATCCGTTCAAGGCTATCGTCGCGCCCCGGCCGATCGGCTGGATTGGTTCTAAAGGCCGGGACGGCTCTTTCAACCTGTCGCCCTATTCGTTTTTCAACGCGATTTCGGACCGGCCGAAGCTGGTGATGTTCTCCTCCAGCGGGCGCAAGGACAGCCTTCGCAATGTAGAGGAGACCGGTGTCTTCACCGCCAACCTCGTCAGCCGCCACCTCGTCGACCGGATGAACGCGTCTTCCGCGCCGGTGAACTATGATGTCGACGAGTTCCGGCTTGCCGGTCTGACTGCCGTTGACGGGCGGGTGGTGGATGCGCCTTTCGTGGGGGAGGCGCTGGCCGTTCTGGAATGCCGCGTGACCGAGATCATCCAGCTGAAGGACATCGACGGCACGCCGGCGGATTCCTGGATGGTGATCGGGCAGGTCATGGCTATTCACATCGACGATGCGATCATTCGTGATGGTCGCATCGATATGGGACTGGCACGTCCGGTGGCCCGTATGGGTTACATGGACTACTGCGACGGCGGCAGCGACGTGTTTCAGTTGAAGCGTCCGTCTACTGCGCCGTAGAACTTCTTCGCCGGCAACTGTTAAATTTTATGGTGAACCAAACGTAAACTATTTGCGCCTAGAGTTTTATACATGGCGGCGGCA
The DNA here is from genome assembly GCF_056393925.1 of Agrobacterium sp. 10T429. Taxonomy (NCBI): domain Bacteria; kingdom Pseudomonadati; phylum Pseudomonadota; class Alphaproteobacteria; order Hyphomicrobiales; family Rhizobiaceae; genus Agrobacterium; species Agrobacterium sp. 10T429. Next base: position 192,450 of record NZ_JBFTGV010000002.1, read on the forward strand.
ATGATGCCGTCGTCCATTGTTGCGAATGTGTTTCGAGGCTCAGGTGATCGTACAGGCATTTCTTCGCTGGTCTGAAAAGGCTGGATCGACCGAGCGGGCGAAGGCCGCCAATGCGCTTGGCCGTGCCTATCTGCATTCAGACATGGCGCGGGAGAACCGTGACGCCGCCTATATGGCGATGACCTATCTTCTTGACGACCCATCTCCGCGCGTGCGGCTGGCACTTGCCGAGGCGCTGGCGGATGATCCCGATGCGCCGCGCGCCATTCTCGTTTCGCTTGCCGAAGACCAGCCGGAGATTGCCTGCACCGTGATTGCCCGCTCGCCGGTTCTTGGCGAGGCCGATCTGGTCGATCTCGCCGGGCGCGGTGAAAGCCTAACACGCGCCTTCATTGCGGCAAGGCGGGGCCTGCCGCGCGGTGTCTGCGCAGCACTTGCCGAAGTCGGTGATCTGCCGGAAACGATGATCCTTCTAGAGAACGACGACGCCTTCATCACACCGTTTTCGCTGCGCCGCATTGCCGAGCGGCATGGCTGCAACGCCGACATTCGCGACCTGCTGCTGTGCCGAGAGGTGCTGCCCGCCGATACCCGCCATCTTCTGATGGCGCGCGTCAGCGAGGCCCTGGCAGGTTCGGCGCTGGTTCATGCCCTGATCGCGCGCAACCGCGCCGACAGTATTTTCCGCGAAGCGGAAGATTCCGCCACCATCCTCATCGCCGCCAATGTTTCGTCGCCGGAGTTGCCGGCGCTGGTGGAGCATCTGCGGCAAAGGCTGGAACTGACACCGGCGCTTCTCATCCATGCCGTCTGTTCGGGCAGGCTGGAGTTTTTCACGGCGGCGATGGTCAATCTCTCAGGTCTCGACGACCGCAAGGTGCGCGCCATTCTGGCGACCGGACGGCCGCACGCGCTGAAGGCGCTGTTCCAGTCCGTCGGTCTTTTGGGCGATGTGGTTGATGTCTTCATTGAGGCGACGCTGATGTGGCGCCGCGCCGCCCGATCGCATCTGTCGCAGGCCGCAGCCTCTGTATCGGCCGAACTTCTTGCGCATTTCAGCAGCGTCGATGGTTCCGAAACGCTTTTCGAACTCTTGCACGCCGTGCGTAAACTGACCATTGCCGAGGAGCGGCAGAAAGCGCGGCACTATGCGGAAGCGCTGACGGTCGAGGCTGCCTGAGGCCTACTTCTCGAACCGCTTGGCAATCCACGAATAGCTGTTTTCCACCATTCTGACCGGCGTTCCGAGCAGGTGCTTCACGCCTTCAGTGGAAGGCAGGATGCGGCTGACGCGGCTGATCGCCTGTTTTGTCAGGCTCTCTTCTTCCTTTTGCGTGACCTGTGCCGATGGCTCCTCTGTTCCGGCCGGGGCCGTGGCGGCGGGAGGCTGCGTTGCGGGCGCGTTGCCCGCAGTCTGGGGCGTCTGCTCGCCCGGTGTCTGGCACACGGCCACCACGACCGGGTAGGACGCATTTGCGAAACGTTCCAGCTCTTCCTCCGACACGGCGTCGCATAGTTCGATGCTCGTCCAGCGCTGCTGCGAGGTGGCGAGGTAATGGCAATCGGTGGCGGTGTCGTCACAGCCTAGGAAGGTCATGAGAACGAGGGCTGTTTTCATGGTGTGTGTTGCCTCTGTCGGGAATTATGCTCTAAAAACTCATCTATCTCGATTGCAGTGACATTACGACGAAATACGCATTTTTTTGAGAGAAAGCAGGCATCGCATTGGCCCCCGAAATCAAGCTTGAAACACCCCGGCAGGAAGCGGTTCTGCGCCTTATCGATCTGTCTAACGTCTATATGGCATCGCTTTATCCCGCCGAAAGCAATCATCTGGTCGATATCGGCCAGCTGGAAAAGGACAATGTCTCCTTTTTCGTGGCGCGGCATGATGGCCGTGTCGTTGGCTGCGGCGCGCTGGTGGAGGCGGGTGACGGTACGGCGGAGGTCAAGCGCATGTTCGTCGATCCGGAGGCGAGGGGATTGCGGATCGGCAAGCTGATCATGGATACGCTCATTGCGCGCGGCGCCGAGCTAGGGCTTACCGCCATCCGGCTTGAAACCGGCATCAGCCAGCCGGAGGCGATCGGTCTTTACCGCAAGGCGGGGTTTGTCGAGATAGAGGCGTTTGCGCCTTATAAGCCGGACCCGCTCAGCCTGTTCATGGAGAAGACGCTTTAAAGGCGAGGCGGGCGCTATCGGCGCGCTTTGCAGAACACTCGATGCCGCCCTTGGCGATGTCATCCTCGGCGTCGTGCCGGGGATCTGCCGATGTCTGGTAACATCGTTGGGTTGCAGATGCCAGGGACAGGCCCGAGCATGACGAAGACGAGGTTTAAGACGCTGCTTTTCGGAACGCCGTCGCTTCGTTGCTATCCTCTTCACGCGCAACGATGTCGTCGAGCGGGTCATTTTCAGCTGTAGGGGTCGGCGGAACGTCGACGGTGGCGCCAGTGGAGATTTCCACCTCTCGCACCCATTCCCGCCAGATTGCTACCAGCAGCGCCATCAGCACCGGGCCGATGAAGAGGCCGAGGAAGCCCATGCTCTTGACGCCGCCGACGAGGCCGAAAAAGGTCGGCAGGAAAGGCAGCTTGATCGGGCCGCCGACGAGTTTCGGACGGATGGTCTTGTCGACGATGAAAAGCTCTACCGAACCCCAGATGAATAGCCCCAGGCCATAAGCGGGAGAGCCGCTGGCGACCAGATAGATCGATACGAGAGTGAAAGAGAGCGGCGCGCCGCCCGGGATGAGCGCCATGACACCGGTGAGCACGCCGAGTGTGACGGGCGAGGGGACGCCGGCAATCCAGTAGGCGATGCCGAGGATTATGCCTTCGCCGATGGCGATCAATGTCATGCCGGTGACGGTGGAGCTGATGGTGGCTGGCACGACGCGGGAAATGCGCTCCCACCGCGTCGGCAGGATGCGTTCTCCCACAAGATCGACCTGATGGGAGAAGCCGGCACCGTTGCGATAGACAAAGAACAGCGCGATCAACATGAACAGCAGGGTCAGCACGAGGTGGAACGCGCCGTTGCCCGCGGCGAGGATCGCCCGGTAGATATTGCCGATATTGGCACCGCTGACGAGCTGGATCACTTCGCCGATCGCACCCGGTGTGCCGATATATTTCACCCACTGCTCGCCGAGCCAGGAGCCTACGCCGGGCAGCGCCGCGATCCAGTCTGGCACGGGTGCGCCCACCTTGTTGACATGCACCGCCCAGCCGAACCATTCGCGGATTTCGCTGGCCGTATAGGAAGCGGCGATGAAAATCGGCACCACGAGGAAGGTGAGGATGAGGATGATGGCGATGGAGGCGCCGAGCGTGGTGTTGCCGCCCACCTGCCGCAGAAGCCGCGTATAGACCGGCCAGCTGGCGAAGCCGATGACAAGGGCGGCCAGAACCGGAACGAGAAAGCCGTGGAAGAAGTAGATGCCCGCAAGGGCGACGAGAACCAGCAGCCAGCGCGCAGCCGATATTGGCGGGATCAGGGCGATCCGCGTCGGGCTTGCAGGACCAAGCCATCTCGGTTCGCCACTGGGCTTACGGCTGTCAATATTACTCACGGCAGGCTCTTTCTCGCATTCTCCCCGAAGGGTGCATTCACTCTGTCACACCAATACATATAAGTGCAATATAGCCGTATCACATTACCGTTGTGTGTTTATCGCTCAGCCTATTGAACGATTTTGGTAAAAATAGAACATCGGTCTTGGCGCGCGCATTGAAATATGACAATTGAACTCCGTTTTTATTGCGGCCTCCGCTTGCCGCGCCCGCTCTTCAGGTCACGCCATGCTGCGCCGTTTCTTCGCCTATTACCGTCCCTATCGCGGTCTGTTCATTCTCGATTTTTCCTGCGCGGTTCTGTCGGGCGTGCTCGAACTCGGCTTTCCGATGGCGGTGAAGGCCTTTGTGGACGTGCTGCTGCCGGGTGGCGAATGGGGCATCATCCTTGCCGCCTCCGTCGGGTTGCTCGTCATCTATGTGCTGAATACTGGGTTGATGGCGACCGTCACCTATTGGGGACATATGCTCGGCATCAATATCGAGACCGACATGCGGCGTCTGGCTTTCGATCACCTGCAGAAGCTGTCCTTCCGTTATTTCGACAACCAGAAGACCGGCCATCTGGTCGGGCGGCTGACGAAGGATCTGGAAGAGATCGGCGAGGTAGCCCATCACGGCCCCGAGGATCTGTTCATCGCCATCATGACCTTCATCGGCGCATTCCTGCTGATGCTGTCGGTCAATGTGCCGCTGGCACTTGTCACCGCCGCCGTCGTGCCTGTCACCGCCTGGGTGACGAGCCGTTACGGTGGCCGAATGACGCAGAACTTTCGCGCGCTCTATGGTCGGGTAGGCGATTTCAACGCCCGTATCGAGGAAAATGTCGGTGGCATGCGGGTGGTGCAGGCCTTTGCCAATGAGGACCACGAACGCGCGCTGTTTGAGAAGGACAACCAGAAATACCGCCGCACGAAGCTGGATGCCTACAAGATCATGGCTGCCAGCACTTCGCTCAGCTACATGAGCATGCGGCTGACGCAGATGATCGTGATGATCTGCGGCGCCTGGTTCGTGCTGCATGGCGGCCTKACGGAAGGCGGCTTCGTTGGCTTCCTGCTGCTGGTCGGCGTGTTTTTCCGCCCGGTGGAGAAGATCAACTCTGTCATCGAAACCTATCCGAAGGGCATTGCCGGTTTTCGCCGCTTTACCGAGCTTCTGGACACGGCGCCGGATATCGTCGACGCACCGGATGCGATCGAGGCACCGGCGCTTTCCGGCGCCATTGAATATCGCCATGTTGGTTTCGGTTATGCCGAGGGCAAGCAGGTTCTCGACAATATCGACCTGAAGATCAATGCGGGCGAGACGGTGGCCTTCGTCGGGCCTTCGGGGGCGGGCAAAACGACGCTTTGCTCGCTGCTGCCGCGCTTTTATGATGTCACCAGCGGTTCGATCACCATTGACGGCATCGATATCCGCAAGATGAAGCTTGCCTCGCTGCGCAACCAGATCGGAATCGTGCAGCAGGATGTGTTCCTGTTTGGCGGCACGATCCGCGAGAATATCGAATATGGCCGGCTCGGCGCTTCCGATGTCGAAATCATGGATGCGGCGCGGCGTGCCCGGCTCGATGGCGTCATCGAAGCGATGCCGATGGGGCTCGACACCGTCATCGGTGAGCGTGGCGTGAAACTTTCCGGTGGTCAGAAACAGCGTCTTGCCATCGCCCGCATGTTCCTCAAGAACCCGCCTATCCTTATTCTCGACGAGGCGACCTCGGCGCTGGATACCGAGACCGAGCGGGCCATCCAGCAATCGCTGACGGAGCTTGCCAAGGGCCGCACAACGCTCGTCATCGCCCACCGGCTGGCAACGATCCGCGATGCGTCACGCATCGTTGTGGTGGACCAGACGGGTATTGCCGAAACTGGCGCCCATGCCGAGCTTCTGGCCGCCAAGGGCCATTACAGCCGCCTGCATGAGGCGCAGTTCAGCGGGCATCTTCAGGGTCTGAGTTAAGCGGCGCATCTTGCGCCGCATATCAGGCGTTCTCCGCTGCGTTTTCCTCGATGATGCCGGTATTCGGCTCGGGCTTGCCGGGATGGCTGGTGACGAGATAACCCATGGCGACAGCGGCGGCGACGATGACCAGCAGCACCACGCCGCTGATGGTCATCAGCCAGTCGCGCGGCCTTCGCTGCGCCATGATATATTTCGGCCACCGGTAAGGCTGGTTCGCCACGCTGAATTTATTGCCGTCTCGCATGAACTTCCCCGGACTATTGTCGCTTCGTGACAGACAAACGCGGGCATGCACGCGGCTGTTCCGCAATGGCGGGGCAGAGGCGATGACAACGCCGTGAGGTTTCGCGGTAGGATTGGCCGTGGGTCCCCCTTGTTCGCTGGTCACTACACGACGGAGAAGAGTCTTTTCAGCCCAGAGACTTTGGCTTGCTGGCTTCCGGCTTAAGGCTGGAATGACCGAGGAGGGGTCTCATTTCATTAAATCCATGAAGCGTTGCGCCGGTGCTTGCGTTCAGGCCGAATGTTACTGCGGCCTCTCGCGCCGGCACACAGCTTCGAAACTCCACTTGCCAGTCCACACCCTTTTATGCGAATGATTTGCAATTGCATTAATTCTATTTCCATTTGAAAGTTCGCAAGATGGACAAGCCTGTCTTTGGATGGCGGCGGAATGGCGACGATCTCTCGCTGTCCGACGTTCACAGCTCGATCAAGATAAGCCCGAATGCCGGTACGTTTCGCCGGGCGATGGCGTTCTTCGGACCCGGATATCTCGTCGCGGTCGGTTACATGGACCCCGGCAACTGGGCAACGTCGCTCGCCGGCGGTTCCAAGTTTGGCTACACGCTGCTGACGGTGGCGTTGATATCGAACATCATGGCCGTCGTTCTACAGGCGCTCTGTGCCCGTCTGGCGATTGCTTCCGGGCGCGATCTGGCGCAGGCCTGTCGCGATGCCTATCCGAAACCGGTGGCGATGGTCCTCTGGCTGCTGGCCGAAATCGCAATCATCGCGACTGATATCGCCGAGGTCATCGGGACGGCTATCGGCCTCAACCTGATTTTCGGCATTCCGCTCGAACTTGGCGTCCTCATCACGGCGCTTGACGTGTTCCTGATCCTTTATCTGCAAAGGCTTGGCTTCCGCTGGGTGGAGGCGCTTGTCATCACGCTTCTCGGCGTCATCGCGGTGTGTTTCGCCATTCAGCTGGCGCTGGCCGATCCCGACTGGAGCCAGGTGATTCGTGGTTTTGCGCCGACGACGGAGATCGTCACCAACCCCGAGATGCTCTATCTGGCGCTTGGCATTCTGGGCGCGACGGTGATGCCGCATAATCTCTATCTGCATTCAGGGATCGTGCAGACGCGCGCCATCGGCGAGACGCTGGCCGAAAAACGCGAGGCGCTCAAATTCGCGACACTCGATTCAACCATTGCCCTGACGTTTGCTCTCGTCATCAATGCCGCGATCCTCATCCTTGCAGCGGCGACCTTCAACAAAACGGGTCAGACGAATGTTGCCGAACTGGGTGAAGCGCATAGTCTGCTCGCGCCGCTGCTTGGCCTTGCGATTGCGCCGACGCTGTTCGGGGTGGCGCTTTTGTGCTGTGGCATCAACTCCACCGTCACGGCAACGCTTGCGGGCCAGATCGTGATGGAAGGCTTCCTCAAGATGCGGCTTGCCCCGTGGCTGCGCCGCCTCATCACCCGAGGCATCGCCATCATCCCCGCCGCCGGCGTCACCATCGCCTTCGGCGAAAGCGGCACGTCTCAACTGCTGATACTGACGCAGGTGGTCCTAAGCCTGCAACTTTCCTTCGCCGTCTTCCCGCTGGTCATGTTCACCGCTGACCGCGCCAAAATGGGCGAACTGTGCGCCCCGCGATGGCTCTCGGCGTTTGCATGGCTTATCGCGGTGGTAATTGCAGCGCTGAATGTGAAGCTGCTGTTTGATTTTGTGGGGTGAGGCGCGTCAGGCCGCGCCTTTTTGAAGTGCGGCCTGAGCTTAGACTATCGAAGTATACCTGTTGCAAGCGCTCGCTGAATACCTCGAACATCTGTTCCCTTCTTGAGGGTCTTTGTAATCGGCTGGCTCGACCCAGATACCCAGATTTTAAGTTCCGCATCCAAGTCGAATGTTCCTGCTGTCTCGACGGAGAAGCGAGTGACAGCTTTGTACGGAATGGACATATAGTCGACTTTGCTGCCCGTAATACCTTGGATATCGACAAGTATGACGCGATGCTGAGTGAAAACGAAAAAATCGCGAATTAGCTTGAAAGCGAGTTGTGGTTGCTCACCGTCAATTAGGACACCGCTTAGACGTTTTTCCAGTTCTCTCGGGTCCACGGTTGTACCATGACCCAAAATTCCATCGAATAAACCCACTTGCTTTCTACCTCTAATATCTTGCGATAACCAATACGTCGGAAGTTGGGTTCAATAACAAAGCATCGTTTGCCGAGTTGGACATGTCTGAAGAAGGATCGACGGGCATGCCACCAAATGAATACTGCGATATTCACTTTTTGTTCTCGTCATCAATTTCCAGGCGCCTAAGCGCCTGGAAAAGTTAGATTTTATGCTATCAAAGCCGTTGGCTCAGCTGCAACCGCTCGTCGCACCGCAAGTATCGCACTTCTCGCAGGTGCCGTTGCGCACCATCGTGAAGTTCTGGCATTCCGAGCACATGTTGCCGGTATAGCCTTGCGCGATCGAGCGCATGCGGCGTTCGTTTTCCTTCTTCTTGGCTTCCGCCTTGGCCGATGCCGCGTCGGCGGCGGCCTTGTCGGAGAAGAGGGCGGTGGCGGTCTGCTTGGCTTCCTGAACCACGTCGTCGATTACCTCTTCGGCAATCTCTTCCGCCAGTCCCTTGGCGCGTTCTTCATAATCGCGCTTGAAGGAGACGATTTCCGAGGTGGAGATCGCGACTGTCGGTTCCAGCTTGCGGGCGGCTGAGCCTGCAAAGGAAGTGACGTTGGCCGAGGCGCGGGCGGGGGCTGCCGTTGCCGAGCCCTTGGGTTCGGAAGCAGCACGTTCGCCTTCGTTGTTGGAAACCAGCGTCGGCTTGTAACCGCGTGTCCAGCCGGTGGAGAGCAGATTGGTCTTGCCTTCCTGGATACCCTTGCCGAGTGCGGTATTGGAGAAGTCAGACGTATCGACATGGGCGAGGTCGTGGCGGCCGAGATAGGAGACGGCGAGTTCGCGGAACACGTAGTCAAGGATCGACGTGGCGTTCTTGATCGCGTCGTTGCCCTGCACCATGCCGGCCGGCTCGAACTTGGTGAAGGTAAAGGCCTCCACATATTCTTCCAGCGGCACGCCATATTGCAGGCCAAGCGAAATGGCGATGGCGAAGTTGTTCATCATCGCACGGAACGCAGCGCCTTCCTTGTGCATGTCGATGAAGATTTCGCCGATGCGGCCGTCACCGAATTCGCCGGTGCGCAGATAGACCTTGTGACCGCCGACCGTTGCCTTCTGGGTGTAACCCTGACGGCGGTTCGGCAGCTTTTCACGCTCGCGCGATACCCGCTCGATGACGCGCTCGACGATCTTTTCGGTGATCGTCACGGCCTGCTGGGCGAGCGGCTGCTGGATCAGTTCTTCAACGAAGTCTTCGTCGTCCTCATCTTCCACCAGCGAAGCGTTGAGCGGCTGGGAAAGCTTGGAGCCATCGCGGTAAAGGGCGTTGGCCTTGAGCGCCAGCTTCCAGGACAGCATGTAGGCTGCGCCGCAATCTTCCACGGTTGCATCATTCGGCATGTTGATCGTCTTGGAGATCGCACCCGAAATGAACGGCTGTGCTGCCGCCATCATGCGGATATGCGATTCGACCGAGAGATAACGCTTGCCGATCTTGCCGCAGGGGTTGGCGCAATCGAATACGGCCAAGTGCTCGTTCTTGAGGAACGGTGCGCCTTCCAGTGTCATCGCACCGCAGACGTGCACGTTGGCCGCTTCAATGTCCTTTTTGCTGAAGCCGAGGTGCTCCAGCAGGTTGAAGCTCATGTCGGACAACTGCTCGTCGGAAACCTTGAGCGTGCCCTTGAGGAAATCGGCGCCCAGCGTCCACTGGTTGAAGACGAACTTGATGTCGAAGGCGCTTTTCAGCGCGCCGTTGACGGCTTCGATCTTCTCATCGGTGAAGCCCTTGGCCTTCAGCGTCGAGGGATTGATGGCAGGTGCCTGGTTGAGATTGCCGTGGCCAACGGCATAGGCTTCGATTTCGGCGATCTGGCTTTCCGAATAACCGAGCGAACGCAGGGATTCCGGCACGGCGCGGTTGATGATCTTGAAGTAGCCGCCGCCGGCGAGCTTCTTGAATTTCACCAGCGCGAAGTCCGGCTCGATGCCGGTCGTGTCGCAATCCATCACGAGACCGATCGTACCTGTCGGCGCGATGACGGTGGTCTGGGCGTTGCGGTAGCCGTGCTTTTCGCCAAGCTCCAGCGCCTTGTCCCAGGCGGCGGTAGCGTGGGCGACAAGGTCCTGATCCGTGCAATCGGAATGGATGAGGGCAACCGGGTTCACCGACAGGCCTTCATAACCGTAGGAAAGGCCATGGGCGGCGCGGCGGTGGTTGCGGATGACGCGCAGCATGTTGTCGCGGTTCGGCGCAAAGCCCGGGAAGGGGCCAAGCTCGCCGGCCATTTCAGCCGAGGTGGCATAGGAAACGCCGGTCATGATGGCGGTCAACGCACCGGCGATGGCGCGGCCTTCGTCGCTGTCATAGGGAATGCCCGAGGACATCAGCAGGCCGCCGATATTGGCATAACCGAGGCCGAGCGTGCGGTATTCGTAGGAGCGTTCGGCAATCTGGCGCGATGGGAACTGCGCCATCATGACCGAGACTTCGAGAACGACGGTCCACAGGCGAACCGCATGTTCGTAATCGGCGATGTCGATGCGCTTCGTTGCCTGATCCTTGAACTGAAGCAGGTTCAGCGAAGCAAGGTTGCAGGCCGTGTCGTCGAGGAACATATATTCCGAGCACGGGTTGGAAGCGCGGATCGGGCCTTCGGCCGGCGAGGTGTGCCAGTCGTTCATGGTGGTGTTGAAGTGCAGGCCGGGGTCGGCCGATGCCCAGGCGGCGTGGGAGATCTTTTCCCATAGGTCGCGGGCCTTCAGCGTCTTCATGACCTTGCCGTCCTTGCGGGCGGTCAGGTTCCAGTCACCGTCGTTTTCAACAGCGCGCAGGAAGTCATCCTTCAGCGATACGGAGTTGTTGGAATTCTGGCCTGAAACCGTGAGGTAGGCTTCGGAATCCCAATCCGTGTCGTAGGTCTTGAACTGGATGTCCTTGTAACCCTGCTGCGCGAACTGGATGACGCGCTTGACGTAGTTTTCCGGCACCATGTCCTTCTTGGCAGCGCGGATTTCGCGCTTCAGGGCAGGGTTCTTGGCCGGGTCGAAGCAATCGCCGTTATCTGCCTCGCAATTGACGCAGGCCTTCATGATTGCCTTGAGGTGCTTGGCAACGATCTTGGAACCGGTGACGAGAGCGGCAACCTTCTGCTCCTCGTTCACCTTCCAGTCGATATAGGCTTCAATATCGGGATGGTCGGCATCAACGACGACCATCTTGGCCGCACGGCGCGTGGTACCGCCAGACTTGATTGCGCCGGCTGCCCGGTCGCCGATCTTGAGGAAGCTCATCAGGCCGGAGGACTTGCCGCCGCCGGAAAGCTTTTCGCCTTCGCCGCGCAGGTAGGAGAAGTTGGAGCCGGTACCAGAACCGTATTTGAACAGGCGCGCTTCACGCACCCACAGGTCCATGATGCCGCCTTCGTTGACCAGATCGTCTTCGACAGACTGGATGAAGCAGGCATGCGGCTGCGGATGTTCGTAAGAGGACTTGGACTTGGTCAGCTTGCCGGTGAAGGGGTCGACGTAGAAGTGGCCCTGGCCCGGGCCGTCGATGCCATAGGCCCAGTGCAGGCCGGTGTTGAACCACTGCGGGCTGTTGGGGGCTACACGCTGGGTCGCCAGCATATAGGCAAGCTCGTCGCGGAAGGCGAGTGCGTCTTCCTCGGTGGAGAAATATTTGCCCTTCCAGCCCCAGTAGGTCCAAGTGCCGGCAAGGCGGTCGAAAACCTGACGCGCATCGGTTTCGGAGCCATAACGCTCACCCTCGGGGAGGTCCTTCATGGCCTTCTCATCGGCAACCGAACGCCACAGGAAGGAAGGAACATCGTTTTCCTCAACCTTCTTAAGCACCTTCGGCACGCCGGCCTTGCGGAAATATTTCTGCGCCAGAACGTCAGTCGCGACCTGGCTGAACTGCGCGGGAACGTCGATATCCGCCAGACGGAACACGATGGAACCGTCCGGGTTCTTGATTTCACTGACGGCCTTGCGGAATTCGATTTCCGCATAAGACGATTGGCCGGGCTTCGTGAAGCGGCGTTCGATGCGCATGGTTTCGTGTCCTCGTCCATTGGGCGCCCGGCAAAGGGCGCAAAAATTCGTTCCAGCCGTGCGAACTATGCGCGCAGCCGGTTTTTGCCGATCTGTAAGGGATGTTCATCCTTGGATGTGATCCCTGTATCTCGTGGCTTATTCGGCTGCAAGAGTCATGTGAGTACTAAATATAGTATCAACAGCTTCCTGCCGCCAGTCCCCGCGTCATGTTTTTGGCGGTATCCGCAAGGCACGCAAAATCCACCGGCGAACCGCCCCCTGATGGTCGGGACGCCCCTTCTGGACTTGCGAACTGAGATTGAAAGGAACCGGCCTCGTTACTTTCCGGTCCGTTGCCGCCGCAACATAACTGTCACTTTCCTCCTGCGGCATAGATTCGTCAAGCCATAGATTGAAACCGTTTTTTAACCACAAGATATTGTGTGCAGCGCCTGTGGAAAACGGGGATAGCAAAAGCGTTCAAAAAAATCAGTGACTTGGCGCGAGACTTTGAAGCTTGCGCGAGGCTGGTTTCCGCAGCGGAAAGCGAAAACCCCGCATTTCCGGGGTGCGGCATAAAGGCGACACTGCGGTTTTTCCGTGTTTTTTTGCCGTTACCAAAAAAGCATTTCCACACAAAAAAACCGCCCCGAAGGGACGGCTTTTCAGGCATGGTTTTGGGTTGCGACAGGCGATCAGCCGCGCGATCCCTTGGCGATCGGTTCCTGATAGGTGAAGCCCATGTCCCAGGGGAAATAAATCCAGGTGTCCTGGCTGACCTCGGTGACGAAGGTGTCAATGGTGGGCACGCCCTTCGGCTTGGCGTAAACGCAGGCAAAATGCGCCTTCGGCAACATTTCGCGCACTTCCAGTGCGGTCTTGCCGGTGTCGGTCAGATCGTCAACGACGAGCACGCCTTCGCCGCCGTCGGACATCAGCTCCGGCGCCACGCCCTTCAGGAGAATCGTGTCGCCCTGGTTGACGTAATCGTGGCGGGTGGCGATGCAGACCGTATCGATCAGGCGGATGTTCAGCTCGCGGGAAATGATCGCTGCCGGAACGAGACCGCCGCGGGTGATACATACGATCGCCCGGAACTCCCGGCCAAGGCCGGCAAGACGCCACGCAAGCGCGCGGGCGTCGCGGTGAAACTGATCCCAGGTTACGGGAAAGGCTTTATCGGGAAGGGACATGTCGTCTACCATCTGGTCAAAATTGTCGATGGCTTTGGCTAATAGCCGCAAGACCTGCAAAAAGGCAAGCATTGCGCGCAGGCTCTTGCGGCTTCATCCACGGCTACCGGTGTTTAACGCGACAAAAGCGTCATCGCCGTCATGGAATCGAGCAGCGTGCGCGTCACGCCGCCGAACAGGAGTTCCCACCAGCGGGAATGGCCGTAGGCGCCCATGACCAGAAGGTCGATGCTGTGGTCTGACAGCCGGTTTTCGATAGCCGCCTGCGGCGAGATGCCGGCGATTTTTTCCTGCGAGGTTACCGTGACGTTGACGCCGTGGCGGGCGAGTGTTGCGGCCAGTTCGGTTCCGGCAAGTCCAGACGATTGCGTTTCGCTCTCGGCCTGATCGACGGAGAAGATCTCGACGCTCTCGGCTGCAATCAGGAAGGGCAGGGCATCGAAGGTGGCGCGTGTTGCCTCGCGGGAGCCGTTCCAGGCGATCAGTACACGCTTGACCGGTTTGGCAACCGTCAGCACATGCGGAACGAGAAGAACAGGGCGGCCGCTTTCATGGAGAAAGCCGTCTATATCCGAGCGGCTGTCGGAGAGTGCGGAGGAGTTGCTCTGGCGGGCGACGATGAGATCGGCGCAGCGCGCGCTATCGATTGCCGATGACGAGGCGTAACCCACCGAGGTTACAAAGCTGCGCCACTCATGCGAGATGCCATTGGCAGACAGCGTGTGTTCGAAGAGGTTTCCAACATCCGTGGTTTCCTTGTGCGCCACGTCCTGAAGCACCTGAACGGTAGCGGGGTCGGGAATTTCCATCGGCGCGACGAGCGGAACGGCGGCCAGCGTTTCCATGTGCAGGCCAATCACATGCGAGGAAAACTGGTTGGCAAGACTTACCACGAAATCGCCGAGCTTTTGCGTGTTCTCCACATTGTCGATCACTGCCAGTATCGTTTTGTAACCCATTTTTTAGCTCCTCGGTGACGCGTCGTTTTGGGGAGAGTGGCTGCCTTTGCCGGGTGCCACCTTGATTTTGGTCAATCCGCTTCCGTCTCAGGCGGTTGCATCGCCCTTGCTGGCCGACAGTGTTTTTTCCTGACCAATGGTTTCGATCATCGTCGCCACTGCATCCGCCGCCGCTTTCAGGACGGTGGCATCACGGGCGCGCACGACGATCTCAGTCGAAAAGCGTTGTCCGTCATATTTCGGGTAGGAGCCGATGCTGGTTTCCGGGTGCGCTTTCTGGATTGCGGTCAGCGGCGTGCCGATGTCACCTTCGCCATAGGGAGAGCGCACCGACTGCGACATGACTTTCGCGCCGGTGCGCAGCGTTGGCATGACATTGTCCAGCATGGCCTGAAACACCTGCGGAACGCCGGCCATGACGTGGACGTTGCCGATGACGAAGCCGGGGGCGACCGAGACGGGATTGGCGATGTGGCTTGCCCCCCTTGGCATGCGGGCCATGCGCTTGCGCGCTTCGGTGAATTCCATCTCGCGCACACGGTACATGTCCCCCAATATCCGCAAAGCCTCGGCATCGTGCTCGCAGGGCAGGCCGAAAGCCACGGATACCGCATCAGCGGTGATGTCGTCATGGGTCGGGCCGATGCCGCCGGAGGTGAAGACATAATCATAGCGGGCGCGCAGCGCATTCAGCGCTTCGACTATTGCGTGCTCCTCGTCGGCGACGATGCGCACTTCCTTCAAGTCTATTCCGGACATGGTGAGCACATCCGCGAGGTGCCCGATATTCTTGTCCTTGGTGCGTCCCGACAGCAATTCGTCGCCGATGGCGAGCATGGCGGCGGTCACGACAGATGGGGTGGGTGAGGGATTGGACATGGGGGTACTCGTCAGCTGTTTTGTCCGACGTTAGTCCGCCGCCCGGTGAATGCAAAGCGGTTTTGAAAAAATGTCTATCTATGAAAGGTTGACGTTCCGGCGTTTCGTTCACTGATTGCGAACAGTGCGTATGCGGATGCACCGCTGGTGTGGGACCGGCCTCTGGGCTACCTTTGCATCACATGCTTGTAACGGGTCACCACTAATGATCATCGCGTTCTTAAAAAGGCTTCTGGCTGGTACGCCTGAGACGATTAACCCTAAGGATACAAAGAAAATGACAAAAGTTCTGGTGCTTTATTATTCATCTTACGGCCATATCGAGACGATGGCATATGCCGTTGCCGAAGGCGTGAAGTCTGCCGGCGCGGAAGTTGTCGTCAAGCGCGTTCCGGAACTGGTTCCTGAGGAAGTCGCCAAATCCTCGCACTTCAAGCTCGATCAGGCTGCTCCCATCGCGACTGTTGACGAACTGGCAGAATACGATGCCATCATCGTCGGCGCTGGCACCCGCTTCGGCACTGTTGCCTCACAGATGCGCAATTTCTGGGACCAGACCGGCGGTCTGTGGTTCGGCGGCAAGCTTGTCGGCAAGGTCGGCTCTGCCTTCACCTCGTCGGCCACGCAGCACGGCGGTCAGGAATCGACCATCCTTGGTTTCCTCCCCACCTTCCTGCACCACGGCATGGCCGTTGTCGGTCTGCCCTATGCCTTCCAGGGCCAGATGGGCGTCGATGAAATCAAGGGCGGTTCGCCTTATGGCGCCTCCACCATCACCGATGGCGACGGCTCGCGTCAGCCTTCTGCTATCGAACTGGAAGCCGCACGCTATCAGGGCGCACATGTCGCGAAGCTGGCCGCCAAGCTTTCTGCTTGAGCCTGCATTGCTGGAAAAAGAAATGCGGCCCGAAAGGCCGCATTTTCTTACCCCGGCATCTAACGTCGCCGGTACCGCAGGGAATGAGTTTTAAGGCGGGTCAGATCGGCAGGTTGACCATGAAAAGGCAGCTTGCAATCACGACGCCGAGCATGGAAATTTCGAGAAAACCATTCAATCCGTCACGCATTTCAATCCTCCTTGTTGATCGAAGAGAGAACGGAAAAGATTTATCGCGGTTCCATAACAGCAGAATGAAATTTAGGAAATTTTAATGCCCTGCCGCTCCGCCACAATACGGAGTGGACATCGGTGCTTCAGCCGGTAACGACGAAGGCGACCACGAGGTGGCCGAGAAGGCCGATGGCGAGGCAGGAGAGGAGAAATATGAACAGGGCTTTTTTCATGTTTCCAGAAGCTTCCATCTGTTTTTACCCTTTAAACCTGTTGTCCTGACTTGTTTCGCCTCAGTACGCCATTTTAATTCTCGACCATGGGTCTTGATGCCGTCAGGCCTTGATGTCGAGGCCAGCCTCGATTGCGGCGGCGATGAAGGCCTTGCGCGCATCCTCCGGCTTTTTCCTGCCGGCATCGACGGCGGCGCAGACCAGCAACGCCGCGTCCAACGCATCGCCGTCCTCTATCGGCCAATCCTCGATCATGGCCCAGGACGCCGCCTGCGTGGTCTCCATGCTCGTATAGTCGCCCGGCGTTTCGAACGCGATCAGGACGGGTTTTTGCCAGCGCGTGTTCATCGCTCATCCGTGTTGGTTATCGTGCCCGGCTCTAAACCAAGCGAGCAGGATGCGCAATTGGTTTCGGTTGGCTTGCGGTGCGGTCAGTCGTCGCGTCCGAACAGCCAATCGCGAATGATGCGGCGGTCTATGAGTTCGAGCGAGCGATCGGGCGCAATGCGATAGGTTTCCACCGCCCTCGTGCTGCCGTCGATGCGGAACTCGTGGCTGAAGGTACTGCCGATCGGCGATTTCGTCAGCTTGGTGCGCGGCTGGCCCTTATAGGTGATGCTGCCGGGGATCGGTTCGACATAAGCGGCCGGGCCTGAGGTCGTGCAGCCCGCAAGCGTAAGCGCGATTGCGGCCAATGATACGAGCGTTTTCATCCTGTCCTCCGAAGTGCATCTGCGAAAACGATATGGAGGCGCAACGGTTCCCCGCGAGTGATAAAGGGCAGAGCTATTCGCACCTGCTACTTTCGTCTCGGATTTTGAGTGTCGCGCGCGACCCAGCGGAAGAAAGCGTAGACGAGCAGGCCGAAGATGAAAAGCGGGATGAGGTTCGCAAAACCGGACATATGATTCTCATTTCTCCCTCCCGATCCGGGGTCTAACCGGAGAGAAAGAGGCAAGGCAAGCGTGGCGTGCAGCGCCGCAGGTAAAATGTCCGTGTGCCTGTTTGGGTAACGGTTTGCGTGCGGCGGGAAGATCGCCGGAGAAGAAGGAAACAGGTGAGACCTGGCGCACTGCCAGTGATACCAGGTCTCCCAGTCCCCCGCCAGTTTCAGGGAACGGGTGACTTGATTTAGTATGACGAACGGTACGCGATATACATAGACCGAGAAATTACCTCGAATAAATCGCTACCTTGGTCGATCACCCCGGGGGCGGAGCGTGGTGCCTAGCCAATCGCAGCCGCCGTGCGCGCGCACGACCCGCCGCATTGTCCGCAAATGCCGTTTAACCCGTTGAATCGGCTGGAGATGAATTCTCCGGCCCATGCCATAAGCGGATGAAGGAAACGGAACTTTTTGCGTGTTTGATCATTAAATACAGCGCATACCTATTATTCATGGAGGGCTAAACATGATCGGCACCATTCTCGTTATCCTCATCATTCTTTTCCTGATCGGTGCTTTGCCAAGCTGGGGTTACCACAATTACGGTTATGGTCCCTCGGGTGGCCTCGGACTGGTTCTGGTCATCGTCCTCGTTCTTGTTCTGCTGGGTCGCATCTGATCGATCCGCATTGAAGATGCAGCGACTGCCCGCACCCGCGCAAAGCCCCGGCTGCGGGCATTGTTTCTTCTGGAATATGAGTGAGATACAAAAAATGTCGGAATCCGAAGGGCTTAGGACGTGGTCGATTGCCCTTTGTCCATCGGATCGGAAAAAACAGCACATTCGGAACGAACCCTCTTGCGCGCATAATGGATTCGTTCTAAATGCCCGCCATCGCTCGAATTCATGAGCGTGTGAGGCCTCGTGGCGGAGTGGTGACGCAGAGGACTGCAAATCCTTGTACCCCGGTTCAATTCCGGGCGAGGCCTCCAAAAACTTCACCGAATAGAACCTGTTTTTTTGAACCTTTGGCCCACCTTGCGGTCATCGGCTGCCCTTGCTGTTCTAAAAAATCCCGGCCATTTCGCTTTTTCCAGCACTTACGGCTTACCGCGCTTGAAAGCGCAGGCTTGGGCAATTATGAGATTGTTTAAAGGCGAGGGGAGACCCGTGCCGTTTTGAGCTTTTGGGGCCGAGGCTTCCCGACCGGCATCCGCGAAATTGAGGCGATAACGATATGATGGATTTCGAAACCGCACGCGCCAATATGGTCGACAGCCAGTTGCGCACGACCGACGTGACGTCGCATTCTGTGCTGAAGGCGTTTTTGAGCGTGCCGCGCGAAGCTTTCGTGCCGGCGGGTGTGCGGCAGATTGCCTATGTGGACGAGGATCTGCAGATCTGTCCCGCCCGGGATGGTCGCCCGGCCCGTTACGTCATGAAGGCCTCGCCGCTGGCGAAGCTTTTGCAGCTTGCGGCGGTGACCAAGGAAGACGTGGTGCTGGAAGTCGGCGGCGGCGCCGGTTATACCGCGGCCATCCTGTCCCAGCTCGCCGGTTCTGTGGTTTCGCTCGAATGCGACGAAACGCTGGCAGCTGAGGCGACTGAGACGCTGGCCTCGCTCGGATATGACAATGTTGCTGTTGTCACCGGCGATCTCGAAAAGGGTTATGCGGGCGAAGCACCCTATGACCTGATTTTCATCAACGGCTCTGTAGAGGAAGTGCCGGCGGCACTGACCGACCAGCTGCGCGATGGCGGACGTCTGCTCGTCGTTGTCGGATACGGTAACGCTGCCAAGGCAACCGTTTACCGTCGCGATGGCAACAGCACCTCGGCTGCAACCTCTTTCAACGCGTCGATCAAGCCTCTGCCCGGTTTTGCCAAGGCGGCCGAATTCGTTTTCTGATCTTTAAAAGCGATCATTGTTTTGGACGCCGGGGTGGACTTTCCGCCCCGGCGTTTATTTTTGCGGGTGCCGCACCGGCAGACCCGCTTCGCCCACCCAATTGCCCAAAAAAACCATTCTCACAAAGCTGTGCATCACGGCGAAACTTGTCGAATCAGTGATTTAGTTCCTGACTATGCTGCCCTAGACTAAGGGTGATTCGGGGTGTGCGTATTTCTACCCCTTTTCAGGCCATCGGCCCGAAAACCGGAAGCGATTTTCGACAGGAACGGTGTGCAGATTTAAAATGTTGGAGCGTCCTTTTGGCGTCCGTATGGACGCAAGGCGGTCTAGAGAGTGGAAACCGGGGATTGATATGGCTCAGCCAAGCGTAGCGCGTGAACCGTCCATGGAAGAGATCTTGGCGTCCATACGCCGGATCATCGAAAGCAACGAGACCGGGCCTACCGGCGCGTTTTCCGGGCAGTTGCCGCCTGTCTATGACGACGAAGACGATGGCGCAGGCGAAGCGTCCTTCGTGACGGAGGCCATCAGCCCGCCGGCGCGCKTTCCCCCCGCCGCAAACCAGGCATTTGGCGCAAGGCCGGTGCAGGATTTTTCCGCGGCCTCCGAAAAGCAGACGCCAGAACAGCAGGAAATCTCGGCCGAGAAAAGCATGTCGCTTGCCGATGTCGCCGCCCGCGTTCGCGCTGCCGCCGACCGCAACGCTGCCATGGGGCCGCAGGCATTTGCCGCCCAGGCGCAGCGTGAGCCCGCGCAGGCGGCCCCGGCCGCTCATTCCTCCAGCGTACCGCAGCCTTCGGCTGCGCAACAGGTTGAACGCCCTGCGCCGCAGCGCCCGACGGATGTGCGGCCGCTGCTGGCGGCCGCTGCCGCGAGCACCAGTGAACAGCCGGCAGCTTTTGCCGCCGAGGATCGTGCTGCTGCTGCCGCTGTCGAGAGCGCAGCTTTCGAGAACCGCTTCGACCAGCTGACGCTGCGTGGCGCCATCGAAACGCCTGTAGCCCAGGATCATTTCGAGATTTCGGTGCAGGAACCTGCTGTCGAGATGCCGTCATTCGATCTGGCCGAATCCAAGGAAGAGGGCGGTTTGTCGCTCAACCTCATTTCCGAGGCTGCCGGTGCGCAGATCGCCCGTTCCTTCAGCGAACTTGCGGAAATTTTCGATGGCGTCGAACGACGCTCGATCGAGGATATGGCCGCCGAAATGCTGCGTCCGATGCTGCAGGACTGGCTGGAAGACAATCTGCCGACCCTGGTGGAGCGTCTCGTGCGTGAGGAAATCGAACGTGTGGCGCGGGGCTCGCGCCGCTAGGCTCTGTTCGTCCGCGTCTTGTAACATGCGCAAGATAATGAAACAGAGGCCGCTCCGGCACCGGGGCGGCTTTTTTGTTGAAGATGAAGGCGCTATGGGGTCATAGTCGCTGACGGGTCGGTTTCTGTTGACTCTCGACCATCCATCCTTATTTAAAAAAATCCACACAAGAACTCTAAAATTCAGGTCAGGAAATGCTCGAAAAGACCTACGATTCCGCATCCGTCGAACCGAAAATCGCCAAAGCCTGGGACGAGGCGAACGCTTTTCGTGCCGGCGCCAACGCCAAACCGGGCGCGGAAACCTTCACCATTGTCATCCCGCCGCCGAATGTCACCGGCTCCCTGCATATGGGCCATGCGCTCAACAACACGCTTCAGGACATATTGGTCCGCTTCGAGCGCATGCGCGGCAAGGACGTGTTGTGGCAGCCGGGCATGGACCATGCGGGCATCGCCACGCAGATGGTCGTCGAGCGCAAGCTGATGGAACAGCAGCTTCCGGGCCGCCGCGAAATGGGCCGTGAGGCCTTCGTGGACAAGGTCTGGGAATGGAAAGCCGAATCCGGCGGCTTGATCTTCAACCAGCTGAAGCGTCTCGGCGCGTCCTGCGACTGGTCGCGTGAGCGCTTCACCATGGATGAGGGTCTGTCCGAGGCCGTTCTCGAGGTGTTCGTCACCCTTTACAAGCAGAACCTGATCTACAAGGACAAGCGCCTCGTCAACTGGGACCCGAAGCTGCAGACCGCGATTTCCGACATGGAAGTCGAACAGCTGGAAGTGAAGGGCAACCTTTGGCACTTCCGTTATCCGCTGGAAAAGGGTGTGACCTATCAGCACCCGATCGCATTTGACGAGGAAGGCAAGCCTACCGAGTTCGAAACGCGCGATTACATCGTTGTTGCTACCACGCGGCCAGAAACCATGCTCGGCGATACCGGTGTTGCGGTGAACCCGGAAGACGAGCGCTACAAGGGCATCATTGGCAAGCATGTCATCCTGCCGATCGTTGGCCGCAAGATCCCGATCGTTGCCGATGACTATGCCGATCCGACGGCCGGAACGGGCGCCGTGAAGATCACGCCTGCGCACGACTTCAACGATTTCGAGGTCGGCAAGCGTTGCGGTCTGCGCGCCATCAACGTCATGAATATCGATGGGACGATCTCCATCAAGGAGAACGAGGATTTCCTCGAGGGCCTCAATCATCCGGCGGCGCTGCACGGCGCATGGGATCGTCTGGAAGGACAGGATCGTTTCTTCGCCCGCAAGGTCATCGTCGAAATCTTCGAGGAAGCCGGCCTGCTCGACAAGATCGAGCCGCACAAGCACGTCGTGCCGCATGGCGACCGTGGCGGCGTGCCGATCGAGCCGCGCCTCACCGACCAGTGGTGGGTGGACAACAAGACGCTGGCTCAGCCGGCCATTGCCTCGGTTCGCGAAGGCCGCACCAATTTCGTGCCTAAGAACTGGGAAAACACCTATTTTCAGTGGATGGAGAATATCCAGCCCTGGTGTATCTCGCGGCAATTGTGGTGGGGACACCAGATTCCGGCATGGTACGGCCCTGACGGGCAGGTCTTCGTTGAAAAGACCGAGGAAGAGGCGCTTCAGGCCGCTATCCAGCATTATATCGCCCATGAAGGTCCGTGGAAGGCCTGGGTCGAGGAGAAGCTTGAAAACTTCAAGCCGGGTGAAATTCTGACCCGTGACGAAGACGTTCTCGATACTTGGTTCTCATCGGCGCTGTGGCCGTTCTCGACGCTCGGCTGGCCGGAAAAGACACCGGAACTGGCGCGGTATTATCCAACCAATGTGCTTGTCACCGGTTTCGACATCATCCCGTTCTGGGTCGTCCGCATGATGCAGATGGGTCTGCATTTCATGAAGGACGATGCCGGCAATCCGGTCGAGCCGTTCAGCACCGTCTACATCCATGCGCTCGTTCGCGACAAGAACGGCCAGAAGATGTCCAAGTCCAAGGGCAACGTCATCGATCCCCTGGAACTGATCGACGAATACGGTGCGGATGCGCTGCGCTTCACGCTCGCCATCATGGCGGCGCAGGGTCGTGACGTGAAACTCGATCCGGCACGTATCGCCGGTTATCGCAACTTCGGCACGAAGCTATGGAACGCCACGCGTTTTGCCGAAATGAACGGTGTAAAGCGCGATCCACATTTCCTGGCCGAAACCGCATCGCTGACGATCAACCGGTGGATCCTTACCGAGCTTGCCAACACCGCGCGCGATGTGACGGCGGCTCTTGAGAACTTCCGGTTCAACGATGCATCCGGTATCCTCTACCGTTTCGTCTGGAACCAGTTCTGCGACTGGTACCTGGAACTGCTCAAGCCCGTGTTCGGTGGCGAGGATGAGGCGGCAAAGGCGGAATCGCAGGCCTGCGCGGCCTATGTTCTGGATGAGATCTACAAGCTCCTGCATCCCTTCATGCCTTTCATGACGGAAGAGCTGTGGGCGCATACGGCGGGCGAGGGCGAGGAGCGGGCTGATCTTCTCTGCCTTACCGACTGGCCGACTCCGGAATTCCGCGACGATGCCGCGGCTGCGGAAATCAACTGGCTGATCGATCTGGTTTCGGGCATCCGCTCTACGCGTGCCGAGATGAACGTGCCGCCGGGCGCCACCGCATCGCTGGTGGTGGTCGGTGCCAATACCTCGACAGAAGCGCGGCTGGACCGCCATGCCGCCGCCATCCGGCGCCTGGCGCGTGCCGATGAAATCCGTGGTGCCGATGTGGCGCCAAAAGGTTCCGCGCAGATCATCATCGGTGAGGCCACGGTCTGCCTGCCGCTCGGTAACCTCGTCGATCTCGCGGCCGAAAAGGCCCGTCTCGAAAAGGCGATCGGCAAGGTGGATGCGGAGATGGAACGCATCGACAAGAAGCTGTCGAACGAAAAATTCGTGGCCAATGCCGATCCGGAGGTTGTGGCCGCCGAGCGCGAGCGTAAGGCGGAACTGGAAGTTCAGCTGACAAGTCTTCGAACCGCCCTGCAGCGGGTCAGCGAAGCAGGATAAGGTTCCTGTTGCGTGTAAAATCAAAACGCCCCGTGAAAACGGGGCGTTTTGCGTTCTGTCAGGGCCGGCTCAATTCATTGCTGCGTTGCAATGGCGAATCATGCACTGCGTGATAGCGCGATTATTTCTGCCGCGAGGCGCACAAAACCGCGCGGGAAGACGAAAAAGATCAATAAAAACGGCCTGATAAGCGATTTTCTTCGGAAACGTCCAACTGTGGTTATTTGGCGACATTTCCGGTGCGGATTGGGAGTTTGTTTCGTTTTGTGTCGTTTTTTCTAATTGGATTAGAATAATAGCCTAAAATGATTATGTAAGATGCCAAACATCAAAAACTTACGTAAAAAAATGGCCATCCGGTGGCAACCGCGCCGCGCCACGGCAGATTGTCATTTGCCGCAAAGCATTTCACTCTCTCAATGATCACATTGCCTTGATTGGGGAGAGAGATGGCAAAAACTGCATTTTTTCGCGGCGCAGTATGTTTCGTAGCCAGCATCGCGGCGGTCACGCCTTCACTGGCGGGCGGCCTCGAGCGCGGTGGCTACAATATCGACCTGCTGTTCGACCCGTCCGACTATGTTCTCGACAGTTCCGCTACATTCGTTGCGCCACAGCGCAAGGTTGAGAATGCGCGTGACAATCCGCTGAAGAGCGGTCCGCTGCCTGCGACTTGGTCAAGGAGCGCAGATGACTCTGAAAACTTCTGGTCGACCCGCATCGGCGCCAAGGCGGCAATCGGCGATTTCGGCGACTGCATGTTCGATTATTCGCAGCCTTGGGGCGCGCACCTCAATCCGGGCATCTGGCAGGGATCAAGCTACAATATCGAAACCAAGGTAAAGTCGCACAATTACGCCACCACCTGCCGTGTGAAGTTTGATCTTGGCAAGGGCGACTTCTCGATTATCGGCGGCGGCTTTTACCAGGAGATCAGCGGTTATAAATACCGTCAGGTTCTTGGGCCAGCTGTTCTTGGCCTCAATCCGGCCTGGTCCAGCTTCAGCGGCGTCGGCAAACTTGAGATGGAAGGGGACGGTTGGGGTTGGCGCGCCGGCGTTGCCTACGAAATCCCCGAGGTCGCCTTCCGGGCGAGCCTTGTTTATAACAGCGCCGTCGATCATGACCTGACCGGTTTCGCCGACGTCAGAGGAGTTCCGCAGACGCCGCCGTCCATCTCTCCGACGCTGGCGAAATACGGCGGCAAGCTGGTGCCGATCTATGGCTCCGTTTCGATGCCAGACAGCATCGAACTGAAGGTGCAATCCGGCATAGCGCCGGACTGGCTGGCTTTCGGTTCGGTGAAGTGGACTGACTGGAGCCAGATTCAGGTCATTCCTTTCTGCGCGGTAGGGACGTCTCCCTGCGTTCCGAGCGGCGCTGACACGCTGAACACGCTAGATCTGTTTTATCGTGATGGCTGGACGATCTCCGGCGGCGTTGGTCATAAGTTCAACGAGCAGTGGAGCGGTGCTGTGAGCCTGACCTGGGATCGCGGTACATCGACGGTCATCGGCACCCAGACCGACACCTGGACGCTGGGCACGCAGATCGTCTACTCGCCGAACAAGAATATCGAGTTCAAGGTTGCCGGTGCTCTCGGCCTCCTGACCTCCGGTAGCTCATCCATCAACGGTGGACCTTGCGGTGCGGGCTTCACCTGCGGCAATGAGGCGGGCTACGACTTCGGCAACGATCTCGTGGCTGCGATCTCTACGGGCGTCAAGGTCAAGTTCTGATACCATTCGCCACACCTGAACGAAAAGAAAGGTCCGGTTTACCAACCGGACCTTTTTTCATTCCCGACTATGATTCCTGCTCGATAAAAATTTCTAGCCCGAAAGTTTTGTGACGATTTGGCAACACTTTTCTGCAAGCGTGGTGCCGCGTTGGAATCTGGGCATATCTGTCCATTTCCCGCCACAAACAAGGTGCTTGGCTTCTGTTTATGGACGCGGGGATGGAAGAACATGCAGGCGTTTGATGTGGGCCTGCGGAGTTGCGAAGAGTGAAAACGGGTTTGGATTCAGGGTTTAAGCAAGTAATACGGGAATTTGATCCGGGTTTCTTGTTTGGCGCTGACCGGCAGGCGGTCAAACGCCGTTATATTGCCGGAAATTATGCCTATATCTGTCTCACTGAAAATTTGGAGCAATTACCGCATATGACCACCGGCAGTGCGCTGGAAAGTGCTGCCGGAAAGACGCAGTGTGTTCGAAAAATCGCGACCCGGCGGGGTTCAGCTTTGCAGTATTCCGCAAGTATTGGCTATATGCCGGGAAGAGTGAGAGAAGTTCGCCTAAATGCTGAAATGTGAAGCACATGTTCTAAAGCCGCTCATCATGAGCCTTTTGCTTGCGTCGCTCGCAATGCCGGTGCTGGCTTTTGACATCAACGCAGGCGTTACCAAGGAATCCGGCCCCTTCGACCTGTTCAAGTTCGGCTTCAAGGCCTACAAGAACGGTAACAAGGACGAAGCCGTAGAGGCCTATCGCTATGCGGCCGAAAAGGGCCATACCGGCTCGCGCTGGGCGCTTGCCAATATGTATGCCTTCGGCGATGGCGTTGCCAAGAACGACTTCGAAGCTTTCAAGATCTACAGCGAAATTGCCAGCCAGGGCGTCGAGCCGGGCTCCGAGGATACCGGCTTCTTCGTCAACGCGCTGCTTTCTCTTGCCGATTATTACCGCCACGGCATTCCCGGCACTCCGGTAAAGATGGACCTGTCGCAGGCCCGCCAGCTATATTTTCAGGTGGCTTCCACCTTTGGCGTGGCTGAGGCCCAGTTCCGTCTGGCGGAAATGATCCTTGCGGGTGAGGGCGGCCGGGCGGATGTGCAGCAGGCCAAGAAGTGGCTCAATCAGGCACGCAAGCACGGCCATGCCGGCGCCATGTCGATTTTCGGTAATCTGCTTTTCCAGGAAGGCCAGACGACGCAGGGACTCGCCTTCATGACGGCCGCGCTCGACAAGTGCACGGCGGTGGATTGCACCTGGATCCAAACCCTTCAGGAACAGGCTTTTTCGCTCGCGGGTGAAAACGATCGCCGCGCGGCCATCGCGCTGGCGCAGAACATGCAGATCGACGATCCGAACTGACAATTATGTCTATTGTGGCTGAGGCGACTCAGAGCACGTCCTGTTTAAACGGAATCGTTTGACGTGCTCTAACTCGTCGTTTCGGAGCACTTTTACCGGAAATTCTCTAACTCGCCCGGCGAGCGCCGTTCAATTGATCGGCGTGAAATTGAAATAACCGCAGACCGGTACGTGGTCGGACGGTTTTTCCCAGGCCCGCACATGTTTTTCGATGCTCACCGATTCCAGCCTGTCGGCCGCTTCCGCCGACAGCATGAGATGGTCGATGCGGATGCCGTTATTCTTCGGCCATGCGCCAGCCTGATAATCCCAGAAGGAATAAAGTCCGGGTTCATCCGTCGTCGCGCGTGCGGCATCGGTAAAGCCGAGATTTTCCAGCCTGCGGAATGCCGAGCGCGTCTTGGGCAGGAACAGCGCATCGCCAGCCCAGACCCGCGGATCGTGGCAATCGAAGGGTTCGGGGATGACGTTGTAGTCACCCGCCAGAATAAGCGGCTCCTCAAGCGCAAGGCGATCTTCGGCAAAGCGGCGTAGCCGCTCCATCCATGCGAGCTTGTAGGGATATTTGACCGGATCGTCAGGCGGATTGCCGTTCGGCAGGTAGAGCGAGCAGACCCGGATCGCACCGCCATCAACGGAAAACACACCCTCGATGAAGCGCGCCTGTTCATCGGCATCGTCGCCCGGCAGGCCGCGATTGATCTCGTCGGGCTTCATCTTCGACAGAAGGGCGACGCCGTTGAAGCCCTTCTGGCCATGGGTCTCGACGTGATAGCCGAGCGCTTCCAGCTCAAGGCGGGGAAAGCCTTCGTCAACCGACTTGATTTCCTGAAGGCAAACGATGTCGGGCGATGAATCCTTCAACCACTGGCAGAGGTTTTCGATACGCGCCTTGACGCCATTGATGTTCCAGGTGGCAATCTTCATCGGAGTTTCCCTTTTGTGAGGTTACTTTTACCCGATGCAAAAGCGATTGCCACCGTTTTTGGAAACGGCTGGTGAGGATGTGGTGGATAGAGGGGAGGTTGGTAGAGTGAACTGGGCCGCGAAGTCAGCGTCATGTCTCTATCCCTTCATTCCTGTGCTTGTCACAGGAATCCAGTCGACGCGCGTCTGCGCGGCGGGGAGACAGGGATGAGGCAGGAGAGGGACGCGGATCACCTCAAAGCTGAGAGCATTGAGGCAGAGCCGCGGGCCGTTTCACTCAGATCGAGAAGCTGGTGCCGCAGCCGCAGCTTGCGACCGCGTTCGGGTTCTTGATCTGGAAGGACTGGCCGAGCAGATTGTCGACGAAGTCGATTTCAGAGCCGGCCATATAGACAACCGACAGGCTGTCGATCAGCACCTTGGCGTCTCCGCGCGCAATCACGATGTCGTCATCGGAGGGGTCTTCCGCCAGGTCGAACTTGTAGGAGAAGCCCGAGCAGCCGCCGCCTTCCACCGAAACACGCAGAGCCTGCTTGCCCGCATCCGCTGCGACGATCTGGGCGATTCGCTTCGCTGCGGCTTCCGAAAGTGTAATGTCGCTGTTTTCCATGTCGTTCCTCGTGCCGGGGTCAAGAACCGGAGAGCAATAGATTTGTCGCCACCATTATAAACCAGTCAAATAAACGGTCTATAGCGATGTCCGCAACGGCCTTTGCAGCGATGATGCTTTGCGCCGACCTTTGCGATAGGTATGAAGGGTGGATGAAAAGGTCAATGGTCAAAGGCCATGGACTTCGGGTCAAAGGAAGTCCCGGCCAGAGAACAGTACAGGTGGATGAATGATTATAGACCAGCGCGCATTGGGTTTCGGAAGTGGCGAGAGGGCGGTTTTCGCCTCTGATCCATGGACCACGCGCGGGCGTCTTTTTGCCGAGGAGGGGAGCCTGACGCGCTCGGAGTTCCAGCGCGACCGGGACCGCATCGTCCACACCACGGCCTTTCGCCGGCTTAAACACAAGACGCAGGTTTTCATCAGCCCTGACGGCGACCATTACCGCACCCGGCTCACCCACACGATTGAGGTGGCGCAGATTGCCCGCGCACTCGCACGCGCTCTGAAGCTGGACGAGGATCTGGCCGAGGGCGTGGCTCTGGTGCATGATTTCGGCCACACGCCGTTCGGCCATACCGGAGAGGATGCGCTGGATGCGGTGTTGTTGCCCTATGGCGGCTTCGATCACAACGCGCAGTCGCTGCGCATCGTCACCAAGCTGGAGCGCCGCTACGCCGAATATGACGGCATCAACCTGACATGGGAGACGCTGGAGGGGCTGGTGAAGCACAATGGCCCGCTGGTCAATGCCGAGGGCGAGGGCGTGAAGGGCCCGGTTCCGCTGCCCATCCTCGAATATTGCGAACTGCAGGATCTGGAAATCGGCAGCTATGCCAGCCTTGAGGCACAGATGGCGGCTATTGCCGACGACATCGCCTATAATACCCATGATATCGATGACGGCCTGCGTGCCGGTTATCTGAGCTTCGAGATGCTGGAAGAGGTGCCTTTCCTCAGCAAGCTGATGGCTGAGGTACGTGCGAAATATCCCGTGCTCGACAAGGAACGCTTCGCCAATGAAATCATGCGTCGCCAGATCACCCATATGGTCGAGGATGTAATCGGGGTCGCGCAGCAGAATCTTTCCCGGCTGAAACCGAAGAGTGCGGCCGATATCCGCGCCGCCGATTTTACCGTCGCGACTTTCTCGCCGGAAATGGCTGAAACCGACAGACAGATCAAGAAACTGCTGTTTGCCCATATCTACCGGCATCCGGAAATCATGCGCATCCGCGCCGGCGCTACGCAGATCGTTACCGA
Source organism: Agrobacterium sp. 10T429 (assembly GCF_056393925.1). Taxonomy (NCBI): domain Bacteria; kingdom Pseudomonadati; phylum Pseudomonadota; class Alphaproteobacteria; order Hyphomicrobiales; family Rhizobiaceae; genus Agrobacterium; species Agrobacterium sp. 10T429. The sequence goes on from NZ_JBFTGV010000002.1 coordinate 221,756, forward strand.
CCTTTTCCACCGTTATATGGAAGTGCCGGCAGAGATGCAGAGTCACTACTGGGTGGACAGCATTTCCGGTATGAGCAAGGCCGCAAAAGCCCGCCATGTGGGGGATTATCTGGCTGGTATGACCGACAGTTATGCACTGCGCGCCCACCAGCGGCTGTTTGACCACACCCCCGATTTGCGATAGGGCAGCGGGCGATCGCGAAGCCAACCCGGTTATGATGGCCGGACATGAACAGAAGCCCTTCGCGCAGGTTGGAACGATGAACATTTTTGCCGATTTCGATACCAGGATCAAAAACGCGCTCGAGACTCTCGATCTCGTGAAAGAGAACCGCGAAAAGGTCGATTTCAGTCGAATTACGGTCGAATCCCCGCGCGATCTGAGCCATGGCGATGTCGCAACTAATGCCGCTATGGTGTTGGCGAAGCCGCTCGGCACCAATCCCCGGGCGCTGGCCGAACTCATCGTGCCAGCACTTCAGGCAGATGGCGACGTCGATAGCGTCAACGTCGCTGGTCCCGGCTTCATCAATCTCAAGGTCTCTGTCGGTTACTGGCAGCGTCTTCTTGCCGACATGATCGGGCAGGGCATCGATTTCGGCCGCTCGAAGATCGGTACGGGCCAGAAGATCAACGTCGAATATGTCTCCGCCAACCCCACCGGTCCGATGCATGTCGGCCATTGCCGTGGTGCTGTCGTGGGTGACACGCTGGCGAACCTGCTCGCCTTCGCCGGTTATGGCGTGACCAAGGAATATTACATCAACGACGCCGGCTCGCAGATCGACGTGCTCGCGCGTTCGGTCTTCCTGCGTTATCGCGAGGCGCTTGGCGAAGATATCGGCGCCATTCCGTCGGGCTTCTACCCCGGTGACTATCTCGTTCCAGTCGGCCAGGCGCTGGCGAATGAATATGGCATCAAGCTGCGCGCCATGCCCGAGGAAAAGTGGCTACCTATCGTCAAGGACAAGGCGATCGCCGCAATGATGGTGATGATCCGCGAGGATCTGGAGACGCTGAACGTCAAGCACGACGTGTTCTTCTCGGAGCGCACGCTGCATGAGGGCAATGGCGGCCCCATTCTCTCGGCCATCAACGATCTCACCTTCAAGGGCCACGTCTACAAGGGCACCTTGCCGCCGCCGAAGGGCGAGTTGCCGGAAGACTGGGAAGACCGCGAGCAGACGCTGTTCCGGTCCACCGAGGTGGGCGACGACATGGACCGTGCGCTGATGAAGTCGGACGGTTCCTACACCTATTTTGCCGCCGACGTCGCCTATTTCAAGAACAAGTTCGATCGCGGTTTTTCCGAGATGATCTATGTGCTCGGCGCCGACCACGGCGGCTATGTGAAGCGGCTTGAAGCGGTTGCGCGCGCCGTCTCGGAAGGCAAGTCGAAGCTGACGGTTCTTCTGTGCCAGCTCGTGAAGCTGTATCGCGATGGCGAGCCGGTGAAGATGTCGAAACGCTCAGGCGATTTCGTCACGCTGCGCGATGTGGTGGACGAAGTAGGTCGCGATCCCGTGCGATTCATGATGCTCTATCGGAAGAATTCCGAGCCGCTGGACTTCGATTTTGCGAAAGTGACCGAACAATCGAAGGATAATCCGGTCTTTTACGTGCAATATGCGCATGCCCGTTGCATGTCCATCTTCCGCCAGGCGCAGGAAGCGTTTCCGGGTCTTGCGCTCTCGCAGGACGACATGTCGTCTTCCGTTGCTTTGATTAGCGATATCAACGAGTTGCAGCTGGTTGCAAAGCTTGCTGAGTACCCGCGCCTGATCGAATCCGCAGCCCTTGCGCACGAGCCGCACAGGCTTGCTTTTTACCTCTATGATCTCGCCAGTTCCTTCCATGGACACTGGAACAAAGGTAAAGACCATCAGGAATTACGTTTTATTAACGATAAAAACCGAGAATTGAGCATTGCCAGACTCGGGCTGGTGAATGCTGTCGCGAATGTTTTGAAGTCTGGTCTTACGCTTTTAGGAGCGGACGCGCCTGACGAGATGCGATAACATATCACCATTATTTGCTCACAATACGCTGGCAAGAGCTGCAATGCGTAGATGGTGGAACACGTAATGGTCGAAAAAAATGTCGCGTATAACCGGGACGCCCGGTCTGAAGGGTTCGCTGACAACGATCCTCTGGCAGAACTGGCGCGTATCGTCGGTTTCGATGAGCGTCCTTCGCATGCGGGTTCCGAAGCTGCGCCACGCGCCGGCTCTGCGGCAACCCGCCGCGAACCCGAATTCAATCTCGAAGACGAGTTGCTTCGAGAGTTCGAGGTTTACGATGCGCCGCATGCCGATCCGGTCGTTCTTGACCCGGCAAACGATGTGCGTGCGGGCATCCACCCCAGCGACTTCATGCAGCGCGTCGAATCGGTTTTCGCCCGACGTGAGCCTGAGCTTGCGCCAGCGGACGAACCCGCGTTCGAGGCAAGCCCCGCACCCGAAGTGAGCCAGGAGCCACTTCCCGAGGCCGATCAGGCCTACATTCACAATTACGTCGAGACGTCGACGCAGGACATCCGCGCGGATTTCCGTGACGATGCCGGTGCGGTTGCCGAGGTTTTCGATGTGCATTCGCGCCAGTCGCGCCCTGCCGAGCCGGTGGTTTACCAGCAGGCAGCATGGGAAGAGCCGCAGGCTGTCGAGCCGGCTCAAAGCACCTGGCACGCTATGCCTGAGCTTCCGGCCGATGTTTCGAGCAATATTGCGCATTCCGATCAGAGCCATGCGCCTGAGCCGCAGGCTTTCGATCTTGCGGATGAGGTAGAGATCGCCGTCGCCGAAGCGCCTGCACCGATTTCCGTGCGTCCGCCTTCGCATGGTGGCCGTTCTTCGCTGGAATTTTCCAGCCTGCGTCTGCCGCTTGCCAATTTCGGCGCGCGCCGCGATGTTGCGGCAGGTGATCCCAAGCGGATCGAGCCGAGGGCCGAAGCGCTGCCTGCAGCCCGGATCGAGCCACAGGCCGAACCAGTTCCGGCGCCTGAGCCCGTCTTCGTTCAGGCGGAAGAAACTGCACCTACCTTTGCGCCTTCGGTTGCAGAAAAGCCGGTTGAAACAAATCTTTCGCCGATGGACGAGCTGATCTACGGCGTTGCGAAATATTCCATTCCCGGACGCGGCGAAGAGCCTGTCGTTCAGGATGCCCCCATCGCACAGGCTGCGCCTATCGTTCCGGCTGCAAGAGTGGAGCCGCCTTTGGTTGCCACGGCGCCGGTTGCCGCAGCCCCTGTAAAGGCAGCCCCGGCCGTAACAGAGCCGCCCGTTCAGGAGCCGGACTTTGGGGATTTCGCAGGTTTCAACGACGATGACTTCGAGCTTGCGCTTGATGATCTCGATCTTGACCTCGACCTGTCCGAAATCGCTGCAGCGGAAGTTGCACCTGCGCCTGTGCCGCAGCCCGTTCGCCAGCAGCCGGTCGCTCCGGTAGCGGTTGCTGCCGCCGCGCCGCAGCCGGTGCGGGAACAGCCAGCACCTCAGCCGCGCCCGGCCCCGGTTGCTGCAATTCCGGTGGCCGCCCCTCCGGTTCAGCCGCGTCCGGTCGCAGCCGCACCGCAGCCGGTTGCACCACAAACGCTGGAAAGCCTGCCTTTCGATCCCTCGCAGATCGGTGAGACGGAAGAACATCCGGAAAATATTACCGAGATGGACGTGCCGGAATTGCCGGTCGGCGTTTTCGAACCCAAGCCTGTCGCCCGTCGTCACGAAGAAGACCTCGATATCGACACCGAGCTCGCAACGCTGTTTGCCCCGGCGGTTGCCGGTGGTCTTGACCGTCACAAACATGCGGAAAACCGGGCTGCTGCCCCGCAGGCGCGTCCTCAGGCACAGGGTCCGGAGGAGGTCGACGAATTTGAGCGGGCGCTGGAAGAAGATTTCCGCCGCTCCATGCAGGAGGCTGCTGCCTCGCGTGGCAATGCGCCGCGCGATGCCGAGAATACCTATGTCGACCATCAGCCGGCCTATCGCGAAGAAGAAGAACGCGGCGGTCGCCGCTGGATCATGCCGGTTGCCGCAGCAATCGGTCTGGTGCTTGTCGGTGGTGGTGTTTACGCGCTGATGTCGGGCGGTTCGTCCGGTGCGGGCTCCAACGGCGCGCCGGTCATCATTTCCGCCGATAACGACCCGATGAAGGTGGTGCCGGAAAATCCGGGTGGCCGCGTCGTGCCCAATCAAGACAAGGCGGTTTACGACCGCGTGGCCGGTGGTAGCGCTGCCGATCCGAAGCAACCGGCGCTGATCTCCAGCAACGAAAAGCCTGTCGATGTGGTCCAGCGTACGCTGATACCCGAACAGCTGCCGCTGGAAGGTGAAAACGACGCGGACATGGAAGCCACCGGCACGCCGGTTGGCGAGACTGAAGATCCGCGCCTGCTTTCGCCGGAAGAAAAGGCCAGCCAGAACGAAGGTGCCGGTGCGACGGGCGTTTCGCCGCGCAAGGTCCGTACCATGATCGTCAAGCCTGATGGTACGCTGGTTGCACAGGAAGTCGATGCGCCTGCTGCCCAGCCACCGAAGGCCGACAAGGTCGCGGAGCTTGCTGCACCGCAGGCAGCCAAACCGGGTGAGGGTGCTCCCGCCGTCATCGCCGCTTCGCGTGTTCCGGTTGCGCCTGAACACCCGCAGGCCAATACGCCAGCCGCTTCCTCCACACCGGCCTCGCAGTCGGCTGCGCCCGTTCCTTCGGCGCGTCCGTCTGCACAGCCTTCCAATGTGGTGGCAACGGTGACCAATCAGGGCAACGTCCGTCCTGCTGCAACTGCTCCGGCCCAGCCGCAGGCTGCACAGCAGCAGACAGCCGCCGCCATGCCCGCAGCAACGAGCGCGCCGTCTTCGGGTGGTTATTACATCCAGATCGCGTCCCTGCCCAGCCAGGCGGAGGCCCAGAAGTCCTACCAGAACATGTCGGCCAAGTTCGGTTCGGTCATTTCTGGTCGGGGCGTCGACATCAAGGCCGCTGAGATCGCCGGCAAGGGCACGTTCTACCGCGTCCGCATCCCGGCGGGGGACAAGAACGAAGCCGTGGCGCTGTGCGAAAAGTTCCGCGCAGCTGGCGGCAGCTGCCTGGTGGCGCGCTGATAGCGGCTGATCCGGTTGAGTGAAGATTGGGGCTGCCGTCTAAGGCAGCCCTCGCAGTGGGGAAAAGCTTTCCTCACATTCGACGTCATCCTCGGCCCCGTGCCGAGGATCTGCCAACGTTTCGCCAACCGTTAGGTTGCAGATGCTCGGGAAAGGCCCGAGCATGACGGCGGAGGGGTTGTCGACTTATCCCCGACGCCTTGCGGTATAAGGCCATTTCCCCATTCTGTGAGCGTGACATCATGACCGATTGCAAAGCTATGATCCTCGGATGCGGCGGGCTTACGCTTTCCGCTGACGAGATTGCCCTTTACCGCAATGAGCGGCCCTGGGGTTTCATCCTGTTCGGGCGCAATATCGGTGATGCGCAACAGATTACCGATCTCGTCGCCTCAATGCGCGATGCCGTCGCGCGGCCGGATGCCCCGGTTCTGATCGATCAGGAAGGCGGGCGCGTTCAGCGCATCAAGCCTCCGCTTTTGCAGGCCTATCCGAATGCCCGCATTCTCGGCGAAATATATGAGCGCGACCGCGAGGAAGGGCTGCGCGCGGCGTGGTTGATGTCGCGTCTGCATGCCTTCGATCTCATGAAATTCGGCATCAATATCGATTGCCTGCCGGTGCTCGACGTGCCGGTGGAAGGCGCCAGCAACGTCATTGGCAACCGGGCCTATGGCTACAGCCCGACCATGGTGGCGGAGATGGGGCAGGCGGCGGCTGACGGTCTCAAGGCGGGCGGCATGTTGCCTGTCATGAAACACATGCCGGGCCACGGTCGCGGCATGGTGGATTCGCACCATGAATTGCCTGTTGTCGATGTGCCGCTGGACGAGCTGGACGCCCATGATTTTGTGCCATTCCGCGCGCTGAACCGTGAATTGATGGCGATGAGCGCGCATCTGGTGTTCAATGCCGTCGATCGGGAGCGTCCGGCAACGACCTCGCCAAAGGTGATCGAGGAGATCATTCGTGGGCGAATCGGCTTTGACGGTCTGTTGATGTCCGACGACAGTTCCATGAATGCGCTGAAGGGCACGCTTGGCCAGCGTGCCGCGAATATTGTTGCGGGTGGCTGCGATATAGTCTTGCATTGCAACGGCGTGATGAGTGAAATGCTTGAGGTCGTGAAGGAGGTTCCCGTTCTTTCCGGCCGTTCGCTGGAGCGGGTGCGGGCCGTGGAAGCGGGTTTTCCCGCCACTGATGCCTCCGACGAAGCTGAACTGAGAGCCGAATTCAACGCCATGTGGGCCGTTTCCTGACAATCGGGCGGCGGCCCGGTACTCGGGACGACAGGCCGGACGCCCGGCGGATGGAACAATGGCAGCAGACAAGTCTCGCACTTCAACGCCTATGGACAAGCTCTGGCAGGATGTGACGCCGGAGCGGCTGACGGGCGAGGCCGGGCTGGTGATCGATGTCGCGGGTTTCGAAGGCCCGCTCGATCTGTTGCTACACCTTGCCCGCACGCAGAAGGTCGATCTGTCGCGCATTTCGGTGCTGGCGCTTGCCGAGCAATATCTGCAATTCGTGGAAACAGCCCGCCGCGTGCGCATCGAGCTTGCTGCCGACTATCTGGTGATGGCGGCCTGGCTTGCCTTCCTCAAGTCCAAGCTTCTCATTCCGCAGCAGGCGAAGGATGACGGCCCCTCCGGCGAAGAAATGGCCGCGACGCTGGCCTTCCGGCTGAAACGTCTGGAGGCGATGCGGGAGGCGGCTGAACGCCTCGTCAACCGCGCCCAGCTTGGCCGCGATATCTTCGCCCGTGGCGCGCCGGAGCATATTCCGCATATCAACCGCTCGGCTTACGAGGCGAACCTCTACGATCTCCTGAGTGCGTATGCCAATCTGCGGCAAAGGCAGGCCATCACCCAGGTCACGATTGAAAAGCGGCAGGTCTGGTCGCTTGTGGAAGCCCGGGAGCTTCTGAACAGTCTGCTCGKGGATGTCGGCGAGTGGACGGTGCTCGACCAATATCTGCTGCAATATGTGCCTGACCCCGCGATGCGCGTGACGGCAATCGCCAGCGCTTTCGCTGCCTCGCTGGAGCTCGTGCGCGAGGGATCGCTGCAAATCCGGCAGGAGGGCGCGTTCCAGCCCATCTATATGCGCAGGAGCGAGCGAGATGACCGCGCGCCGAATGCGGAAAGGACTGATAATGACGCATGACGACGAGACCGGCGAAGCCGCCATCGTGGCAGATGGGGCGGCGGATGTGGTTGGGGCCGAGCCCGCGGTATTTTCCGAGCGTCAGCTGAAGGAAGCCGAGCGCATTGCCGAGGCGCTGGTCTTTGCCTCGGCCGAACCGGTTTCAGTTGCCTTCATTGCCGAGCGGCTGCCGCGCGGCATGGATGTTGTTGCCATACTCCACGGGCTGAAGGCCGCTTATGGCGAGCGGGGTGTCAATCTGGTGCAGGTGGGCGGGCAATGGGCGTTCCGCACGGCCGGCGATCTCTCCTTCGTCGTCCATTCTGAGGAAAAGGAACCTAAGAAGCTTTCGCGTGCGGCGCTGGAGGTTCTGGCGATTGTGGCGTATCATCAGCCGGTGACACGCGCCGAAATCGAGGAAATCCGTGGCGTGCAAACCTCACGCGGTACCCTCGATGTGCTGATGGAAGCGGGTTGGGTGCGTTTCAGGGGCCGCAGGCGCACGCCGGGCAGGCCGGTGACGATCGGCACCACGGTGGAGTTTCTCGACCATTTCGGCCTTGAGGAATTGCGGGACTTGCCGGGCCTTGAGGAACTGAAGGGTGCGGGCCTGCTTTCGGGCCGTATTCCTTCCAATTTCGGCGTGCCTTTGCCGATGATGAGCGACGAATTGCGCGAAGACGAAGACCCGATCACGCAGCTCGATCTGGAAGAGTTGGGCCTGCTTGCACCTGGTGGCGGCGATGGCGACGATTGATATCGTCTTCATGCGGATGACAAGGCACGAAAACTTTATGCCCACAGCCTGTTGAAGCAACGATTTGTTGTTTGAAAAAGCCTTTCAAACGTCTTACATCGTCTGAAAGCGAAATTCAGGAGTTTCAGTTATGGGTTCTTTTAGTGTGTGGCATTGGCTGATCGTGCTGGTGATCGTTCTCGTTCTCTTCGGACGCGGAAAGATCCCGGAACTGATGGGCGATGTCGCCAAGGGCATCAAGAGCTTCAAGAAGGGCATGGCTGACGAAGATCAGACTCCGCCGCCGGCCGATGTCAACGCGAAGACTGTTGACCACAAGGCTGACGAGATCAAGTAAGCGGCTTGAACCTGCTTGTTTTGAGACTGGCGCTAGGGTCTCGGGAGCGTTTTGATGTTTGATATCGGTTGGAGCGAGCTTCTGGTGATCGCGGTCGTTTTGATCGTGGTCGTCGGTCCCAAGGACTTGCCGCCCATGATCCGCGCCTTCGGTAAGACGATGGCCGGCCTTCGCAAGATGGCGGGGGATTTCCGCACGCAGTTCGACGAGGCCTTGAAAGAGGCAGACATGGACGATGTGCGGCAGACAATCTCCGATGTGCGCAATCTCAACCCGACGAATTCCCTGCGCGATGCTATGAACCCGCTTCGCCAGCTCGGCAACGAAATCAAGTCTGATCTCCAGAAGGCGACAGCCGCTCCCGATGCGATGTCGTCGACAGCAGCACCTGCAACAAGTGAGCCGGTTGCTCCTCTTGTCAGCGTGCCCGAGCCCGAGATGAAGCTTCCGGATGTGGCACCTGCGGTCGTTCCCACGCCTTCTGCATCTGGGCCGGTTACTGCGGTTGCTGCTGCGGAAGAAAAGCCGAAGCGTGCGCGTGCGAAATCTGTCGCGACCGTTGAAGCCGAAGCGGTTGCCGCCAAGCCGAAACGCACCACCCGCAGCAAGCCTGCCGCAGCGCCTGTTGAAGAAGCTGCTGTCTTGAAGCCGACCGTGAAGGCTGTCGCCAAAAAGGTTGCTGTCAGGAAAGCGGCAGCTGAGAAGGCGGTTGCCGTTGCGGATGCCAAGCCGGCCAAACCGGCAAGAACCAAGGCTGCAAAGCCCAAAAAGGATGAAGCATGAGCGGGGACATCGAGGACAAGCCGCAGCCGCTTATCGAACATCTCATGGAGTTGCGCACGCGGCTGATCTGGTCGCTCGGCGCGTTCTTCGTCGCCTTCATCGCCTGTTTCGCCGTTGCCAAGCATCTCTTCAACCTGCTCGTCATTCCCTATAAGTGGGCGGTCATCTGGGCGGGGCTGGATGTGGCGAAATCATCGCTGATCTATACGGCGCCGCAGGAATTCTTCTTCACGCAGATCAAGGTTGCCATGTTCGGTGCCATGGTGATCTCCTTTCCGGTGATTGCCTCGCAGCTCTATAAATTCGTGGCGCCGGGCCTCTACAAGAACGAGCGCGCGGCCTTCCTGCCGTTCCTGATCGCGTCGCCGATCCTTTTCCTCATCGGCGCGGCGCTCGTCTATTTCTTCTTCACGCCCATGGTCATGTGGTTCTTCCTCGCCATGCAGCAATTGCCAGTAGATGGCGAGGTGGCGATTTCCCTGATGCCGAAGGTGTCGGAATATCTCAGCCTCATCATGACGCTGGTTTTGTCCTTCGGCCTGGTATTCCAGCTGCCTGTCGTCACCACGCTTCTGGCGCGGGTCGGGATTCTGACCAGCGACTGGCTGCGGGAAAAGCGCAAGTTCGCCATTGTCATGGCCTTCGTGGTTGCGGCCGTGCTGACGCCGCCAGACCCCATGTCCCAGATCGGTCTTGCGCTACCTGCGATCATTCTCTACGAGATTTCCATCTACATGGCTCGACTCGTGGAGAGGAAACGTGCTGCGGAATCCAAAAGCACGGAGCTGGAAGAGACCTGACGCTTCGCCACGGTCTTCCTGCTCATCAAATCTCCTCGCGCCGGGCCTTTCGCCCGGCGTTTTGCTGATAAAACGCGAGCGACCAACAATAGTCTGGAACGACGATGCACGACATTAAATGGATACGCGAAAACCCCGAAGCCTTTGATGCAGCACTTGCACGGCGCGGCGCAGAGCCTGCCGCAAGCAGCCTGATCGCTCTCGACGAAAAGCGCCGTTCCGTCATCCAGTCCCTGCAGGACATGCAGTCGCGTCGCAATGCCGCTTCCAAGGACATCGGCGCCGCCATGGCGCAGAAGAACATGGAGCTGGCGGAAAAGCTGAAAGCGGAAGTCGCCGACATCAAGGAAAACATGCCGCGCGCCGAGGAGGAGGACCGCCAGGTCACCGCCGAGCTTAACGACGCCCTGTCGCGCCTGCCCAACATGCCTTTCGACGATGTTCCTGACGGCAAGGACGAACACGACAATGTGGTGACCCGCGTGGTCGGCCAGAAGCCCGGCTGGAACCATGAAGCAAAGGAGCACTTCGAGATTGGCGAAGCGCTCGGCTACATGGATTTCGAGCGGGCTGCCAAGCTTTCCGGCTCGCGCTTCACCGTGCTGACCAGCCAGCTGGCGCGTCTGGAACGGGCGCTCGGCCAGTTCATGATCGACCTGCACACCTCGGAACATGGCTACACGGAAGTCTCTTCGCCGCTGATGGTGCGCGATGAGGCGATGTTCGGCACCGGCCAATTGCCGAAGTTTTCCGAGGATCTGTTCAAGACCACTGATGGCCGCTGGTTGATCCCGACGGCGGAAGTGACGCTGACCAACCTTGTCTCCGGCGAAATTCTCGAGCAGGAAAAGCTGCCGCTGCGCTTTACGGCACTTACGCCGTCCTTCCGTTCGGAAGCGGGCTCTGCCGGCCGTGACACACGCGGCATGCTGCGCCAGCACCAGTTCTGGAAATGCGAACTCGTCTCCATCACCGACGCGGAAAGTGCTGTTGCCGAGCATGAGCGCATGACGGCCTGCGCCGAAGAAGTGCTGAAGCGTCTTGGCCTGCATTTCCGCACCATGACGCTGTGCACCGGCGATATGGGTTTCAGCGCGCGCAAGACCTACGATCTGGAAGTGTGGTTGCCCGGCCAGAACACCTACCGCGAAATTTCGTCCTGCTCCGTCTGCGGCGATTTCCAGGCGCGGCGCATGAATGCGCGTTATCGCGGCAAGGACGACAAGGCGACGAAGTTCGTGCACACGCTGAACGGCTCCGGCACCGCCGTCGGCCGCTGCCTGATCGCCGTTCTCGAAAATTACCTGAACGACGACGGTTCTGTCACAATTCCAGACGTGCTGCTGCCCTATATGGGCGGTCTGACACGGATCGAGAAGGCGGCCTGAGGGAGCGCAGCGTCGTGCTATTGGAAGGAGAATCTTCCAATACGCCGACGTCATCCTCGGGCCTGTCCCGAGGATCTGCAACCTGTCGATTAATTTAGACGTGATTAGATCCTCGGGACAGGCCCGAGGATGACGTTGAGAGAACTGCACACCTCACTGCCGGTGGGGAGGATGCTCCGTCCCGGAAGATATGAAAAGCGGAGAGAGAAACATGCGGATTTTGCTGACCAATGACGACGGTATCCATGCCGAAGGGCTGGCGGTGCTGGAACGTATCGCCCGCACGCTGTCCGATGACGTCTGGATCGTGGCGCCCGAGACCGACCAGAGCGGTCTTGCTCACTCCCTTACTCTATCCGAGCCGCTGCGGCTGCGCAAGGTTTCCGACAAGCATTTCGCGCTGCGCGGTACGCCGACCGATTGCGTCATTATGGGCATCCGTGAAGTTCTGCCGGAAAAGCCCGATCTCGTACTCTCAGGTGTCAATGCCGGCGCCAATATGGCTGACGATGTCACCTATTCCGGCACGATTGCCGGCGCCATTGAAGGTACGCTGCAAGGGGTACGCTCCTTCGCACTCAGCCAGGCTTTCAGCCATTCCGAAGGCCGCGTCGTGCCGTGGGAGGTGACCGAGACCCATGCGCCGGATCTGCTGCGCAAGCTGATGAATGTGGAATTGCCTGATGGCACCTTCCTCAATCTCAATTTCCCCAATTGCGCACCTGATGATGTGCAGGGTGTCTCCGTTACCGGGCAGGGCAAGCTCGATTTCGGCCTGACGGTAGAAGAACGCCAGGATGGCCGCGGTCTTCCTTATTACTGGCTGCGCTTTGGCGAACGCCTCGGCACCTTCCGTGAGGGCACGGATATCCACGCTTTGAAGCACGGCAAGATTTCGGTCACGCCGCTAAAGCTTGACCTTACGGATTACACGGTCAAGGATCGGGTTGCGCAAGCACTTGGATTCGGAGTCGCCGATTGAAATCCGCAATGGTTGAAAAGGAAGGTTTTGCCGCTCTCGTTCTCCGCTTGCGGGGCGAGGGGATTTCCGATCTCGACCTTTTGACGGCGGTCGAACAGACGCCGCGCTCCAAATTCGTGCCGCCGCAATTCGCCGCTGATGCCTATTCCAGCCGTACAATCCCGATCGACTGCGGCGCCTTCATGGAAGGCGCTGACATGGCGGTGAAAATCCTGGCCCGCCTGCAATTGAAGCCGGGCCAGCGCGTGCTGGAAATCGGCACCGGCAGCGGTTTCATGACGGCGATCATCGCGCGCCGGGTGGAGCGGGTCTTTTCGCTGGAGCGATACAAGACGCTGGTGCAGCAGGCGCAGAACTGTCTGGACGATCTTTCCATCCGCAATGTCGTCATCCGCCAGGCGGATGGCAGCAACGGTCTGGTCGGCGAGGGCACCTTCGACCGAATCGTCGCCACCGCCGCCTTTACCACCATGCCCCGCTTTTTCGCCGAGCAAATCGTCTCCGGCGGCATGATGATCGCGCCGATCATTCTGGAAGACGGGCGCTGCATGATGACGCGCTTCTCCAAGACCGGCAGCCGCTTCGAGAAGGAAGAGCTGTTCGAGACGCCCTATCTGCCGCTTGGCAGCCATATTGCGCGGCATTTGTGACAAAATGAAAATATCGAAGGCGATTAATTTTCGTCTTAGAATGTTCTAAATCATCACAACCAACTGATTTTCCATAATAATATTGTTCCGACATGACACGTGCCGTTTTCGTCATGGTTATCGAAGTGTCAAAAAAGCGCCGAGCGGCTTAACGTTTTAACGGCGTGGTAACACTAACGCGCTTTAATCATAAACATCGACGCATGGTTTTCCCGGGATCGGGAAATGGGCCTTGCAAGAAGTGAAATTTGTGCCGGATCGACCTCGATGCGGCGGGTTGGCGTCAGTGTAGATCGAGTTATGCGTATGAGACATTCGTCTAAAATCGGAAAATCAGTCGCAAAAATGTTCGCAGCGGCATTGCTGGCAAGCGTCGCAACGGGCTGTAGCTCGGATGCAACGCGGTTCAGCGGCCTCTTTTCCAGTGGACCGGATCGGATGACGACAGCGTCAATTCCAGCCCGCCAGGGCGGCGGTGCTTATGGGCAGGCCCCGGTCCCGCAAGGCGACATGAACGGTGGTTATGCCTCTGCGGCACCCCAGGGCGGCTACGCCAATCAGAACATGGCGGCCAACTCCTATCCGTCTTCCGGCGGTTATGGCGGTGGCGTTCAGCCTTCGACGGCCCGTTCGGCTTCGGCCTCTCCGGTGCAGCGCTCCGAGCTGTCGGCTCCGCCGGCGGTGGCAAGCCGCGACCCGTCGACCCGCAACGAAGCCATGGCCCAGCCTTTCCCGTCCGCACAACGACCAGCCGCTCCGTCTCTCGCAGCGCCTGCACAGCAGGCTGCCGCTCCCGTTGCCGACAATCTCACCACCGCAACCGTCCGTTCCGACAAGAACGGCTGGCATACGGATGGCGCCTCTTCGGTAACGCTGCGTCCGGGTGAAAGCATCGCGACTATCTCCAACCGCTACGGCGTTCCCGAAAAGGAACTGCTGCGGGTCAACGGTCTGAAGACCGCGGCGTCCGCGCAGGCTGGCCAGTCGATCCTTATTCCGAAATTCGGTCAGGTCCGCAATGCCGCCAAGGCTGCGGCTGGTGACATTGCGCTCAACAGCAACGGCGACGAGCCGAACCCGCTGCGTGGTCCAGACCAGAAGGTAGCCGTGCTGCCCTCGCAGAGTGTTGCCCGCGACAAGGTTTCGGCCGAAAACGGCAAGCTCACACCTCCCGGTGGCAAGCCTATGCCGCCAGCCGGTGGTTACAAGGTTCAGCCGGGCGACAGCCTGGCAAAGATCGCTCGTGAAAACGGCGTTTCGGTTGCAGCCCTCAAGGCCGCGAACGGCATTTCCACCGAAAGCATCCGTGTCGGCCAGACACTCGCCATGCCGGGTGCTTCGACCGACGCCATCAAGACAGCCTCCGTACCTGCAAAGGAAGCGGCCAAGGCAGTGGAAACCGCATCCGCCAAGCCGGAACCCTACAAGGCTCCTGCCGCAGCTGCGACCGTACCGTCCGCTCCTGCCGCAACGGCAAGCGTCGGCGATATCGAGAAGAAGTCCGATATGGCCTCGCTCGCTCCGGAATCCACGGGCATCGGCAAATATCGCTGGCCGGTTCGTGGCGCCGTCATCAACAATTTCGGCGACAACGTCGAAGGCAGCCGCAACGATGGCATCAACATCTCCGTTCCGGAAGGCACGCCAATCAAGGCCGCCGAAAACGGTGTGGTCATCTATGCGGGCAATGGCCTTAAGCAGCTCGGCAACACGGTTCTCGTCCGTCATGACGACGGTAAGGTCACCGTTTACGGCAACGCCGCCAATCTCGACGTGCAGCGCGGCCAGAAGGTTCAGCGCGGCCAGACCATTGCCACGTCAGGCATGACCGGCAGCGCCAAACGTCCTCAGGTTCACTTCGAAGTTCGCAAGGATGCGACGCCGGTGAACCCCTCCGGTTTCCTTGAATAGGTATTGCGTCTCAAGGAATGATGAAGCCGGGCCGAACGCCCGGCTTTTTCATTTTTGGGGGTAGGCCAAGCGTCCTCACACATTCGACGTCATCCTCGGGCTTGACCCGAGGATCCATGGTGCGGTCGGTTTGCGGGCCCCCGGGTCAAGCCCGAGGATGACGGAGGAGAAGAGTTTGCCGAAACGGCAGTTACGCCCTCACCAACCCAACCGTCTTCTCGATGAAGTCCGCAATCGTGGCGGTATCGTCGAGATCGAAGACGGGAAGGGTGGTGTCGGTCACCGCGTGGTCGGCGGCAATTGCGATGATGTGCGGATCGCTTCCGGCAAGCGGTTCGGTCTTGGCAGCTTCCAGTCGGCGCGCCTCGATCTTCGGCACCGGCTCGTATTTGTAACCCTCGATCAGTACGAGATCGCAAGGGGCGAGGCGGGCGAGGATTTCCTTAAAGGACGGTTCGGCTTCGCCGCGCAATTCATGCATGATGGCAAAGCGGGTACCGGAGACGATGGTGACCTCGTGCGCGCCCGCCTGACGGTGACGCCAACTATCGGCGCCAACCTTGTCGATATCGAAATCATGATGGGCATGCTTGATGGTCGAGACCCGATAGCCGCGCGCCGTCAGCTCGGTGACGATGCGGACCGCAAGGCCGGTCTTGCCCGAGTTTTTCCAGCCGGCAATACCGAAGACCTTTTGGCTCATCATGGTTCCATGCTCTCCAGATAGCTTCGAGCGAGCGCCAGTTCATCCGGCGTGTTGATGTTGAAGAACGGATCGAGGCTGCCCTTGGCCGTTTCCAGCGGCGGGAAGGCGATACCGATCGTGACGTGTCGTGCAAGATAGGCGCGGATGCGCCGGTTTGCATCGTTCTTCAGCCATTCCTCCAGATCGTCCGCGAGCGCCACGGGCCATAGCGCGAAAACCGGGTGCAACTGGCCGCTGGAGGCGGCGATGACGATTGCGTCTTCGGCCATGTGTTCGCAGAGGCGGTCGACGAGATCTTCGGGAAAGAACGGGCTGTCGGCGGGCACTGTCAGGAAGTGGCTTTTCCGGGCGTGATGGTTCTGGAAATGCCGCATGCCGGCGAGAACGCCAGCGAGCGGCCCGGCATGGCCGTTCACGGTGTCAGGCAGCAACGGCAGGCCAAAGCTTTCGGCCCAGCCATTCGCGGCATTGATGGTGACATCTGACACCTGTGGCGCGATGCGGCGCACGACATGGGAAAGCAGCGGTTCGTCGCCCAGCATCACGGTCGCCTTGTTGGTGCCCATCCGTCGCGACAGGCCGCCGGCAAGCACAAGACCGGGTATTTCAAATCGCGCCGTCATTGCCGCTTTTCCTGCAGCCTTACAATATAGGTGGTGAGGAGGGCGACAAGGCCGGTCGCCAGCATCACGAGAAGAAGCGGCCAGGTTCCGTCCTCCTTGGACAGAACCGAGGAGGCAAGCACGGAAAGTGCCGCACCGCCGCCGATGGTCATGGCGCCGCCGAGACCGGAGGCGGAGCCTGCCAGATGCGGCTGGACGCTGACCATGCCTGCATTGGCACTTGGCAGTGTCACACCGTTTCCGACACCAATGAGCGCAAGCGGCACGAAAAACGCATAGGGGCTTTCCGCCCCAGTGGAGATCAGCGCTATGGCTGCGACAATGCCGGCGATGGCGACGACATTGCCCGACAGCATCATGCGGGTGATGCCGATCTGGCTCGCATAACGGCCGGAGACGAAGTTGCCGAGCATGTAGCCGCTGGCCATGAAGAAGAATTGCAGGCCGAGCATGGCCGGGGCAAGGCCATAAAGCACGCT
Source organism: Agrobacterium sp. 10T429 (assembly GCF_056393925.1). Lineage (NCBI taxonomy): Bacteria > Pseudomonadati > Pseudomonadota > Alphaproteobacteria > Hyphomicrobiales > Rhizobiaceae > Agrobacterium > Agrobacterium sp. 10T429. Next base: position 238,410 of record NZ_JBFTGV010000002.1, read on the forward strand.
GCCGACGAAGGGGGCGCCGCCGAGAAACGAAAAGAACATGCCCGACGAGAAGGTCGAGGTCAGCGCATATCCCCAGAAGAGTGGCGAGCGCAGAAGTTCCGGCCAGGCGTGGAACTGCTGCGAGAAGCTTGCCGATCTGTTGTGATTGGTTTCGCCGAGATCAAACCAGGCGAGCACCAGAATGCCGACCCCGAGCAGGGCAAGAAGCGCAAAGCTGGATTGCCATCCGGAGATATCGTTGAGCAGACCGCCAACCGTGGGGCCGACCATCGGCACCACTGACATGCCCATGGTCACATAGCCGATCATCGAAGCGGCTTGTTCCATCGGCACCATGTCGCGCACGATGGCGCGCGCCAGCACGAAACCGGAAACGACGGCCGCCTGCGCCACACGCCCGAACATGAAGACGGTGATATCTGGCGCCAGCATGCAGACTAGCGTGGCGACGATCATCATCGCGATGCTGGCAAGCATGACGGGCCGGCGTCCGAAAAGATCGGATAGCGGGCCGATGAGGAGTTGCAGGCAGGCTGTAGCGGCAAGATAGCCGGACACGGCAAATTGCATCACGGCGTAATCGGTCTCGAAATCGAGCGCCATCGCTGCAAGCGAGGGCAGGAACAGGTTCATGCAAAGCGCCGCGACGCCGGCGATAACGACGAGCGTGATGATGTGGGGCGGGGTGGTGCGATCCAGAAAGCGGGCGTTTTTCATGTCATTCTCCCGCTTTTTCCGTAAAGGCAGCTTTCGTTACGGAAGCTGGCCGCACGGTGGTCGCGGCAGTGGGCGTGGCGGCGGAGCGCTTGGCCATCTGCGAGCGCTTGCGCAGGCTTTCACGGTAGAAGGTGTAGAGGCCCGAGCCGATGACGATCACGGCGCCGACGATCGTGAAGCTGTCGATCTTTTCGTTGAAGAAGAACACGCCGATCATGAAACCCCAGAGCAGGCTGGTGTAACGGAACGGCGCGACGAAGGAGATTTCACCGGTTCGCATTGCCAGAATGATTGCCTGGTAACCGACCAGCACCAGAACGGCAGAACCGGCCAGATGCGACAGGATCATGAAGTTCATGGGCTGCCAGCCGCCGAAGGGCTGGATCAGCAGGCCACCCACCGCCATGTTGACGGAGGCGGTAACGAAGGTGACGGCAAGCGAGGGGACATCCGCATACATCTTGCGGGTCAGAAGATCACGCGCGGCGGTGACCGCCAGCGAGGCGACGACCAGCAGCGCGCCTGAGGTGAAGCCTTCCGGGCCGGGCCGGATGATGACGAGCACGCCAATGAAGCCGACGATGATCGCCGCCCAGCGCCGCCAGCCGACGGGCTCGCGCAGGAACAGTGCGGCACCCAGCGTGACGATCAGCGGCAGGGACTGCAATATGGCCGAGGCGTTGGAAAATTCTATGAGTCCGAGCGCCGTCAGATAGAGAACGGCGGCTGTCACTTCGCAGAGACAGCGCAGGATGATGATGGGGCGCATCAGGGTTTTCAGCGGCCGGAGCGCGCCGAAGTGCCGGGCGGCGATATAAATCAGCACCACCGTCATGATGCCGCGCACGAACATGATCTGGCCGGTATTGATGTAGGGGGTGACGGATTTCGTCAGGGCGTCGTTGGCCGTAAAGCTTGCCATGGCGAGCGCCATCAGAAGGGCGCCGCGCGTATTGTCCGTCAATGCCATTTCATACTGTCCCAGACCATGCGCAGCCTAACCCCAAATTCCTCTCAGGGGTCGCCCGCCGGGCGGGACCGCGCATTCCTCCATGCCAAGAGACCTGACACGGCCAAGCCGGCATTTCAACCGCTTAAATGGGTGGGTGGACGAGAAACAGGTTCAGCCGCCGGTCACACTCATATGGCGGGCGACAGCGGGGCGCTTGTGGGTGCGGTCAATGATGAAATCATGCCCTTTCGGCTTGCGCAAAATGGCCTCGTCTATGGCGCCCGAGAGATAGGCGTCGCTGTCGGAAGCGCGCAGCGCCGTGCGAAGGTCGGCGGCATCGTCCTGCCCGAGACACATATAGAGCGTACCGGTGCAGGTGAGGCGGACGCGGTTGCAGCTTTCGCAGAAATTATGGGTCATGGGTGTGATGAAACCGAGCCTGCCACCGGTTTCCTTCACCGTCACGTAGCGGGCAGGGCCGCCGGTCTGGTAGTCGTTGTCTACAAGTGTGAAGCTTTGTTCCAGATCGGCGCGCAGCCTGGAAAGCGGCAGGTAGCGATCGGTACGATCTTCCTCGATCTCGCCCATCGGCATGGTCTCGATGACAGTCAGGTCCATACCGCGACCATGGGCGAAACGCATCAGCTCGGGAATTTCAGTCTCGTTGAAGTCCTTCAGCGCGACGGCATTGAGCTTGATCTTGATGCCGGCGGCCTGCGCGGCATCCAGCCCTTCCATCACACGGTCGATATCGCCCCAGCGGGTGATCTCGCGGAATTTCTGCGGGTCCAGCGTATCGAGCGAGACGTTGATGCGCCGCACGCCGCAATCGGCGAGTTCAGCGGCGAATTTCGCAAGCTGCGAACCGTTGGTGGTCAGCGTCAGCTCATCCAGCGCGCCGGTGCCAATATGGCGGCCGAGGTTCCTCACCAGCATCATGATGTTCTTGCGCACCAGCGGCTCGCCGCCGGTCAACCTCAGCTTGCGCACGCCCCGTTGAATGAAGACGGAACAGAGCCGGTCGAGTTCCTCCAGCGTCAGAAGGTCCTTCTTCGGCAGGAAGGTCATGTGTTCGGACATGCAGTAGGTACAGCGGAAATCGCAGCGGTCTGTCACGGAAACGCGCAGATAGGTTATGGACCGACCGAAAGGGTCCACCATCGGTGCTTTGTTTTCCGTCAGGGACTGCGCTCTTTCGAGCGATCCGGGGAAACTGTTCACGTCTCCGTCCTCACTGCGCGATGCGCCGGGCACAAGATTGCCGGGCATGTGCTTTACAGGTGATGTAGTGACTTGCCTATCGCGAGGCAAGTCCGTAATTCTGACGCATAAGACGAGCTTGCGGAAGTGAAAAATGAGTGATGCCTGGCCGACTGAACTGCTTGTGTCGAAAGACCGGCGGCAACTGACCGTTTCCTTCGATGATGGAAGCGTCTATCGGCTTGGCGCCGAGATGCTGCGCGTGCTTTCACCCTCCGCGGAAGTGCAGGGCCACGGGCCGGGCCAGAAGGTCACTGTTCCCGGCAAGCGCAACGTGACGATCCGCTCCATGATGGCGACGGGCAATTATGCCGTGCGCATCGTCTTCGACGACGGCCATGACAGCGGCATCTTTACCTGGAGATATCTGAAGGAACTGGGAGAGACCGGCGACGCATCGTTTGCCGATTATGAGCGACAGCTCGCCGAAAAGGGCTTGAGCAGGGAACCGCTATCCCGGTAGGCGGGCGCAAGGCCTGCGGATACTCCCCACCCTCATTCCTGTGACAAGCACAGAAATGAGGGGAGAAGGGCAGCGGCATCTGAAGCCCACATGCCTTATGGACAAATAACCCGTTGAATCTGCGTATCGTCCTTCTGTAAAATCATTTTCGATTTTCATACTGATGCGCTAGGAAGTGAGGGAGGGAACACCCTCGTTCTATCAATTTAAACGGGGTGATGTGTGGCGGTCGAAGCGAACGGAAATGATCTGGCCCAGGTGGTCGTGCTTTTGGCGGCGGGCGTGGTGGCCGCGCCGATTTTCAAGCGCATAGGCCTCGGTTCGGTGCTGGGTTATCTGGCCGCCGGCCTGGTGATCGGGCCATATGGCTTCGGTTTCTTCTCCGATTCGCAGGCGATCCTTCATATCGCCGAACTCGGCGTGGTGATGTTCCTGTTCATCATCGGCCTTGAAATGCAGCCGTCACGGCTGTGGTCCATGCGGCAGGATATTTTCGGGCTTGGCGCGCTGCAGGTGCTGGTCTGTATGGCGGGTCTGACGATGGTTGGCGTCAGTCTCGGCTTTCCGCTCATCATGTCATTTGTCGCCGGTACCGGCTTCGTGCTGACTTCCACGGCAATCGTCATGCAGATGCTGCAGGAACGCAACAGCATGTCCAGCCTCAAGGGCCAGCGCATCATCGCCATCCTGCTGTTTGAGGATCTCGCCATCGTGCCGCTTCTGGCGCTCGTTGCCTTCCTCGGTGCTGGTGGTGAGCACGTCACACCCTCGGAGCGCTGGATTTCCGTCGGCATCGCGCTTGCCGCCGTCGGCGCGCTCATTCTGGCCGGGCGTTATCTTCTCAACCCGTTCTTCCGCCTGCTGGCGGCGTCCGGTGCGCGCGAGGTAATGACAGCCGCCGCTTTGCTGGTGGTGCTCGGTTCGGCGCTGTTGATGCAGGTCAGCGGTCTTTCCATGGCGATGGGCGCGTTTCTGGCTGGTGTGCTACTGTCCGAATCGTCGTTCCGCCATCAGCTGGAAGCGGATATCGAGCCGTTTCGCGGCATTCTGCTCGGCCTGTTCTTTCTTGGCGTCGGCATGGCGATCGATCTTGCCGTCATTGCGTCGAACTGGCAGCTCGTGGTCGTCAGCGTCGCAGGTTACATGCTGCTCAAGGCATTCCTGATCTACGGCGTGGCGCGGGCGCTCGGCACCACCAGGCGCGAAAGCCTGGAGCGGGCCGTGTTGATGGCGCAGGGTGGCGAATTCGCCTTCGTGCTCTATTCCGCCGCTGTCAGCGCCGGCATCCTCGACCGCGAAGCCAACGCCATCCTGACGGCGACCATCATCATCTCGATGGTGCTGACGCCGCTGATGGTCATTCTGCACGACCGGCTGGTGCCGGCGGCCGTTCCCAAGACCGATGATCTCGATGTGCCGGAAAATGTCGAGGGCAGCATTCTGCTGATCGGTTTCGGGCGTTTCGGCCAGATTGTCAGCCAGCCGCTTCTCGCGCGTGGCTACACGCTGTCGCTGATCGACAAGGATGCCGACTTTGTGCGCGATGCTGCGGAATTCGGTTTCAAGGTCTATTATGGCGATGGTTCACGCGCGGAAATCCTGCATGCCGCCGGGGCAAGCACCGCGCGTGCCGTGCTGATCTGCGTCGACGACAAGGAAGCCGCTGTGCGGATCGCGGAGATCGTCAAGCATGAGTTTCCGCTGGTTCCCGTTCTTGCCCGTGCCTATGACCGTGGCCACGCAATCGATCTTGTGAAGGCCGGCGTGGATTACCAGATCCGCGAGACGCTGGAATCGGCGATGAATTTCAGCGAGGAAGTGCTTGGCGCCATGGGCGAGGAGCGGGAAGATGCTGCCCGCTTGGTGGAGGAATTCCGCGACCGCGACGAGGAACGTTTCGCGATGGAAGTCGTCGGCGGCATTTATGCGGGCCGGTCGCTGATCCGCGGCAATGCCCAGCCGGCGGACCTCGTTGCTGCACGCACCGCGCGCGAACGGGCGGAGCGGGAAAAAGCGGAAGCGGCAGAGGAATAACGCGCCCTGATTTATGGGTGGGGCAGATTGATTGCAGGAGTTGGAGCGGACAATGACGGTCATTCGCACGGTTGAGGAATTGAAGGCCATTTACGATGGCACAAGCGAGGCATCTATCGCGAAGGTGACAGCCACGCTGACCGCCGAATACCGGCAGATGATCGAGGCTTCGCCATTTCTGGCGCTGGCGACTGTCGGGCCGGAAGGCATGGACTGTTCGCCGCGCGGCGACAAGGGCGGTGTGGTAAGGGTGGCCGACGACAGGACGGTGCTTTTGCCCGACTGGCGCGGCAACAACCGCATCGATTCGCTTTTGAACATCGTGCGCGATCCACGCGTGGCGCTGATGTTCCTGATCCCGGGCTCGAATACAACGATGCGCATCAACGGCCGCGCTCTCGTTTCGGTCGCACCCGATCTGCTGCAAAGCTTCGAAATGGACGGAAAACACCCGCGCACCGTCATTGTGGTCGAAATCGACGAGGTCTATTTCCAGTGCGCGAGGGCCTTGATGCGCTCGGAACTGTGGAACCCCGATAACTTCGTGGAACCCGCGTCACTGCCCACACCCGGCAGCCTGCTCAAAGCCGCCAAGGCGGAGTTCGATCAGGAGACTTATGACCGCGAATGGGCGGTTCGGGCGGCGAAGACCATGTGGTGACGTGTCTTTTGCCGCAGCAACAGGTGCTCACGCAACAGGGCGTGGGGGCGGAGGGAGCACTGCATTCAATATGCTCACTAACCGGCGCCATCCTTCTCACGTCCGATAAATCAGCCAGTTCTTGCCGATATAGTTCTTCTGCATGCCGTCCTCGTAAATGACGGAACGGTTCCTGCCGGTTTCCTTGGCGTGGTAAAGTGCCATATCGGCATGTCCGTAAAGTTCGCCCGGATTGTTTGCCTGCGAGGCGGAGGCGAAGCCTATCGAGATCGTCACCGTACCGTAGTCGGCGCCCGATCTTGAATTGCGGAACGGTGTGCTTTCCAGCGACAGGCGGATGCGCTCACAGATCACCATGACTTCTTCCGGCGTGTTGCCATCAAGAATGATGGCGAATTCCTCGCCGCCGCTTCTGGCGACGAAGCCGTCCTTGCGGACATTGGCGCGGATGACGGAGGCGACTGTGGCCAGTATCTTGTCGCCGACCGGGTGGCCGAACGTATCGTTGATCCGCTTGAAATGGTCGATGTCGAGCAGGATGAGCGTCGTATATTGCAGGCCGATGGAGCTGTCGTAGACGGAGGCCAGCCTGTCATCGAAAGCGCGACGGTTGGAAAGGCGCGTCAGCGAATCGGTATTGGCGATGCGCTTGTATTCATCCAGCTCCAGACGCACCTGTTGCATTTCCTCGGCATGGCGGTTGACGTCGTTGAACGCCTTTTCGCCATCGATGATTTTCGAGCCGGTGGCCTCGGCCAGCAGCGAGACCGCATTTTTCAGGATATTGGTGCTCGATACGGTCTTGTCGTCAATGCGCTGACGGGTCTCGCCGAGAATTCTGTTGTAGTTCTCGATGGAGGACTGTTCGCGCCTCAGCGTTCCGAGAAGTGCCTCCAGTTCACGCCGCAGCTTCTCGTGCGCGTCGTCGATCGAGGCAATGGGATTGCCTTCCCCGTACCGCGCGGACAATTCGTCCAGATCCTCCTGCGTCACCCGGTTTCCCAGTGCCGCCAGATCTCTCGTCAGCGCCGGGTTCGAGCCAATATAGGCTTCGTAAAAAAGGCTATAGTTGCGCGGGATCGGCGACACACCCATGCTCCGCATGGCGTAGGCAATCTGCCCGGCGATGTCGGGCCCCGTGGATTTGGGCGTGGATGCCGTGTTCATCAAGAAACTCCAGTGAGTCTGCTTATCGACTATGATTATTATTATGTAGGCCGTTTTGAAAAGCTTAATTTATGGGAAACTAATTTTTGTTCCCTGAAATTTGATCTTCGGCAATTTTTATCTTATTTAGCTGATAATTATAAGTAATTCTCATTTCGAGGAAGTTCCGGAGTTTTTTGATTTCTACTGCTTGTCTTGGTGCCAGCTTCGTATTTATTCTGTCAATCCCGATAGTGATTTTAGGGTGATTTATTTCGGCGCAACAACGTAGGGTGATAATCGGGAGATGGTTGAGGCACGGAGTTTTTCATCTGGCGAGACGCCGCTTATAAGTAACGAACTTCTTCGCGCATGTCCGGATACAGCAACGTTACAGTTTTTATTACGTCGTCTCAACAGGAGTGGCTGCAGTTCGTCTCATTTCTGTGACTACTTGCGGTGGAAATTGCGCAAGATTTTGAAACAATGCGTTGTTTTGTGCGCCGCCGGAATATGTCCCGTCAGGCTCTAAGCCGTATCACCGAGCATTCCGCACCTGCGTCAACTGCCGGCGCATTTGGCGGGCGCACGATCAGGCCGTCTGAATGTGCCAGTATGTTCATCATGGATGAATCCTGTTTGGCATAGGCTTGCGCCACCAGAGCGCCGTTGTCATCGGCGCTGAAACGGGAGCGAAGATAATCCTGCCGGTGATCGTTCGCCTTCAGCGGTGTGGCGGTTCGGGCTGTGGTGACGCGTTGCGGCGGAATGCGGCGGGCGATTCTGTGGAGCAGTGGCTCGAGGAACAGCAGGCCGCAGACGAGGCTCGCGACTGGATTTCCTGGCAGGCCCAGAACCTGCATGGCATCGATGGTGCCCACCATCAGCGGTTTTCCAGGACGCATGGCAATGCGCCAGAAATCGAGCTGCATGCCTTCGGCCTTAAGCGCCGCCTGAACGAGATCATGGTCGCCGACAGAGGCGCCGCCGAGCGTCACGAGCACATCGGCCTTTGCCGCGACAGCCTTGCCGATGGTGGCGCGGATCAGCGTGTCGTTGTCGGGTATAATCCCGAGATCGAGAACCTCCGCACCGGCTGCCCGCGCAAGTGCGGCGACACCGAAGGTGTTCGAGGCGATGATCTGGGCGGGAAGGGGCGTGCTTCCGGGCGGCAGCAATTCGTCGCCGGTGGCAAGGATGGCGACCAGTGGCTTGCGATAGACTGCAAGCGTTGCGTGATTCATCGCCGCCGCAACGGTGAGATCGGTGAAGCAGAGTTCGCGGCCGGACTTCAAAACGGTGTCGCCCTCGGCAAAATCCTGTCCGCGCGGGCGAATGTGGCGCCCGGCGGTGATGTCGAAAGCGGTGCGGATTTTGCCCTCGCCGAGAAGCTCGGCATCTTCCTGAATGAGAATGGCATCCGCACCCGCTGGCACCGGTGCGCCGGTAAAGATACGCACGGCCTCGCCTTTACCCACCGTGCCCGCGAAAGCGTGGCCTGCGGCAGCCTGGCCTATGACGGTGAGGACTGACCCGATTTGTGGCGCATCGGTACTGCGCAGCGCATAGCCGTCCATGGCCGAGGCATCGAAAGGCGGCTGGGTAAGACGCGCCGCAAGGTCAGCCGCAAGGACGCGGCCATCGCATTCGGCGAGCGGAAGGGTTTCGCTGTCAACCACAGGAACCGCCGCCTCCAGAAGGCGCGTTACGGCCTCATCCACGGGCAGCAGTGGCTTCATTCAGGTCTCCTGTCGCCGGAAATCGCCCGAATTGCCGCCGCTCTTTTCGAGAAGGCGGATATTGACGATCTCCATCGCCTTGTCGGCGGCTTTGGCCATATCGTAAATGGTCAGGCAGGCGATGGACACGGCGGTCAGCGCCTCCATCTCCACGCCGGTCTTGCCGGAAAGCTTCACCATTGCCTCCACCCGCAGGCCGGGCAGGGCAGCGTCTTCGGTAATGTCCACCGCAACCTTGGTCAGCATCAGCGGGTGGCAGAGCGGGATGAGGTTTGCCGTCTGCTTGGCTGCCATGATGCCCGCGAGCCGGGCTGTGCCGATGACGTCACCCTTCTTGGCATTACCATCGCGGATGAGCGCCAGCGTTTCCGGCTTCATCTTCACGAAGCCTTCGGCAACGGCGACACGGACGGTCTCGGCTTTGTCGCCGACATCGACCATATGGGCCTCGCCGCTCGCATCGATATGGGTGAGCTTTGTCGCCTCGCTCATCGGCGCATCATTCCGCCGCCAGAACGCCGGATTGGCCGGTTAGCAGGGTTTTGGTAGCTGCTGTCACATCGTCCTTGCGCATCAGGCTTTCGCCGACGAGGAAGGTGCTGATGCCGCTCTTTTCGAGGCGCTGGCAATCCCCATAGGTGAAGATGCCACTTTCGCCGACCAGCAGCTTGTCGGCGGGCACGAGGCCAGCCAGTTTCTCGCTGGTTTCGAGGCTGACCTCGAAAGTGCGCAGATTGCGGTTATTGATGCCGAGAAGCGGCGAGGCGAGCTTCAGCGCCCGTTCGGTTTCTTCCGCATCATGCACCTCGACCAGTACGTCCATGCCTAGTGAAAAAGCCTCGTCTTCAAGGCGTTTCGCCTCATCGTCGGAAAGAGACGCCATGATGAGCAGGATGCAGTCCGCGCCCCAGGCGCGGGCCTCATGCACCTGATAGGTGTCGAACATGAAATCCTTGCGCAGCGCAGGCAGCGCGCAGGCATTGCGGGCAGCCGTCAGAAATTCCGGCGCACCCTGAAAGCTCGGCGTGTCCGTCAGCACGGAAAGACAGGCGGCGCCACCAGCCTCATAGGCGGCGGCCAGTGCCGGCGGATCGAAATCCGGGCGGATCAGCCCCTTGGAGGGGCTGGCCTTCTTGATTTCGGCAATCAGACCGAATTTGCCCTCAGCCTGCTTTGTCCGCAGCGCTTTGTAAAAACCGCGCGGCGCAGTCTGGCCTGCGGCCATCGCCTTGAGATCGGCAAGTGAAACCCTGGCCTTGGCGGCGGCAATTTCCTCGCGCTTGTAGATCTCGATATTTTTCAGAATGTCGCTCATGGTTTCGCTCTCATTCCTTTTAGTGGTCGGCCTGCCCGGAGACTGTTTCATTGGAGACAGCGACCAGGCGGTCGAGCGCTGCTGCCGCCGCGCCGCTGTCGAGCGCTTGGCTCACGGTCGTCATCGCCTCGCCAAGCGTTTCGGCCTTGCCGGCAATGACAAGGGCTGCCGCGGCGTTGCACAGCGATACGTCGCGATAGGCGTTGCGCTTGCCGGACAGAACCTCGCGAAGTGCCGCTGCATTGGCAATGCCGTCGCCACCCTTGAGGTCTGCCATGGAAGCGGGTTCAACACCGAAATCCTTCGGCGTCAGGTCGAAGGTGCGGATCTTGCCGTTTTCAAGCGCCGCCACATGGGTGACGCCTGTCGTCGTGACTTCATCCATGCCGTCGCCATGTACGACCCAGATGCTTTCCGAGCCGAGATCGCGCAGCACTTCGGCAAGCGGCACCAGCCAGCGCGGCGAAAAGACGCCGAGCAATTGGCGCTTCGCGCCCGCCGGGTTGGAAAGCGGGCCGAGCAGGTTGAAGATGGTGCGCGTGCCAAGTTCGACGCGGCTTGGACCGACATGGCGCATGGCGGAATGGTGCAGCTGCGCGAACATGAAGCCGAGTCCCGCCTCACTGATGCAGCGGGCGATAAGGTCAGGGCCGATATCCAGCTTCACGCCGAGTGCGGACAGCGCATCCGCCGTGCCGGATTTGGAGCTTAGCGCCCGGTTACCGTGCTTGGCAACGGGAAGGCCCGTGCCGGCAACGATGATCGAGGCGAGCGTCGAGATATTGTAGGTGCCGATGCCGTCACCGCCGGTTCCGACGATGTCGATCGCGTTTTCGGGGGCCGAAACCGGCAGCATGCGCGCGCGCATGGAGGAGACGGCGCCGACAATCTCGTCCACCGTCTCGCCGCGCACGCGCAGTGCCATCAGGAAACCGCCGATCTGCGACGGGGTTGCTTCGCCCGACATCAGAATGTCGAAAGCGGCCCGCGATTCCTCACGGTTCAGGCTTTCCCCGTTTGCGACCTTTGCGATCAGCGGTTTCAGTTCGGCCATCGTTTCCGCCCCCCGGTTAGAAGCCGACCATCGCCTGATCGGCGAGGGCCTGATTGATGGTCACACCGTAGTCGTTCTGCAGGCGGTTGACCATCTGGTCGAGCATGTCGTCGCCTGCCGCGCGGGCAATGGCTGCGAACTGCTGATCGTCATTGGCAAGCGCATCGGCAGGCGCGTTTGTGTCGACTGCCGTGACCTTGAAGAGGATGCGGCTGGAACCATCGGCGTCTGCCGCGGTGCCTGTCATGCCTTCAGCGCCGGAGAATACCGCCGTAATCGTCTGGCGACCGAAAATCGCGTCCTCGCTGGTGCGGCGCAGGCCGGATTTCTGCTCGACGGCAAGGCCGAGTTCGCCAGCCACCGCTGCCAGTGTCTCGCCCTTTTCAACGCGTGCCTTCAGCTCGTCAGCCTTGGTGGCAAGCGCCGTGCGCTGCTGCTCTGCCGTCCAGTCGGCCACGACATCGTCGCGCACTTCGGCAAGCGTGCGGTCGCGGGCGGGGATGATCTGATCGACGTCGAACCAGATGTAGCCTTCGCGGCCGAGATTGATCGGCAGGGCTTCGGTGCCGGGTTCGGTCTTGAAGACTTCCTGGGCAAGCTGCGGCGAGGGCAGGTCCTGAATGGCGTCGCCCTTTTCATCAAGACCGGCGGCATCGATGGCGTCGATGGTGACGGGCTTGAGGTTCAGCTGCTTTGCCGCATCGGCAAGCGAGGAGCCGCCGGCACGCAGGTCTTCGTAACGGTCATGCACATTGGTGACTTCTTCGGCTGCAGCAGCGGTGGCGAGGTCCTTGCGGATGTCCTCTTTCGCTTCTTCCAGCGTGCGGGTGGTTTCCGGCTTGATGCCGGTGATGCGCAGGATGACCGGGCCGAAGGACCCTGCCACGACCGGAGACACGCCGCCATCCTTCTGGACGGCGAAAGCAGCATCGGCAATCGACTGGTCGGGGATCGTGTCCTTGGTGAATTCGCCAAGCGTCACGTCGGAGGCGGTCTTGCCCTGATCCTTCACCACTTGATCATAGGTGGTGTTGCCGAGGCGGATCTGCTCCGCGGCGGCTTCTGCCATTTCCTTTTCCGGGAAGGTCAGCTGCTCGACGGTGCGGCGACCGGCGGTGCGGAAGCTGTCCTTGTGGCTGTTGTAATAGTCGGCGATCTGCGCATCCGTCACCGAAGCCTGATCGGCAATGTCCGATGGTTCCAGCTTCACATAGGTGAACTTGCGGAACTCGGGCGCGCGATATTTCGCCTTGTTGGTTTCAAACCAGGGTGCAAGCACGTCGTCGCCCGGCGCCTTGACCGGCGCAATGACGGCGTTGGACAGGATGACGTAATCGACCGAGCGCTGTTCGTTGCGGTATTGCTTGAGTGCGTCCACCAGTACCTGCGGTGCCTTGAAACCATCGGAAACGGCTTCAACGATCTGGCTTCTGACCGCGACCTTGCTGCGTTCCTTGATATAGTCGTCTTCGCGCAGGCCGGAGTTGCGCAGCCGTTCGGTGAACAGGGTGCGATCGAACTGACCATTAACCGATTTGAAGGCCGGGTCTTCGGCGATGAGATTGGCGAGCCGGTCTTCCGAAAGGCCGAGATTCATCTTCGACGCCAGTTCGTCAAGCGAGGCACCCGCCGCAAGCTGGCTGAACACCTGACGGTCGATGCCGAAGGCCTTGGCCTGTTCGGTCGTCAGTCTCGCGCCGAACTGGCGGCTGAGATCGGAAACCTGACGCTGATAGGCGAGGCGGAATTCCTGCGGGCTGACCGTCTGGTCGCCGACGGTCATGACCGCATGCGAATTGGAGGTGACGAGTGATGCGGAGACGCCCCAGACGCCAAACGAAACAACAAGCAGGAGAAGCAGCAGCTTGGCTGCCATGGTTCGAGAAGCATTTCTCAGGGAATCGAGCATCGTTATGCAAACCTCACAGGAACGTCATTGCGGTCGCCAGCCGTCCGGCCCGCAACGTATCGGCGTTCCTTAAATCAATCCAATGGGAAATTGAAGGGAATTTGCCTTGGAAAAACGGGGTTTTGAAAACGCTTATGTGATTGGGGCTAGGTTTTTACGCCTTCATCTTCGCCATACTGGCCCTTAAGGCGGCAAAATAAAACCGCCCGGAGCGTCCAGGCGGTTGCGGAGAATCATATTCTGAAAGACGGCTAAGTCTGATGGTTGCGGTCAGAACGCGCGGTTGCGTCTTACCGAGGCCTTGAATTCCTCGTCTTCACGTCGCATCTCGGCGACTGCGGAGATCATCGACGTCACGAACATAATGCTGATCAGGGCAAGAAGCAGAGTCAGGAAAGTGAACATGATATCATCTCCGTTGGTAGCGAGGAAATCCTAGTTCCTCATCAGTAATAGGTCATGGACTGGTAGCGGGCGGTCATCTGTGGATAGTCCGGTCCCTGGGCGGCAGGCTTCTGATCATAAAGGCTAAACGTTGTTGCTACCATTGCGATGACCAGTACTGTCCAGGCGGTGCTGATAACGCTGATTTTCGCCGAAGTAGACTGTTTTTCTCTTACAAACATCTGTCTGTTCCTTTGGTTTGATATTAACGCGCCACGTCCAATCATGTTCCGCGTCAACCTTAAAAATCGATTAGCATCGCGCCTGTGAAACTTCCTTGAATGGCTTGTTCATCTGGCGTTCAGGAAACCGGCGACTGGCCTCATTCGAGGAAAAGATACTCGGCTGCGAATGATGCGATGACCGAAAAGACGATCATAAAGGCCAGCATTTTCATTTCTCCGGGGGCTTAACGAGGTGAGGGGCATTTCGGTTTCCCGATGCCGTGTATTTATATAAATGAGCCCTGAAACCGCACTGAACGGCGCATTCATCCGTTGTTCAGACCGCACCCGGAGGGCGTCCGGGTTGTAAAAGTCTTGCGCCGCGCCCATCTCCGTGACAAAAGGCGGCACATAACGCCCACCACTTGAGAGCGATATGACGATTGCCTTTTATCCAGGATCCTTCGATCCGATGACCAACGGACATCTGGATGTGCTTATCCAGGCGCTGAACGTGGCGTCCAAAGTCATCGTCGCCGTCGGTATCCATCCCGGAAAAGCACCGCTGTTCAGCTTCGAGGAGCGGGCGACGCTGATAAGCCGGGCGCTTTCTGAAAGCCTGCCCGGTGAGGCGGCGCGCGTTGAGGTCGTTTCCTTCGACAATCTGGTCGTCGATGCAGCCCGTCAACATGGCGCGCGCCTTCTTCTGCGCGGCCTGCGTGACGGCACCGATCTCGATTATGAAATGCAGATGGCCGGCATGAACCGCCAGATGGCACCTGATATACAGACCGTGTTCCTGCCGGCGGGTACGTCGTCGCGACCCATTACAGCCACATTGGTCCGGCAGATCGCCGCCATGGGCGGCAATGTGGATGCCTTCGTTCCCAAAGCCGTGCTTGAAGCCCTCAACGCCAAGCTGAAGCGCTGACTTCAGCCTCACATTCCGGAGCCAATCCAATGAAACTCGTTCGATTTGCCTTTGCCGGCGCCCTGTTTGCGGGCGCGCTTGCCGCCAGCACCTTCGCTTCGGCTGCCGAATACCTGACCGTCCAGCTGAAGGACGGCCCCGTCGTCATCGAACTGATGCCGGAAGTCGCGCCCAAGCACGTGGCGCAGATTGAAGCGCTGGCGAAAAAGGGCGCCTATGACAACGTGGCCTTCCACCGCGTCATTGACGGTTTCATGGCGCAGACCGGCGACGTGCAGTACGGCAACATGGAGAAGGGCTTCAACGCCCAGCGTGCCGGCACCGGCGGCTCTGACATGGCCGACATTCCGGCTGAGTTCTCCAAGACACCGTTCACGCGCGGCGTTGTCGGCATGGCCCGTTCCAGCGATCCGAATTCCGCCAATTCGCAGTTCTTCATCATGTTTGCCGACGGTCCGTTCCTGAACGGCCAGTACACCGTGGTCGGCAAGGTCGTGTCCGGCATGGAAGCCGTGGACAAGATCAAGCGTGGCGCCGGCGGCAACGGCGAAGTTTCCAACCCCGACCGGATGATCAAGGTCACCGTCGGCAAGAAGTAAGGTAGGGCAATAGAGCCCGAACAGAGGAGAATAATCATGGCCGAGATCAAGGATCCGGAAAACACCATCATCATGGAAACGACGACCGGCAAGGTCGTGATCCAGCTGCTTCCGGAAGTTGCTCCGGGCCACGTTGCCCGTATCAAGGAACTGGTATCGGAAGGCGCTTACGACGGCGTCGTGTTCCACCGCGTCATCGAAGACTTCATGGCACAGACGGGCGATGTGAAGTTCGGCAAGAAGGGTTCGGAAAGCTTCAACCCGGCCCGCGCCGGCATGGGCGGCTCCGAGAAGCCTGACCTCAAGGCTGAATTCTCGGCTATTTCCCACGTACGCGGCACCTGCTCGATGGCCCGTTCGCAGAGCCCGAACTCCGCCAACTCGCAGTTCTTCATCTGCTTCACCGATTCGCCGTGGCTGAACAAGCAGTACACCGTATGGGGCCAGGTCATCGAAGGCATGGAAGCCATCGACAAGGTCAAGCGCGGCGAGCCTGTGAAGGACCCCGATTCAATCGTTTCGATGAAGCTTGCTTCGGCGGCCTGATAATAGCGTATAAAGTGTTTACCCGCTCCGCAGGAAACTGCGGGGCGTTTCACATTGATGATGGCGCCAACCTCTCAGACCTCATCCTCGCGACAAGCCGAGGATGACTTCGAGTGTAGTCGGAAGCCTTGTCATCACCCACCACCCGCCCCATGCCATGCAGGGCGGGTTTTGATATTTCGAGAGCCATTGCAATGCGCGTAGACCTGTTCGATTTMGATCTCCCCGAGGACAATATCGCCCTTCGCCCGGCGAACCCGCGCGATAGTGCGCGTCTTCTCGTGGTCGATCCGAATGCGAACCACATGGAAGACCGCATCGTATCCGACCTGACTTCCTTCCTGAAGCCCGGCGACGCGCTGGTATTCAACGACACCCGCGTTATTCCAGCCCAGCTTGAAGGCGTGCGGCTGCGCGAAGGTGCGCCTGAAACGGCAGTTTCAGCCACGCTGCACATGCGCGCCGACCAGTCGCGCTGGAAGGCTTTCGCGCGGCCGGGCAAGCGCATCAAGCAGGGGGACCGCATCCGTTTCGGTTATGAGCGCGACAATGCCTGCGGCCTTGCCCATCTGGAGGCCACCGTCGAGGAAAAGGGTGAGGAGGGCGAGATCACGCTGCTGTTCGACGTTTCCGGACCTGTTCTGGACGAGGCGATCGCCTCCGTCGGCCATATTCCTTTGCCGCCCTATATCGCCGCGAAGCGCCCGGAAGATGCGCAGGACCAGACCGATTACCAGACAATTTATGCCCGCGAGAAGGGCGCCGTTGCCGCACCCACTGCCGGCCTGCATTTCACGCCCGATCTGTTTGCGGCGCTGGACGAAGCCGGCATCGAGCGACATTTCGTGACACTTCACGTTGGGGCAGGCACCTTCCTTCCAGTTAAGGCCGACGATACCGACGATCACAAGATGCATTTCGAGATCGGCCATGTTTCGCAAGAGACTGCAGCAAAGCTCAATGCCGTCAAGGCGCGCGGCGGGCGGATCGTTTCTGTCGGCACCACTTCGCTGCGGCTTATCGAAAGCGCCACTGATGAGAATGGCGTTATTCAGCCATGGTCGGGCGCGACGGGCATCTTCATCACGCCCGGATACCGTTTCCGCGCGGTCGATATTCTGATGACCAATTTCCACCTGCCGAAATCGACGCTGTTCATGCTCGTTTCGGCTTTTTGCGGTCTCGAGACGATGCGTGCCGCTTATGCGCATGCCATCGAAACCGGATACCGTTTTTATTCCTATGGCGATTCAAGCCTGTTGTTCCGGAAGAACTGATGCACGACAAATTCACCTTTACCCTGAAAGCCACGAGCGGCGGCGCCCGCCTTGGCGAAGTCGCCATGCCGCGCGGTGTCATCCGCACACCTGCCTTCATGCCTGTTGGCACTGTCGGTACTGTCAAGGCCATGTATCTCGACCAGGTGCGCGAGCTCGGGGCCGATATCATTCTCGGCAATACCTATCACCTGATGCTGCGGCCCGGCCCGGAGCGCCTGGCAAGGCTTGGCGGGTTGCATGAGCTTATCCGCTGGCCGCATCCGATCCTCACCGACAGCGGCGGTTTTCAAGTCATGTCGCTTTCCGGCCTGCGCAAGCTGGACGAGAAGGGTGTGACCTTCAAGAGCCATGTGGACGGTTCGCTGCACCATATGTCGCCGGAACGCTCTATCGAAATTCAGGGCATGCTAGATTCGGACATCCAGATGCAGCTCGATGAATGCATCGCGCTGCCGGCCGAGCGCAAGGAAATCGAGCGCGCCATGGAAATGTCGCTGCGCTGGGCGGAGCGTTGCCGCGTCGCCTTCGGTGAACAGCCCGGCAAGGCCATGTTCGGCATTGTGCAGGGCGGCGACCAGCCGGATCTGCGCATTCGCTCCGCCGAAGGGCTGAAGCAGCTTGATCTCAAGGGTTACGCTGTCGGCGGTCTTGCCGTCGGTGAGCCGCAGGATGTGATGCTGGGCATGCTCGACATCACGCTGCCGGTGCTGCCCACCGAAAAGCCGCGTTACCTGATGGGCGTCGGTACGCCAGACGATATTCTGAAATCGGTGGCGCGCGGCATCGACATGTTCGACTGCGTGATGCCGACCCGTTCCGGTCGTCACGGGCTTGCCTTCACCCGTCGCGGCAGGGTCAATATCCGCAATGCCCGCCATGCGGAGGATATGCGGCCGCTCGATGAGCAGTCAAACTGCCCGGCCTCGCGTGATTACTCCCGCGCCTATCTGCATCATCTCACGCGCTCCAACGAGGCGCTGGGCGGCATGCTGCTCTCCTGGCACAATCTTGCCTATTATCAGGAGCTGATGCAGGGTATCCGCAAGTCGATCGAGGAAGGCCGTTTCGCTGATTTTTATGCGGAAACCATAGAGATGTGGGCGCGGGGCGACATAGACCCGATCTGATTTTTCCCGACCCTTTCTCCTGTTCGGACGCTTTCCTTGGCACATGCGCCTTACGTTCTTTTCCGGGATGACACGACCGGCACGGTGACAGCCTTCACCGAGCCGGAGGAGATCATCGTCGCGGATGAGCCAGAGGCGTTTTTCGCGGCGCTGAAACGCATGGAGCAGCTGCGCCGCGCCGGGAAATACCTTGCCGGCTATATGTCCTACGAGGCGGGTTTCCTGTTCGAGCCGAAACTTGCGGACTTTGCTGCCGAGCCTCGCAACGTGCCGTTCCTTCGCTTCGGCGTCTTTTCCGGCCCACAACCGGATGAGGGGCGATTTGCGCGGCCCGAAAGTCTGCCGGATGCCGATGCGTTTCTGTCCGATCCCGCGCCCGTATGGAGCCTTGAAGACTATTGCCAGCGCTTCGAGCGGCTGCACGGGCATCTGCGTCGCGGCGACTGTTATCAGGGTAATCTGACGATGCCCGTTCATGCTCGCTGGAGCGGCGATCCGCTCACGGCTTTCTGGTCATTGGTTGAGCGCCAGCCGGTTAAATATGGCGCGCTGGTCGATCTCGGTGGACCGGTGATCCTGTCGCGCTCACCGGAACTGTTTTTCTCGGTGGACGGGCAAGGTTTCATTGAAACCCATCCGATGAAGGGAACGACGCCGCGCGGTGCGAATGCGCAAGAGGACCGGGCGATCATCGCGGCGATGCTTGAGGATGAAAAGACGCTTGCCGAAAACCGCATGATCGTCGATCTCCTGCGCAACGATATTTCCCGCATCACCGAGGTCGGCAGCCTCCATGTGCCGCGACTGTTCGATATCGAGACCTATCCCACCGTGCACCAGATGGTCAGCCATGTGCGCGCGAAGCTTTTGCCTGATGTGACGGTGGAGGATATTTTCGCGGCGCTTTTTCCCTGCGGTTCGGTGACCGGCGCGCCGAAAATGTGGGCGATGAAGATCCTGCGCGAACTGGAACAGACGCCGCGCGACGCCTATTGCGGCGCGATCGGCTTCATGTCTCCAGCTGGTGAAATGCGTTTTTCGGTGGCGATCCGCACGCTGACCCTGTTCGATGGCGGCCGCGCGATCTTCAATGTTGGCGGCGGTATTGTGTTCGATTCCGATGCCGAGGCGGAATATGATGAGTGTCTGCTGAAATCCAAGTTTGCGGTTGGGGACAGGCTGTTACGGGGGTGATTATCCCGTGCGTTGCATCTCAGTTTACCGGTATTGCGAATCTGTAGGTCGGACATCCCGAAAGAACGATTTAATTTTATCCTGCACATTCCCGTCAGGCGTCGTTACTTCGTAGAAGCTACTGTCGATTGCCCGAATGGTCACCCATTCCTGATCCAAGGCTGGCGACAAGGCAGTAAACTGCCCCCATATCACTTGTTTTGCCTTCTTCGCGAGGTCGGCCAGAACGGCGCCTGAAATACGCGCATCTTTCTGGGCCAACAACTCGAGGTCATCTCGCGACTCACCCACCACCTCAAACCATTCATCGGCGGATTGCAGAGACTTGACCGTGGAAACGACCCAAGTTGCCGTTTGAGAGGCCGGTGCGAGGAGATGAAGGAGATCGTAAAGATCGGCTGCAATTACGCCCTCGCGAATGTCATAAATTCTTAGTGTTTGATGGGGATTTTCGGATGTGAGGGTAGCAATATTGTCTCCAGCCCTATCTCGAGCCGACGTGACAATGGCGATGTCACCATCCTCGATCAGCACTTCCTTCGCCGCCGGATGGCTGAGAAAACCCGAAGGGCTGGCGGTGGCGCCATAGGCGCCCGATTGCAGGATTGCCAGGAGATCACCAGCCTTCAGCTTCGGCAGGGCCGCATTGCGTGCCAGCGTGTCGAGCGGTGTGCAGAGCGGGCCGACTATGGTTGCAGTTTCCTCATAGTCTGCTTGCATCATGGCCGGTGCGACGATGGGGTAGTTGCGCTTGACGATCTGGCCGAGATTGCCGGAGGCTGCCAGATGGTGATGCATGCCACCATCCGTCACCACGAAGGTGGTGCCGCGCGAGGTCTTTACCGAATTGACTTCCGCCACATAGATGCCGCCGGGACCGGCGAGGAAGCGGCCGGGTTCGACAATGATATGGGCATCGGCGATCAGCGGATGTGCCTGCACCAAGGCCTTGAGGTCGGGAATGGCGGCACTGACCGCTGCAAGATCGAGCGGCGTCTCCCCGTCGAAATAGGGGATGCCGAGACCGCCGCCGAGATCGATGGTTTCAAGGGGCCTGCCGAGCATTTCGGCCATGCGTGCGGCAAGCAAAATGGAGTGTCTCCATTGGGAGACAAGCATGTCGGCATCGAGGATTTGCGTGCCACCGTAAATATGGACACCGACGAGATTGATATGCCTGATGTCCCTGAACAGCGGCAGGACGTTTTCGAGTTCTTCCTCGTCGAAACCGAAGGCGGTGGCCTTGCCACCCATGCGCATGGCGCCTGCCTGCGCATCCGGCACCGGATTGATGCGGATCGAAGCCTTGACCGGTTTGCCGATCGCCTCGATGCGGGCAATTTCCTCGGCGCTCTCGATATGGATTTCGCCGATACCGCTCTCGATCACCTCAAGCAATTCAGCTTGGCGCTTGCCGGGACCGGCAAAGATGATCTTTTCCGGTGGCACACCTGCCTTGATGGCGGCGCGATATTCACCGACGGAGGCGATTTCTGCGCCAGCGCCTTCTTCACGGAAAAGCGAGATGATGGCGGGCAGGGGATTGGCTTTCACCGAATAGTAGATATCGGCAAAACCACTGAGCGCGGTTGCGAGATCGCGATAGGCGCGGCGCATGGCGCTGGCATCATAGAGGAAGCACGGCGTTCCGGTCTCAGCGACGATATCGCGCACGGCAAGGCCGCCGATGACAAGATTGTTTTCGTCGACTGCGAATTGCGCGGCGGCAAGGGCAGGGCCGTGGCTTTGGGGTTTATCCGTGGGCGCCATTGTCCGTCCGTTCGCGCACCAGCGCGCGGTAATCCACCTTGCCATTGGCCGTGACCGGAAGCCGGTCGACCAGTTCGATGGCGCGCGGAATCATGAAGGGGGCAAGCATTTCGGCAGCTTTTTTGAGAGCTGCCGAGGTATCGATATTCTCGTTGGCGGCGGTTGCCACGGCATGCACCTTCTCGCCTGCAAAGGGGTCCGGCAGGCCGATGACGGCGACCTGCTGGAAAAGGCCAGTCGACATCAGGCTTTCCTCCACCTCGGTCGGGCTGATGCGATAGCCTGAGGATTTGATCATCGCATCGTTGCGGGCAACGAAACTGAAAAAGCCGTCCTCGTCTTCAACCGCCAGATCGCCGGAATAACACACGGTCTCGCCGCCGCGTGCAGCCGGAATGAAAGGGTGAGGGCGCAGCACCTTGGCGGTATCTTCCGGCCGGTTCCAGTAACCCAGCGACACGGTCGGGCCGCGATGGACGAGAATGCCGGGCTCACCCGGTTTTGCCCTCTGTCCCTCGGCGGTGACGATGAAGATTTCACATTCCGGGATTGCCTTGCCGATGGAAGTCGGGCGGCGGTCGATTTCATCAGGCGGCAGGAAGGTGGATCGGAAGGCTTCGGTCAGGCCATACATCAGATAGATTTTGGTGTCCGGCAGCTTTTCGCGCAGCGCCCTCACGGTTTCCTGCGGCACGCGTCCGCCGGAGTTTGTGATGTAACGCAACCGCGGCAACGGCGTTTTCGCCAGCAACGGCGCGGCCCTCGTCAGGATAGCCCAAACGGTTGGTACGCCGGCAAGCCCGGTAATGGCATGGTCGCGCAAGTCCCTGACAATGTCGTCGCCGAGCCTGAAGGTGGAGATAACAATGGTCACACCCTGCTCAACCGCCGTCAGCAACTGGTTCAGGCCGTAATCGAAACTGAAGGGCAAAATGGAGAGAAGGCGGTCTTTTCCGGTGATCTCCAGATAGGTGCGCACGATGCGCGCTCCGGCCAGAAGATTACGGTGCGACAGCATCACGCCCTTGGGCGAGCCGGTGGAGCCGGATGTGTAGAGGATTGCTGCAAGGTCCTCGCCAATTGATGGGGAGACTTTGGCAGGCACGGGCGGGCGGCGGTCGATTTGTTCCGCCAGCAGTACAGTGACCTCGGGCAGGTCTTCCACAGCCGCGTTCAGCTCATCCATCATCGTAGCACTGCTGATGACGATTTTTGCGCCGCAATCCGCGACGATATGGCGGATTTGCTGCGCCTTCAAAAGCGCATTGACTGGCACGAAGACGCAGGAAGCCATGCTCACGCCGAAGATCGACCAGCATTCCTCGATGCCGCGCGGCAGGAAGATGACGACACGGTCGCCGCGCTCCGTTCCGGCCTCCTGCAATGCCGCCGCACAACGTGCGGCCGCTTCGGAAAATTCGCGATAGCTCAGTGATTTTTCTTTGTAGACAAGCGCCTCATCGCCGCTTTCCGCCCGCGCGGTGAGCAGGTGGTGCAGCAGGATGTGGGTTGTCATCTGCGCCGTTCCTGCGTGACGAAGGCAATCAGATCGGCCGGCGTGCTGAGATTTTCCGGGGTGAAATGTTCATCATTGAGAACGATGCCGAAACCTTCGCCGAGAAAGATCATCAGTTCGAGAAAACCGAGCGAATCGATCACGCCGCCTTCGAGCAATTGCGTATCTGCGGAAAACGGGGCATGAGCCGGGAAACGCTGCGAGAGGTAGGAATAGATGGTCTCGGAGACATCGACTTCCCTGGGTTTCGCTGAAAGCATGCTTATTCTCCGCTCGTTCGCGCAGTCGGGACTAGTCTCGGCCGAAGCGCATTTTCTTCTTTTCAGGCAAGGTTTAAGCGCGCGTCTTTTAAGAGCGTCCCAATACCCAGGGTGGCAATAACACCAATTCTGAATATGTTTCGTTAATAAACCGTGGGTTCCATGCTCCCTTTACTTGTATTGGCGAGGATTTGAGTATGGCAAATCCGCCGGCGTCTCGCTTCTCATCGGAAGCCGCCATGGTCAATGCAAGCCGGCCTTTGCCCAGAAGATGGCGGGCAATTGCCGAAATGTGCCTCTGGGCGACTTGCCTGTCCTCGCAATAGATGAGGCGGGCGGAGGGCAGCCTTTTGGTTATGGTTTTTAAAAACACCAGCGGATAATGGCTTCCATCCGCCTCCATGACTGCCACGATGCAGCCGAAACGCGCATGATCTTCCAGCATGTCGCGCGTGGCGGTAGACAGCGTGCCCTGGGGCACTTCGGCAAGCGGGCGCAGCCGCACCCTGGCCGGGCCGAATGCCTTTAAAGGCAGGGGATAAAAAAGCGTGCAATTCGTTATCGTTGTGAACCCCAGTCTCTCGTTCAGCTTGCAGGCTTCTGGAGACGGGGTGAGATCGGTGAAGATGTCTTCTTCGGAGGATGTCGCCATTTGCAGCATACGCGGTGCAAACCAGCGGCTGGAAGGTTCGACATACCAGCTGGACAGGTTGACGACTGTCCTGCCGGTCTCGGCCAGGCGGCTTCGTATCGTCAGAAGAACGCCAACGGCATCGTCGCCCTTCATCAGCAATTGCCCGATGGGGCCGAGATCCTGCCGCTGATGATGGTCGCTTATAAGGGAAACGCCGAGCGCCCAGAAAGCCTCGCTCTTTTCCGGAAAACCTTTCGCCAGAAGTGCAACGGCAGCGACGCGGTTTCCGTTGTCGATCGGTACGGTTTTCAGAGGTCGCTCCCGCTATCTGGCGTCGTTTCGGGCAGGGAGGGATTTTTCAACTCCACCGCGCAATATCGGCATACGATGATAGATTTACCGTCCCGTTAATCGGCACGGCTGTAAGCGGAAAGGTCGGTCAATTCATATGGCAGACGCGCGGTGCGCGCCTGCCATTTTGTCAGCCGATCAATAGACCACGACGCCGCGGATGCTCTCGCCCTTGTGCATCAGGTCAAAGCCCTTGTTGATGTCTTCGAGCGGCATCGTGTGGGTGATCATCGGATCGATCTGGATCTTGCCTTCCATGTACCAGTCGACGATCTTCGGCACGTCTGTGCGGCCGCGCGCGCCGCCGAAGGCCGTGCCCATCCAGTTGCGGCCGGTGACCAGCTGGAACGGACGCGTGGAGATTTCCTGGCCCGCACCGGCAACGCCGATGATGACAGACTTGCCCCAGCCGCGATGCGAAGATTCCAGCGCCTGGCGCATGACCTTGGTATTGCCCGTGCAGTCGAACGTATAATCCGCGCCGCCGATCAGGTCGCCATTGCGCTTCGTCATGTTGACGAGATAGGGCACGATGTCGTCGCCCACTTCCTTCGGGTTGACGAAGTGGGTCATGCCGAACTTCTCGCCCCAGGCCTTGCGGTCATTGTTGATATCGACACCGATGATCATGTCAGCGCCGGCAAGACGCAGGCCTTGCAGAACGTTGAGACCAATGCCGCCGAGACCGAAGACGATTGCCGTCGAGCCGATCTCCACCTTGGCGGTGTTGATGACGGCGCCGATGCCGGTCGTCACACCACAGCCGATGTAGCAGACCTTGTCGAAGGGCGCATCGGGATTGATCTTGGCAAGGGCGATCTCGGGCAGGACGGTGAAGTTCGAGAAGGTCGAGCAGCCCATATAGTGGTGGATCTTGTCCTTGCCGATCGAGAAGCGCGAGGTGCCGTCAGGCATCACGCCCTGGCCCTGGGTGGCGCGGATGGAGGTGCAGAGATTGGTCTTGCGCGATGTGCAGGAATAGCACTCGCGGCATTCCGGCGTGTAAAGCGGGATGACATGATCGCCCTTCTTGACCGAGGTGACGCCGGGACCGACATCAACGACGATGCCTGCACCCTCATGGCCGAGGATGGCCGGAAACAGACCTTCGGGATCGGCACCGGAGAGAGTGAAATCATCGGTGTGGCAGATACCTGTCGCCTTGACCTCGACCAGCACTTCGCCAGCGCGGGGACCTTCGAGTTGAACGGTCATGACCTCAAGCGGTTTTCCTGCCTGAATGGCAACTGCGGCGCGAACGTCCATATTCTATCTCCTGGCATGGTCTCGTGATTGGAAAGGGCTGTTTTGCCCGAGCTTGGCGGCAGGGGCAAGGTACAAATCCGTCTTGCCGTGTTCAAAAGACGGCAATGCCCCTCACACCTGTGAGGAATTTGCGCGTCGTCGCGGGCCTGCCATCAGGGCAATGTTTCGCGTTGTCTTTATATGGTTTACTTCAGCTATTCTAAATTATGAATACGTGATTTAAGTGTATGTTTTTACATATATTTTTCGGAATAAAGGTGACCATTAATTTACAAATTTGGTGTTTATACCACACTATAGAATTTCGAATGGAGCATAACCCGCAGTCGGCGCTGTATTTCGGCGGCTGTTATTAGTTTTTGCATCTCTTGCTTGCAAGTGGTTCGGCTCATTTGCCGCGTGCCGCCATGATCGCGGTGCATCAGCCTTTGCTGAGTTTGTTTGCTGCTGCCCCAATATTCCCTCCGGCTGTGGCGTTGTGTCTGTCCGGATGCGTGGAGGGAAACTGGGCGATTTATTTTAAGGCGGGTGATAGCCAATTTCATGAAACGGCATTTTCAAATGTTGAATTTTAAGACAAAACTGCACGGTCTGGCGGAGATTTTCGGGGCGTTTTTGCACGACCGAAGGGCCAGTTTCGCCATTATGACGGCGTTGCTGTTGCCGGTTTTCCTGCTTTTTTTCGGGTTTCTTTTCGAAGGCGGCCGGGCTTTGGCATATTATAGCCAGTCGAAGCGGGTGGTTGCACAGGCCTGTGAGCGTTCGACAAAACCGACGCGCACGAACGTACCCCTGGATGAGGTGCGCCGTAAAAACGTGCTCGACACGTTCGACGCACTGATCCGTTCCACCAAACAAGATGTGGTCAGTCGCGATGTTAAAATCGACTGGCTGACGACGGATATAGACGCAAAGTTCAGCTACAAAACCGTGTTCGCTGGCATGTTCGGGGCGGAAAAACTGGACTATCAGCTGTCGTACCGTTGTGGCGGTATACCGCCTTATCCACATGACGGTGAGGTCGTTGTCAACAACACCTTCGAAAAGACGCTGAACGGCACGGAACGTATGCTGAAAAACGGCAGAACCGCCAAAACACCCAACGGTTGCTGGGGTGTTTATACCTATGCCGAACTGGGGTGGGATGGCGGTACGGGGCCGGGCATCGAACTTCAGGATTGGAGCAATGCGGATTGCCGGAAGAACTATGGCTGGCAGGGCTACGGGGATCAGGAAAAGGAGAAAGAGACAAGCGCCGGGATGACATGCACCCCAAAGTCACAGGCTACTCTTCCCAAAGAAAACAACGATTCGAAAAACGGCAGCAAGGCGCAAACGGATGGCAAGGACGCCTTGAATTCCGAGCAGGAGCAGCAGTGTACTACAGAAGAGAAGAACAACACGCCCTCGATGCGCAACGGCCAAAATGAGCGAATACCGCCAACCCGCTACGCTGTCGAACTTGACAGTCACTGGGAAGGGCAAAAAAGACGCGACGCCAACAGCTCGATCTTCAAATATGTGGAAATGCATCCCGGCAAATACGAAATCTCGGTCTGGTACAACGGGCGAAACCAAAGTTACGAAGGCTCGAACGACATCGATATTTCGCTGCAGGTGTTGCGGCCCCAAATGGGTGTAGAGAAAAAAATTATCCAGATGAGCCAGAAGGCGAATGAAATTCGATGGGAGCGCCGAAGCTACGAGGTCACTGTCGATACTTATTCGCTGTACAAGCTGTCGATCGCCGCCGCTGGAACGAGCGACAGTCTGGGTGGCATCATAACGGCATTCGAGGTCACTTATCTTGACTCGTTTTAAGATATCGCATCGTGACTTCCCCAGTCTCATCCGGTCGCTTGCCACGGATATCCGTGCGGCTACCGCCGTTGAGTTTGGTTTGCTTTTGCCGGTCTATCTCCTGCTGATCTTCGGTATCATCGAAGTTAGTCTCGTGCTTTTCTTCAGCCTCAATATGTCGACGGCGGCCACTGCCGGGACTGAATATCTGCGCAAGGCGGCGGCTGGCCGAACGTCCGTCACCGCGGCGGAGTTCAGGAAGGTTATTGCCTCGAATTTCCTGCTCGCGACAACTGAAGATGATCTGAAAATATCGCTCATTGCCATTGCTGATGCCAACCTTGCTACTACACCGGTGACATTTCCGGTCGAGAACAAATTCGAGGCGCCAAGCAAGGCCGCCGGGCAATATCTTCTGGCGCTGGGGTATGACTGGAAATTCATTCTTCCCACCACCCATCTGCTCGTTCCCAGTTCCGGGGGCAAGCCGCAATTGCAAAATCTCTCTCTGGCGATCACCGCAGTTCGGGTGACGGAATGATTGGTAAGAGATTGAAATATCTATCCATCTCGCTGATAAGTTCGCGCTCTGGCGTTGCCGCGGTGGAATTAGCGCTATTGATGCCTTTGCTCATTCTAGTACTGGCGATGGTGATCGAAATCGGGCGTGGCTGGATGAGCTATGACCGTTTCGTAACAGTTGTGGACAATACGGCCCGTTGGTCGGCCCGATTCCCGGAATTTGAGGAGCGCGTCAGGACGGGCGTCAAATCCTTTGTCATGGCTGCCGGGCGCCCGCTCGAATCTGAAAAGCTTGATCTGACGCTCAGAAGCGCCAAGCTTGTGGGTGGGGTCGCCGTGACCGAGTTCGCCCCATACAATTTTTTTGGCAACGCCGAAAACGTGAAGTGGGACAAGATATTGACGCAAGGAAACTTCAAGACCGAAGAAGCGGTAATCGTAATTTCGGGGCGTTACAAATACCGCCCGCTCATTTCGTTGCTGGGCAATACGGATATCGAGTTCGAATACGTGACGGCGGTAAACCCGTATTTCTCCCGACACTACAAATATCAGAAGGGAAAGTCGGACTGGCTTTTCTGGAATGTTCGCTGACGGCATTGGTCAGGGGCTTCACCCTAGCCAATGCCGTGGCGTTTCAGCGATAATGATCGGTGACGGTTTCTAGGATGACCTCGCCCCCGTTCAACCACGTTGCACAATCCCTCAACGCCCGCGCTGCAACGAGCTGGCGTTTCATGATTGTCTTGTCCTTGCCGCGAAAACGTTTCACGCCTTCCGGCTTGACGATGGAGCCTGGCTCCAGTTCCGGGAAGAGGCCGAAATTGATGTTCATCGGCTGGAAGGAACGTTTGCCCGGCTCATCATTCGAGGAAAGATGCCCGCCGGTGATGTGGTTGAGAAGTGAGCCGAGGGCTGTCGTTGCGGGCGGCAGGCTCGGGGTCTCGCCTTTCCGTTCGGCGGCAGCGAAGCGTCCGGCCAGAAGTCCGACGGAGGCGCTTTCCACATACCCTTCGCAGCCGGTGATCTGGCCTGCAAAACGCAGGTCAGGCCGGGATTTCAGCTTCAGCGATGGATCGAGCAGGATGGGGGAATCGATATAGGTGTTGCGGTGCAGGCCGCCCAAACGGGCGAATTCCGCATTTTCTAGACCCGGGATCATGCGGAATACATCCGCCTGCGCGCCGTATTTCAGTTTGGTCTGGAAACCCACCATGTTGTAAAGCGTGCCGAGCGCATTGTCCTGGCGAAGCTGGACCACGGCATAGGCCTTGACGGTGGGGTTGTGGGCGTTGGTCAGGCCCATCGGTTTCATAGGGCCGTGGCGCAGCGTCTGGCGGCCGCGTTCAGCCATGATCTCGATTGGCAGGCAGCCGTCGAAATAGGGTGTGCCTTCCCATTCCTTGAAACCCACCGTGTCGCCGGCGATCAGCGCGTCGATGAAGGCGTTGTACTGCTCCTCGTTCATCGGGCAGTTGATGTAGTCCTTGCCTGTGCCGCCGGGGCCAACCTTGTCGTAACGCGACTGGTACCAGCAGATATCCATGTTGATGCTGTCGCGGTGCACGATGGGGGCAATGGCGTCAAAGAATGCCAGGGCATCCTCACCCGTCTCGGCCTGAACCGCCGCCGCCAGATCCGGCGAGGTGAGCGGGCCGGTGGCGATGATGCTGCTGCCCCATTCCTTCGGCGGCAGGCCGGAAACCTCTTCGCGCAGGATCGTCACCAGTGGGTGACTTTCGAGCCGGTCTGTTACGGCCTGAGAAAATCCGTCGCGATCGACGGCAAGCGCGCCGCCGGCAGGTACCTGATGCCTGTCGGCGCAGGCCATGATCAACGAGCCGGCAAGCCGCATTTCCGCATGGATGACGCCCACTGCATTGGCGGTCGCATCGTCGGAGCGGAAGGAGTTGGAACAGACCAGTTCCGCGAGAGTATCGCCCTTGTGCGCTTCCGTGCCGCGCACGCCGCGCATTTCGTGCAGGATGACTGGAACGCCGCTTTCAGCGATCTGCCAGGCGGCTTCCGAACCGGCCAGTCCGCCGCCCACGACGTGAATGGGAGAATAGGTCTTGTCTTGCATGCTGGCGCCCATAGGCCGCGTGGGGGCAAAAGCTCCCCTCCGGCGGCTGTCTTTCGAGTGATTGTTCCGCGCGGGTCCCGAAGGACGCGTTTTTCAGGGCGATGCACTACCATGCATGGCTGCGACAGCCAAATGTTTTTGCGGGTGGGACGATAGGGGCGGAGGGAATGTGGTCTCTATGCTTGTAAGGCAAAAATCTCCGGCGAATACCGCCAGAATCAAAAACGGCGCCAGAGGCGCCGCTTTCTTTTACCTGTCGCTCAATCGTCGCGCCCTGGAGGTCGGGCAGCGGGACGATCTTTTACGCCTTAGCGGAACGAACGGGAAGCTACGTTACGGATGTCGTAACGTGTCAGGCCGATGTCGCTCAGGGCCTGGTTGGACAGGCTGCCAAGTTCGTTGATCGTGCGACGGTAGGAGATCCAGTTCTTTGCGATGCGGATAGGGTTCATGATCGTTTCCTCAATCTTTCTTTGATTTCGTCGGCCGGCTCAGTGTTTCTGTGCTCTCGGCTGTTGAGGTTTTATATATAGACATTGAGCCATGTTGTGCAGTGCAGAATTTAGGCGACTGCCATGCATTTGTGCACTATGTCGGCTAAATTTGCGGCTTTGACTACCGTATGAGCAAAATATGAGCGGAAATGCCTGTCTTTCGGGCGGTTTTGAAGGGGTTTGCGGCCATTGGCGGTGTTGGACAGGGTTTTTGCTCCCCTCAGCGGTGCTTGAAGGGCGTTCGGGCTCTCCAGACATGCCGGATGCAGCCGCCTAGTCGATGCATTTTTCATCTGTTTGTCACGCGCACATGCCGGTGGGCGGCGCGGCTCGATCCCGAGAGGGTGCCAGAACGAAAAAAAGGCCGGAGGCGGGAGCCTCTGGCCTTTTGGGAGGGTCGTCTCGCATCCGCCGCTTCAAGCGGCGGAGCGTATTAGATGCCGACGGCGGTGCGTGCGACGCGACGGATGTCCTGACGGCCAATGCCGAGGTCATTCAGTTCGCGGTCGGTCATGCGGCCGAGTTCGGTTACGGTCTGACGATACTTGCGCCAGTTGGTGAGCGAGCGTGTAATGTTCATTGTCATCTTCCTCTTCGTGCTGTCCAGCATTTCCGGCCCGTCTTGGGAGGATTAGGCTCGGGGCTGAACTCGATCTCTGTATGACCATGAATATAATCGGTTTAATAAAAACAAAAACAGACAAAGCAAGATGCCACCTATGCATGGAACGCAAAGCAAACCGACAAATGACCCCAATTGCGGCGGCTACTGCATAATTTGTGACCAATTTGTGTGCTTTTAGTGAACTTGGCGGCATCTGTCGCTGCCAAGCCGTGCGGTCCGGCTGAATACCAGGGGTCGGGCAGGGCAGAGGCAAGGATGGGGATGCAAAGGTCGTTCGTATAAGGGATTCGGCTGGAGGCGCGCATTCTCGTAAAATGACGGGCGGCGTGTCCTATATATAATGTCCTGTAGCCGCATAAATGTTGCGCGTTTTTCCTGTCGGAACATGTGAAGCCGGACGGGAAAGAGTGAGACGGCGTGCGCAGCTTTGCGGCCCCTCGTGTCATCGTCTGCGGGCGCGCCGTTCCCTTTCGTGCGGGCACGAAACGACAAGAACGTACCGGCCGGCTTTTGCGGCTGGGGCGGGGACCCAAGAAAAGTCCGGGCGAAACGGGACGCGGCGATAAGGCGTGCTTGACCCTTCCAGAACATTGTGACATACCGCCGCCCAACGTGCGGGTATGGCGGAATTGGTAGACGCATTGGTTTTAGGTACCAACGCTTCGGCGTGGGAGTTCGAGTCTCTCTACCCGCACCACAAGTAAAGCATGGCTGTGCCACGCTTGTGCCAGAGTGCATCCTTAGTGATGCAGGGAGCTTTGGGGTTCATCATCCCCTTCGCGCCCTTGTCTCCGGCGCGAGCGCAATTTTGTCCGGCAGGCGCTTGTGTGAAGAAATAATGGAAGCCACGG
This sequence comes from Agrobacterium sp. 10T429, assembly GCF_056393925.1. Taxonomy (NCBI): domain Bacteria; kingdom Pseudomonadati; phylum Pseudomonadota; class Alphaproteobacteria; order Hyphomicrobiales; family Rhizobiaceae; genus Agrobacterium; species Agrobacterium sp. 10T429. The sequence goes on from NZ_JBFTGV010000002.1 coordinate 270,117, forward strand.
CCGGGGAACGACGTTTCCGGCGCAGTGCTCGAAAGTAAACCAACGGCTGTCTGAGCACCGCCGCCATGATGTGAAGGTTTGAGAAAATGCAGGTTATCGAAACGCTGGCTGAAGGCCTGAAGCGCGAACTCAAGGTCGTTATCCCGGCTGCCGACATGAAGGCCCGTCTGGACGAGCGCCTGGTTGACGCCAAGGACAAGGTTCGCATCAACGGTTTCCGTCCCGGCAAGGTGCCGATGGGCCATCTGAAGAAGATGTACGGCAAGTCCATCATGGCCGACCTCGTCAACGAGCTGGTTCGTGAAAAGCCTTCCGAAATCCTTTCCAGCCGCGGTGAGAAGTCTGCAACGCAGCCGGCCATCTCCATGACCGAAGACGAGCAGGAAGCCGAAAAGATCCTTTCGGCTGAAACCGATTTCGAATTCACCGTTGCCTACGAAATCATTCCGGCCATCGAACTGAAGGCCAATGACGGCATCAAGGTTACCCGCGAAGTTGTTGAAGTCTCCGAAGACGAAATCAACGAGCAGATCCTCAAGATCGCTGAGAGCGCCCGTACCTTTGAAGCCAAGAAGGGCAAAGCCGCCGAGGGCGACCGCGTCACCATGAACTATCTCGGCAAGGTTGACGGCGAAGCCTTCGATGGCGGCGCTGCTGAAGACGCTGAACTGGTTCTCGGTTCTGGCCGCTTCATCCCCGGCTTCGAAGACCAGCTCGTTGGCGTCAAGGCCGGCGACGAAAAGACCATCACCGTGACTTTCCCGGCCGACTACCCGGCTGCGAACCTCGCAGGCAAGGAAGCCAACTTCGACATCACCGTCAAGGAAGTTGCTGCTGCCGCTGCTGTTGAAATCAACGACGAACTGGCGGAAAAGCTCGGTCTGGAATCGGCTGAAAAGCTGAAGGAAATCGTTCGCGGCCAGATCGAAAGCCAGTACGGCAACGTAACCCGCCAGAAGGTCAAGCGTCAGATTCTCGACCAGCTCGACGAAATGTACAAGTTCGACACGCCGGCTGGCCTCGTCGATGCCGAATTCGACAACATCTGGCGCCAGATCAACACCGATCTTGCCCAGTCCGGCAAGACCTTCGCTGACGAAGACACCACGGAAGAAGAAGCCCGCGAAGAATATCGCAAGCTCGCTGAACGCCGCGTTCGTCTCGGCCTCGTTCTCTCCGAAATCGGCGAAAAGGCCGGCGTCGAAGTGACCGAAGAAGAAATGCAGCGCGCGCTGTTCCAGCAGCTGCAGCAGTTCCCCGGCCAGCAGAAGGAAATCCTCGATTTCTTCCGCAACACCCCCGGCGCTTCCGCTTCGCTGCGCGCTCCGATCTTCGAAGAAAAGGTCATAGACAAGCTGCTCACCGAAATCTCGGTAACGGACAAGACCGTTTCCAAGGAAGAGCTTCTGGCTGACGACGGCGAAGAAGCAACTGAAACCAAGAAGAAGGCGCCTGCCAAGAAAAAGGCTGCTGCCAAGGCTGACGACGCCGCTGAAGGCGAAGAAGCCGCTCCGAAGAAGAAGGCTCCGGCCAAGAAGAAGGCCACTGAGGCCGACGCCGAATAATCTTGGCTGGCGAAAGCTGAATGAATGGAAGGGCCGTGGCGAAAGCTGCGGCCTTTTTTGTTTCGTCTGGGCGATGCGGTCCATCCGCCTTGCGCGGTGGCCAGCGGGCCCAAACCGCGCCGCTGACCGATCTCGCCTGTTAAAATTGCTCCCGGCTATCGCTTCTGGGATCATTATTCACCTGATGAGGCGCATATAGATCGCTGCGGGCTTTTCGCCGCCATGGTCGTGCGGGATTTTCACGATCGATAGCAATGTCTGCTATTGCGATAGCCGGTAAACCGTTCATCGGGCATTGCGCCACCCAACGGCCATCCGGTGCGGCGATTCCCGAGGGAGCAGCTGTACTCTGAGCCGCCAGGGTGGAATAGCTGGCCCAATAGGTGTTGCTCACCGCATGCCCCAATATTTCGGCTGCAAATGCCGGGGCATTGGACGGGCCATCACCTGCGGTGGAAAACAGCACGCAATCGACGTTCAGCGTCTCGTATTCCATGAATATTTCTGGGTAGTGCGCCTCCATGCCGAGCGCGCAACCAAAACGGAAGCCATCGATTTCAAACGTCACCGGTACAGTTCCCGGCGAGTACATGAACGAGATTTTGGTGTTCGACAGCAGGCGCTCATCGTAGCGAGTTATAAGCTTCCCGCGATCGGAGATGACGTACAGGCTGTTATACGGTCGATGTGGCGCAGTAAGCTGATGGACGGACCCGAGAATCGTCCAAAGCTTCAGCCTTCGCGCCAGTTTTCTGCTCGCTTCCAGTTCTCTGCGCAGAGTTTCCCACTCAAAGCGCGTCCAGTCGGAAGGCCCGATTTCTCTCGGCCCAGTTTCGGACATGATGCGTTTATTGGGCCAGCACGTTGCCCCTTCCGGGAAATGGATGAGACGGGCGCCGGCCTTATGGGCATCGCACATGAGGCGACGTATTTCTTGCCCGGCTGCTTTCAGTGCCGAAACCATACGAGGGTCGTCGACCAGCGACGTTTGCGCGACAGCCATTCGTAAAGAAGGGCTAACTGGCATGTCGGGAGTTCGGCGGATATGCTTGAGCGCCGCCGTATAGGACTCGCCGGTTTTCGCTGCACGAGCTCTTACGCGGCGTTTGAAATTATTATTTTGCGTCATGATCAGGCCTTTCACGTCCCGGACGCGATTCCCCAGCAACCCGCCCGAAACGATCGGACCAAGACAGTAGCCTGAGACAACGACAGTCCCTTTGCCTCCGTTCAAGACCATGCTGGGGAAGGTCTGGGAGGTTAGGCGCAGGCTTCGCCTTTTTGTCACTATCAGTGGGAAAACGTTGAGTCGTCAAGCGACCGCAATTTCGCATTACATGAACCGGAGAATTCGACACTCCGACATCTTCAAGTCTTTCTCGACTATTATCTTCAGAAGGCATGACAGGGCGTTGGGCAGTCGCGGCGATGGGCAGAAGAAATTATTTGATCGAGGGTGTCTCCGGGGCTGGTAAAACCTCGGTTGCAACGGAACTTCAGCAACGCGGCTTTCATGTGATTCACGGCGACCGTGAACTGGCTTACAAAGGCGACCCCGAAACGGGCGAACCCATGGATGTCGCGCTGTTTCAGAGCGACGACACAAAAATCGCCTTCCGTCACCGACATCACATCTGGAATGTCGAAAAAGTTCGGCAGCTTGTGGCTGATCAAGAGCACGCGGTCACCTTCTTCTGTGGCGGATCGAGAAATTTTCGACGCTTTGTAGATCTGTTCGATGAGGTCTTCGTTCTGGATGTCGATGCAGCGACCTTACAAAGACGGCTGGCTGCCAGGCCCGAGGATGAGTTCGGTGGCAATCTGGCCGAAAGACAATTTGTCCTGCAACTCCACGCAACGAAAGAAGACCTTCCAGTCCGTGCATCTGCCATTGATTCATCGAGGTCTTTGGGAGTGGTGGTGGATGATATTCTGGCTCGTTGCAATGTTCCGAAGGCAGGAAATTAAGACGCTGATCTTCCCGTCACCTTCGTTTTGATCACAATGCAGTGCAGCATGATTTTTTGCTGCATCTGCTCTTGTTCATCTCCCGTTCATCTGGCACCCTGCGCAGCATGATTTGCCTTGGCTGCCTGTGCAGCCGTCAAGGAAACATGGCCGCCAACGCGCGGCTATCATCGCTGCCAAAACCTTTGGCCTTAAGCTTTTACCGTGCCTGCCGGGTTCACCCGGTGCGCCCTTAATTTGCCAGGGGACAAGATATGTCGCCACGAACGGGCTTCGCCCTGTTGTTCTCTCTGTTCGCCGCGATTGGCACCAACGCCCATGCCGATGAGGCTGGTTTGATCTGGAAGCCGGTCAAGAATTCCGATCGTTCCTATACGGCGCGTATCGGCGCGAAGCTGCCGGTCGAGACGCCGATCCGGGCGGGGCTGGAAATGGGCATGAATGCCTCCAGGACGGGGCAGGTGGTGGATACGCCAGTAAGGTTGTGGGGCAATGTCACGCTGCTGGCGGAGCAGCTGCCCGGTGTTTCGCTTGCCCGTGATGTCGGTGTCCTCTTCAACGCGTTGACGGGGTCGAGCAGCGTTTCCATGACGTCGCGACAGAAACGCATCGTTACGCCGGAACTGGATATCGAGGCCAACCGAAATTTCACGGTGCGTTATGACGGCACGGCGCAGCAATGGAACGGCCTGGATGTATCGCAGTCGCTGCGTCTTTCCCGCTCGGAAACCGGCACGGCTTTCGTGCTGACGGGGGCAAGCCGCAACAGCTTCAACGAGTTCAGCAGCGGCGTGGCCGTGGAGCAGAAGATCGGCGATCACCTGACAGTGCGCGGAACGCTCGATCAGGGATATGCGGATCATTTTCGGCCGGGTGTGAGTGCGCGGTATAGTATTCGGTGGTGAGGGGCGTCACCGGTTATCGTATGGATGAGCAGAAAGTGATGGACGTTCTTGCGTCGCATTCGGCGTCATCCTTGGGCTTGTCCCATGGATCTAATCACGTCGCATAAAATCGCGACGTTGCAGAGGCTCGGGGCAGGCCCGAGCATGACGGAGGAGAGGTTTGCGCACATTGCAAACGATCTCCACCCGCAACAGCCAACCTCAATCCTTCTTCAGCTCACCCATGCGGTTCCACGCGTCGAGACCGGCAATCTTGTAGGCCTCGGCAAGCGTGGGATAGTTGAAGGTGTTCTCGACGAAATACTCCACCGTACCCTTCAGGTTCAGCACCGCCTGGCCGATATGCACCAGTTCGGTGGCACCTTCGCCGACGATGTGGACGCCGAGCAGACGGCGGGTTTTCAGCGAGAAGATCATCTTCAGCAACCCGCTGTCGAGACCCATGATATGGCCGCGTGAGGTTTCACGGAAATGGGCGATGCCGCATTCATAGGGAATGTGGCGTTCAGTGACTTCTTCTTCCGTCAGGCCGCAGGTGGAGATTTCCGGAACGGCATAGATGCCGTAAGGGAAGAACTGCGGCGGTTCACCGGCCGGTGCACCGACCGCGTGGCGGGCGGCGATACGGCCCTGTTCCATCGAGGTGGAGGCGAGGCTCGGGAAACCGATGATATCGCCGGCGGCGTAAATGTTCGGCACTGTTGTCTGGAAGGTCTCGGGATTGACCTTCAGGCGGCCGCGGCTGTCGGCTTCCAGCCCACAGGCGGAAAGATTGAGCGTATCGGTTGCGCCGACGCGTCCGGCGGCGAACAACACCGTCTCGGCTTTAAGGACGCGGCCGTTGCTGAGCGAAACGAGGCACTTGCCGCTGTCGTCGCGCTCCACCTTTTCCGCTTTCTGGCCGAAGACCAGCTTCATGTTACGGTCGCGCAACTGATAGGTGAAGTCCTCGACGATTTCCTTGTCGATGAATTCCAGCATGGTTTCGCGCGGTTCAACCACCGTTACCTGCGTGTCGAGCGCACTGAAGATCGTGGCATATTCGATGCCGATGACGCCCGCGCCGACAACGACCATGGAGCGCGGCAGTTCCTTGATCTCGAGTATCTCGTCCGAATCGAGCACTGCCGCGCCGTCGAAGGGAATATGCGGTGGCCGGTAGGGCCGCGTGCCGATGGCGAGCAGAATGGAAGCGCCGGTGACGTTCATGACTTCACCGTCGTTCTTCACCACCTTCACCGTGTTGGCATCGACGAAGCTTGCCGTGCCGCGAATGTGCTGCACGCGGTTGCGGGCGAACTGGTGTTCCAGCACCTCGACCTCGTGGTCGAGCGTGATCAGCAGGCGGCGGCGCAGATCGTCCGCGTCGATCTCCTGCTTGACGCGGTAGGAGCGGCCATAAAAACCGCGTTCGCGCCAGCCGGTGAGATTGAGCGCGGTTTCGCGCAATGTCTTGGAAGGGATGGTACCTGTGTGCACCGAAACGCCGCCGACGCGGCTGCCCTTCTCGATGACCAGAACCCTCTTTTCGAGCTTGGCGGCCTGGATGGCGGCGCGTCTTCCCGCCGGACCGCTGCCGATAACAATCAGATCGAACTGGTACATGAAAACCCCGGAACAGAATGTATTGCAATGACCGGATGTCGCATCCGGGATGGCGCTGCCGCGAAATGGTCGTGATGCCATTTTGACCAGGGGAAGTGATTCCCTTGTCAGCCTTGCACACGAGAGTGCAATGCAACAAACGCCTGCGTCAATCTGTAGCGCAATAATCTGACGGATTCGTAACCGTTTTGCCCGCTTGTCGTTTTGCGACGCAAAGATGCGCCTTTGCGCCCGGCACGGCCTTCGCCGTCGGGTTTTCGTAGTTTCAGACGGGTTTTGCCCGGTCACGCGCTGATTGGGGTTGGAGTGGACGGATGCTTGCGCGACCGGGCATTCCAGAAAGCCGTATTTCGCAAGAGGCAGTGCACGGCCTTTTGCGAAATGGTCCTGTCACCATGAACGTGCCACCGTTCCCACCACCAGGACCGTCCTTCGGTTTACGCCACGTCTGGCGTCTACCCGGCAGGACTGCATTCAAGATAACAGGGTAAGGCGGGGCGGGGAAAAGCGGGGATGGATTTTCGCGCGCCGGTTCTTTCTCGTCAGTCTCCTTTCCGGGTCACATGGCGGTGAAGGGCAGCGAGGTCCTGCCTGAGTGCTGCCAGTTCGGCCAGTACCTTCACGTCGATCTTTTCGTGCAGAGACAGCACCTCAAGCTCGGCTTTCAGGTTCACCTCATAATCCTTGGCGGCCTCGAAGCGGTCGCGGGCGGCCTGCCGGTTCTGCGACATCATGATGATCGGCGCCTGAATGGCCGCGAGCATGGAGAGCAGAAGATTGAGGAAGATGAAGGGGTAGGGGTCGAAGGCCCGCGTCGTCAGCACGATGGTGTTGATGATTGCCCAGAACACCAGGAAAAAGCAGAAGCTGAGGATAAATCCCCAGGAGCCGCCAACCCTTGCAATGCTGTCGGCCAGCCTGTCGCCCAGGTTTGCCCCGGCGGAAAATTCCGCATTGGTGTCGGTCGAGACCAGCTTTTTCTGGTGCGACAGTTCCAGAATACGACGCTCGACCTCGCCGATTTCCCGGGAGGAGCGCTTGAAGTGCGAAACGATATAGTCGGAGATGTCTGACACGGTGCTTCTCGTGGTGCTGATGGTTCGTTACGGCCCTGTCGAGATAAACCCGCATGGCAAAGGAATTCAAACGATTTCCGCTGCCATGCCGTTTAGACATCCAGCCCCATCAGACGGAGGGTGTAGCGTCATTTACCCAGTTGAAGCCGGGGAAGAAGCGCTCTCGGCCATATTGCTCGCCGAACATCATGTCGAATTGCAGCAGGCGATAATTGCGCACCACGTCCGGAATGGAATTGGGTGAAATCGACCAGTCGGGCAGGGCCTTGCCATCCGTTGCCACGAGCATATGCCGGTCGACGACGGAAAACGCATCCTGCACTTCACCCAAAGTCCCCGTATAGAAGGGGTCTGAGAAACCGGCTGTTTTCAGTACGTGATAGGGCAACAGCGCCGGGCTGATGGTGCCGATATTCTTGCGCACGCCCGTCTTCGAGGACCAGACGACGAGCGGCGTCTCGTGTTCCTTTTTCATGACTTCCAGCGGCGCGCGGCGGCTGGCCACCATGCCCGGCATGTAGCCGCTTTCCACGAATGTCTGGCCAAGCGGCGGCAGGTGATCGCCGAAGAGCACGATGATGGTTTCGCGCTCGCGCTTTTTTGCCCAGCGCATCAGCTTCAGAAGGGCGTCGTCGGCCTCCGCCACGCCCTGCGCATAGGTACCAAGCGCCTGCGATGCGGAAGCGGAAAGATCGCCCTCTACGCCGATGGTGTCGCTGGCATAACGGCCCGCCTCGTAAGGTCCGTGTCCCTGCAGGGTGACGGCGAAGAGGAAGAGCGGGTTGCGCGCATCGTCCGCGGCCACCATGATCTGGTCCATCAGCGCGTCGTCGGAGGCGAAGTTGCCGCGCTTTTCCATGGGCGGCAATGTCTCTTCCGAGCGGAACTCCTCGAAGCCGAAATTCCTGTAAACTTCCTTGCGGTTCCAGAACCATTCCTGAAACGGATGCATGGCGATTGCCGAATACCCTTCGCCACGGAAGAAGCTGGCAAGCGAGGGCACCGGGCGGCGGATATATTGCTGGTAGGGAATGCTGCCATAGGGCAGGAAGGCGTTGGAAAAGCCGGTCAGCGCCTCGAATTCCACATTCGCCGTCATGCCGCCGAATTCCGGCGAGAACACGTTGCCGGATTGCTTGGCGCGGATGTTGGGCATCGGATCGGCAGAGAGCTTCACGTTTTCAAGCCGTGTCGGATCCCACAGCGATTCGCTCATCAACATGATGACATCAGGGTAATCGCCCGTGTTGGCGGCAAAGGCGGCGGGTTCCGAGGTCAGGTCTGCGATGCTGTTTTGGCCGTAACCCTGCGGCGCCGAGACGTTGGCCATGGGAATATTGAAGGCAAAGGCCATCAGGAAACCGTTATGGCGGTAATTCTCCTGTTGATCCCACATCATGGGGATGATGTTGAGACGATCGCGCACCCACGAATAATGCGAATAGTCCATGAGCGAGGCGAGGCCGGCCAGAAGCGGCAGCGCCAGCACAAGACCTGCGGCGCGTTCGCGCCAGCTCAAGCCCGGCGAATAACGCCGCGCCAGCAGCCACAGGGTGGAAAGGGCCGCAACCGTGGCGCAAAGGCCAAGGCCGACCAGCACGGCCGTCAGCGGCTGGGCTTTCAGCATGGTGGGCAGAAGCTCGAGGATCTGCCGGCCGAACAGCAGGTCGGAGGGATAAAGCGGATCGGAGAGATAGGTCTGTTTCTGCGCGGAAATCAGCCCTGTCAGCGCGCAAAGCGGCGCAACGGCGATGAGCGACAGGTAACGGCGGCCGAGGATGGAATCCAGCGCTACGAGCAGCAGCAGCACGGCGGCGATGGTGGTCATGCCGGGGCGGGCGGATGAGGTGAGGAAGGTGCCGACATCAACTAGCGAACCGCGGGCGATCCATTCCAGCGCGACGACAAGCACGACCGACGAAAATGTCAGATTGGCAAGCGTGTAGGCCTTACCCGAAAGCTTGGAAAGGCTCCGCGTCCATGCAGGCGAAAAGACAAAATCAGCCTTTTCGGAAGCCGTTGTTTTTGGCGCCGAATTTCTCAAACTCATACTCCGGTATTACGAGGCGACACCGCGCAATTCGGGGAGGTGAATCGGGGCGTCGCAAAACTGTCATGTAACTGTCACATAAGCGCGATGAACGCGACATGAACTTTGCGGAGTGTGGCCGGTGCGGTGATAACCTTAGCGTGAATGCCGGTTGCGGCTTCATCCTATCAAGGTGGTGCGGCATGCAATTGCCGCGTTGCGGAGCGGGCACGGGCGCGGTATTGAAAAGCCATGAGCGACAGACACGACATCAAAAACCATCTTCGAATTGCCGTCGGGCAGTTCAATCCGACTGTTGGCGACGTGGCGGGCAATCTCGCCAGGGCGCGTGAAGCACGGGCCGATGCGGCGACGCAGGGTGCCGATCTCCTGCTTCTGACCGAGCTGTTCATATCCGGCTATCCGCCGGAAGACCTGGTATTGAAGCCGGCTTTTCTGAAAGCGTGCCTGAAGGCCGTGGAAGAACTGGCGGCGGAAACCGCCGATGGCGGGCCGGGCGTCGTCATCGGTTTTCCGCGTCAGGGTGAAACGGGCCGGCACAATTCGGTTGCGCTTCTGGATGGCGGCAGGATCATCGCGCTGCGTGACAAGATTGACCTGCCGAATTACGGCGAGTTCGATGAAAAACGTGTTTTCGCCGAAGGTTCGATCTCCGGTCCCTATAATTTCCGCGGTGTCAGGATCGGCATTCCGATCTGCGAGGAAATCTGGAACGACATGGGTGTGTGCGAAACGCTTGCCGAAAGCGGGGCGGAAATCCTGCTGGTGCCGAATGGTTCGCCCTATTATCGCGGCAAGCTGGATGTGCGCCATCAGGTGGCGCTGAAGCAAGTAATCGAAAGCGGCTTGCCGCTGGTCTTCGCCAATCAGCTTGGCGGGCAGGACGAGCTGGTTTTCGACGGCGCGAGCTTCGGTTTCAATGCCGACAAGACCCTTGCCTTCCAGATGAGCCAGTTCGAGGCGACCCTTGCCGTCACCGATTGGAAACGCACCGCAGAAGGCTGGCGCTGCGAGAGCGGTCCTTTCTCGAAAATCCCTGAAGGCGAGGAGGCGGATTACCGGGCCTGCATGCTGGGCTTTCGCGATTACGTCAACAAGAACGGCTTCAAGAGCGTGGTTCTCGGCCTTTCCGGCGGTATCGATTCGGCGATCTGCGCTGCGCTTGCTGTTGATGCGCTGGGCGAAGAGCGGGTGCGCTGCATCATGCTGCCCTATCGTTACACCTCCGAGGATTCGCTGAAGGACGCAGCCGATTGCGCCAAGGCACTTGGCTGCCGTTACGATATCGTGCCCATTGCCGAACCGGTGGATGGGTTCCTGTCGTCGCTTTCGGAAATGTTCGAAGGCACGGAAGAAGGCATTACCGAAGAAAACCTGCAGAGCCGTACACGCGGTACCATTCTCATGGCTGTTTCCAACAAGTTCGGCTCGATGGTGGTGACAACAGGCAACAAGTCGGAAATGTCGGTGGGGTATGCGACGCTTTATGGCGACATGAATGGCGGTTTCAATCCCATCAAGGACCTCTACAAGATGCAGGTCTACGCCATCTCCAGTTGGCGCAATTCCCATGTGCCGCCGGGCGCGCTCGGGCCATCCGGCGAAGTGATCCCCGCCAATATCATCTCCAAGGCGCCATCCGCTGAATTGCGACCCAACCAGACAGACCAGGATTCGCTACCGCCCTATCCGGTGCTGGACGATATTCTGGAGTGCCTGGTGGAAAAGGAAATGTCGGTCGAGGAAATCCTCGCGCGTGGCCATGATATCGCGACGGTGCACCGGATCGAGCATCTGCTCTATCTCGCCGAATACAAACGCCGCCAATCCGCGCCCGGGGTGAAGATCACCAAGAAGAACTTCGGCCGCGATCGCCGTTATCCGATTACCAACCGGTTCAGGGACAGGTAGTCGAAGGAGGGCATGGGGGAGCTTGCTGGACCCCGAATCTAGTTCGGGGTGACGGAGTGCAGATGCTGCGACTTCGCCATATATCGATGTCAAAGAAGCATCCTTTTCCTCCAACGGCGCGGACACGCCGCGCCGTTTCCCTATCTCGTTAAATAACCTGCCCCACATCGATGCGGTTGCCATCCGGGTCTTCGAAAACGAAGGCCCGCAGGCCATAATCCTTGTCCTGCAGACTTTTGATGATGCGAAGCCCGTGGCTTTTGCAAAGCGCGTGCAGCGCGTCGGCGTCGCTGACCAGCATATGCGCCACATTGAAGGGGGCCGGTTTGTGCGTCGACTGCAATGTCAGGTGCAACTCTGCATTACCTTGTTTCAGGATCAGGAAACCGACAGGGTTGCCGTTTTCGAAGGTCTTTTCGAAGCCCAGCACACGGACATAAAAGTCATGGGCCTTCTCGATATTCTTGACAGGAAGCATTGCGGCGATCCGACCGAAGCGGATGCCGTGATCGGCGATGTTGTTCATCGCGGAACCTCGGATCTGGGAGAAACGGGCAGGGGTGCGGGCGGTGCCGGAACGCTGCTGTTTTTTCCTATTTGAATTTGCAGGGCGGTGCCTGCGGCAATAGGATCATAATCACGGCGGTGGCGGATGCAAACGGAATGTTTGTGCCATTCAACGCTCCACGCCAGACGATCGACAGGCCCGGGAGGCAGCATGCGCAGTTCCATCGAAATCTTCAACATCCGCACTCGGCAGATGCGGGTGGTCTGGCAGACGCCGGAGCTGTTCGAGGCTCCGAACTGGTCGCCGGACGGGAAATACCTGCTTCTGAACTGCGATGGCCTGCTTTACCGCCTGTCACTTGCCGGCGACCCTTCGCCGGACAAGGTCGATACCGGCTTTGCGACAATCTGCAACAATGACCACGGCATTTCGCCTGACGGTTCGCTTTATGCCATTTCCGACAAGGTGGAGTTCGGCAAGAGTGCCATCTATCTGCTGCCTTCGACGGGCGGAACGCCGCGTCTGATGACTAGGAACCTTCCGTCCTACTGGCACGGCTGGTCACCGGACGGGAAAGGTTTCGCCTATTGCGGCATTCGCGATCAGGTTTTCGATATTTATTCCATGGACATAGACAGCGGCGTTGAGACACGCCTTACCCATGGTGAGGGCCGCAATGACGGGCCGGATTATTCGCCGGATGGAGAATGGATCTATTTCAACTCCAGCCGCACCGGCCAGATGCAGATCTGGCGCGTGCGGGTGGATGGCTCGGCCGTCGAGCGTATCACCGACAGCGTCTATGGCGACTGGTTCCCGCATCCGTCTCCCAGCGGTGACAAAGTCGTCTTCGTCTCCTACGACGCCGATGTCTTCGACCATCCGCGCGACCTCAACGTGCGCGTGCGGCTGATGGATATGGATGGCGGCAATGCCGAAACGCTGTTTGACCTTTTCGGCGGGCAGGGAACGATGAATTCGCCCAACTGGTCACCGGACGGGGATGAGTTCGCTTATGTGCGGTATCTTCCCGTTGGGTGATGCGGTAGGGGGTGCTTCAGCCGGCGCGCGTCTGCGAGGCGGCTGAAGGCCGCAATACGCAGGTGAGGTGGCCACGGTCACATTGCCGCATCGCTGCGCAAGATACTTGTATTTGCAATCTTTGTTGCTCATAAGCTTCTTCGTCAGGTGCCCGCCCTTTACGGCGGGAGAATCGGGAATCCGGTGCAAGACCGGAACGTGCCCAGCGCTGTGAGGCGGATGCCCTTTTTCTTGATGCCACTGAATCCATTCGGGAAGGCGAAAGTGGGCGGATGAAGCCGAGTCAGAAGACCGGCCTGACAGGATAGACCAGACCGCGTGGACGGCGGCAGGTTGTTGCAGCAGCGCGTCGTGCAGGTGAAAACCGGAGCCGGTTTTCGTGGCGGCGCGCCAGCATTGTTGGGGATAGACGATGCCGACCGATCCACTCGCGACCAGTTCGCTCGACGCCAATGCATTCGATCACGCGCTTTCGCCCGCCTACCCGTTTTCCGAGGGAGAGCGAGAGGCGATCTACCGTGCCATCGAAACCCGCCGTGATGTGCGCGACCAGTTCCTTCCGGATCCATTGCCGGAAGATGTGGTCGAGCGCTTGCTGAAGGCGGCGCATTCCGCGCCCTCGGTCGGTTTCATGCAGCCGTGGAATTTCACGCTCGTCACTGACGGTGCGGTCAGGCAGGCAGCCTGGGTTGCCTTCAGCCGCGCCAATGGCGAGGCGGCGGCGATGTTCGAGGGGGAGCAGCAGGCGCTTTACCGCAGCCTCAAGCTCGAGGGCATCCGCAAGGCGCCGCTCAGCATCTGCGTCACCTGCGATCCGACGCGTGGCGGCAAGGTGGTGCTGGGCCGTACCCACAATCCGCGCACCGATGTCTATTCCACCGTCTGCGCCATCCAGAACCTCTGGCTTGCAGCGCGCGCCGAAGGCATCGGCGTCGGCTGGGTCAGCATTTTCCACGATAGCGACATTCGCACCATTCTGGAGATCCCCGACCACATCGAGATCGTCGCCTGGCTATGCCTCGGCCGCGTCGATACACTTTATACCGAGCCGGAACTGGCGGTGAAGGGGTGGCGCCAGCGCGTGCCGCTGGAGGAGCTGGTGTTTCGCAATCGCTGGGGCGGGCGGTAAAGAGAACACGCGACCGCCTTGTGAGTGAGATAGAGCGTTGCCAACTCCATACCGCGTGCTTGATGGGAGCTATTGCTGCGGCTGAATGCCCTTCAGCGCCGGGTTCTTCAGGTCGATCCGGCCTGTCTGGTCGGGCAGGAATTTAGGGCCGATGACGCGGACCCTGCTGTTGTTCGGGTCATAGTCGCGTTCCGGAACCGGTTGTTCCGGCGGCTTTGCGGCCTGCTGCAGTTCGGTGGGTTTTTTGGGGGTGTCACCTTGCGGTGATGGAATGGTCGTGATGCTGGAATAGGGTTTCTCAGCTTCCGGCCGCGCAGCCTCCTGCTGCTTCATCTCCTCGTGATAGGCGGCCATGTTGCAGGCGCAGCCTGGGGCTTTTGTTGAGGCATTTCGATAAGCAAAGGCGGTCGGCAGGTCCTTGTAGGGCTTTCCTGTTTCAGCCGAGACCATGTCAGCCGTTTCCTGCTCCGTCATGGAGTGGAAATAAAGCTCCGTCTGCGTACCCGGGCACATTTTCTGGCATTGTTCGGCCTGCGCACGGAAATCGAGCGGCGAGGCATTGGAAGCGATGGGGAAAAACGAGCCGTCGCAGGTGCGCACGCACAGCGTCCTGAGCCCGCCTTCCGCAGCGGCATTGGGGTAGGGCGAAAGCCCTGCCTGTCCCGGCGGATTGCTCTGTTGGCCGAAGGCGTCGGGGTAACGTGCCACATCGGGGGCCGTCGGCTGGCGCGCTTCCGTTTCCGGAATGGCGCTGCAGCCATTGGCGTCAAGGGCGGCGAGAATGCGCTGGCGTCTGATGTCGCCATCAACGTTGCCCTGGGCCGCCATGGCATAGTCGCGGTCACGGATGATGGCATCGCGTTCGCTCTGCGCATCCGCCATCGCGTCGCTGATTTCCGCGCAGAGTTCGGCATTCGGGCTGCCATAAACGGTGACGCTTGCGGATGAACAGCCGTAACGGCGCAGATCGTTCCTGATCCTGCGGATCTCGATGTTCTGGCGGGTGAGCGCATTGGCGTAACGCCGCACCTCGGCTGTGTTGCCGATGACACGCGGCGGTTCGCGCAGCTGCGCATAAAGCGTATCGCAGACCTGATCCGCGAAAGCAGCGGCCGGGGCGATGAAAACAAGGGGAAGCAGGAGGCCGATAATGCTGCGGCGCCGGGTCAATGGTGCGATCCGTTCGATGTCCCCGGCCGGTGGCGAGGGTGTTATGCTTCGGGAAATCCGTGTTTCAGGAAGATAACATAAGCTGTTGCCGCAATGCGGCAACAGCATGTTCAAAACTGCGTTAATACGCCTTCATCACACCGAAGGGTGCGATGCCTGCACGACGGCAAAGGCCGCCATGTTGACAACGCCGCGCGAGGTGACGCTGGGCGACAGGATATGGGCGGGAAGAGCCGTGCCAAGCAGGATGGGGCCGACATGCAGGCCCTCCGTCAGCGTGCGGGTGACGCCGAGCGTGATGTTTGCGGCATCGAGGTTCGGGAAGACCAGCAGGTTCGCTTCGCCGGTCAGCACGCTGTTGGGCATGGCGCGCTTGCGCAGCGCTTCCGAAAGTGCCGAGCCGCCCTGCATTTCGCCGTCCACTTCCAATTCGGGTGCCGCTGCCTGCACGATCTTCAGGGCGCGGCGCATCTTGCGGGCGCTTTCCGAATCGCGCGACCCGAAATTGGAGTGGCTGGCGAGCGCGATCTTCGGCGTGATGCCGAAGCGGCGGATTTCCTTTGCCGCGAGAATGGCCATTTCAGCCACTTCTTCGGAGGTCGGATCGTTGTTGACGAAGGTGTCGGTGAGGAACAGCGCGCCCTGCTGGGTGATGAGCAGGCTGAGGCCTGCGAAAGAGCGAACGCTTTCCTGCTTGCCGATGATCTGGTTCACGTCGCGCAGGTGCCGGTCGTAACGGCCTTCCAGACCGCAGATCAGCGCATCCGCCTCACCACGCTTCACCGACAGCGCGCCGATGACCGTGGAGTTGGTGCGCACGATGGTGCGGGCCGCCTCCGGGTTGATGCCAGCGCGGCCGACGAGGGCGAAATAATCATCGACGTAGTCGCGGTAACGCGGATCGTCTTCGGGATTGACCACCGCAAAATCGGTATTCGGGCGGATACGCAGGCCGAAGCGCTTCAGGCGCGTTTCGATGATCTGCGGGCGACCGATGAGGATCGGGATGCCGGTGCCTTCTTCCAGAAGCACCTGGGCGGCGCGCAGCACGCGCTCGTCTTCGCCTTCAGCAAAGATGATGCGCTTCTTTTCGGCAACCTTGGCGGCGTTGAAGACCGGTTTCATGATGAAGCCGGAACGCCAGACGAAGCGGTTCAGCTGGTCGAGATAGGCTTCGAAATCGCTGATCGGCCGGGCGGCGACGCCGCTTGCGGCGGCAGCACGGGCAACGGCCGGCGCGATGCGAAGGATGAGGCGCGGATCGAAAGGCGAGGGAATGAGGTAGTTCGGGCCGAAGATCGGCGTTTCGCCGCTATAGGCCTTGGCGGCGACTTCCGAGACTTCCTCGCGGGCAAGCTCGGCGATGGCCTGCACGGCGGCCATCTTCATTTCCTCGTTGATCGTGGTTGCGCCGCAATCCAGCGCGCCGCGGAAGATATAGGGGAAGCAGAGCACGTTGTTGACCTGGTTCGGGAAATCCGAACGGCCGGTGCAGATCATCGCATCCGGGCGGGCAGCGCGGGCCACTTCCGGCATGATTTCCGGATTGGGGTTGGCAAGCGCCAGGATCAGCGGATTTTCCGCCATGCGCTCCAGAAGTTCCGGCTTCAGCACGCCTGCCGCCGAAAGACCGAGGAAGACATCCGCGCCGTCGATCGAGTCGGCCAGAACCCGCTTGTCGGTCTTTTGCGCGTAAACTTCCTTCCACTCGTCCATCAGCGAGTTGCGTCCGTCATAAACGAGGCCCTCGATATCGTGGACCCAAATGTTTTCTTTCTTTGCGCCCATGGCGACAAGCAGATTGAGGCAGGCAAGGGCTGCCGCACCGGCGCCTGACGCAACGATCTTGACGCTCGAAAGCGATTTTCCGGCCAGTTCCAGCGCGTTGGTGACGGCGGCGGCGACGATGATCGCCGTGCCGTGCTGATCGTCGTGGAAGACCGGGATGTTCATCTTCTCGCGCAGCTGGCGCTCCACCTCGAAACATTCGGGCGCCTTGATGTCTTCAAGGTTGATGCCGCCGAAGGTGGGTTCCAGCGCTGCGATGGTGGAGACCATGTCGTTGATGCCGGGCGCATCGATCTCGATATCGAAAACGTCGATGCCGGCGAATTTCTTGAAGAGGACAGCCTTGCCCTCCATAACAGGCTTGGACGCAAGCGGGCCGATATTTCCAAGGCCAAGCACTGCCGTACCGTTGGAAATCACTGCAACGAGATTGGCGCGGGCGGTATATTCCGCTGCCATTTCCGGATTTTCATGGATGGCGAGGCAGGGGGCGGCGACACCCGGCGAGTAGGCAAGCGCCAGATCGCGCTGGTTGCCAAGGGGCTTGGTGGCCTGGATTTCCAGCTTGCCGGGGCGCGGGTAGCGGTGGAAAAAGAGCGCCTGTTCCTCGATGTCGGCCTTTGCCGTGTTGGCGGGCGTGTTGTTCTTATCGTGAGAGGTCATGTCTTCCACCGTCATGTCTGGTTCAATTCCGGCCCTCTGAATACAACAAACTTTCCCGTGGTACAGCCGTTATTTGCCGCCCCCTTATGCAAATGCGGGCATGGCTTATTCGCGTTTTCGTGATGCCATCAGTCATATTCCATACAAAAACCGGCCACTGTCATGTTGCTGCAACACGAGTCTGGTTCTGAGAGGGAAGAAAGCCGCAGGGACGCAACCGAACAAGGGGATTAAATCCGTGGCCGGTCAAATTGAAACCAGACAGTTCAGAACGCTTTTCATTTCGGATGTCCATCTCGGTTCCAAGGCGGCCAAGACGGATTTTTTGCTCGACTTCCTGAAACATCACGAGGCCGATACGATCATCCTGGTCGGTGACATCATCGACGGCTGGCGCCTGCGCCGCAGCTGGTACTGGCCGCAGGGCTGCAACGACGTGGTGCAGAAGTTGTTGCGCAAGGCCCGCAAGGGAACGCGCATCGTTTACATTCCCGGCAACCACGATGAATTTCTGCGCGAGTTTCCGGGCATGCATTTCGGCGGTATCGAAGTGGCCGAGCGCATGATCCACGAGGCGGCAGACGGCAAGAAATACCTCATCATCCATGGCGACGAGTTCGATGTGGTGGTGCGCAATGCCCGCCTTCTCGCCTATCTCGGAGACTGGGCCTATGACGCGGCGATTGCGATCAACATCGTCCTTGCTGCGGTGCGCCGCCGCATCGGCCTGCCTTACTGGTCGTTCTCGGCCTGGGCTAAATTGCAGGTCAAACACGCCGTCAACTTCATCGGCGAGTTCCAGCGCGTAGTGGCCGACGAGGCGCGCCGCAACAATGTGGATGGTGTGATCTGTGGCCATATCCACCACGCCGTGATGGAAGACATGGACGGCATCCGCTACATCAACACCGGCGACTGGGTGGAAAGCTGCACGGCGATTGCCGAAAATGCCGATGGCACTTTCGAGCTGATCACCTGGATGCAGACGAGCGATGTCCCTTCGCAGACATCGGACGAGATGGAGCCGGTGGATATTCCAGGTCTGATTGGCAAGCACGCGGCCTGATTGGGGTTTGTTCAACAGGCAGGCCGATCCCTAAGCGCGGGATGGTTCAGCTCTCTGTCGTCATCCTTGGGCTTGTCTCAAGGATCTGCAACCGATTGATTTCGCGCGACGTGGATAGATCCTCGGGACAAGCCCGAGGATGACGCCGAGTGTGAGGCAAGGCTGGTCATACAGTTTACGTGATACTGCAAAGACTATTGCGATGTGCGGCGTAGTGCTTTCACACGAAACCCGAACGACGGCTCTTATCCCCACAACGCCGGCTGCGGCGGATAAACCAGCGAACCCTCGTAAACGAGGCCCGGCTGCCGGTCCTGCCTGAGAATCAGCGGGCCGTCGAGATCGGAGAAGGCGGCTCCCTGGGCGGCCAGAACGGCGGGGGCCATGCCAAGCGAGGTGCCGAGCATGCAGCCGACCATGATGATGAAGCCTAGCCGCTCCGCCTCTGCCTTCATGACAAGTGCTTCCGTGAGACCGCCAGTCTTGTCCAGCTTGATGTTGATCGCATCGTAACGGTCGCGCAGGTCGGCGAGGTCCTTGGTGGAATGCACGCTTTCATCGGCGCAGATGGGGACCGGGTGGTCGATGCGGGCCAGGATGGCGTCCTTGCCGGCGGGAAGCGGCTGTTCGATGAGTGCGATGTTCAGTTCCGCTGCGAGTTTCAGATAATATTCGATATTATCGTCGTTCCAGCCCTCATTGGCGTCGATGATGATGCGCGCGTCAGGTGCTGCGGTGCGCACGGCCCGCAGGCGCGCCTCGTCATCCGCCGTTCCTGTCTTGATCTTCAGCAGCGGGCGGCCAGCGTTTTCCGCCGTTTTAGCCGCCATGGTCTCGGGGTCGGCAAGCGAGATGGTATAGGCGGTAACGAGCGGTTTTGCCGCGTGTCCGAGACTATGTTCGGCAGCACTTTTGCCACTCATCTTGGCTTCGAGGTCCCATAGTGCGCAATCCACTGCATTGCGGGCGGCGCCGGGTTTCATCACCTGCTGCAATTCATGCCGTGTCAGGCCGCTGGCAATCTGCTCAGCCATTGCTTCGATATCGGCGATAACGCCTTCGATGCTTTCGCCATAACGCGGGTAGGGCACACATTCACCTCTGCCGGTAAAGGAACCATCGCGGATGGTGCACGTTACGACATCCGCATGTGTGCGAGTGCCGCGTGAAATAGTGAAGCTGCCAGCAACGGCGAAACGTTCTGTTGTGGCTTGAAGGTAACGGGGCATGTTTTTTCACTTCCTGACAGGCGTTAAAAGACACATGACGCCAAATTTATCGCGAATTGTCGGCTGTCACTGTGGCTTGCCGAAGGCCAAACCGTTATGAAACCTTTAAGAATCTCGTGACGGCTGCACTCGCTCGGAGCATTATGCAAGAACAGGATATACGGCAACAGGCGAACCCGGCCGCAATCACCGAAGACGACGCCGTCTCCGGCGGCGGCCAGCGGTATGCCTTGAGCGGTTCCTGGCGTAACAGCAATCTTTCCGGCATTTTTGCACGCCTCGAAAACATCGAGAAAAGCGGCCCTGCCGGTCCGGTGGAGATCGATCTTTCCTCGGTGGAGGCAATCGACACGACCGGCGCCTGGGTCATCCGGCGATTGCGCGAAGAT
This sequence comes from Agrobacterium sp. 10T429, assembly GCF_056393925.1. Classification (NCBI taxonomy): domain Bacteria; kingdom Pseudomonadati; phylum Pseudomonadota; class Alphaproteobacteria; order Hyphomicrobiales; family Rhizobiaceae; genus Agrobacterium; species Agrobacterium sp. 10T429. The sequence continues at coordinate 290,180 of NZ_JBFTGV010000002.1, forward strand.
ATGGAAGCGAAGGGCGTTACCGTCACGCTTACCGGAAACGAGCGAATCGAGGATCTGATCGGCCAATTGCCGGATAAAGCGGCGATGGAGGGTGAGCCTGCCGCCAAGGTGGGACTTGCCGAACGCTTCTTCTCGCCGATCGGACAAGCTGTCGTCCAGAATGGTGCGGATTTCCTCGCGGGCATGTATATTCTGGGTTCTGCCGTGCGCGGCGCGCAGATGAAGCTCGGGCGCGGCCGTGGCGTCTCGCCGGCGGCCATCGTCAACCAGATCGACCATATGGGCGTGCGCGCCGTGCCGATCATCATGCTGATGTCGTTTTTGATCGGCGCCATCATCGCCCAGCAGGGCGCCTTCCAGCTGCGGTATTTCGGCGCGGAAGTTTTCGTCGTCGATCTCGTCGGCATTCTGCAATTGCGAGAAATCGGCGTGCTTCTGACCGCGATCATGATCGCCGGTCGCTCCGGCAGTGCGATCACGGCGGAAATCGGCTCGATGAAGATGCGCGAGGAAATCGACGCGCTGAAGGTGATCGGTCTCAACCCCGTTGGCGTGCTGGTGTTTCCGCGTCTCGTGGCGCTGACAATCGCACTGCCGCTTCTGACCATCCTTGCCAATTTCGCCGCACTTTTCGGCGCCGCCATCGTCACACTTCTCTATTCCGGCATCACCTTCGAAGTGTTTCTGTCGCGTCTGCATGGCGCGGTTGAGGAATCGACCATCGCCGCCGGCATGATCAAGGCGCCGTTCATGGCGCTGATCATCGGCATCGTTGCGGCGGTTGAGGGTATGAAGGTCGGCGGTTCGGCGGAATCGCTCGGCAAACACGTCACGTCGTCGGTGGTCAAATCGATCTTCGTCGTCATTCTGGTGGATGGCCTTTTTGCCATCTTCTACGCAGCCATCGATTTTTAAGGAGGGCGCGTTGGAAACTTTGGACCAGAAGCCGCAAGAGACAAAAACTGCTAAGGACGGCCGTGAGACGGTTCTTTCCGTCGAGGGTGTGACTGTCGGTTTCAACGGCAGGAACGTGCTTGAGAATCTCGATCTGGATGTCTATCGCGGTGAAATCCTTGGCTTCATCGGCCCATCCGGCGCGGGTAAATCCGTCCTGATGCGTGCGATCTTGAGGCTTTTGCCACGCCAGGCGGGTGCAATCCGCATTCTCGGCACCGATTACGACAAGGCCAGCGAAGACGACCGCATGATGCTAGACCAGCGGCTCGGCGTGCTGTTCCAGCAGGGGGCGCTGTTTTCCGGCCTGACGGTGAAAGAAAACATCCAGCTGCCGATGCGGGAATATCTGGACCTGCCGAAAAAGCTGATGGACGAGCTTGCCTATCTCAAGATCGAGATGGTGGGCCTGAAGCCCGATGCGGGTGACAAATACCCGTCGGAGCTTTCCGGCGGCATGATCAAGCGTGCGGCGCTTGCGCGCGCGCTGTCGCTCGATCCCGACCTTGTCTTCCTCGATGAGCCGACATCCGGCCTCGATCCCATCGGGGCGGCGGAATTTGATATGCTGATCGCGCGCTTGCGCGATTCGCTCGGTTTGACCGTGTATATGGTGACGCACGACCTCGACAGCCTGTTCTCCGTCTGCGACCGCATTGCGGTGCTAGGGCAGAAGAAGGTGCTGGTGGAAGGGACCTTGCAGGACATGTTTGCCTGTGACGACCCCTGGGTGCAGTCCTATTTCCGTGGCAAACGGGCGCGCTCTGTCGTTCTTCCGGACGACAGACACGAAAATCCGGTGGAGTAACAAGAAGCATGGAAACCAAGGCGAACTACACCATAGTCGGAATTTTCACGCTGATCGTGATCGCCGCCGCATTCGGCTTCGTTTACTGGATGGCAGAATTCGGCCGGGGTGGACCGACGGCGCAGCTCGTGGTGCGTATTCCCGGCTCGGCAAACGGCCTTTCCGTCGGCTCTCCGGTACGCTTCAACGGCATTCCTGTCGGCACGGTGCGCGGTCTTGCGATCGACCGCGACGATCCGGCCTATTCCATCGCCTTTACTGAAGTGCAGGCGGACGCGCCGGTTTTCCCCTCCACCCGCGCCGTGCTTGAAATTCAGGGCCTGACGGGCGCTGCCTATATCGAGCTCTCCGGCGGCAACAAGGATGGTGAGCGCATTCTGCAGAAATCCGTCGAAAGCGGCGTTCCCGCCGAGCTGACGGCCGATCTTTCCAGCGTCACCAACCTTCTTGCCACCGCCGACAAGATCCTGAAACGCGCCGATGGCGCCATCGGCGAATTGCAGGGCTTCGTGCAGGATGCCCGCGGGCCGCTGACGCAGACGGTGCGTAACGCCGAGAAATTCTCCGATGCGCTGGCCGCAAATTCCGATGGTATCAAGAGTTTCATCGCCAGCCTCAGTTCGCTTTCCACCACCGTTCAATCGGTCTCGGTACGCCTGGACGGCACACTGACTGCTGTCGAAGATCTGGTGAAGGCGGTGGATGCCGGCAAGATCGATTCCATCCTGTCTAATGTCGACAAGGTGACGAAGGACGTCGCTTCCGCTTCGAGCGATATTCAGGGCATCATGGAAACGGTGCAGAGCACGGCGCGCAACTTCGAGGCGGCGAGCATGGAAGTGCAGACGGTGGTGAAGCGCGCGGATGAGCTTTTGGCGTCGGTCGATCCCGCAAAGGTCAGCACCGTGGTGGGTGATGTTTCCGCAGCGACTGCCGATGCGCGTGATGCCGTGGCGAACTTCAAGCGAATTGCCGACGATGTCGGTGCGCGCCGGGCCGATATCGACCAGGCGGTCTCCGATTTCACCGACATGGGCCGCAAGCTGAACCTTGCCTCAAGCCGTGTCGATGGCATTCTTGCCAAGGTGGACGGGATGCTTGGAACCGACGATGCCAATTCGCTGTTTGCAAAGGCGCGCGAGACTTTGACCTCGTTCAAGGCCGTAGCCGACAATCTCAATGCCCGAATCGGGCCGATTGCAGACAATCTAACGCGCTTCTCCAGTTCGGGCCTGAAGGATTTCCAGGCGCTTATCGGCAGCACGCGGCAGACGGTCGACAATCTCAACAATGCGATCACCAATATCGACCGCGATCCGCAGCGGTTGATTTTCGGCGGCGAAACCGTGAAACAATATGACGGCAGAACAAGGCGCTAAAAGGGGTATGGGCCAATGACACGATTGATGAACGGCCATAAGCGCCGTGCCCTGCTTTTGGCTCCGCTGCTTGCGGTTGCGATGGCGGGCTGTGCGGGAACCCCATCGAACGATACGTTCGACCTTTCCGTCTCTTCGGCGACTGTAACGCAGGGGCCGTCGCTCAAAGGCCGGCAATTGCTGATCGCCGATCCGACGGCGCTGAAAGCGCTTGATAGCGAAAACATCGTGGTGCGCCTTTCCGGCTCGGAAGTGCAATATCTCGGCAATTCGCAATGGAGCGACCGCCTGCCGCGCATGGTGCAATCCAAGCTGGTGCAAGCATTCGAGGATACCGGCAAGCTCGGTGGCGTCGGCCGGCCGGGGCAGGGGCTGGCGATCGATTACCAGGTGGTCAGCGATATTCGCACCTTCGAAATCGATACGGCAAAAAACACCGCCGATATCGAGATTTCGGTGAAGCTCTTGAACGATCGCAACGGCACGGTAAAGGCGCAGGAAGTATTCCGCGCCAGCGCACGCGTCAGCGGTTCCGGAAATGCCAATTTCGTCAAAGCGCTCGACCAGGCTTTCGCCGCCGCCACCCGCGAAATCGTGGCCTGGACGCTGAAGTCGCTCTAAGTCTGACGACGGTCATTTCCGCTACAAGAGATTGCTCTATGTTGCGGGCGAGGCCTGTTGGTGACGGCGTTGCATTCAATGTTTCCGATCCGCGGGTCCGTCATGCGATTTCTGGTGTTGCTTTGCCTTTCCCTTGTTTCCGCCATGTGCGGAACGGGCACCGTTCTGGCAGCCGGTCTTCGGTTGATCGAGATTCCCTCGGCAGGCGGCAAGCCTTCCATGAGGGCGGCGGTGTGGTCGCCCTGCGCGGCGACTCCGGTGGAGACCCGCATCGGCCCCTTCGCTCTGCAAGCGGTGCGTGATTGCCCTGTTGTCGATGGGCAATATCCGCTCGTCATCATCTCCCACGGTTTCGGCGGTACGTATTTCAGCCATCGGGATACCGCGGCGGCGCTGGCGGATACCGGCTTCATCGTCGCGGCGATCAATCATCCCGGCGATAACGCCATTGACATGAAGCGGGCAGGCGATCTTTCCGCGCTGACCGAACGACCGGCCGATATCGTCCGCCTGCTCGACCATATGCTGGCGAACTGGAACGATGCCCGTTTTATCGATGCTGGAAGGATCGGGGTGTTCGGATTTTCACGCGGTGGTTATACGGCGCTGGTACTTGCCGGCGGCGTTCCGGATTTTCCAAATACCGGATTGCCGTGCCCTGATGGGCAGGCGGCGGTGTGTGCTCAGATGCTGGAAAGGTCTGCTTCGCCTGAGGACCGGGTCTACGATGCGCGGGTGAAGGCTGTGGTTGTTGCAGACCCCCTCAACGCCTTTCCAGGGCGGGCCGATCTGCGAGATATCAAAATCCCCGTTCAGCTCTGGAGTTCAGAGCGCGGCGGCGACGGTGTGGCGCCGGAGGATATTTTAGGGCTGCGCGACGACCTACCGGCAAAACCGGACTATCAGACGGTGAAAGGGGCAGGGCATTTTTCGTTCATAACACCTTGCCCCGCCGAGATGGAAAAAGCCCTGGCCGAGATATGCGGCGATATTCCGGGGTTTGACCGGGCGGAGTTTCATCGTCGACTGAACAGCGAAGTCATCCGCTTTTTCACGGCTTCGCTACCCTGACGCACACGCCGGTGCCGCCGTCGATCAGACGGCGTCCTGCGACCGCCATTCCGGCAGCGGGAAAAGCCGGTCGTAGCCCCAGTTGAAGACGAAGGCATAGACTACGTAGAATAGCGCAAATGAAATATCCATCACCAGCGCCTGGGCAAGGCTGATGCTGAGATACCAGGCGATGAAGGGCATCAGCACGATCAGCAGACCCAGTTCGAACAGCAGGGCATGGGCGACGCGGATAGCGGGCGTCTTCAGCGTCGTGCCTTTCAGGCGCTGCATGGCATGGTCGAAGCCGAGATTGTAAAGATAGTTCCAGGCGGTGGCGAGCGTGGCGCTGACCAGACCGACAATGCCGATATCTTCCATGGGCATGTGAAATACGAATGCACCCAGCGGCACGACCAGCAGAAGGCCGATGATTTCGAAGCTGAGAGCGTGGCGGATACGATCGGGCAGGGAACGCAATTTATTCTCCGGTATGTGACCGGGCCGTCCCGCATGCTGTCGCCATAATGGCCGAGGTCGTCCTCTCGCAAAGCCATATAGCGGTTTCGGGCAAAATTTCAAGCCTTGGGTCATGGTTGGGTTTGGGAGCGCTCTTCTCAGCGGGAGCGGGATGAGGCGGCGAGGCCGGAGCTATGCGGCGAGACTTCGCCTTCATGCGACTATTCGTGCCACCGTATCACCGGCGTGGAGACGAAGCACGCGGCGGTGCCTTATCTTTTCAATTGTCCGCCGTTTCGCCGCTGCGGAACAAGACCGCTGTTTTTTCGTTATCGCTCATGGAAGGAGGCGTGCCATGCAGCATAATTCTCCAGATGGACGAACGATAAAGGCCGCCAACGCGGCACAGGCCACAACTTACAAGCCTAGCCTCATTTCCCTGAAGGGAAGTTATGTGGCGATGATATTCCGTAGGCCGCTTTGCCAAAATCCGCTGGATCTGCGGAAAAAATAAAGCGGCACGCCTGACCCATTGCCCCATGGCCCACCGATGACGACTGCCGCAATGACAGAGAGCTTTAGATGTCTCTAAAGTGTGATTTTCAATCCGGACCGTCTCCCCTTAGATTGGGAGATCGCCACGAAAGCGAAGGGAGAATGACATGAAATCAGTTCTCATTATCGCCGCTGTACTTGGTTTTTCCGCCAGTGCAGCGTTGGCGGAGTGCGCAGGTCATGAAAAGATCAACGCTTCCGTTCCTGCTGTCGACCGTGAATTCAAAACTGCAAGCATCGTTCCGCCGACGGATCCGGTGGACAAGCCCATCGTCATACTGAAAAAGACCGATCGCCTTCCGGCGGCAACGGTTGCGACGACTGGCGAACCCGAAGCCGCAATGCAACGCATGCAATAAGACAAGACAATGATCGTTTCATTCTGAAAATCCCGTGTGTGAGGTAATCCGCACGGGATTTGCTTTTTGCCATCTAGCTGTCGAGTTTCAGCGACAATTGCTTCGGGCCTTCATTCTTTTTCAGCACGTAGAGCGGCCGGGCGATGATGACTTCCGTTCGCCGCTGCAATTCCCGTCGCCTTTCAAGCGCGCGCTCGCGCATATCGCGGGAGCGGGCGACCACGGACAGGGCATTTTCTATGGTTGCGTCTGCTGCGTTCATCGCTGACCTCCATAATGTTCACTTTATGTTCTCATTATCGGTCACTTATGTCAACACTGTGGCAGCGATACTCAAAGGGCAGCTAAAATGCACTGGAGATGGTCTGTGACGGGGACACTACGGGCTGCGTTGAGGGGGGTAGGGCTCTGCCTGGAGCGTTTTCTCCCCTCGCGCTTGCGACGGAGCATCGAAGGCCCGTGCGGGCGCGACGGGGGATACTCCGGCCTGCTCAATCAATTTTCGGGATGCTTTGGCAATCATGCCGGGTGCTGATCAGCTCCGGCGGGCGGGAGGCTGTCAGGACAGGGGGCGTTGATCGGGTACGGTGACGCCTGGAAGCAGGTCACTCAGATGTTCACTGGCGATCGCGACGATGGCAAGCGCGGCCTGCTGGCGGTTCCAGCCAGCGTCTTCCGCTTTTTCGATCAGCCCTTGAATGGAGGGCTCCAGCGCGAACTGGCACTCGGCCTGATAGTCCATGGTATCGATAGAAAGCGATGGAGAATTAATTGCGGCCCGCATCGTTTGGTCTCCCTGTTTTCCGCCATGCACGTCGTTAAGCGACGCGCAAATCGGAAACATGCACATTCAGAGGCCTATGATATCGGGCAGGCCCGTATATCAATGGCAGCGAATCCCCCAGCAGGCGGGACGTTAACGGCAAGTCTCGATGGCTGTCAACGAACGTCCGGTAGTGACGGCGCCGTCTTACCTATTTCAGAGCCTTCCGTTCCGGAAAGGTTTTCGTCTCCAGACCAGCAATGCCATGACATAAAGCGCAAAAAGCACGAACCATGTGACTGGCAGCACCATGAAAAGCGCCGCATAGGCACAACTTCCCTCGAAACAGGAACCGAGAAATCCGGAATCGGCAAGCGTCCCCGACAATAGAAACGCACATACGCCGCTTCCGACTGCGCCGAGGGCGAAAAGCAATATGTTGACGATCAATCTCATCACGACAATCATAGGCATGATTAAGACCGCTTTGCGGAGCGGGTGGCACTGCCGCGCTGATATTTCGTTGTTTCAGTAGATGTGTTGCAAAACCGGCGTTGCGGGAGCGGCTGATTTTTTTGAAGGCCGCTTGTTGGTGCAGGCCCCGCCATGATCGGGCAGGGCCATTATTGCCGGATTCTTACTCGGTGATGGTATACTCGCCGAGTTCGCACAGGTTCTGCGTATCCTCGAGGTCTTCCAGCTCATCGCCCTGGAATTCGAAACGCATGTCGTATTTGCACACGCGGCGGCCATCGGCGATGGTGATCTCCATCGTTTCGCCCGGACCAAGCGCCTTCTTTCCGAAAACGTCGTCTTCCCAGTCATCGACGCCGACCGGCGAGGTGTAGAAGGCATTGAGAACGGAGTTCGTTCCGTTCTTCAGCGAAAAGACGAGGTCGTCCGCCTGCGCTGCACCCGCAACCGTCAACGTAGCCCCGAAAAATACCGCCGTTACCCATTTTGATTTCATGATATCCCCCTTTTGCGCCATCGTTCTGGCTGGGCAATGCATACAACCAAACCAGTGGCTTGCAATGCAAACTGCGGGTTTTGGTTAAATTGCGAAGGGTTCGTTATGGGTAAATTTTCGAGATATCCAGTATATTTTAAATATTACAAATATATATAAATAAATATTTCGAATTTTTGCCTTTATTTGTAATTTTATTTTTATGAAACAAATATATTATTTTTCTATTTTGAAACTATTTTATTATTTTAAATTGTTTTTTCATTTATTTTGAGTTTTATTTTGATTTATTTATGATTTTTCTGTGTGTGTCGTGGACTTTATTATTTTGTATATATCGATTGCTGAATCAGAGAAGAGTTTTTACTGACAAAAATATTCTTTCAAAAAATGACGTTAATTGGTGGATGGGCCAGGCTGATCGCTTTCCGACAGAGGATAATGGATTTGATCAAGCGTTCGTTTTTATTCTTCTGCGGCCTCAAGCTGCCGGCTATCGTGGCACTGGCCACCCTGTACGCGGGTTTTCTGACGCAGGCTTTGGGCCAGTCGCGGGTCTGCAACGATCCTGCTCCGGTCAGCAACCTCAAAGAAATGTTCGATGCGATTTACGCATGCTGGGTGCCGCCGGAAGACACGGAGGGGCTTGTCGTGACGCTGCAGTTCATTCTGCATAAGGATGGGCAGATAAGGGGTAAAGTGGTCGTCACAGCCGCGCGCCCGCAGGAAGACAGTCCAAGACGGCAAGCCTTTATCGATTCCGCCATCGACGCGGTGAAGCGGGCAACGCCTGTTCCTTTTACCGAGGAATTCGCAAGCCGTATTGCCGGGCGGCCCTTGGGGCCACGTTTTATCGGGACAAAAATCATACCCGAAACGAAGTTGTAGGTTTTCTTGAGAGTTAGGTCCGCTGTCGCGGCCGCATGTTCAGGCTCGCCGAATGCGAACTATTTTTTCAGTGCCCGGCGCCGAAGGCGATGCTTTAACTTAGCACCGCAACGTCTTGTCATTTTTGAAGAATTTGGTGGGTGATGTAGGGCTCGAACCTACGACCCGCTGATTAAGAGTCAGCTGCTCTACCAACTGAGCTAATCACCCGACCGACACCGTGTGGCGGTGTGAGGGGGGCTATAAAGGGGAAGTTTCGGCTTGTCCAGCGCGGAAATGAAATTTCTTCGATTTTTGTGACGAAAAAATTTCAGTCGCGCTGGAAAAGGCTGGAAATCCGGGATTTTACGGATTTTTTCCTTTTGCTATCCTCGCCGGAAGGCTCTGCCGATAACGATGAGGATGCAGGCGCCGATGAAGCCGGCGATGAGATAACCGATCCATCCGGTCAAAACGATTCCGAATACCGAGAGAATGGCGTTGGCGACGATGGCGCCGACGATTCCAAGTAGGATGTTCATGAAAACACCCATATTGCTTTTCATGAATTGTTCGGCGAGCCACCCGGCGACACCACCGATGATGATAGCTGCGATCCAGCCAATACCAGCAGATTCCATGATTTCCTCCCATGATTGCTGCACTATTGAAGGTGATGATTCTCCGGGTGAAAAGCAAGGTAAACTCCCGAAAACCTCGCTTTTTGCGGGTGGATTTCCGCGCGGCAGGCGATAAATAGCCTGATGCTGGGTGAAGATATGAAAGGCATGGATGTGCGGTTGATGTTTGGCGGAATGATTGACGGTAGGCGGATGTTCGGCGGGCCTTTATCCGGCCGGCGGCGAAAGGCCGCCATGGCTGCGATAATGGTCGCGGTATTCTCCCTCCTTGGCAGCTTTCTGTCGTCCGTAACCTTGGCGTCGGCGCAGGATGCGCCAGCGGCCGCACCAGTCGCTATCCAGGCTTCCATCGTCGAGCAGGCGCGCACGGATCTGGAAAAGTGGAAGGCCGACATTTCGGCAATCGCCAAACAGGTGGAGGCGGGCGGCAGCGATGACGTGCAGCTGGTGGACCTGAAGGGACGCGCCGATACCATTGCAGCCGATGCTGCCGCCGCCAACACCAAGCTGCGGACCCGCCTGGACCAGATAAAGACGCGTCTCGACGCGCTTGGCGCTGCCCCGGCGGAAGGACAGCCACCCGAAGCGAGCATGGTGACGGAGGAGCGCTCCCGGCTGACGGCGGAGCGTGCCGAGGTGAATGCCATTGCCGGCGAGGTGGAGAGCACTGCCACCAACGCCGCGCAGATTTCCAACAACATAACGGCAGTTCGCCGGGCGCTTTTTGCCGCGACCCTGTTCAAGCGCACCGAAGTCTCTTCCCAGACGCTGGGCGACGCCTCTTCCGCCTTCGTGAGCGAGCTGACCAATCTCAACAACGCCTTCAGCAGCTGGGCGGGTTTCGTCTGGAACTACAAACGCCTGCCGATGTTCGGGGCGGTGATGCTGTCGATCATGGCGGCGCTGCTGTTTCTGGTGGGCGGTTATCGCTTTTTCGGCAGCCGCATGGAAAGGCGGGCCTTTACCGGCGAGCCTTCCTATCTGCGGCGGCTTTCGGTGGCCTTCTGGTCAACCATGGTGCAGTCGCTGTCGCTTTTCCTCTTTCTGGTGACCTCGGCGTTTTTCCTCGATAATTTCAACGTGCTTCGTTCCGATATCGCGCCGATCCTGTTCGGGGCCATGGCAGTTACGGGCTTCGTCTATTTTGTGTCGCGGCTGAGCTACGCTATCTTTGCGCCGACGCAGCCGGAATGGCGTCTGTTGCAGGTTTCCAATCGCGGAGCGCACACGCTGTCCTCCGCCGTGCTTTTGATGGCGCTCGTCAACGGTCTCGATTATCTGTTCGGCACGATCAGCGAGACGCTCTATTCGCCGCTGATCGTCACCGTTGCCAAAAGCTTCATTGCCTCCATCATCATTGGCATCATCCTGCTCACCGTGTCGTTCCTGCGCCCGGTGATCGGTGAGGGGCAGGACTACGAGACCGGCAACCAGCGCCTGCCGCGCTGGCTGGTCATTCTGCTCAGGGTCGGCGGGCTTGTTCTCATCGGTGCCTGCCTGACGGGTTATGTGGGGCTGGCGCGGTTCCTTGCCACGCAGATCGTCGCCACCGGTGCGGTGCTCGCAACAATGTATATCGGCATTCTTTCGGGCAAGGCGATTTCGCGACAGGGCGCCTTTTCCGAATCCCTGGCCGGTCGTTATCTCGGGCGGCGCTACGGTCTCGGCCCGGTTGCGCTGGATCAGGCCGGTCTTGCGGCGGGGCTCGGCATCTATGTCATCGCACTCGCCTTCGGCGTGCCGCTCATCCTGTTTTCCTGGGGGTTCCAGCCGGGCGATATCGAAAGCTGGGCCTATCGTCTGCTGACCGGCATCACTGTCGGCAATGCCTCCATCTCGCTGATCGGCCTGTTCGGCGGCGTCCTTGTGTTTGCCATAGGCTACATCATCACACGCTGGTTCCAGAAGTGGCTGGACAACAACGTCATGGCGCGCGGGCAGGTGGATGCGGGCGTGCGCAACTCGGTCAAGACCGGTATCGGTTATCTCGGCATCGCGGTTGCGGCCATTTTCGGCGTCTCTTCCGCCGGTCTTAACCTCTCCAGCCTGGCGCTGGTGGCGTCTGCCCTTTCGGTCGGTATCGGTTTCGGCCTTCAGAACATCGTCTCGAACTTCGTCTCCGGCCTCATCCTGCTGGTCGAGCGTCCCTTCAAGGTGGGTGACTGGGTGGTGACAGGCACGACGGAAGGCACCGTCAAGCGGCTTTCGGTGCGCGCGACCGAGATTGAAACCTTCCGCGGCCAGTCGATCATCGTACCGAACTCGGAATTCATCAATTCCTCGGTCGGCAACTGGACACACCGCAACCGTATCATGCGAGCGGAAATTCCCGTCTCCGTTGCCTATGAATCCGATCCGCAGCAGGTGATGGATATTCTGCTGGAACTGGTGCGCACCCAGCCGCCCGTACTGCGCAACCCCGAACCGCACGTGGAATTCCTTCGTTTCGGCGACTTCTCGCTGGATTTCGAATTGCGTTTCCACCTCGCCGATCTTTCGAATGGGCTTGGCGTGAAAAACGCGCTGAGGATCGCAATCCTGAAACGCTTCCGCGAAGAGGGGATCGCCATCCCGTTCCCGCAGCGTAACCTCAACATCCACGTGGAAGGTGATGCAAATCCGCAAATGCTGGCGGCGCTGCTTTCGGAAGAGGGTGACAAGGCGGTGGCGGCGCATACTGGCGCGGCGGCGCCTGCCGCGGCAACTGCACCGGAAAAGGATCCGGGCAAGGCGGGTGACAAAACCGTGGTGGAGCCGAAGGCGACGTTGAAGGCGGCCGGCAAGGACAGTTAATCTGCGGCTACCGCGGCTGCGGCGACGCAGCCGATACGGGCATTGACGGGCGCGGGGAGTTATCCTCGCGCCCGATTTGCATTGTGGCGGATGAGACGCCGGGGGGAAACAAACGCGACGTCCAGAAGACTGTGGATGGTGCGGACGTTGCCGCGACCACAGGCCCGCAGGGCCAGCAGCCGGCGGCCGAAAACATGGCCGGCAATGACAACACCATTCGCAGCACGAACAGTTCCGGCCTCTTTTCCGATAGCCAGTTTGCGAGGCCGCTCGTCATAGGCTTCAACAGCGTTTCCATCGGTATGCGCAACAGCACGCCCGCATGGCTGGACGCCGCGGCAAAAGCTGCCGCTGGCAAGGACGTAAAAGACCGCGCCAAGATTTGTGCATCTTCGCAGGTGGTTGCGAAATGAGACTGGCTATTTTTCTCTTCGGTATGTTTTTTCCGTTTCTGGCAAATGCGCAGGATATGTGCGCCACCGTCGTCTTCAAAAGGCGACTGTGGTTTGAAACCCGCCTCCAGCGACGGCATTTTCTCCCCTGTCGCAGCACCCTATGGCCATGTCGCAATCAGGCGGCTGAACGGCCGCCGGGCGCTTCATATTCCATCCCATCGATTTGGCAGCACGACAGGCAATGCCGGCGCTTTTTAGGGGTTCTGTAAATGAAGACACATGCACGGGCGGTGGTGATCGGTGGCGGCGTCGTCGGCGTTTCGACGCTTTATCATCTTGCCAAGAAGGGCTGGAGCGACAGCGTCCTTATCGAGCGCAAGGAACTGACCTCCGGTTCCACCTGGCACGCAGCCGGTCTTTTGCCGCTGTTCAACATGAGCTACTCGGTCGGCCAGATCCACAAGTATTCGGTGAAGTTCTACGAGGAGCTTCAGGAAGAGACCGGCATGAATGTCGGTTTCTCCAAGGTCTCGAACATTCGTCTCGCCCGCACCAAGGATCGCTGGGACGAATATATGTATTATGCCGGCATTGCCGAGACCATCGGTGTGCGGGTCAACATGCTGACGCCGGAGCAGGTTAAGGAAATCTGGCCGCTTTGCGAGACGGACGGCCTGCTGGGCGCCATCCAGCACCCCGATGATGGTTATATCCAGCCCGCCGACCTGACGCAGGCGCTGGCGAAGGGCGCGCGCGACCGTGGCGCCACCATCTATCGCAACACCACCGTCACCGCCATCGAGCAGCTGGAAGACGGTCACTGGAAGGTGACGACGGATAAGGGCGAGATCATCGCCGAACATATCATTTCCTGCACCGGCTCCTTTGCCCGCAAGACCGGCGAGATGGTCGGCATCAATATTCCGGTCATCCCGGTTGAGCACCAATATATCGTCACCGAGCCGCACCCGGCCATTCTGGAGCGCCGCCGTCAGGGTCTGCCGGAAATGGGCGTTCTGCGTGAATCGGATTCGGCCTGGTACATGCGCGAGGAGGCCGGCGGTCTGATCCTCGGCCCTTACGAAGTCGGCGCTCCGGTCTGTTATGTCGACGGTCCCTCTGACGATAGCGAATATGAGCTGTTCCAGGAGGAACTCGACCGCCTTATGCCGCATATCGAAACGGCGATGGTGCGCGTTCCGGCTTTCGGTGAAGTCGGTATCAAGAAGGTCTATAACGGCGCTATCGCCTATACGCCTGATGGCAACCCGATCGTCGGTCCGGCACCGGGCCTGAAGAATTTCTGGCTGAATGAAGGCCACTCGTTCGGCATCACCGCTGCCGGTGGTGCTGGCTGGCAGCTTGCCGAATGGATCGTCGATGGTGAGCCGACACTCGATCTGATGGGTGTCGATCCGCGCCGCTTCGGCCCTCACGCTACGGAAGGTTACCTCATTGCCAAGAATGAGGAAGCCTATGCCAACGTCTTCACCATGCATTACCCTGATGAAGAACGTTCCGCTGCCCGTCCGCTGAAGACGACGCCGGTTTACGACCGTCTGAAGAAGCTTGGCGGCGTGTTCGGTTCCGTTTACGGCTGGGAACGTGCCAACTGGTATGCGCCGGAAGGTTATGCGCTGCGCGAAGAGGACCTCGGCGTCGGTGCGGATGTCATCACCAGCCACAACTATGCGCCGCCACTGGATGATGGCCGTATCGTTGAGAAGTGGTCGTTCCGCCGCTCGAACTATTTCGAACATGTCGGCAACGAGGTGAAGAACGTCACCCAGAATGTCGGCGTGCTTGACATGTCGGCCTTCGCCAAGATGGAAGTCTCCGGTCCAGGCGCGCGCGCCTGGCTGGACAGCATTCTCGCCAATATCGTGCCGAAGAAGCGCGGCCGTATTGCGCTGACGCACCTTCTGACGCCGAATGGCGGCGTGAAGGTGGAGTTCACCGTCTATGAATGGGCACCGGGCCGGTTCTATCTGGTGTCCGCCGGTGGTCTTGAGGCGCACGATCATGACGTGCTCCAGCGGCTTGCGCCCACCGACGGTTCCGTCGTGCTGCAGCCCATCACCCAGAAATACGGCGTGCTGGTGCTTGCCGGTCCGAAGTCGCGCGATCTCCTGAAGAAGCTGACCCGTACCAGCCTCGAGAACAAGGATTTCCCGTGGCTGACGGCGAAGCAGATCTCCGTGGGTGTGGCGACGGCGCATGCGCTGCGCGTCAACTTCGTCGGTGAACTGGGCTGGGAGTTGCACCATCCTATCGAAATGCAGAACTACATCTTCGACCGGCTGATGGAAGCGGGCGCCGAATTTGGCATCAAGCCATTCGGTATTCGTGCGATGGTGTCGATGTCGCTTGAAAAGTCGTATCGCAACATGGGCCGCGAGCTTTCGGTCGAATATAACGCCTATGAATCCGGTCTCGACCGTTTCCTGCGTCCGGAGAAAAACTTCATCGGCCGCGACGCGCTGGTGGCATACAAGGAAGCCGGCTTGAAATCGGTATTCTCGACGCTGACCGTTTCGGGCAATACGGATGTCGATGCCCGTGGTTCTGAAGCTATCTTCGATGCAGATGGCGCACTTGCCGGCCGTGTGACGAGCGGCGGCTTTGGCTGGCGTATCGGAAAATCGATTGCGCTTGCCATGCTGAAACCCGAATATGCCACGATTGGCACAAAGCTGAAAATCCGCATTCTTGGCACGCTTTATGACGCCGAGGTGGTGGAAGAAAGCCCCTTCGATACGGAAAACGCGCTGCTGCGCGCCTGAGGGATTTTCCTGGAAGCATTCGAAACACGGCCCTCCCTCGGGGGCCGTGTTTTCTTTTGGGTAAGCATGTATGCCGACTATTTTCGGGCAAAAGTGTTATTAATCATTCTGAAAAATACGCCTGCTAATTTCCCGTGAAAGACGACGGGGGACTGGGACAAAATGAATTTTCTGGGCATCACGGGCATGCAATATTCGGGTGTGCCATTTACCAATTGCCGCATTTTGCTTGCGGAAGATACCAATGTGTTCACCCAGATGGTGAGCATGCGCCTGAAAGAATTGCTGGGCGTTTCCGTGGAGGTGTGCCGCAACTTCGAGGAGTTGCAGGCGTGCTACGAACACTCGGCCGAACCCGTGACGCTTGCGATTTCCAACATCAATCTTCCGGGGGCGGAAAATGGCGAGGCGCTGGAATATCTGATCGATCTTTCGATCCCGACCATCGTTTTCACCAGCACGTTCCATGAGGCGACCCGCGAAACGCTGATCGCCAAGAATGTGGTCGACTACATTCTGAAAGACAATATCTTTGCCGTGGACATGCTGACGGAATCCATCTGTCGGTTCCTCACCAACCACCGCCACCATGTGCTGATCGTGGATGACAGCCCAACGGCGCGGGCGCTGCTTTCCAGCCGCCTCAAGCGTTATAATTTCCGCGTCAGCCTTGCCGATAGCGGTGCGAAGGCGCTCGAAATCCTGAAGGCCAATCCCGATATCGGGCTGGTGGTGACCGACTACAATATGCCCGATATTGACGGTTTCGAACTGACACGGCGCATCCGCACCGTACGCGGTTCGCACGAGTTGCGCATCATCGGCGTTTCCTCTTCCACCAACCGGCTTTTGTCGGCGCGGTTCCTGAAGGCGGGTGGCAACGATTTCATGCTGCGGCCCTTCATCGACGAGGAATTTTATTGCCGCGTCAACCAGAACCTCGACACGCTGGTGCAGATACAGCTGGCCAAGGCTGGCGTGAGACCGGCGGCCTGACCGGACTTTTCGTTGTCAAAGCCGCGATAAGTCAAAGCTGAGACTCGAGCGGCAGGAAACGCATGATGCCCGCGACGATCCGGCGGCTGATGGCAGCGTCCGGTTCACGCCTGTATGTCTTCGGCTGGCCGTGTTCTTCGGTCATCCAGACGATGCGATTGCCGTTGTCTATATCCAGCTCGAAGCTCATTGAGCGGCGGATCTCTTCGCTGAATATCTCGTCCATGCGCGCAACCAGCGGGGCTGAGGTGAAAACGACGCCCATTTCCGTATTGAGAGAAGCAGAGCGCGGATCGAAATTGAGCGAGCCGATATAGCCGGTCTTGCCGTCGCGGGAAAAAGCCTTGGTGTGGAGGCTCGCCTGTCCTGAACCGCGAAGCGTAAAGCTTGGCTGGTCCGCCTGTGCACGCAGTTCATGCAGTCGCACCCCGCCCAGCAGAAGCGGCTTTCGATACCGTGCGTAACCGGCGTGAACGGCGGCAACATCTGTTGCAGCCAGCGAGTTGGTGAGAATGGCAACCGAGACGCCGCGCTCGGCAAGGTTTGCAAAAATGTCCAAGCCCTGTTTGCCGGGAATGAAATAAGGGGAGGTGATGTGCAGGCTGTCATTTGCCGCCTGCATCAGCGGCAGCAGGCTCTCCATCAGGAAGTTGTGGCCGTTGCGGCGTTTTCCCGCTGCTTTTTCCGGCGGGTCGGCAAGCACGTCGGCTTCATCGACCCAATGCAGGCGGTCCGACATCAGGAAATGACCGCTGCCATATTGGTTTTCGACGCGCTCGAGATAGGGTTTGGCAGCCTCGCTTTTCGGCAGCGCAGCAAGCTCGCGCCTTAACCTGGCAAGCTTGCTCGGCCTGCGAGCCAGAAGCGAGCGCACGGGAACGGAAACGGCGCTGTTCCAGTAGTCGTCGAAGATTTCGGTGGCATCCGCAACGATCCTGCCGAAACCGAGAATGTCGAAATCGTGGAAATTGGCCCGTTCGGCGGCATCGAAATAGGCGTCGCCAATATTACGGCCGCCAACGATCGCGGCGCGTCCGTCGGCAATCCACGCCTTGTTGTGCATGCGCCGGTTGACGCTTCGGAACCGGAGGACCAGTTCCAGGCTTCGATACAAGATGTTTTCCCGCGCCCTGGTTGGGTTGAACAGCCGCAACTCGATATTGGGATGGCTGTCGATGGCGTGGAAAATGCGGTCAGACATCGAGACGCCGAGATCGTCCAGAAGCAGCCTCACGCGCACGCCGCGATCTGCCGCGGCAATGACCTCGCGCATCATCAGCCGACCGGTCAGATCGGCGTTCCACATGTAATACATCAGATCAAGGCTGCGTCCGGCCGCCCGCGCCGCTGCCATGCGCACTGCAAAGGCATCCAGATTGGAATGTAGCAGGCAGAGCGCGTTTTTCTCGTTCCAGCCGTTCCTTATTGACTGCCAGTGGCGGTCGAGCCCGGTCGCATCCTCGGCAACGGGCAGGGCAGTTGAGGGGCGTTTGGGAATGGCCTTTTCCCGCTGCTTGCTGATGACAACAAACAGGGCTGGTCCGACGACCAGCAGCACCATGGCGATAAAGACCGTAAATGCAGTCACTTGTTTTGATCACTCCCGGCCTGAAGGTTATCAGGCCGGGTGAAAACGCGCGAGCACATAAAGCGTTCACGGCAGAAGAGGGTGCGGGAGCGAAAAAGCCTGCCTTGCGAAGCGAATGCAGGAGGCGGGACTTGTGAATCACATAAGTCTATGCTTATCTGTTGTCATGACAGAGAATGATATTTTCCGGGCGCTGGCCGATCCGACACGACGCGCTATTTTCGAAAAGCTCGCGGATGGTGCCCAGAACGCTTCCACCTTGCGTGAGGGTATCGATATCAGCCAGCCGGCCATGTCGCAGCATCTTGCTGTGCTGCGGGGGGCGGGGCTGGTCGTCGAACGGCGGCAGGGTCGTTTCGTCAATTACGAGGTCGATCCGGATGGGCTGACACGGATTGCGACATGGCTTGGCAAATACCGCGCCTACTGGCCGCAGCGCGTAGAAGCACTGAAGCTCTTGCTGAAGGATATGGATCAATGAACAGGGAACTGCCCGCAGCACCGAAACCCGGTATCGAGCTGGAATATGATCTCGATGAGCCGCCGCAAAAAGTCTGGCGTGCGATCAGCATTCCGGCCTTCCGTGAACACTGGTTGCCGAAGGAGGCTTTAGCTGAACCCGAGGCGATTAGGATCACCCCGGGGAAGGAGGTCTGTTACAGGATGCGGGATGACGTTCCGCCATTTCTGGAAAGCACCGTCACCTTCAGGATTGCACCCAACGCGAGCGGCGGCACCAGCCTGCGGGTCATTCATGAGTTGCCCATCACCAGTTCCGGTCGGATGACAAAGGCCGCCGCAAACCACAACCGTTCGCCCATCAAGCTCGCCGCCTGATCCACCACATTTCCTTACATTTTCAAACGACAGGAGTTCGCCGATGCGCGAAGCGATGCAACTCGTCCCTATGGTAGTTGAACAATCCGCAAGGGGAGAAAGGTCCTTCGACATCTATTCCCGGCTGTTGCGGGAAAGGATCATCTTTCTCAACGGTGAGGTCAACGACGCTGTTTCCGCGCTTGTCTGCGCGCAACTGCTGTTTCTGGAGGCGGAAAACCCGAAAAAGCCGATCCATCTCTACATCAATTCTCCAGGCGGCGTCGTGACCAGCGGTCTCGCAATGTATGACACCATGCGCTACATCCGCGCGCCGGTTCATACTCTGTGCATGGGGACCGCCCGTTCGATGGGCTCGTTCCTGCTTATGGCGGGCGAACCGGGCGCGCGGGCGGCATTGCCCAACGCCAGCATCCTCATTCACCAGCCGTCCGGCGGGTTTCAGGGGCAGGCGTCGGATATGCTCATCCATGCTGAAGAAATCAGGCAGACAAAGCACCGAATGACGCGGCTTTATGCCGAGCATTGCAAACGCAGCTATGACGAGTTTGAAGCGGCAATGGATCGCGACCGTTTCATGACGGTGGAAGAGGCACTGGAATGGGGTTTGATCGACCGCGTTCTGGACGTTCGCGAAGATGTGGCGGCGGCATGACTCAAATCGTCCCGGTTGGCGCATGGCTGGCCGGGACGGTTGATCAGATATCCAGATTATCCGCGAAGGCAGCGCGTTCCTGAATGAATCGGAAGCGGGCATCCGCCTTGGTGCCCATCAGATTGTCCACCGCTTCGCGGGTGCCTTCGAAATCCACGTCGTCGATCTCGACGCGCAGCAGGGTGCGCTTTTCGGGATCCATGGTGGTTTCCTTCAACTGGGCCGCCATCATTTCGCCAAGGCCTTTGAAGCGGCCGATTTCGACCTTCTTGCCCTTGAAGACGGTTTCCATCAATTCGGCGCGGTGGGCGTCGTCACGGGCATAGGCGCTCTTGGCACCCTGACGGATGACGTAGAGCGGCGGCACCGCGAGATAGAGGTGGTTGCCACGAATGAGTTCCGGCATTTCCTGATAGAAGAAGGTGATGAGCAGCGAGGCGATATGGGCGCCATCGACGTCGGCATCCGTCATGATGATGATGCGTTCGTAACGCAGATCCTCTTCGCGGTACTTGGTGCGCGTGCCGCAGCCCAGCGCCTGGATGAGATCGGCGATCTGCTGGTTGGCGGAGAGTTTTTCACGGCTTGCGCTGCCGACGTTGAGGATCTTGCCGCGCAGCGGCAGGATGGCCTGATTGGCGCGGTTGCGCGCCTGCTTGGCCGAGCCGCCAGCCGAGTCACCCTCAACGATGAAAAGCTCGGCATTCTCAGCCGTGTTCTGCGAGCAGTCCGCCAGCTTGCCGGGCAGGCGCAGCTTGCGCACCGCCGTCTTGCGGTTGACTTCCTTTTCCTTGCGGCGGCGCAGGCGTTCTTCGGCGCGCTCGATCACCCAGTCCAGCAGCTTCGCCGCTTCGCCCGGATTGCCGGTGAGATAATGGTCAAAGGGATCGCGTAGCGCGTTTTCGACGATGCGCTGGGCTTCGACGGTCGCGAGCTTGTCCTTGGTCTGGCCGACGAATTCCGGCTCGCGGATGAAGACGGAGAGCATGCCCGCTGCCGAGATCATCACGTCATCGGTGGTGATTTCCCTAGCGCGCTTGTTCTGGGTCAGCTCCGCATAGTTCTTCAGGCCCTTGGTGAGCGCGATGCGGAAACCGGCCTCATGCGTACCGCCTTCAGGCGTCGGGATGGTGTTGCAATAGGAATGGATCTGCGTGTCGCCGCCATACCAGGTCACAGCCCATTCCAGCGCGCCGTGGCCACCGGTCTTTTCGGTGCGGCCGGAGAAAATCTCGCGGGTGACAGTGAATTCCTTGCCGAGCGTGGCGGCCAGGTAGTCCTTCAGACCACCGGGGAAATGGAAAACGGCCTTTTCGGGGATTTCGCCACCGGCGGGCACCATGCCGGGATCGCAGCTCCAGCGGATTTCGACGCCGCCGAAGAGATAGGCCTTGGAGCGGGCCATGCGGAAAATACGGGCCGGTTCGAATTTCGCGTGATCGCCGAAGATCTGCGGGTCCGGATGGAAACGCACGCGGGTGCCACGACGGTTGTGCACGTCACCCAGTTCTTCGAGACCGCCGATCGGCGCGCCGCGCGAAAAGCGCTGGCGGTAAAGCTTGCGGTTACGGGCGACTTCCACTTCCAGAAGATCGGACAGCGCATTGACCACGGAAACGCCGACGCCGTGCAGGCCGCCGGAGGTTTCATAGGCCTTGCCATCGAACTTGCCGCCGGCATGCAGCTTGGTCATGATGACTTCGAGCGTCGACTTGCCCGGAACCTGCGGATGGTTTTCCACGGGAATGCCGCGTCCGTTATCGGTCACGGTCAGGAAACCCTCGGTATCGAGATGGACCTCGATGAAATTGGCGTGGCCTGCGACGGCCTCGTCCATGGAGTTGTCGATGACTTCGGCAAAGAGGTGGTGCAGCGCCTTCTCGTCGGTGCCGCCAATATACATGCCGGGTCGCATGCGCACCGGTTCCAGCCCTTCGAGCACGCGGATCGACGAGGCACCGTAATCGTCACCGGAGGGGGACACGGGCGTTGGGGGCGTCGTGACGGCCGCAACGGCTGCTGGTTTCGGCTGCACGTTCACGTTCGCGGCTGCGGACACCGGGGCCTTCACGGGTTTTGCCGTGTCCTCGTTCTTTTCCGTTTCGCTGTTTGGTGCCACCGGAAGACCGGAGAAGAGATCGTTGCTATCGTCCATCATGTCCAAGGTTCAAAAAAGCGTGTCGTCAGAATTTCGCCAAGCGAATCAGTATGCCAATAGGGGCGAGTATAGCGCCAAACGTGCAGGGCGTGTGGCCTAACGCGGCGCACCCTATGCCACGACTATGTCAGGGTTTCGCAACAGGAGGATTGCGCTGCCGCCCTGGCAATGGCAAGTCTCGCAGCCACGAATGAACGGTTAACCAAGTCATGTCCACAGCTCATTTCACGTTTTGTACTCTTTTCTGCCTGACTGTTGCGGCGATGCCGGGCGGTGCCGGGGCGGCGGACGGGCCGCTGCGGCCGTTCAAGGACGAGCTGTTTTCCAACCAGACAGTGCTTTCCACGGCCGATGGCGGCGCATCTGAGGTGATCGATTATCAGGAGATGCGCGATATCAACGGCCGCGACGAGGTACCGGAACGCCGGGTGAAGCGGCAATATGTGGATATGGCGCCCAAGACAGCGCAGGCGATGGAATCCGTGGCGGTTGAGGGCAGGGCGCTTGAGGTGGGCCGCGTCGGGCCATCATCCGGGCAGGCCTTCACCGTGATCTTCATTCACGGGCGCGGCGGCGACCGGCGGCTTGGCATGAACGACTATACGTTCGGTGGCAATTTCAACCGGCTGAAAAATCTGGCTGTCGCCAATGGCGGCACCTATTATGTGCCGAGCGTACGATCCTTCGATGCCAATGGCGTTGCCGACGTTTCCGCGCTGATCGCCTATGCTGCTAGCAAATCCGGCGGCAAGCCGGTGGTGTTGGCCTGCGCCTCCATGGGCAGCTTCATCTGCTACGGCATCAGCCGCGACAAGGCGACGGTCGGCAATCTCAAGGGCATGGCGATCCTTGGCGGCGCGGTCGATCCCGATTTTCCGAAGAGCGCCTTTGCGAAAGCCAAAAAGCCGGTGTGGTTCACCCATGGCAGCGCCGACAAGGTCTATTCCGCCGACAGTCAGGCGACCATCTTCCGCACCTTGCTGAAGGCGGGAGAGCCGGCGCGCTTCACGCTTTTTGAGACAGGCACGCATGGAACGCCGGTGCGCATGACCGACTGGCGGGCGGTTTTGAACTGGATTTTGAGCCGATGAGGTCCAGTTTTGGTTCGACAGGCGCGAATTTCGGCAAATTGACCGACGTTTTGAAGCTTATGACTGCTTTTTTGTACCAATTGTCATCAGCTGCGTTTAAGGAAATATTCCGGGATTTCCGGCAGGGTTTCTGTCGCGATTAGGGGCCGCTTGGCGGCTGAGGTAAGGGGTGTTCGCGCAAGCGGCTCTCCGAGACAAAGGGAATGGGATACGCATGACGCCGAATGTTCGACCGCTTGTAGCCGGAAACTGGAAGATGAACGGCACCCGTTCGTCGCTCGATCAGATCAAGGCCATGGCAGAGGGCGTCAAGGGCGCGCTTTCCGAAAAGGTGGATGCGCTGATCTGCCCGCCATCGACGCTTCTTTATGTGGCAACCGCGCTCTGCGACGACAGCCCGCTGATGATTGGCGGACAGGATTGCCACCAGAATGTTTCCGGCGCGCATACGGGTGACATTTCCGCCGAGATGATTGCCGATTGCTTCGGCACCCATGTCATCGTCGGCCACTCCGAACGTCGCACCGACCATGCCGAGACGGATCATCTGGTCCGTGCCAAGGCCGTTGCCGCCCATCAGGCCGATCTTATCGCGATCGTCTGCATTGGCGAGACGGCGGATGAGCGCAAGGCGGGCCAGACGCTCGATATCCTCAAGCGCCAGCTCGCCGGATCGCTTCCGGACGAGGCAACCGCCGAAAACACCGTCATCGCTTATGAACCGGTCTGGGCCATCGGCACGGGTCTGACGCCGACCACGCAGGATGTGCGCGAGGCCCATGCCTTCATGCGCGACGAGCTGGTCAAGCGCTTTGGTGATGAAGGCAAGACCATGCGGATTCTTTACGGCGGCTCGGTGAAGCCTGCCAATGCGCTG
This sequence comes from Agrobacterium sp. 10T429, assembly GCF_056393925.1. NCBI lineage: Bacteria > Pseudomonadati > Pseudomonadota > Alphaproteobacteria > Hyphomicrobiales > Rhizobiaceae > Agrobacterium > Agrobacterium sp. 10T429. The sequence continues at coordinate 313,779 of NZ_JBFTGV010000002.1, forward strand.
GAACTGATGGGTGTCGAGAATGTCGACGGCGCACTGATCGGCGGCGCGAGCTTGAAAGCCTCCGACTTCCTTTCCATCTATGCGGCATACGAGCAACTGACGGCTTGAGACACGCTTTCCTGCCACAGTGGCGGGAAAGGGGCTTGGAATAAGCCTTCGCCTCATGTAAAGAGCCGCGAAACCTTCTTTGTAGTGCTCCGCGCGGGGCATGGAATGGATTGTCATGCAGACCGTTTTGATTGTTATTCACCTCATGATCGTGCTGGCGCTTGTCGGCTTGGTTCTGATCCAGCGTTCCGAAGGCGGCGGCCTCGGCATCGGCGGCGGTTCGGGCTTCATGTCCGCGCGCGGAACGGCCAATGCGCTGACCCGCACGACGGGTATCCTTGCCGCGCTGTTCTTCGTGACGTCGCTCGGACTTGGTCTTCTGACCCGGTACGAATCGCGCCCGACGGATATTCTGAACCGTATTCCGGCCACGCAGGGTCAGGGCAACGGCATTCTCGACACGCTCGGCCCGGCACAGACGCCGGCAACGCCGGCTCCGGCTGAGAATGGCGTTCCGACCAACAGCGGCGCTGCAGCACCTGCGCAGACCACGCCTGCACCGGCCACTGCTGGTGAAGCCGCTCCGGCGCCGGCCAAGCCCGCCGATCCGAACGCAGTTCCGACCGGTCAATAAGCCCGGTTATGATTTAACGCTCCGGCAGGCCAAAAGCCTGCCGGTTTTCTTTTGTTCGCATTTCGACACATCCCATTGCCAATTCGTCAACAGCGAATTTGCAACAGCATGAAATTTGGGCTGGCGGAATCAGAGGTAAAAAGGTATCCGGTGAATCCCATGGCGCGATATGTATTCATCACAGGCGGCGTGGTCTCCTCTCTCGGTAAGGGCATCGCAGCTGCGGCACTCGGAGCATTGCTGCAATCCCGTGGTTATCGGGTGCGGCTTCGCAAACTTGACCCCTATTTGAACGTCGATCCCGGCACGATGAGCCCGACACAGCACGGTGAAGTGTTTGTGACGGACGACGGTGCCGAGACGGACCTCGACCTTGGCCACTATGAACGCTTTACGGGGCGTTCTGCGACCAAGACCGACAACATCACCACTGGCCGCATCTACAAGAACATCATCGACAAGGAACGCCGCGGCGACTATCTCGGCGCGACCGTTCAGGTCATTCCGCATGTCACCAACGAGATCAAGGATTTCGTGACCGAAGGCAATGACGATTACGACTTCGTCATCTGTGAAATCGGCGGCACGGTGGGTGATATCGAGGCGATGCCGTTCATGGAGGCGATCCGCCAGCTCGGCAACGACCTGCCGCGCGGCACCGCAATCTATGTTCACCTGACGCTGATGCCTTACATTCCGGCGGCCGGCGAATTGAAGACCAAGCCGACCCAGCATTCCGTGAAGGAACTGCAGGCGCTTGGCATTCATCCCGACATTCTGCTGGTGCGCGCCGACCGGGAAATCCCGGAAGCGGAACGCCGCAAGCTTTCGCTGTTCTGCAACGTGCGTCCTTCCGCCGTCATTCAGGCGTTGGATGTTGCCAACATCTATGACGTTCCGATCGCCTACCACAATGAAGGTCTCGATTCGGAAGTGCTGGCCGCTTTTGGTATCGAACCGGCGCCGAAGCCGCGTCTGGAACAGTGGGAAGAGGTCTGCAACCGTATCCGCACGCCGGAAGGCGAGGTAACGATTGCGATCGTCGGCAAATATACCGGCCTCAAGGACGCCTACAAGTCGCTGATCGAGGCGCTGCATCACGGTGGTTTTGCCAACCGCGTCAAGGTCAAGCTGGAGTGGATCGAGTCGGAAGTCTTCGAAAAGGAAGATCCGACGCCCTATCTCGAAAAGGTCAACGGCATTCTGGTGCCGGGCGGTTTCGGCGAGCGCGGTTCGGAAGGCAAGATCATGGCGGCGCAGTTCGCCCGTGAGCGCAACGTGCCCTATTTCGGGATCTGCTTTGGCATGCAGATGGCAGTCGTGGAAGCGGCGCGTCATCTGGCCGGCATCGAGAATGCCTCCTCCACCGAATTCGGTCCGACGGCTGAACCCGTCGTTGGCCTGATGACCGAGTGGGTAAAGGGCAACGAGCTGGAGAAGCGCTCCACCAAGGGCGATCTCGGCGGCACCATGCGTCTCGGCGCTTACAAGGCAGCGCTGAAGAAAGACACGAAGATCTCCGAAATCTACGGTTCCACGGATATTTCCGAGCGCCACCGCCACCGCTACGAGGTGAATGTGGACTATAAGGACCGGCTGGAAGAGTGCGGCCTCGTCTTCTCGGGCATGTCTCCTGATGGTGTGCTGCCGGAAACGGTGGAATATCCTGACCATCCCTGGTTCATCGGTGTGCAATACCACCCGGAACTCAAGAGCCGCCCGCTCGATCCGCATCCGCTTTTTGCCAGCTTCGTCGAAGCGGCGGTGGAGCAGAGCCGGCTGGTTTGACGGTTTGAATGAGATGAAGAGGGCCGCTTTTGCGGCCCTTTTTTATTGGGGTGCGCACAGAAAGCGTCAGGCCAGAAGGTTGTGCTTCCTCAGCCATGCCTCATACCATCTAGGCCATTCTTGCGTGGGGGTTCCGGGCTTGCCCATGCCGAAGCCGTGGCCGCCAGAAATGATTGGGTGAAATTCGACATCCACATCCGCCTTATCGCACGCCTGCTGCATGATACGGCTATTGGCGGGATTGGAAATCCGGTCGTCATCCGCCTGCGTGAGGAAGACCGGAGGGCAATCTTTGCTCACATGGCTTTCCACTGACCACTCTCGTGTTGCCTCCTCTGTCGGGTGCCTGCCGATAAGTGACCTCCGGGTCGATGTGTGGTCATAGGGCGCTGCAAGCGTGATGACCGGATAGATCAGAGCCGCAACATCCGGCCGGGCTGATTGCCTGTCGATGTCATCGACTGCTTCGTAAGACGCAAAAGCCGAGCGAGCGGCGGCCAACCCCATCAAGTGCCCGCCCGCAGAAAAACCAAGTGCGCCGATCCTGTGCGGATCGATCTGCCGGTCCGAAGCGCGTGCACGCACCAGACGAAATGCGCGCTGCGCATCCTGAAGCGGTGCCAGCGGTCCAGCAGCCCATCCTTCAATCGGCAGACGATAGGTGAGGACAAAAGCATAAATGCCTCTGGCCGCGAGCCAGCGTGCGGCGGGATAGGACTCCTTGCCTTCCTCGATGCGTTTATATCCACCGCCACCTGCAATGATCATTGCGGAACCATTTGGCTTTGCGGGAGCGAAAACCTCCAGGCTCGGTACGGCAATGTTGGTGACAGCGCCTTTTTTGCTTATATCCGGGACGCCGTTCGGACCACCGCCTCCCGGAGGCGGGCCGGGCCAAAGCGAAATCCATTGCCGATCGCCTTGCGCAAACAGACTTGGGACTTTCATGGCCGTGGCGAGGAAGGCACCACCAAGAAGCAGGCTGCGGCGGCAGATCATGATGTCATCCTCAATCGTGCACCTGGTTTCGGCATTCTCTCCGGAAGAACAGCTTACGGGGACGATTTAAAAACACCAAGAGTGGTCAGTACCGGGACATCCCAATGCTATGACCAATCGAACAAACAAAAAACGGGCCCGAAGGCCCGTTCTCTATTCCAGCGATAATCTCGACCGGCTTACTTCGGGCCGATCATGTTTTCCGGGCGCACATACTGGTCGAATTCCTCGTTCGTGAGGTATCCGCCGCCGACGGCCTCGTCGCGCAGTGTCGTGCCGTTCTTGTGCGCGGTCTTGGCGATCTTGGCGCAGATGTCGTAGCCGAGCTTGCTGTTGAGAGCCGTGACGAGCATCAGCGAGTTCTCAACGCCCTTCCTGATGTTGTCTTCGCGGGCTTCGATGCCGACGACGCAGTTGTCGGTGAAGGAGACGGCGGCATCGCCCAGAAGCTGGACCGACTGCAGGAAGTTGTAGGCCATCATCGGATTATAGACGTTCAGTTCGAAGTGCCCCTGCGAGCCTGCGAAGGAGAGCGCTGCATTGTTGCCGAAGATGTGGGCGCAAACCTGCGTCAGCGCTTCCGACTGCGTTGGGTTCACCTTGCCCGGCATGATCGATGAGCCGGGTTCGTTTTCCGGCAGCGACAATTCGCCAAGACCGGCGCGCGGGCCGGAGCCGAGGAAGCGGATGTCGTTGGCGATCTTGAACAGGGCTGCTGCTGCGGCATTGATCGCGCCATGCGAGAACACCATGGAATCGTGCGAGGCAAGCGCTTCGAACTTGTTCGGCGCCGTCACGAACGGCAGGCCGGTGATCTTGGAAATCTCTTCGGCAACCTTTTCAGCGAAACCGACGGGGGCGTTCAGGCCCGTGCCGACCGCCGTGCCGCCCTGGGCAAGCTTGGAAAGTGCAGGCAGGGTGAGTTCGATATTGGCAATCGCCGAGGCGACCTGCGCGGCATAACCGGAAAACTCCTGGCCGAGCGTCAGCGGCGTGGCATCCTGCGTGTGGGTGCGGCCGATCTTGATGATCTTTTCGAACTGCTTGACCTTGGCTTCCAGCGCCGTGTGCAGGTGCTTGAGGGCCGGCAGCAGGTGGTGAACGATCTCTTCCACGCAGGCGATGTGCATCGCCGTCGGATAGGTGTCGTTCGAGGACTGGCTCATATTGACGTGGTCGTTGGGGTGAACCGGCTTCTTGGTGCCCATTTCGCCGCCGAGCATCTCGATTGCGCGGTTGGAAATCACCTCATTGGCATTCATGTTGGATTGCGTGCCGGAACCGGTCTGCCAGACGACCAGCGGGAAATGCTCGGTCAGCTTGCCGTCGATGACTTCCTGTGCAGCTGCGATGATGGCGTCGCCTACCTTGTTGTCGAGGCCTGCAAGCGCCATGTTCGCACGGGCGGCGGCCTGCTTGACGATGCCGAGCGCGCGAACGACAGAGGCGGGCTGCTTTTCCCAGCCGATCTTGAAGTTGCCGAGCGAGCGCTGCGCCTGCGCGCCCCAATAGCGATCGGCCTGAACTTCAATGGGTCCAAATGTATCGGTTTCCGTCCGTGTGGCTGTCATCAATCTTGCCTTTTTACTCGTTTTCCTCCGCCAAAACGGCACTTCGCCCGCCTTGCGCGCGCCGATATATAGAATCATCGCGCTGGCAATGAAAGCGTTGCGAGGCATGCCTGGCAGATATTTCCCTTGGGACAGGGCGATTTTGGCGCTCATCCTGCCCGGTTAAGAAAAAGACCTTGGCGTGTCATTTTTACTACGTCGATGAAAGCCCGGAAAACCGGGGTTTCATCGGCTTGGAACAGCTTGGCCAACCACGGCAAAGTGAATGAAATAAATACAAATTTAACCATTCTCGCCAATTCTGGAAATTACGTTTTTACGGTTTTGGCCGTAATATGAGGTTCATTTCGGGTGCGTTCTGGACTTCGGCGTTTTCTTTTCAACGGGCCGTCTATCGGCTAGACAAGCATGAAACTGGATGCTCCGTCTTCGTTGGCGGCGCTGGGTGCTACGAGGATCAAATTGCAAGTCACATCTGGAAAAACATCGGCAGCGCTGGTGCTGGCTCTCGGTCTTTCCGTTTCCACCGCTCTTCCCGGCAGTGCCGGCGCGGTAACGCTGATGGACCTTTTGCGTGGCGGGCCTGGCAAGGTTGCGCGCGATCGCGGTGAAATGCCGCCAGCCGGTATCGTCACCTCGCCGCCGACGGTCGGACCGAGCGCCGATGCATCCGATCCCGAGCCTCTGCCGCGTGTTTCCGGTCCACGTTATTACGATTACAAGGCTGATACCGCACGCGCTGTGAACACCGCCAATTTCGGCGAGGGTCTTGCCAATGTGAAGTTCAGCGCCACCCCCGAAATCGGCAAGGCTCTGGAAGCCTATTACGGTGCCGGCGGCAAGGCGCTCTGGGTTTCGGAAGGCGAGCTGACTGCCCGCGCGAACGCCGTCATGGCGTTTTTGGAGACTGTTGGCGAAAGCGGCCTCGATCCGGCCGATTACAGCATTTCAGTACCCGCAAAGGACGTAACCGCCAGCATCAGCGCCGGCGCGAACGCATCCGGCACGCCGGTGGAAGTGGCTTCCGCATCGACCTCCGACGCCTATCAGCGCGCGCAGATGCAGTTCGAGCTTGCGCTTTCCGCCAAGGTCCTGGCCTATGTGCAGGATACGACGCGTGGTCGTGTCGATCCGAACCGGCTGTCCGGTTACCACGATTTCAAGCGCAAGACGGTGAACCTTGCGCCCGTGCTGAAGCTTGCAGGCCTCAGCCCGGATATCGCAGCCTATCTGCGCAGCCGTGAACCTTCGAACGCCGAATATCTGGCGCTGAAGGCCGAACTGGCCCGGTTGCGCAGCGAGGGTGATGCGGCCAACACGGTCAAGGTCCCCGCCGATCTGGTGCTGAAACCCGGCAACAGCAGCGGCGACATGGCGAGCGTCGTCAAGGCAATCGAACATCGCGCTTCGCCTGCCTTCAAGGCGGAACATGCGGCGATCATTTCCGGCTACCAGCAGACGCCGGATTATACGCCTGATCTCGTTGATCTGGTGAAGGCATTCCAGAGCGAAAACGGCCTGAAGGCCGACGGCGTCATCGGCCGCGCGACCGTGCGTGCCATGGTCGGCGAAAGCAACGACGCCCGGATTGCCAAGGTGCAGGTGGCGATGGAGCAGATCCGCTGGCTGCCGGCCGATCTCGGCCAGCGCTACGTCTTGATCAACCAGCCCGCCTTCATGGCCTATTACCACAATGACGGACAGGAACAGTTCGGCATGAAGGTGGTGGTCGGCTCCAAGGCCAACCAGACCTACTTCTTTCAGGACGAAATCCAGACCGTCGAATTCAACCCCTATTGGGGCGTTCCGCAGTCGATCATCGTCAACGAGATGCTGCCGAAGCTGCGCCGCGATCCGTCCTATCTCGACCGACTTGGTTATGAGGTACAGGTGGGTGGACGTGCGGTTTCTTCCACCAGCGTCAACTGGTTCGGCTCGACCAATGCCGTTTCGGTGCGTCAGCCGCCAAGCAGCGACAATGCACTGGGCGACCTGAAAATCCTGTTCCCGAATGCGCATGCCATTTACATGCATGATACGCCTGCCAAGAGCTTCTTCAACCGCGACATGCGGGCGCTGAGCCACGGCTGTATCCGTCTGGTCGACCCGCGCCGCATGGCGGCGGCGGTTCTTGGCACCAGCGTCGACAAGGTCAACGAGCAGATTGCAGCGGGCAAGAACCGCGCCGTGCAGGTGCCGGTGAAGATACCGGTCTACGTGGCCTATTTTACCGCCTGGCCGGACAAGGCCGGCAAGGTGCAGTTCTTCGACGACGTCTACGACCGTGACAGCTACGTCCAGAAGGCGTTCGCGGTAACGACGAAGGCGCGGGCCGCGTCGATTTGATAGAAATCTCATTGAGAAAAAGAAAGCGCCGGAAACGGCGCTTTTTTTGTTTCTGCGACTGCCAGTTACTATCGTAGCGACGATGCCGTAAAAAGCTTGAATGCCAGTTCGCCATCGCCGTCGAGCACGTTTGCGCTCAACAGCGCATCTTCCAGCGATGATTTGCGGATGAGGAGTTGGTAAAAGAATAGATGAACGAAAAGCGGCGTTGCCGCACCATCGGGATAGCCGTGTGAGGCTATGTAGGCGTGTGCTCGACCTTCGATGAATACTTTGGCGAAATCCTGCGAACCCGTGCAGCAGGCGGTGCTGAACACCACTGTGTCCCGTAGGTCGATGTTACCAGAGAGAATGTCGGCGTGCATGCTGCCGTCTTTCAGTTCTGTTCGGGTTATCTCCGGGTCGCACTCGCCGACGACTAGGCCGTTTTCATCGCCATGACCGCTGATGATGAGGTAGGGCGGCGGGTTATCGGGCTGTTTCAAGCAGACCAGAATGTCTTCCGGCGTGCCGGGGAGATAAAGCCTTACCGATGCGCCTAGGCTTTCCAGCATTGCCCTCAAAAGCAGGGCCTCGCCAGAATCGCCGACAGCGACAATGCCGACGGCGGTGCGAGGGAAAAGGAAATTGCGATCGACCATGACGAGCCTGTGAGTGTTCCGATTTATGCAGCGGCGTTGCGTTCTGTCAGCAGCCTTCCCACCAGATCTGGCGTTAGCGTTGCAAAATCATCTATCACGACATCCGGTTCGAGTTCGGCCATCGGCACATCCGAATAACCGAAGGTGACGCCGATCGATGGGACGGCCGCATTTTTGGCGGCGAGAATGTCGTTGATGCTGTCACCCACCATGATCGAGCGCTGCGGGTCGCCGCCAGCCTTTTCGATGGTGCCGAGAATATGGCGCGCATCGGGCTTGCGGAAGGGGAAGGTGTCGCCACAGGTGATGGCGGCGAAATATCGGGTGAGATCCAGTTTTTCGAGCAGCGGGAGCGCGAGGATTTCGGTCTTGTTGGTGCAGACCGCGAGCGTGATGCCAGCTGACGAAAGCGCATCCAGTACGCTGACGATGCCGGGGTAGGGGCGGCTGTCGCCGGGCATTTCCGCGCGATAATGGTCAATGAAACGCTCGTACAGCGGCTCCAGTTCGGCTTCCGGCAATTCTACCTGACGCAGCGCGAAGGCCCGCTTGATCATCACGCGCGCGCCCTGGCCGACGAGATGCGTCAGGTCGTCATAGGTAACGGGGGCAAGACCAGCTGCGGCGATGGTGTGGTTGAGGCTCGAAACGAGATCGGCGGCGGTGTCGACGAGCGTACCATCGAGGTCGAAGATGGCGAGCGGGGAGAGCGGGCGGGATGTCACGGGAACTGGCCTCTTGAGAGAATGCTTTTGGCGATGATATCGGTGCGTTCGTTGTGGCCAAGCCTAGGCAAACGGCTTTGTCTTTGCAACCGCGCCACAACGTTCTGTTCGTTGCCTGCAAAAATGCTTTCGTTTGGCTTTCGACCCGTGTAAACAGCACGGCGACGACAAAGCTACCGGAGTTTCAGGCACATGGATGCCCGCCAGATGAAGATCAAGGCCGCCGAGGCCGCATTGTCCCATGTGCAAGACGGGATGCGACTTGGTATCGGCACGGGCTCTACAGCTGAGGAATTCGTCAGGCTTCTTGCGGAAAAGGTTGCTGCAGGCCTGAAGGTCGAAGGCGTGCCGACATCCGAGCGTACTGCGCGCCTTTGCGTGGAGCTTGGTGTGCCGCTGAAATCCCTCGATGAGTTGCCGGAACTGGACCTTACCATCGATGGCGCGGACGAAGTGGATCACGGCCTGCGACTCGTCAAGGGTGGTGGCGGTGCGCTTCTGCGCGAAAAGATCGTGGCGGCGGCATCCGCCCGCATGATCGTCATCGCCGACCAGAGCAAGGTTGTGGAGACGCTTGGCGCCTTTCCGCTTCCCATCGAAATCAATCCGTTCGGTCAGGTGGCAACACAGATAGCCATCGAGAAACTGGCGGCGCGGTCCGGCCTGTCGGGCGACCTGACGATGCGTTCGTCGGGCGACGGCGCCTTCATGACGGATGGTGGACACCTCATTCTCGACGCATCTTTTGGCCGTATTCCTGATGCAGAAGCGCTTGCACGCGAGCTGAACACTATCCCCGGTGTTGTCGAGCACGGACTTTTCATAAATTTGGCATCGCTTGCCATCATTGCGGGTCCTGAAGGCGCCCGCGTGATGCAGGCAGTATAACAGGAGCGAGATTTTCATGATCAAACTAGCGGGACTGGGCAAAGCTGCCGCTGCTTCGATCCTCATTTCCGGCATCGTGTTCGGTACTGCCGCACGCGCTCAGGAAATTTCGGAAGCGCATATCGCCGCCGCACGGCAGGCGATCGCCTCTCTTGGCGTTACTGACCGTTTCGATGATATCCTGCCGGGTCTGGCAGAACGTCTGAAGGCCGAACTCATTCAGGCATCGCCGAATGTGCAGGACGCGATCACCGCGACTGTCGACGCCAAGGCACTTGAGCTTGCGCCGCGCCGCGCCGATCTGGAACGCGAGGCAGCACTCACCTACGCGCGCGCCTTCTCCGTCGAAGAGCTGAACGCCATCTCCACCTTCTACAGCAGCGAAGCCGGCAAGAAGCTTCTGAAGGACGGCCCTATCGCCACGCGCGAACTGATGAAGGCTGCCGACATCTGGGCCGCGGGCATCAACCGCGATCTGAACACCTCCAGCATGACCGAATTGCAGAAGGTGGCCGGCGCTGATCTGAAGCCGCTTCCGGCCGATCAGGGCAACACCGGTGGCGCTCCGGCTCACAAGCCCTGAGTGAAATAGATAGAGCGTCGGGTCCCAAAGCTCACGTTCAGAAATATTCAAAGCCCGGCCGCAAGGTCGGGCTTTTCATTTGTGCGTCGCAGCACCTATATGTGCCATGAATACGCCACAGCCCGCCTTGAGGCCGATGGCACGTGGTTTTGATCAGGGGTTTTGACTATGACAGCTTATGACTACGATCTTTTCGTTATCGGTGGCGGCTCGGGCGGCGTTCGCAGCGCTCGCGTTGCCGCCTCACTCGGCAAGCGTGTGGGAATTGCCGAGGAATACCGTTACGGCGGAACCTGCGTCATCCGTGGTTGCGTGCCGAAGAAGCTGTTCGTTTATGCCTCGCAATTTCCGGAGCATTTCGAGGATGCCGAAGGTTTCGGCTGGAGCGTTGGCGAGCGTCGTTTCGACTGGAAAAAACTGATTGAAGCGAAAGACAGGGAAATCACCCGTCTCGAAGGGCTGTACCGCAAGGGTCTGGATAACGCCAAGGCCGATATTTTCGACAGCCGTGCAGAGCTTGTCGATGCGCATACCGTGAAGCTGACGAAGACTGGTGAGACCTTCACGGCCGAGCGTATCGTGATTGCCGTTGGCGGTACGCCGAACGAACACAAGGCGCTGCCCGGCCACGAGCTGACGATCTCCTCCAACGAGGCTTTCGACCTGGAAGAGCTGCCGAAATCGATCCTGATCGCTGGCGGTGGTTACATCGCCGTGGAATTCGCCAATATCTTCCACGGACTCGGTGTCGAAACGACGCTGATCTATCGCGGCAAGGAAATCCTTTCGCGCTTCGATCACGATATGCGCAAGGGCCTTCATGAAGCGATGGAAGCCAAGGGCATTCGTATCATTCTTGAAGACGTCATTCAGGAAGTGAGCAAGGACGGTGCGGGCGGCTTTGTGGCACGGACGAAGCAGGGCAACTCGCTGCATGTCGGCTTGGTGATGCTGGCGCTCGGTCGCGATCCGAATACGCCTGGTCTAGGCCTTGAAAATGCCGGTGTGAAGGTGGATGCGCGCGGCGCAATCATCGTCGATGAGTATTCGCGCACGAACGTTCCTAGTATCTTCGCACTGGGCGACGTCACCGATCGGGTACAGCTGACGCCGGTGGCGATCCACGAGGCCATGTGCTTCATCGAAACCGAGTACAAGAACAACCCGACCAAGCCGGACCACGAGCTTATTGCCACTGCGGTGTTCTCGCAGCCGGAAATCGGCACGGTTGGACTTTCTGAAGAGGAAGCGGGCAAGAAATACCCGGAACTGGAAGTCTATCGCGCGCAGTTCCGTCCGATGAAGGCAACGCTGTCCGGGCGTCAGGAGAAGACGATCATGAAGCTGATCGTCAATGCCGCCGACCGTAAGGTCGTCGGCGCGCATATTCTCGGCCACGAGGCGGGCGAAATGGCGCAGCTTCTCGGCATCACGCTGAAGGCCGGATGCACCAAGGACGATTTCGATCGCACCATGGCTGTTCATCCAACAGCGGCCGAGGAACTGGTGACGATGTATTCGCCAAGCTACCGCGTGGTGAACGGCGAGCGCGTGTAACGCCGTCGCTTGCGCGACGTGATCACGTCTCCGCTTGGCTCGCCACCACTTGAAAACCGTTGTTTTCCGGGTGGTGGCGGGTTTGTTAAATCGTTTGAATTGACTTTTATGCACGTTAAACGCCCAAAACGGGCGGAATGGGCCCGATGGCCCTGACATCGGCTATGCAAAGCCTGTGCTTGGAGCTATAAGCCGCTCAATTTTTCGAGGCGGTCGTGCACAAATGCGCGGGCGAGAAAAGGGTAAGGACATGGCACAGAATTGGACACCCGGCAGTTGGCGGCAGAAACCGATCCAGCAGGTTCCCGAATATCCTGACGCGGCAGCGCTTGCGGCGACGGAAGCCACGCTTGCGACCTATCCGCCGCTGGTTTTTGCCGGTGAAGCCCGCCGCCTGAAAAAGCAGCTTGCCAATGTGGCAGACGGCAACGCCTTTCTGTTGCAGGGCGGCGATTGCGCCGAAAGCTTCCTCGAGCATGGCGCGGATAATATCCGCGACTTCTTCCGCGCTTTCCTGCAGATGGCTGTCGTCCTGACCTATGGTGCGCAGCTGCCGGTGGTGAAGGTCGGTCGTATTGCCGGTCAGTTCGCCAAGCCGCGCTCTTCCAACGTGGAAGTGCTCGATGGGGTGACGCTGCCGTCCTACCGCGGCGACATCATCAACGGCATCGAGTTCAATGAGACCTCGCGTGTGCCGAACCCCGAGCGACAGCTCGACGCGTACCGCCAGTCGGCGGCGACGCTTAACCTGCTGCGCGCTTTCGCAATGGGCGGCTACGCCAACCTTGAAAACGTTCACCAGTGGATGCTCGGCTTCATCAAGGACAGCCCGCAGGCGGATCGTTACCGCAAGCTGGCTGACCGGATTTCCGAGACCATGAACTTCATGCAGGCAATCGGCATCAGCGCAGAAAACAATCCTAGCCTGCGCGAAACCGATTTCTTCACCAGCCACGAGGCTCTGCTGCTCGGTTACGAAGAGGCGCTGACCCGCGTCGATTCGACCTCCGGTGACTGGTATGCCACGTCTGGCCACATGATCTGGATCGGCGACCGCACGCGTCAGCTCGACCATGCGCATGTGGAATATTTCCGCGGCATCAAGAACCCGATCGGCCTGAAGTGCGGACCATCGCTGACGCCTGATAATCTGATCGAGCTGATCGACGCGCTGAACCCGGCAAACGAGGCCGGTCGTCTGACGCTGATCTGCCGTTTCGGCCACGACAAGGTTGCCGACAGCCTGCCGAAGCTCATCCGTGCCGTGGAGAAAGAGGGCCGCAAGGTCGTCTGGTCGTGCGATCCGATGCATGGCAACACCATCACGCTCAACCACTACAAGACGCGTCCGTTCGAGCGCATCCTGTCGGAAGTCGAAAGCTTCTTCCAGATCCACCGTGCCGAAGGCACACATCCGGGCGGCATCCACATCGAGATGACCGGCAAGGACGTGACCGAGTGCACCGGCGGCGCGCGCGCCGTGACGGCGGATTCGCTGTCGGATCGTTACCACACCCATTGCGATCCGCGTCTCAACGCCGATCAGGCACTGGAGCTGGCTTTCCTTCTGTCCGAGCGCATGAAGAGCGGCCGGGACGAGAAGCGTCTGGCAATTGCTAGTGCCTGACAGAGGCAGATAAAACAAAAAAGCCGCCGGATACTGCCGGCGGCTTTTTTTATGGTTGTCGGCCTGATTACTGGACGAGTGCCGGCTGCTGGCAGCGAACGTCGGTGACGCGCACATCGGCTTCGCCGATCTTGACGCCGAGTACCAGCAGCACGTTGTAGAGCAGCTGATCCACGGGCGCCGTGACTGCCGCGAGCGTGTTGGCAAGCGCTGACTGGATGCCCGCCAGACCTCCCAGATCGATGTTTAGGAAGAGAAGCCTGATATCCAGATTGAGGTTCTTCAGCAGTGAACTGACAAGAGTGGTAACGGTATCCTTGGTGGAAACACTCTTGATCTTGGCCTGGGTGATATCCGACTGGGTGAAGGTCAGCTTGGTCTTCGTCATGTTCGTGGCATTGATGAGGGCGCTGCCATTGATGGCGAGCAGGGCCGAATCCACGATCGCGGTCTTGGTGACGCGCGGATCCTTGCCGAAATTGGCAAAGGCCGTGGTATCGACATTGCCAAGCGCGATTTCTGCGACGCCGGGAACGACTTCGACATCGACCGTACCCTGTCCGCCGCCCGTGCAGCGAATGTCGGCGAGCCGCGCTTCGGCATGGGCGACTTCCACATAGAGCGGAATATTGACCTTCAGACCGGCAATCGCCTGAAGCCCGTCAACCACGACACTGACCGCCAGCCGGGTTTGTGCGGTGCGCACCACGGTGCCCTGGCCGCCGACGGCAAGCKACGGCGTTTCGACGGGTGGCTCACCGATGGCGAGCGTCGTCTTGACCGAGGCGAGACCGAGGAGATTGGCGTTGAGGTTGAGCGCCAGCTGGTTGCCGCCATTGCCTGCCACGGCGGCGGCGTTGAGAAGATCGAAGACGCCTGCGGTGACCTTGAGGTTTTCGCCGCTACCGATCAGCTTGTCCGAGAACGGGCCGAGATTGAGGATTTCTTCAAGCTTGAGCTTGATGTTGCTCTTGTTAGCGGTTTTTGCCAGCGTCTTCAGAATGTTGGCCACAGCCGGCTGCAGGCCGGTGGTCTTCGTCAGCGCGTCCAGGAATTTGCCGTAGGTGATTTCCGTCTTCAGGACATCCTTGTAGGTGCCGGCTGTCAGGTTGAGATCGACAGCCAGCGCTTCGACGACATGCAGCGCGTTGACATCAGCAGCCACAAGCGCCTGGTAATCCATAACCTTGAGCGAGACCGTGGTGCCGAGCAGGCCGCCGAGCAGGCTGTTCAAAACGCCTTCATCGAGGCTCGCCAGTCGCGAGCCCACCGAAAATGCCGCGATCTTTTGGGATGAGGCCGTTCCGGCCGCGGAAATCTTGGGCGGCGTGGTGAAGGCGGAGGCAAAGAATATCTGGCCCTTTTCGACGATATTCACTTTCATCGCATTGGTGGGAAGTGCATTTTCGACGAAACGCTGGCCGACAGGCAGGGTCGCGTCCGGCTCATAGTGACCTTTGACGACTTCGGCATAACCGTTGCTCTTGGCAAATTCGTTCAAGGGGTCGAAAGGTTGAAGACCGTCCACGGTCAAGAGGCCATTCGGTGTCTTGACCCCGAGATTCATGCCGTTGAGGGCGAAATATTGCTGGACCGCCTTTTCGGGATCAGCGGCATTGGCCGCCGCTGATATGGCCGCAAGATCGGCGGTCTGCTGCAATTGCCGCTTCTGCAGGGTCAGATAGCCATAATCGACGCCAAGCGCCAATATGCCGATGAAAAGCGGTGCGGTAAGCCCGGCCGAGATGGCGATGTTGCCTGTGCGATCCTTCAGGAAACGGGGAAGCAAAGAAGAGATATTTTGCATGTCATGCTCCTCCGATCCGGATTGTGGAAAAACGCCGGATGACCGGCTCGGGCAGGGTGTAGCTGTAGAGGCTCCAGATCGGCAGATCACGGGCGTCATATTCCACCTTGACCGTGAACTGGTTGGCATTGGCGGGATCGGTGGCGACATTGACCGTGAAACGCGTCTTGTCCATGAAGGCGTAGCTGAGGTCACTTTTGGTGACGAAATCACGGGCCAACTGCTGGCGCTCGGTCGTATTCAGTCCGGCAACAGCCGTCCTTGCCGCGTCGGCGGCGATCTGCTGCACAGAATAGGCGGCCATCAGGTAGATACCGTAGGCAATCATGGTCAGCAGGACGAGAAAGAAAATCGGCGCGACGATGGCGAACTCGACAGCGGACGAGCCGGATCGATCACGAAGGAAATGCACTCCATTACGCATAAAGCACCCCCGTTTCTTCAGGCACCAAAGTCAGATGCCTTTATTCTTATTTTCGGAAATGCTAATTTATAGGTGTTAATTTTGTATTGATGTCGCTCTTATGGGTTGCAGGCCAGGAAAAGCCTTCGCGTTGATACCCATGGATTTCAGATCAGCCGAAGCCCTTTGAAGCTGGCGTGGCCGTCTTTGCCGATGATGATGTGGTCGTGCACCGCTATCCCCAGCGGCTTTGCCGTATCGATGATGGTTTTGGTCATCTCGATATCGGCACGCGAGGGGGTAGGGTCTCCACTCGGATGATTATGTATTAAAATCAAAGCCGTAGAGGAAAGTTCAAGGGCGCGGCGCACCACTTCGCGCGGGTAAACCGGCGTGTGGTCCACGGTTCCCTGACCCTGCACCTCGTCAGCGATCAGGACGTTGCGCTTGTCGAGGAACAGGATGCGGAATTGCTCACGGGTTTCATGGGCCATGGCGGCATGGCAATAGTCGATGACCGAAGACCAGGAGCCGAGAATCTGCTTGTTGCGGATTTCGCCCTTCAGCATGCGCTGGGAAACGGAGGCGACGAGCTTCAGATCGAGCGCCACGGCCTCACCCACGCCCTTCACCTCCTGCAACAGCGGCAGCGGCGCGCCAAGCACACCGCCAAGAGTACCAAAGCGGGCGATCAACGCTTTGGCGATGGGTTTGGTATCACGCCTCGGTATCAGCCGGAAAAGCAGAAGCTCCAGCAGTTCGTAATCGGCAAGGGCGGTATCGCCGCCGTCGCGATAACGCGCCCGCAACCTGTCCCGATGGCCGTGATAGTGTGCGATCTCCGCTTCCGGCTCCGCAACGGCTGCGGGGTGTTCCGAGGTCTTCTTCACCGCACTTCGCGGTTCGGCAAAGAAGCCGCGCTCATCCGTTCCGTCGAACAGATCGCCGTTTCCCGCCTGAAAGCCGGAGGTCGATGGAAGATCGGCGGAAGGCGGGGCAGGGCGTTTTGCCATGGCGGTCTGGCCTTATGCGAGTGGCGGCAGGCCCGGACGGTCAAAGCCGCCCGGCGACAGTGTGAAGATTTCGCAACCGGTCGCGGTTACGCCGACCGCATGTTCGTATTGTGCGGAAAGGGAGCGGTCGCGCGTTACTGCCGTCCAGCCATCGGAAAGTACCTTCACATGCGGCTTGCCGAGGTTGATCATCGGTTCGATGGTGAAGATCATTCCCTCGCGAATCTCCGGGCCTTCGTCCGGGCGGCCGTAGTGCAGGATATTGGGGGTGTCGTGGAACAGGCGTCCAACGCCGTGGCCGCAGAAATCACGCACCACCGAGCAGCGTTCCGCCTCGGCATAGGCCTGAATAGCCGCGCCGATCGCGCCGGTGCGCGCACCCGGTTTCACTGCCGCGATGCCGAGCATCAGGCATTCATAGGTCACTTCCATCAGACGTTCAGCTGCGCGCTTGATCGTGCCAACCGGATACATGCGGCTCGAATCGCCGTGCCAGCCGTCCAGAATATAGGTCACGTCGATATTGACGATTTCGCCTTCGCGCAGCGGCTTTGCGTCCGGAATGCCGTGGCAGACCACATGGTTGATAGAGGTGCAGACGGATTTCGTATAACCGCGGTAATTCAGTGTTGCCGGCAAAGCGCCATGGTCGGCGCCGAACTCGAAGACGAAACGGTCGATGGCATCAGTCGTCACACCCGGCTTGACGATTGCCGCCAGTTCGTCGAGGCAACGCGCCGTCAGCTGGCACGCCTTGCGCATCCCGTCGAAATCCTCAGGGGTATAAAGGCGGATGACGCCGGTATTCTTGAGGGGGGCGGAGGCTGCGTCGATATAGGTGACCATCATAGTGCTTTCTGTCTCTTTACGTCCCTGTTCATAAAACAGCCGGACGCCATTCGTCCATCTTAACCGTTCCTGTGACTGAAATTTGTGCCGGGGAAACGTCGCATTTCACCGCATAGGCCTCCACGCCGCGCGACGTGGCCCGCTGAAACGCCAGCGCATAGACTGGATCCAGATCATCGCAGATGCGCATCTGGTCGCAATCGTTGCGCTGAATGAGATAGAGCATCACCGCCCGGTGACCGGCCTCTGCTGCGTCGCCCAGCTCCTCCAGATGTTTGGCGCCGCGTTTGGTGGCGGTATCAGGGAATTCGGCCAGACCTTTTTCGCGCATGAAATGCACGTTTTTTACTTCCACGTAGGCATCCGGCCGCCCAATTTCGGAAAGCAGGAAATCGATGCGGGAATTGCGGCCGTATTTCTGCTCGCGCCGGATCGTCGAATAGCCGGCAAGCTGCGGGATGCGGCCATTGAGGATCGCTTCTTCCGCCAGCCGGTTCGGCATGCCGGTATTGATGCCGACCACGGTGCCATCGGCCTCGACCATTTCCAGCATATGCCGGTACTTGCGGGTTGGGCTGTCATGCTCGGACATCCAGATACGCGAGCCGGGCGTGGTCAATCCGCGCATGGAGCCGGTATTGGGGCAGGAGCCTGTAATCGCCGTGCCGTCCTCCAGAACGGCGTCGAAGAGGAAACGCTTGTAGCGGGCGATCAGCGTTGCGGGTACGAGTGGGGGCGTGAAGAGCATGTGGCCTGAAAGGTGAGAGGTGGGGGCGGGGTCAGGACAGGACGTAGGTTCCGGGTGCATCGCCGAGCACTGGTCGCTTGCCGTCTCCCGGGGCCCTTGCCTTTACCTTCTCGCCATTCTGGCTTTCGATCCAGTTTTGCCAGTGCACCCACCATGATCCCTTGTGCGCCGTAGCTGCGGCCTGCCAGGCATCGAAGTCTCCGGATGGTGATGCGCCTGTCCAATATTGGTATTTTTCGGATTGCGGCGGATTGACCACACCGGCTATGTGGCCGGAAGCGCCGAGCACGAATTCCACGGGGCCGCCGAACAGTGCCGCCCCCTTGAAGACCGATTTCGCTGGCGCGATATGGTCGTCGCGKGTGGCGAGATCATAGACGGGGATTTTTATGTCGCCGAGGTTGATCCGCTTGTCCGCCACGCGCATCAGCCCGCGGGCGAGATTGTTGTCGAGATAACAATTGCGCAGATAGAAGGAATGGCAGGCAGCGGTCACCCGGGTCGAATCGGAATTCCAGTAGAGGAGATCGAAGGGCAGGGGTTCCGTGCCGCGCAGATAATTATCGACCATATAGGGCCAGATGAGATCGGAGGCGCGCAGCATGTTGAAGACTGTGGCCATGATCGAGCCATCGAGATAACCGACGGCCTGCATGTGCCTGTCGAGCGCGGCGAGCTGGCCTTCGTCGATGAAGACCTTGAGGTCGCCCGCGTGGATGAAATCCGTCTGGGCGGCGAGAAGTGTGGCGCTGCGAATGCGCTCATTGCCTTCCTGCGCATGCAATGCCAGGGCCGAAGACAAAAGCGTGCCGCCGACGCAATAGCCGATGGCATTGATCTCCTTTTCGTCGGTTTGCTCCTCGATCGTGTCGAGGGCAAAATCGATACCTTCGCGGATATAGTCCTCCCAACCCTTGTCGGCCAGCCTGGCGTCCGGGTTGATCCACGAGACCATGAACACGCTGTGACCCTGATCGAGACACCATTTAACGAAGGATTTCTGTGGGTTGAGATCGAGGATATAAAATTTGTTGATCCACGGCGGCACGATGAGCAGCGGCCGTTTGAAGGCCTTTTTCGTCGTCGGCGCGTAATGGATGATCTCGCAGAGCGGGCTTTTGGCAACCACCTTGCCTGGTGTGATGGCGATGTTCTGGCCGATGACGAATTTGCTGTAATCGGTCTGGCGCAGTTTCAGATGGCCGTGGCCGGCCGCGACATCTTCGGCAAGCTGTGCCATGCCCTTGACGAGATTGGCGCCGCTGGACGCGACCGTCTCGCGGAAGACCTGCGGATTGGTGAAGACGAAGTTGGCCGGCGAGAGGGCTTCCGTCACCTGGCGCATGTAAAACAACGCCTTGGTGCGGGTGTGCTCGTCCAGCCCTTCGGCTTCCATAACCATCCGGTCGGCAAAACCGACGGTGGTCTGATAGGCTTTGAGGAGAAAATCGAAAAATGGATTGGCCTGCCAGTCCGCGTCGGCAAAACGCCTGTTCTTTCGCTCTGCCGGGCCGGTCTCCGCGGCTTTTTCCGAGCGGGAATCGGCATCTTCCGAAAACTGCGCCACCGATTTTGTCCACAGATCGTAATAGCTGGAAAGCAGATAGGTCTGCGCTTCGAGCGAGCGCTTCGGTTCAGCCATCCAATATTCGGCGACGTCGGACAGCGTCTTGACGATGTCGGTCATCGGATCGGCGCTGGTCTGCGGAATTTCACCGCGTTCGCGGGGTGCCAGCCATTCGGACGCGGCTTTGCCGAGGTTTTCCAGCGCGCGGGCGATGTTGACCGCAAAGGCTTCCGGGTCGCGGATCAGGTAAGCCTCGGCGGATGTAGCGTCGAAACCGGGCGTTTTGCCACCCTTTTTCTCTGCCCCGCCGTCAACACCTGCCATGCGCTGTCCTCCACCAAATTTGTGTTTGCACATTCTGCATGAAAACGAATACAAGTTCCACCAGCAAGGGGAGGCCACGAAGAGCCGAACCGCAGTCGAATTCGATATCGGCGATATCCTTACAGGCGGAACATGACGATGGGCAAGCACATGGGTACATGGGGAAGATTTGCGGAAAACGCTGGAAGGATCGCCCTTCTTTCGCTTTCCGGCGCCACGCTCGTTACAGTACTTGCCGCCTGCAAGACCCCGGCACCGATCGTCGCACCGGCCCATATGCCCCACCCGCAAGCCCAAATCGTCGGCCCGCGCCCCGTCAGCGACAATGTGGTGAGCCAGAGACGCGATACCGGCACCTATCCAAGCTTTTCAGCGCCGATTACGGCTGCCGGCAGCCAGATGGGGGATGACGAGGCGTCCAAAATGGAATCGAACCTGTCGCGCCTGGGTGCTGCACGCCGCAACGGCCAGATTTCGGAAGCTGAATACAAACGCCGAGTCGCGGAATTGCGGGCGCTTGGCGAAAACCAGAAGCCAGTTGCGACGCCTGTCACGCAGTGAGGTTTTCCGTTCGTCGTTCTGGGGCCTTTACCGAGAATCGACAACCTGTGGATCTCGAGATTCGCTCGGCACAAGGCCGAGGATAACGGCAATCCTTGTGCTTCATTCTATTACCAAGCCGCTCTCATAACCCCTTATTTACCCTGCCTTTGAACCATATGCTTACTGAAGATGTTAAGCGGATGGATGCGCTTTGCCGCTTATGATGCGGTCATAACAAACAGGCCGCTGAAAAAGCGGTAGACAGGGTGAAATATCATGAGATGCATCGCTGCTTTGCTGGTTCTTGCCGGTTTTGCGCTCGCACCCGCGCAGGCGCGGGCGCCGTACATCAACATCGGAACGTCAGCGCCGCAGGGACGATGAAAAGTTGAAAGACGCCGGTCAGTCGTTTCCGGCGGCTTCGCTGAGCATATCGAGGTCCGGCACTGTAATATGACGGTTGTTCTCGATGCTGATCGTGCCTTCCTTGCGCAGCTTAGTCATTTGCCGGCTAACTGTTTCGATGGTGAGACCAAGGAAATCGGCTATATCTGCGCGCGATAGCGGCAGGTCGAACGTTGATTTATCGTCCTTTTCCGGATCGATATGCGTGGCGATCATATAAAGGAAGCTGGCAACCTTTTCCTGTGCCGATTTTCGGCCAAGTGTCAGCATCCAGTCGCGCGCCTCATCCAGTTCCTTCAGAGACTGGCTGTGAAGCTTGCGTTCCATATCCGGCACTTCGGAAACCATGCGGTCGACGATGCGGCGCGGGAACAGGCAGATTTCCACATCGGTTGCGGCTTCCGCCGTCATCTTGCTTTCCGCCATGAACGGGCGGCCGAGAAAATCCGGTGCAAATTGCAGGCCGACGATCTGCTGGCGGCCATCCGACATCATCTTCGAGAGCTTCACCACGCCGTTGAGAATGTTGCCGTAGGAGCTGACGAGCTCCCCCTGGGCAAGCAGCTCGTTGCCCGCTTCCAGCTTCTTACGGCTGGAATGACGGTTGAGGTCGCAGAGCTGCTGCGGCGTCAACGTGCTGCAAAGACCACCGTGACGCGCCTCGCAGGAGCGGCATACGACGGGATATTCCGAATTGTGGATGGTCTTCTGTAGCGTGTCCATCAGCCTTTTCCGATGCTGGCTTTAAGGGACGAATGCGACCGCAGGTGTAAAATCCGGTCTTTTCGAAGGCTTGCGCCGCGTAGTCGTCGCCCCCGCGTCTACTTTAGCAAGAACTTAAGGTGCAATTTGATTGAAGTCAAAGTTGCAAACTGTCGCAGCCGTTACTCAAGGGGAGGAAATCGACATTTTCTTGATAAAAGGCAAATCCGGGGATGAAAACCGAACTTCTTCGCAAATATTCGGGCGCCGTGCCGCGTTACACGAGCTATCCTACCGCGCCGCACTTTCACGAGGGAATCGATAATGGCACCTATCGCCGCTGGCTCGGCGAGCTTGGCCACAGGAACCGGATATCGCTTTACCTGCATATTCCCTATTGCGACCGGCTGTGCTGGTTCTGTGCCTGCCACACCAAGCACACGCTGAAATACGAGCCGATTGCCGTTTATCTTGAGGCACTTAGGCGGGAGATAGAAGCCGTCGGCTCGCTTGTTTCCCCCGATGCAGTGGTCAGCGCGGTGCATTTTGGCGGCGGTTCTCCCACTATGCTGAGGCCTGAAGACATGGTGGGCCTGATGGACTGTCTAAGACGCCATTTCACCTTTGGTCTGGCGCCCGAAATCAGCGTGGAAATGGACCCGAACGATCTTGACGAAAGTCGCTATGACGCGCTTGCCGTCATCGGCATGACGCGCGCGAGCCTCGGTGTGCAGGACTTTGATGACAAAGTGCAAAAA
Source organism: Agrobacterium sp. 10T429 (assembly GCF_056393925.1). Lineage (NCBI taxonomy): Bacteria > Pseudomonadati > Pseudomonadota > Alphaproteobacteria > Hyphomicrobiales > Rhizobiaceae > Agrobacterium > Agrobacterium sp. 10T429. The sequence continues at coordinate 336,305 of NZ_JBFTGV010000002.1, forward strand.
ACCATCAACCGGATTCAGACCTTCGAGCAGACGGAATCGGTGGTAGATGCCGTGCGGGCAAGGGGCGTTCACTCGGTCAATTGCGACATTCTCTATGGCCTGCCGTTCCAGACCTGCGAGACATTGCAACAGACGGTTGACCAGATCATCTCACTCGACCCCGACCGGATCGCGCTGTTCGGTTATGCGCATGTTCCGTGGATGAAAAAACACCAGTCGCTGATCCCTGAGCAGGCATTGCCAGATATTGCCGAGCGCTACCGCCAGATGACGATGGCGGCGGAGATGCTCGGCAAGGCGGGTTACCGGGCAATCGGGATCGATCATTTTGCCAAGCCCGCCGACACTCTGAGCCGGGCGGTCGAGACGGGGGAGCTGCGGCGGAATTTTCAGGGCTACACCACTGACACGGCTGATGCCCTGATCGGGCTTGGTGCATCCGCGATCGGCCGGTTGCCCCAGGGCTACGTGCAGAACATGGTGGCGACAGGGGAATATCAGCGGATGGTGGGCGAGGGTGGTTTCGCGGTTCTCAAGGGAATAGAATTGTCTGACGAGGATCACCTGCGCTCCTATGTCATCGAGCGGCTGATGTGCGATTTTTCGCTCGATCTGGGCGATTTGAAGCGGCGTTTCGGCAAGGCCAGCCATTCCGTCAGCATGGAGGCGCAGCTTTTCGCTGGCGGCGACAGGGACGGTGTGGTGCGGATGGATGGCGATGTTTTTGCCGTGACGGAGGCGGGAAAACCCTTTGTCCGTCATATCGCGGCAACCTTTGACGCCTATCTCGGCAGCGGACGCGGCCGTCATTCGGTTGCTGTTTAGGCAACAGTTTTAAGGCAAATTTCAAAGTTACGTCACGAAACCATTGGCTTTTTTGTGCGACTTGCCTATGTGGTGCGTCAGACAGGATATTTAATACGAACGACAATAAGGATTATGGGCGTGACAGCTACATTCGACAAGGTTGCCGACATTATCGCCGAAACCAGCGAAATCGACCGCGAAACCATTACGCCGGAAAGCCACACGATCGACGATCTGGGCATCGACAGCCTCGACTTTCTGGATATCGTTTTCGCCATCGACAAGGAATTCGGTATCAAGATTCCGCTCGAGCAGTGGACGCAGGAAGTCAACGAAGGCAAGGTTACCACCGAAGAATATTTCGTGCTGAAGAACCTCTGTGCCAAGATCGACGAATTGCGCGCAGCCAAGGGCTGAGGCGATAATGCCCGCTTCGAGCGGGCATTTCTTTTTCTGGACCTGACCTTCAGGGACGGGTCGTAACCGACCAGAAACGGGCCGGACGGATGCTGCTTGAATATTTTCAGATGATCGACAAGGTCGAAGCCGTGGATATGGCGACGCGCACATTGAAGGCGCGGTCTGTCGTTCCCGACAAAAGCCCGGTTTTCGAGGGACATTTCCCCGGCATGCCGCTGGTTCCGGGCGTGCTTCTGATCGAGACCATGGCGCAGGCTTCCGGCATGATGGTTCTGGCGTTCAGCGATTTTTCCGCCATGCCCTTCCTGATGTCGGTTGACGGCGCCAAGATGCGCACCTTCGTGGAGCCGGGCGCGGTTCTCGATATCGAGGCGGTGTTGGAACATGACGGTTCGGGTTTTGCAGTCACCAAAGCGAAGATCACTTGCGAAGGCAAGAAGGTCTGCGATGCGCAGCTGAAGCTCAGGACAATGCCTTTCAGCGAAATTCCGCTCGCGCCTATCGTCAGGAAGCGGGCCGAGGAAGTCGGCCTGATGGCGGCGATTGTCGCGGATGCGCAAAAATAAGCGCTTCCGCTGATGCCGGGAGACGGCATTTTTCCCCTAGACCCGGTTTTGATTCACGAAAATCGTGGGCTTGTGCTGGCGGATCGGGCCTTCACCATTGCCAATCCGCATCGCGCGCTTTATTCCGCAACGCATGGAGTGGTCGTTTGCGACCGCTGTTGGATAGCCGTGACCGCTTCAATGGGTCAGGCTGCAAAGGATGACAGACGATGAAATCTGACAATGATGTGGTGATAACCGGGGTCGGCATCGTGACCTGTCACGGCGTCGGCAGCCAGGCGCATCTTGCGCTTCTTTCGGGAACTGCGGCGCCGGCAACGGTGATCGAGACCGAAAAGTTCAAACCCTATCCGGTTCATCCCATGCCGGAGATCGACTGGTCCACGCAGATTGCCAAGCGCGGCGACCAGCGCCAGATGGAAAACTGGCAGCGTCTCGGCGTTTTTGCCGCCGGCCTCGCGCTTGATGATGCAGGGCTGAAGGAAAACCCGGAAGCCTGCGCTACCATGGACATGATCGTGGCTGCCGGCGGTGGCGAGCGCGACATCAATGTCGATACGCTGATTGTCGATGAGGCGCTGAAACGCAACGACCGCGAAGTGCTGCTCAACGAGAAGCTGACGACGGAATTGCGTCCGACCCTGTTTCTCGCCCAGCTTTCCAATCTGATGGCCGGTAACATCTCCATCGTGCATAAGGTCACAGGGTCCTCCCGCACCTTCATGGGCGAGGAAGCAGCCGGCATTTCCGCAGTCGAGACTGCGTTTCACCGTATCCGTTCCGGCGAATCCAGCCACGCCCTGGTGGGCGGCGCCTTCTCGGCCGAGCGCCCGGACATGATCCTGCTGTTTGAAGCGATCGGCGCGCATGCGCAGGGCGATTGGCAGCCGCTTTGGTCGCGTGGCGGCCAGGACGGCGGCGGGATGATTTCCGGTTCGCTGGGAGCCTTCCTGGTGCTGGAATCGCGCAAGCACGCCAGTGAACGCGGCGCACGCATCTATGCCCGCATCGACGCCATCGAGGGCGATCGTGGTAGCCGTGATGACGGCAAGATGGAAAAGCGCATGGAACGGCTGCTTGCCCCTGCAAAGGACAGTGCTGCGACCGTCGTGTTTTCCGGTGCGAGCGGTTACGACGCCGTGACGCAGCGTGAAAAGAATATTCTCGAAAAAGCTTTGCCGCAGGCCGTCATTCGCGGTTTCGGCGGTATCACCGGCCATGGACTTGAAGCACAGTTCCCGCTTGGGCTGGCGCTTGCTGCCCTGACGCTTGAAAGCGGCGCGAAGGTTCCTACTTTCGATGGCGCCGCGGAAAAGCCTATGGGCGAGGCGGCCAGCGAAGCGGTCGTCACCACCGTCGGCCATGTGCGCGGCGAAGGTGTCGCCGTTCTGTCCCGTGACGTGTGAGGAGAAAAGACCATGACTTCCAACTTCAAGGATCATCTCGGTCGCCCGATCGTTGCAGTCACCGGTATGGGTATCATCACATCGCTCGGGCAGGGTCTTGCCGATAACTGGGCGGCTCTGACTGCGGGCAAGTCGGGCATCCACAAGATCACCCGTTTCCCGACGGAGGGGCTTTCCACAAGGATCAGCGGCACCGTCGATTTCATCGACATCCCGGTTCCGAATTCCGTCGAGCGCTCTTATGCCTTTGCACGCGAGACAACGATTGAGGCTTTGGCGCAGGCCGGCATATCGGGCGATTTCGATGGCCCGCTGTTTCTGGCTGCACCACCGATCGAGCCGGAATGGAGCGCGCGTTTCGAGCTTGCCGACCGGTCTCCTCCGGCCGCCCAGCCGGGTGATGCCTATGAACGGTTCCTGACGGCTTTCCGTCAACGTCCGGACCCGGCGTTTCAGGAAGCGGCTCTTTTCGGCGCGATTTCGGAGCGTCTTTCGGACCGCTTTGGTACACGCGGCCTGCCGGTCACGCTCTCGACGGCCTGTGCATCCGGCGCGACCGCAATCCAGCTTGGTGTCGAGGCTATCCGCCAGGGCCGCACCGAGCGCGCGCTGACGGTTGCGACAGACGGTTCGGTCAGCGCCGAAGCGCTGATCCGCTTTTCGCTTCTCTCGGCGCTGTCGACCCAGAATGAGCCGCCGGAAAAGGCATCCAAGCCGTTCAGCAAGGACCGCGACGGTTTCGTGATCGCCGAAGGTGCGGCAACGCTGGTGCTGGAATCGCTGGAATCGGCAATTGCGCGCGGCGCGAAGGTTCTCGGCATCATCAAGGGCGCCGGCGAGAAGGCCGACAGCTTCCACCGCACGCGTTCCTCGCCAGATGGCGGCCCGGCGATCGCGACGATCCGCGCCGCACTTGCGGATGCGGGTGTTGCTGAAAGCGATATCGGCTACATCAACGCCCACGGCACCTCGACGCCGGAAAACGACAAGATGGAATATGGCTCGATGCTTGCCGTCTTCGGCGAAGGCCTGAAAGACATTCCGCTGTCATCCAACAAGTCGATGATCGGCCATACGCTGACGGCGGCCGGTGCTGTGGAGGCGGTGTTCTCGTTACAGACCATGCTGACCGGCACCCTGCCGCCGACGATCAACTACAACAACCCCGATCCGACCATTTCGCTCGATGTGGTGCCGAATGTGAAGCGGGACGCGACGGTCAATGCCGTGCTTTCCAACTCCTTCGGGTTCGGCGGGCAGAATGCCAGCCTTGTCATGACGCGTGAACCGGCTTAACCGGTTCCGCCAGAAGACAGGGGCGTTTCCGGCCTGAACGAAGCCCGGGAACGCTCTCGCTGGTGTGACTACACATTCCGACCGCAAAACCGTTACAGAGTTTTGCTGGAATTACTCTTGAGATAGACGCCTCCGGGCGAAGGACTAAAAACATGCGCGCTCTTCAACTCGTGGACGACCGGAAGCTCGAAAAAGTGGACCTGCCTGAACCCGATGCACCAGGTCCGGGCGAGGTGACGCTGCGCGTCAAGGCCGTGGCGCTGAACCACATCGACGTCTGGGGCTGGCGCGGCATGGCTTTTGCCAAGCGCAAGATGCCGCTGACGATCGGTGCTGAGGCTTCCGGAGTGGTGGAAGCCATTGGCCCGGGCGTTTCGAATGTGCTGCCTGGCCAGCTCGTTGCGATCTACGGCGCGCACACCTGCGGGATCTGCAAGCCGTGCCGTGAAGGCCGTGACAATCTTTGTGAACATGTTCAGGGCGTGCACGGTTTCCATCTCGACGGCTTTGCGCAGGAAAAGATCAATATTCCGGCCCGCCAGCTCGTTCCGGCTCCGCATGGCGTCGATGCCATCGGCGCGGCTCTGGCGCCTGTGACCTTTGGCACGGTCGAGCACATGCTGTTTGACAATGCCAAGCTGGAATCGGGCGAAACGATCCTCGTGCATGCCGGCGGTTCCGGCATCGGCACGGCGGCGATCCAGCTGGCCAAGAAGATGGGCTGCACCGTCATCACCACGGTCGGCTCCGACGACAAGATCGAACGGGCGAAGGCCCTGGGTGCCGATCACGTCATCAACTACCGGACCGACCGTTTCGAAGGCGTCGTGCGCAAGCTGACGAAAAAGAAGGGTGTAGACGTGGTGTTCGAGCATGTCGGCAAAGACACCTGGGCGGGATCGATGTTCTCGCTGAAGCGTGGCGGCCGTCTCGTCACCTGCGGCTCCACGTCAGGCGTATCGACCGATATCAACCTGATGATGCTGTTCCAGCAGCAGCTGAAGCTGCTCGGCTCCTTCGGTTGCCGCATGGAAAACATGGCCAACGCCATGCAGAAGATGGCGCGCGGCATCGTTCATCCTGTTATCGACACCGAAGTCACCTTCGAGGATATCGACCGGGCGCTGGAGCGCATGGAAACGCGCCAGGTATTCGGCAAAATCGTTCTGCGGATGGATTGACGCCTTGAAACTGTTCATTACGCGGATCGTCCTGAGGCTGGACCATTTCCGGCAATGGCTGATTGCGACGTTTGCCTTCGGCCTTCTCAATCTGCTGAAGATATTTCCAGCTGACGCGGGAATTCGCGCTGCCGACAGGCTGGCGCGTTTCGTGGGGCCGAAAACCGGCCGCCACAAGCTGATGCTCTACAATCTGGCGCGCGCCTTTCCGGAGAAATCCGAAGAGGAGCGGCTTACCATCGCAATGGACAGCTGGGGCAGCATGGGGCGGCTTGCGGCGGAATATGTCTTTCTCGACAGGCTGTTCGATTTCGATCCGGAAAATAGCGAGCCGGGCCGTATCCGGGTCGAGGGTATTTCGACCTTTATCGAGCTTCGCGATAACCCGCGGCCCTTCATCGTATTTACTGCCCATAGCGGCAATTTCGAATTGTTGCCGGTGGCCAGTTCTGCCTTCGGTCTGGATGTGACGGTGCTGTTCCGGCCGCCGAATAATCCTTTCGTGGCCGACAAGGTGTTCAAGTTCCGCAAGGAACGCATGGGCAATCTCGTGCCGTCGCATGCCGGCTCTTCCTTCGCGCTTGCGCGGCAGCTGGAAAGGGGCGGCGGTGTCGGCGTGCTCGTCGACCAGAAGTTCGGCAAAGGCTTGACGACGAAGTTCTTCGGCCATGAGGTGCGCACCAACCCGCTTCTTGCCAAGCTGGTGCGGCAGTTCAATTGCGATGTCTATCCCGCCCGTTGCGTGCGCCTGCCCGATAACCGCTACCGGCTGGAAATAGAGCCGAGGGTTGAAATTCCGCGCGATGAAAAAGGAAATGTCGATATTCAGGCGACGGCGCAGCTTTTGAACGACAAGGTGGAAAGCTGGGTCCGCGAATATCCCGAACAATGGCTGTGGTATCACGACCGTTGGGACGTTAAACACCAGATCTGATTATTTGCAGCGCGGCCGAATTTCTAGTGATTTTTTACAGAATTCGGCCGTAAAATTGCGTTTTTAAGTATTTTTACTTATTAGTGGAACCTTATTTTTCGTTCATGGATTATCGAAATTGAAAAAATAGCAGTAGCTATGATATTTTAGAGATTAATCCCTACGGCGGTCCTGCGTGTCGTTACGTCATTTTTTAATGCACAGACGCTACAATGAGGGGATAAGTGTCTATCCATTCGGATTGGGAGCGGGCTGTTTACCCGTTCAGGGAGAGTTGGGTTGAAAGATTTGATTGAGCTGTTCTGGCTGCGTTATACGGAACTGCAATCAGCGGTTGGTAAGAACGAGGCCGACAAGATCGCAGTGCTGGAGCGTGAACTGGAGCTGCTGCTTGATCGGGTCATCGGGCGTAAGACCGGCAGTTCCGAGGACATTCGTGAGCAATTCCGTTTCGCCATCGACCTCCTCAATCACGAGGCGGAAGATCTCGGCTGCGTGCAGCGCAATTCCGATCTTTTGAGAACGCTGGTCGACCGCTATGTCGGCATGCCGCTCAAGGCAAAGGTGATCGGCGACGAGGACGAGGACATCCTGGAGTGGCACCACCGCCATCTTATTCTCGATGAGGATATGCTGAACGACCTAGACGAGCCCGTGGTTGTCGTCTCTCCCGGTTATCGGGTGTCATTCTCCAATGGGATCGATGCTTTTCCGCGCAATACGCCGGAAGGGCCTTTGGGATGTCATATCGCCGAGCTTGTCGGAGTGCACCGTTTTCAGAACGATCTGCGGGAGAGGCTCGACAATTGCTTCAAGGGCGGTACGTCGAAATACACCTATGCCGAAGATCACGACGGCCATACGATCGTAAAATCGCTGGAAATGTCGCCCTGCTATTCCTCCAACTACAAGCTGGTTGGCGCAATGGTGGTCATCCGCGAAATCGCCGATCGTAGGCGCCGTCGCGCCACGGCATAAATTCACGGTCCGAACGCAAGCGTCGAGCCGTGTCCTTTTCCTGTCATTTCGGGAAGATGGTTTCCCAGATCGTGGCGATTGACCATGCGGATGATGCATCCGCAAGAAGCTTCGTCGCCATTGCCAGACAGGAAAGAACCAAAAGCGGGCGGATGATCTTCGCGCCGTTTTTCATCGCGAAACGCGATCCGATCTGCGCGCCGACGAACTGGCCGATGCCCATGGCGATGCCAAGCTTCCAGAGAACCGCGCCTCCAGCCGCAAAAACAACAAAGCCGCCGAAGTTCGAACCCAGGTTCAGAAGCTTAGTATGGGCGGTTGCCTTCAGCATGCCGAAGCCGGCAAGCCCCACGAAGGCAAGCATGTAGAAGGAACCCGCGCCGGGGCCGAAAACGCCATCATAGAAACCCACGAGCGGTGCGGCGGTGAGGCCGAACACGAAAGGCGTGATGCGGCGATGGCTGTCGATATCGCTGAGCTGCGGCTTGAAGGCGAAATACAGGGCAATCGCGATCAGCAGAAAGGGCATGATGGTGCGCAGGAGGTCTGACGGCACGAAGGCGGCGGTGAAAGCACCGAGCCCGCCGCCGATCATCGCCATGATCGCCATCGGCAATTGTTCCCTCAGATTGACATGGCCGCGGCGGGCATAGGCAATGGTGGCCGACGCCGAGCCGAACTGCGATTGCAGCTTGTTGGTGCCGAGCGTATCGAGCGGCGGAATTCCCATGATCAGCATGGCCGGGATGGTGATGAGACCGCCGCCGCCGGCGATGGAATCGATAAATCCGGCAAAGATGGCGACGCAGAAAAGAACGAGGAAAACGTTGAGAGCGATGTCTTGCACTTGGCATGTCCAGGCGGGCTTAAGGGAGAGGGCCTCTTCTTTCACCGAAAAGATCGCCACGCAATATTTTTCTCTCCGATCCGGGACGGGCAGGGGGATTGCGGTGTTGCCGCTTATGGGTATGTTTCCGTGGCGCACCGCCAGACGCGGCGATGACGAGACATCAGGATGAGGGCATTATGCATAAAGTGATATTCGATACGGACCCCGGTGTAGATGATGCCATGGCGCTTCTTTTCCTGCACCGTCACCCCGATATCGATCTGATCGGCGTCACCACCGTCTTCGGCAACGCGCCCATCGATATCACCACCCGCAATGCGCTCTTCCTGAAACGGGAATGGCAGATGACGGCGCCGGTAGCGAAAGGTGCGGGCGTGACCTTCGATCCGGCCCGCAAGGAAGGCCACTGGCCGACTTTCATCCATGGCGAAAACGGTCTCGGCGATATCGATATTCCAGAGACCATCGATCTGCCGCTCGATCCGCGTCCCGCGCATCGCTTTATTATCGAGACGGTCAAGGCCAATCCCGGCGAGGTGACGCTGATCGCTGTTGGTCGCATGACCAATCTGGCCTTGGCGCTGCGCGAAGAGCCGGATTTTGCGGCATTGGTGAAGCAGGTGATCGTCATGGGCGGCGCCTTCGATATCAACGGCAATGTGTCGCCGGCGGCTGAGGCCAATATTCACGGCGATCCGGAAGCGGCCGATCTCGTCTTCACCGCGCCCTGGCGCGTGGTCGTCGTCGGCCTGGACGTGACGACGAAAACGGTGATGACCAGCGCCTTCATGGCCGAGATGGCAGAGGCGGGCGGCAAGCCGGTGCAACTGCTTTCCGATCTGTCGCAATTCTACATCGATTTCTACAAGACACGCACCGGCGATGGCATGGTGGTGCATGACAGCTGCGCCTGCGTTTACCTTGTCGCGCCCGAACTGTTCGAGACCCGCAGCGGCCCAATACGCGTCGTCTGCGGCGGGCTTGCCGATGGCCAGACCATTCAGAAGCCGGATGGCCGCGCCTTTCCGCCGGGCGACTGGGACGGGCATCCGAGCCAGCTCATCTGCACCGATATCAAGCCGGAGCAGGTGCTTTCCGTCATCCGCGCGGCAATTGTGAAGGGCGAGCGCGACTGAACGGCCGGAATGGCCGTTCTTGAGCATGGTCTGCCTTGCAATTTCCAAGAATCTGGCGTTATGCAGGTTTCCTGATTACATTGCGCAATTCGCCTTGCCTGTGGTCTGAAAAGGCCGCGCCGGAGCCACAAGGCGGATGATCGCGATGCCGCGTGGACCGAGAAAACCGCTGTAGGTTTTCTTGTGCTTTGCGGTACAATGAATAGCGCCCGCCGGATCGGTTCGTGTCGGCGGCGTTTAACAACAAGAACGAACTTCGTTATGGGCCGGCAGAACCGGTCCATTTCCATGAGGAAAGTGATGGAAGAGTTTCATAAGGTCCGGCGTCTGCCGCAATACGTCTTCGAACAGGTCAACCGTTTGAAAGCGAGCGCGCGAGCGGCCGGGGCCGATATCATCGATCTCGGCATGGGCAATCCCGACCTTCCGACCCCCAAGGCGATCGTCGACAAGCTGTGCGAAGTCGTTCAGGACCCTCGCACCCATCGCTATTCCTCGTCCAAGGGCATTCCCGGCCTTCGCCGCGCGCAGGCTGGTTATTATGCCCGCCGGTTCGGCGTGAAGCTGAACCCCGATACGCAGGTCGTCGCGACCCTTGGTTCCAAGGAAGGTTTCGCCAATATGGCGCAGGCCATCACCGCGCCTGGTGACGTGATCCTGTGTCCGAACCCCACTTATCCGATCCACGCTTTCGGCTTCCTGATGGCGGGCGGCGTTATCCGTTCCATGAATGTGGAGCCGGACGAGAGCTTCTTCGGGCCTCTGGAGCGGGCGGTGCGCCACTCCATTCCGAAACCGCTGGCGCTTATCGTCAACTATCCGTCGAACCCGACGGCGCACGTTGCCTCGCTCGATTTCTACAAGGACGTGATCGCATTTGCGAAGAAGCACGAAATCATCGTGCTTTCCGACCTTGCCTATTCGGAAATCTATTTCGACGACAACAATCCGCCGCCTTCGGTTCTCGAAGTTCCCGGTGCAATCGACGTTGCGGTGGAATTCACCTCCATGTCGAAGACCTTCTCCATGCCCGGCTGGCGCATGGGCTTTGCCGTTGGCAACGAGCGGCTGATCGCGGCACTGACCCGCGTGAAGTCCTATCTCGATTACGGTGCCTTCACGCCGATCCAGGTTGCGGCGACGCACGCGCTGAACGGCGACGGCTCCGACATCGCGGAAGTACGCAGCGTTTATCGCCGCCGTCGCGACGTCATGGTCGATACGTTCGGCAAGGCGGGCTTCGAAGTTCCACCGCCGGCGGCGACGATGTTCGCCTGGGCGAAGATCCCGGAAAAGTTCCGCCATCTCGGCAGCCTGGAGTTTTCCAAGCTTCTGGTCGAGAAGGCAGACATTGCCGTTGCTCCCGGCATCGGCTTCGGCGAAATGGGCGATGATTACGTCCGCCTCGCGCTCGTTGAGAACGAGCATAGAATTCGTCAGGCAGCGCGCAATCTGAAGCGTTTCCTGTCGAGTGCTGACGAAACGATGCACAATGTCGTTTCGCTCAATGCCCACAGATAAGGGCAACCGAAGGCGGCCGGGTCCCGGCCGTCACCATCACCAGCAAATCAGGAACATACCCATGGCAGATTCATTGAGAATCGGCATAGCGGGGCTCGGCACTGTCGGCGCTTCGCTCGTGCGCATCCTCCAGCAGAGAAGCAACGAACTTGCGATTACCTGCGGACGCGCGATTGAGATTATTGCAGTGAGCGCGCGCGACCGTTCGCGTGACCGCGGCATCGATCTCAAGGGTATTACCTGGTTCGATACGCCGGAGCAGCTTGCGAATGAAGCCGATATCGACGTGTTGGTGGAACTGGTCGGCGGTGCTTCCGGCCAGGCGGAAAAAGCCGTGCGCGCAGCACTTTCGCGCGGTCTCCATGTGGTGACAGCCAACAAGGCGCTGCTCGCCAAGCACGGCGTCGAGCTGGCGACGATTGCCGAAGAAAAGGGTGCGCTTCTCAATTTCGAAGCGGCTGTGGCCGGCGGTATTCCCGTCATCAAGGCGCTGCGTGAATCTCTCACCGGCAACAACGTGTCGCGCATCTACGGTATCATGAACGGCACCTGCAACTACATCCTGACCAAGATGGAAAAGGAAGGGCTGTCGTTCGAGGTCTGTTTGAAAGAAGCGCAGCGGCTGGGTTATGCCGAAGCCGATCCCGCCTTCGATATCGAGGGTAACGACACCGCCCACAAGCTCGCCATTCTGACGACGCTTGCCTTCGGCAACAAGATTTCGGCCGACGACATCTATCTCGAAGGCATCACCAACATCTCCAGCGAGGACATTCAGGCGGCCGCCGAGCTCGGTTATCGCATCAAGCTTCTCGGCGTGGCGCAGGTGACCGAATCCGGTATCGAGCAGCGGGTGCATCCGACCATGGTGCCGCTCGATTCCGTTATTGCGCAGGTTGATGGCGTCACCAATGCGGTGGCGATCGAGTCCGATATTCTTGGCGAGCTTCTGATGGTTGGCCCAGGTGCGGGCGGCAACGCCACGGCCTCTGCCGTGCTCGGTGACATCGCCGATATCGCCAAGAGCCGTCCCGGTGCCCAGCAGGTTCCGGTGCTCGGCCGTCCGGCGAAGTCGCTGACCGATTATCGTCGCGCCAAGATGAAGAGCCATGAAGGTGGCTATTTCATCCGGCTGACGGTGAAGGACCAGGCGGGCGTCTTCGCTTCCATCGCTACCCGAATGGCGGATAACAACATTTCGCTGGAATCCATCGTGCAGCGCCAGCGCGTGCATGTGGAAGGCGCGCCGCAGACGATTATCCTCGTGACCCACGCGACGATGGAAGATGCGATCCGCAAGGCCGTCAAGGCGATCAAGAACGAGAAATATCTGGTCAGCGAACCGCAGGTCATCCGCATCGAGCGGACCTGAGACGCTTTACGATTTTTCTGAATTTGAGGGCCGCGCCACCACATGGAGGCGCGGTCTTTTTTCTCCCGAAACCTGTTTTGGCGACCACCGGATAAGCCGCCATAAAATTTGAGGGGATCGCCTCAGAACCGCTGGAAAACAACGCGATTCGGCTCTATGGTTAATCATGTTACCAAGCGAGGGAGGCGTGGCTGTGACATCGATTATCCTTTTCAAGGACAGTAAGCGCGAAAGCGTTCTGGCCGCCCATCATCGGGCGCGGCCTCACAATGCCAACGACAATATTCGAGGCATGGAATTCGATATTGCCGAATATGAGCGCAACTGGTGTTCACTTGCGGTGTTTTCCCTGTTGCTGCTGGTCGGCGCGGTATCGATCGTCAGCCCGTTTTTCTCGATTTTCTCGGTGTGAAACCTCATACGGGCGTTTTTGCTTGAAAAAGGCGCCATCGCCATTTAGCCCGTTGTCATGACAAGGCGCGGATACGCATTCGCATGACAGGACGATGGACAGGATGGCAATGATGGAGCCGGCCGATACCGTGGTCCGCGCATTTCTTAGCGTGGAGCGGTCGGCGACAGAGCAACGTTGGGTTTCGCGGCTGGATCAGGCCGCACAGAACCGTGCGCTGGCCATGTCCCAGATCCATGCCATTCCCGAACTGATTGCCCGGGTGCTGGCCGGGCGAGGGGTGGGGGTGGATGAGGCTCTCGCTTTCCTCGATCCGACCATTCGCTCATTGATGCCCGACCCGCATGTGCTGACAGATTGCGAAAAGGCTGCCGAAAGGCTGGTCCGCGCCATCGAGACCGGCGAGAAGGTGGCGATCTTCGGCGATTATGACGTCGATGGCGCCGCGTCTTCCGCGCTGATGTATCGGTTTCTCGCGCATTTCGGGCTGACGCCGGAAATCTATATTCCAGATCGTATTTTCGAGGGTTATGGGCCGAACCCGGCGGCGATGCAGCAGCTTGCCGCCAATGGCGCGACCCTGATCGTGACGGTCGATTGCGGCTCCACCAGCCATGAATCGCTGAATGCCGCAAAGGATGCGGGAACAGATGTGGTGGTGATCGATCACCACCAGGTCGGTTCGAAACTGCCGCCGGCGGTGGCGCTGGTCAATCCCAACCGCGAAGACGATCTTTCGGGGCAGGGGCATCTCTGCGCCGCAGGCGTGGTGTTTCTGGTTCTGGTCGCCACCCTCAGGCTGTTGAAGGACAGGCGCAACAGACAGGCGTTCACGATCGATCTGCTGGCGCTGCTGGATATAGTCGCACTCGCAACCGTATGCGACGTGGTGCCCTTGAAGGGGCTGAACCGCGCCTATGTAGTAAAGGGGTTGATTGCCGCGCGCCATATGAACAACGCCGGGCTGGCGGCGCTGTTCAGAAAGGCGGGGTTGGGCGGGCCGGTGACACCGTATCATTTCGGTTTCCTGATCGGGCCACGCATAAATGCCGGTGGCCGTATTGGCGATGCCGCACTGGGTAGCCGTCTGCTTACACTCGACGACTCGTCACAGGCGGACGTGATTGCCGAAAAGCTGGATGAGCTGAACCGCGAGCGACAGGCGATGGAAGCCGTGATGCTGGCGGAAGCCGAAGCGGAAGCGCTTTATGAGTATGGCGACGGGTCTGGCGCTGGCGTCATCGTTACCGCACGGGAAAACTGGCATCCTGGCATCGTTGGACTGCTCGCCTCACGCCTCAAGGACCGTTTCCGCCGCCCGGCCTTTGCCATCGCTTTCGATCCCTCTGGCAAGGGCACAGGCTCCGGCCGCTCGATCAATGGTTTCGATATGGGCAGAATGGTCCGCGCCGCTGTGGATGCCGGCCTGCTGGTCAAGGGTGGCGGTCACGCCATGGCCGCGGGCCTGACGGTGGAACGCGCCAATCTCGGCAAACTCCGGACCTTCTTCGAGGAAGCCGCCGCAAAGACGGTGAGCGAGCTGGTGGAAAGCAGCGTGCTGAAGATCGACGGTGCAATCGGCGCGTCTGGCGCGACCCTGCAGCTTGTCGATCAGCTGGAACAGGCTGGTCCTTATGGCTCCGGCCATTCTCAGCCCATTTTTGCCGTGCCTGCCCACCGGCTGCGCGATGTGCGTCTGGTCGGCACCTCCCACGTCAAGATCACGCTGGAGGCCATGGATGGCTCACGGCTGGACGGCATCGCATTCCGCGCCGCAGAGGCGCCTCTGGGGCAGATGCTGCTTAATGCGCGTGGCAGGTCCATCCACGTGGCAGGCACCGTGGGTGCCGATCTCTGGCAGGGCCAGAGGCGTGTGCAGCTGCGTGTTCTGGACGCGGCTTTCGCGCCCTGACAGTCGGCACAGATCGAGACTTGATTTTACGGGAAAAGCTGAAGGACGGCCGGAAACGGCATGCATCCTCTATCTCACACATCACGTGAAGATTTGAACGCATAATGCTGATTTTCAAGGAGAAGCAAGTGGCACGCCCTAGGGGAGTCGAACCCCTCTTTTCAGAATGAAAATCTGACGTCCTAACCGATAGACGAAGGGCGCGTGCGCTTGTGGTGTGGCGCCCTTATAGTCAGGCTCCCGTTGCTCCGCAAGCGGAAAAATTGATTTTTTCCGCTTCGTGACGAGTTTTTTTATGGAGGCCGGAACGGCTGTGGAAAACTGCGCCGGGACTGGCCAAGGCCTTGAAATTTCGCCGCTATCACTGCGCGCCAGCAATGCCTTCATGACTCGTGGAAGGCCTCGGGGCGTGCTTTTCCAACCCTTAGCTGGCATCTGCTGCCCGCCAGAATGAACCGGCGCTGTGATTTGGCTGGAAGGTGAAAGGCAAGCCGGTCGATTTGCCCGCTGGCGATTCATCCGGCTTGCCTTCCATCGGGGGGACAGCACTCTAACGTGTCGCCCGGGAATCGGTTCCGGCTCATCGATCACGCGTGACGAATCCGCTGTCTGCGAAGCTGCTTTATATTTTCGAAGGGGGAAACACGAAGGCAAGTGGCACGCCCTAGGGGAGTCGAACCCCTCTTTTCAGAATGAAAATCTGACGTCCTAACCGATAGACGAAGGGCGCGTGCGCTTGTGGTGTGGCGCCCTTATAGTCAGGCTCCCCGTGGTCCGCAAGCGGAAAAATGCATGATTTGACAAAAAAATGACATTGGCTGTCAGAACCCTTGGAAAACAAGGATTTCCGTTTCGTAACAAATGGTTAAACCGAGGTCGGCTTGGCAGTTTCAGTGCTTCTCGCGGATGAAGAACGATGTGAAACGACGATTTGCAGGGGCCGGTGATTCACTCAACGGGGCTTCTGGTGCGAAAGAAGCCATCAAAATGAATGGCGAACCTTGCCAAACATTCCGGCGTCACCCTTGGGGTTTTCCCGAGATCTGCAACCGCTCGATTTTGTTGACTTAGATCCTTAGGACAAGCCCATGGATGAGGTCGAGCGTGGAGAGGCTGTCGTCAAATGAAAACGGGGCCGAAATGGCCCCGTTCCATGATGTTAGCTGATTGCAGCGTTTCAGTGCAGGATCTGGCTGAGGAACAGCCTCGTGCGCTCGTGCTGGGGATTGTCGAAGAATTCGGCAGGCGAATTCTGTTCGACGATCTGGCCCTGGTCCATGAAGATGACGCGGTTTGCGACCTGGCGGGCAAAGCCCATTTCGTGGGTCACGCACAGCATCGTCATGCCGTCTTCGGCGAGGCTGACCATGGTATCAAGCACTTCCTTGACCATTTCCGGGTCAAGCGCCGAGGTCGGCTCGTCAAACAGCATGATCTTCGGCTTCATGCACAGCGAGCGGGCGATTGCCACGCGCTGCTGCTGACCGCCGGAGAGCTGGCCAGGGTATTTATGCGCCTGTTCGGGGATCTTGACGCGCTTCAGATAGTGCATCGCCACTTCTTCGGCTTCCTTTTTGGGCATCTTGCGAACCCAGATCGGCGCCAGTGTGCAGTTCTCAAGGATTGTCAGATGAGGGAAGAGGTTGAAGTGCTGGAACACCATGCCGACTTCACGACGCACCTCATCGATCTTCTTCAGATCGTTGGTGAGTTCGATACCGTCGACGTTGATCGTGCCCAACTGATGTTCTTCCAGCCGGTTGATGCAGCGGATCATGGTCGATTTGCCCGATCCCGAAGGGCCGGCGATGACGATACGCTCGCCCTTCATCACCTTCAGGTTGATGTCGCGCAGGACGTGGAAGTCGCCATACCACTTGTTCATGCCGACGAGTTCGATTGCCACGTCCGTTGTCGAAACGGCCAGTTTTTTTGTTTGGGTTTCTGCCATTTTGAGCGTCCCTTATCGTTTATGCCCGGTGTCGAGGTGCCGTTCCATGAACAGCGAATAACGCGACATGCCGAAGCAGAATATCCAGAATATGAACCCGGCGAAAATATAGCCCGTCATTGCGGTGACAGGTGTCGCCCAGTTCGCATCCGATTGGTTGAGTGTGACAATGCCAAGCAGGTCGAACATGCCGATGATCGAGACCAGCGACGTGTCCTTGAAAAGACCGATGAACGTGTTGACGATGCCCGGAATGACGAGCTTCAGCGCCTGCGGCAGCACGATCAGCCGGGTTTTCTGCCAATAGTTCAGGCCGAGCGAGTCTGCCCCTTCATATTGCCCCTTCGGGATGGCCTGCAAGCCGCCACGGATCACCTCCGCCATATAGGCGGACGAGAAGAGCGACACGCCGACCAGAGCGCGCAGGAACTTGTCGAAGGTCCAGCCGTCGGGAAGGAACAGCGGCAGCATGATGCTGGCGAAGAACAGGACGGTGATCAGAGGAATACCTCTGATAACTTCGATGAAAAGCACGCACAGCATTTTGATTACCGGCAGGTTCGACCGGCGGCCAAGCGCCAGAAGAATACCGAAGGGCAGGGACACTGCAATTCCGAAGAAAGACAGGATCAGGGTGACCATCAGGCCGCCCCAGAGCTGCGTTTCCACCACCGGCAGGCCGAAGACGCCGCCGATGAGGAGGAAAAACGCAATGACTGGCAGGATGATGAAAAGCGCCAGCGCATTGAGCCGCTTGAACGGCGCTTTCGGAATGAGCATTGGCACCAGGAGGATGGTGAACATGACCATCACAAGGATAGGACGCCAGCGTTCATCGATCGGGTAACGGCCGAACATGATCTGGCCGAACTTCGCCGAAACGAAGGCCCAGCATGCGCCGGACTGGCCATCGGCCAGCGCACCGCCCTGGGAGGCGGTGAGGCAGGCGATGCGATCCGTACCGGTCCATACCGCGTCTACGAACAGCCACTTGAAGATTGGTGGCAGAAGATAGGCGAGGAACGCGATGGCAAGAACCGTAAGGACGGTGTCCTTCGGCGTGGCGAAAAGTTTAGTGCGCAGCCAATGGCTGATGCCAACCGCGCTTGAAGGCGCGGGTTTGGCTTCTTCAATGGTGTGGCGCACGAACGCGTGATTGCTGATCGTCATCTATTATCTCTCCACCAGGGCCATTTTCGCGTTCAACCAGTTCATGACCACGGCCGTGAGAATGGACAGCGAGAGATAGAGAACGAGCCAGATAGCGACAACTTCGACCGCCTGTCCCGTCTGGTTCAGGATCGTGCCGCCAACGGAGACGATGTCGGCGAAACCGACCGCGACCGCGAGCGATGAGTTCTTGGTCAGGTTGAGATACTGGCTTGTCAGCGGCGGGATGATGATGCGCATCGCCTGAGGAACGACGATCAGACGTGTCGTCGTGCTGGCGC
The DNA here is from genome assembly GCF_056393925.1 of Agrobacterium sp. 10T429. Taxonomy (NCBI): domain Bacteria; kingdom Pseudomonadati; phylum Pseudomonadota; class Alphaproteobacteria; order Hyphomicrobiales; family Rhizobiaceae; genus Agrobacterium; species Agrobacterium sp. 10T429. The sequence continues at coordinate 354,498 of NZ_JBFTGV010000002.1, forward strand.
GAAGACCCAATGCCTCCGCTGCCTCGGTCTGCCCTTTTGCCACGGCCTTGATGCCGCCGCGAACGATCTCGGCGATAAAGGAAGCGGTGTAGAAGGAGAGCGCCAGAAACAGCGACATGAATTCAGGTGCGACGACCGAACCGCCCGCAAGGTTGAACCGCCCGGCAATCGGGTAATCGAATGTCAGGGGTGAGCCGAGCGCGAGGAATGTCGCAGCCGGAAGGCCGATGATGAGAAGTGTTGCGGTGATGCCGGTGCGGAACTGCTCGCCGGTTCTTTCCTGCCTGGCCTTCGCCCAGCGATAAATGAAGACGCTGATGACGATGGCGACCACGAAAGCGAGCGGTATCAGCCACGTCCCTTCGCCCCAGAGAGGCTTTGGAAAGAAGAAGCCGCGATTGTTGAGGTAGGTTCCAAGTGGAAGCTGCAGCGAATCGCGGGCCTGCGGCAGAACGGAGATGACGCCCTTGTACCAGAAGAAGATGACGAGCAGGGGCGGGATGTTGCGGAAGATTTCCACATAGGCCTGCGCCAGCTTCGAGATTAGCCAGTTGTTGGACAGCCGGGCGATACCGACGATGAAACCGATGATCGACGCGGCGATGATGCCGAAAAATGCGACCTGAATTGTGTTGAGAATACCAACGAGCAATGCCCGGCCATAGGTCGCATCGCTGGTGTAAGCGATCAGCGACTGGCCGATATCGAAGCCGGCTCTTCCATTGAGGAAGCCGAAGCCGGACGAAATGTTTGACCGTTGAAGATTTGTGATCGTATTCGTCACGATGATCCAGACGAAGGCGGTCAGGATGACGACTGTCAGAACCTGATAAAAAATTCCGCGTATGCGTGGATCGTAAATGAGTGACGACGCGCTTTGCGCGCGCGATCGTTGCGAACTGACCGCGTTGCCTGCCATAGGCACCTTTCCCTTTTATATGCTCTTTGCGAGCTTATTCTATAATTTCAAGTGGAGGCCGGGCATTGCCCAGCCTCCCTTCAGTCCTTAGCCAACGATAGTGCCGATCAACGAACCGGCGGTGCGTATTGCAGGCCGCCCTTGGTCCAAAGCGCGTTCTGGCCACGCTCGATCTTCAGCGGCGAGCCGGCGCCAACGTTACGGTCGAAGACTTCGCCGTAGTTGCCGACCTTCTTGACGATGTTGTAGGCCCAGTCGTTCGTCACGCCGAGATCGGTACCGATCTTGGTGCCTTCTTCAGTGCCAAGCAGACGCTTGATATCAGGGTTGGCGCTGTTCTTCTGCTCGTCGACGTTTTTCGACGTGATGCCCAGCTCTTCGGCGTTGACCATTGCGTAGTGAACCCACGTCACGATGTCGAACCACTGGTCGTCGCCCTGGCGAACGGCCGGTCCAAGCGGCTCCTTGGAGATCACTTCAGGCAGAACGATGTTGTCGTCGGGGTTCTTCAGCTTGAGACGGATAGCGTACAGACCGGACTGGTCGGTGGTGTAAACGTCGCAACGGCCGGAATCATAAGCCGAAGTCGCATCGGATTCCTTTTCGAAAACAACCGGGTTGTACTGCAGGTTGTTGGTCTTGAAGTAGTCGGCAAGGTTGAGCTCGGTGGTCGTGCCGGTCTGAACGCAGACGGCGGCGCCGGAAAGCTCAAGCGCGGACTTCACGTTGAGGCCTTTCTTGGCGATGAAGCCCTGGCCGTCATAATAGTTGACGGTACGGAAGTTGAAGCCGAGCGATGTGTCGCGGCTGATCGTCCAGGTGGTGTTACGGGTCAGAACGTCGACCTCGCCAGACTGGAGAGCCGGAAAACGGTCCTTGCTCGAAAGAGCGACAAATTTAGCCTTCGTAGGATCGCCGAAAACCGCAGTGGCAATACCGCGGCAATAGTCCACGTCGATGCCGGACCATTCGCCCTTGTCATCGGGATTGGAAAATCCCGGAATGCCAGCGCTCACGCCGCAGGTGACGAAACCTTTCGACTTCACGTCCTGAAGCGTCGCAGCCGAAGCGACCGAGGCTCCTCCCAAAACTGCTGCGCCGATAACGGCCGACAGAATTGCCTTTTTCATTTTTCCCAACCTTTGTTTGTTATCGTCAATCGGAAGAGGACCGGCATATTGTTTTTGCCCCAGCTCCCCCCTTCAGCAGATCTTTTCGATCCGCTTTTTCTATCACAATCGTAATTGGCAGCGGGGTCAAGACATGCCGACAATAATTGTGCCTATAAAACGGAATTTTCCAAATTTTGGTCGGGAAGTGTGCAAAGGGTGAAAATATAAGCATATTTTTGCGGAAAAATACACTTGCACGAATTTTGTATACTTCTTGTATGCTGTTGACGCGTAGATCAATCCTCCCATCTACGAATGTTCTGCGGGACTTGACCTTGCCTCCGGCTCTCCGCATTGTCGCTCGCGTCAATATCCCTTCGAAAGCTGATCTGAAATGACCAAGACCAATGACCTGCTTTCCACCGCAGGTATGAATACGCGCCTGACCCATGGCGGCAACGATCCCGCCGACTGTTTCGGTTTCGTCAATCCGCCCATCGTGCGCGGTTCTACCGTTCTTTTCCCCGATGCCGAGACGCTTTCGACCGAAAACCAGAAATACACCTATGGCACCCACGGCACGCCGACGACCGATGCGCTATGCAATCTCGTCAACGAGCTGGAGGGTTCTTTCGGAACCATTCTAGTGCCATCGGGCCTTGCAGCGATCACCGTGCCGTTCCTCGCCTATCTTGGCGCCGGCGATCATGCGCTGATCGTCGATTCGGTTTATTTTCCCACACGCCGCTTCTGCAACACGATGCTGAAGAAGCTTGGTGTGGAGGTGGAGTATTACGACCCGGCCATCGGGACGGGTATCGAAGCGCTGATCCGCCCGAATACCAAGCTGGTGCATCTTGAAGCGCCGGGTTCCAATACCTTCGAGATTCAGGACGTTCGGCTGATCACCGAGATCGCCCACAGGCACGATTGCGTCGTGACGATGGACAATACCTGGGCGACACCGCTTTATTTCAAGCCGCTCGATTTCGGTGTCGATGTTTCCATCCATGCCGCCACCAAATATCCGTCAGGTCATTCCGATGTCCTGATGGGCTTTGTTTCCGCCAATGAAAAGCACTGGAAGACGCTTTATCAAGCGAACACCAATCTTGGCATCTGCGTGACGCCTGATGACGCCTATCAGATCCTGCGCGGCATGCGCTCCATGGGCATTCGGCTTGCGCACCACCAGAAAAGCGCCCTCGACATCGCCACCTGGCTGGAAAGCCGCGACGACGTCGTGAGCGTTCTGCACCCGGCGCTGCCGAGCTTTGCCGGGCATGAACTCTGGAAGCGCGATTTCAAGGGCGCGAGCGGCGTATTTTCCTTCGTGCTGAAGGCCGAAGAGGGCAAATACAAGCAGACTGCGGCGGCATTCCTGAATGCGCTGACCTTCTTCGGGCTCGGCTATTCCTGGGGTGGATACGAATCGCTTGCCGTGTCGGTGTCGCTTGTCGACAGGACGATTGCCAAAGGCCCGTCGGAAGGTCCGGTCATCCGTCTGCAGATAGGGCTTGAAGATATCGCCGACCTCAAGAAGGATCTCGAGGCCGGGTTTGCTGCGGCAGCCGCGGTCTAACCTCAGCCTTTGGCGCGGTAGCCGTATAGCCAGTCGAAGTCCTTCAGGAAGGCTGCCCTCGGACGTGTCGAGAAGACGAAGTCCCGGGCAAGCCGAACCGGGCCTGTGGCGTGATAGGCGAAACGATTGAGAGAGGCCCGCTTGCGGGCCTTTTCTATGCGCGGCAGACGCAGGGCTTCGAAGGCGGCAAGGGCCTGTGGTACGGGCAGGGATGTTCCGGTCAATGTGCCCGCCAGTTCAAATGCATCCTCGATGGCCATCGCCGCCCCCTGTGCGGCAAAGGGCATCATCGCGTGGGCAGCGTCGCCGATCAGCACCGTATCGCGACCATTGTGCCAGCGTCCGGGACCGGCCTGATAAAGTGGCCAGAAGGTCGGATTTTCCGACGATGCCAGCAGCCGAACGATATCCGGGCTCCACCCGCGAAACTGCGCAAGCAGCATGGCTTTCTGTTGGCCGCTCGATTCCGCCCGCCATGTTGCGCCGGGATCGGCGCCGAGTGCGATGGCCACAATGTTGAAGCCGCCGACTTCCTTCAGCGGGTAGGCGACGATATGGCCACCCGAACCGAGATAGGCGGTGACGGCGCTTTTGTTGATGGCTGACGGCACATCTTTTGCCGCGACCGTGAAGCGCCAGGCAATATTGCCGGAGAAAGTGGCAGTGGGGGCGGAGGGGACAGCGAAACGGGCCGCGGACCAGACACCGTCTGCGCCGACGATCAGGTCGTGATCGCGGAACGTGGTTGCAGCGATGACGTCTGTCGTCGCGTTTTCGATACGTTTGCCAAGATGCAGGCGGCAGAGCGGATTGCGCGTTACCGCATTGAGAAGCGCGTTTTGCAACGTCGAGCGATGCAGCACGCCATAAGGTGCGCCCCAGCGTGTGCGGGCCGTCGCACCCACGGGTAAGGAAAGCAACGTGGCAAGCGATTTGCCATCGGCCAGATCGACACTGACCGGCTCGGTCCAACGCGCCTCTATCTCAGCCATCACGCCGAGTTCGGCAAGGATGCGGGCGGCATTGGGCGATACTTGCAGGCCCGCACCGACTTCCGTCAGTTCGCCGGCTTGTTCAACGATGTCAGAGCTGATGCCCTGGCGGGCAAAAGAAAGCGCTGCGGTGAGACCGGCGATGCCGGCACCGACGATGGCTACGGATTTGATGGGCATGTCGCGCCCCGATCAGGAAAGGTGGAAGGTCAGGCGGCCTTCACATGGAAGACGCAGCCTGGAGGATTGGTCTGCTCGGCCTTCAGCGACGGATTGTAGCGGTAAAGGGTGGAGCAATAGGAACAGACCTTCTCGTTGTCGTCGCCCATGTCGATGAAGATGTGGGGATGATCGAAAGGCACCGAAGCGCCGGTGCACATGAATTCCTTGACGCCGATCTCGATCACGCTGTGTCCGCCATCGTTCTGGAAGTGGGGAATGGAATGCCCGGCCATGTTCGTCTCCAAATGCAATATCGTGGTTAAGCCGCAGGTCGTCATCGAGCATGGGCTTATTGCTGCGGATATGTAGCCTCAAACGCATTGCATCTCCATAAAAATCGTCAGGAAAACATGTTCAAAATTGCGATTTCCTGCCATATGGTCCGGCAAAAAGGATGTCCTTGATGAATCTCAACACGCCGCAATTTTCCGATTTTTCCCATGACGGCCTTCGCCTTGCCTATTTCGATGAGGGTGATCCGGCGGGCGATCCGGTTCTGTTGATTCACGGCTTTGCCTCCAGCGCCAACGTCAACTGGGTGCATCCAGGCTGGCTGAAAACGCTTGGTGACGCCGGTTACCGGGTGATTGCCATCGACAATCGCGGCCATGGCGCAAGCGACAAGCCGCATGATCCGCAAGCCTATTATCCGCCCGTCATGGCCGGCGACGCGGTGGCGCTGCTTAATCATCTCGGCATCGCGGAGGCTCATGTGATGGGCTATTCCATGGGCGCACGCATTTCGGCCTTTCTGGCGATGGCACATCCGGAGCGTGTCCGCTCACTGGTTTTCGGCGGACTTGGCATCGGCATGGTGGAAGGTGTGGGCGACTGGGATCCGATCGCCGAAGCGCTGCTAGCGCCCTCGCTCGATGTCGTCACGCATGAGCGCGGCCGTATGTTCCGCGCCTTTGCCGACCAGACGAAAAGCGACCGGCTGGCACTCGCCGCCTGTATCGAGACGTCGCGTGTCCTCGTCAGCCGCGAACAGGCCGCAAAGATCGATGCCCCGACGCTGATCGCGGTCGGAACCAATGACGATATCGCCGGATCGGGTGCCGAACTTGCGGCGATCATGCCGCATGCGCGCGCTATCGACATTCCCGGCCGTGACCACATGCTGGCCGTTGGCGACCGGGTGTTCAAGGCGGCGGTTCTGGAATTTTACCGCAGCCTTTGATGGGTGGCGGCAAGAAACGGTTTTTCATGCTGCATGAAGAAAAACTGAAGCCTTGCCGCCTTTAAAGTCGTCATTCGAATCCCATTTCTTATGCACGTCTTTTTCTGTATAAAGAACGACTACTGCAAACGAGGAGACCATTCATGGTCGCACGTACCGAGGCCCGTCAGCCGGAACAGCTGGCGATCGTCGATCCGATCTGGGGCAGCTTGCTGCATGAGGCACGAAGCGCCGTGGCGCAGGACCCGCTGCTTTCGGCTTTCCTTTATTCGACAATCCTCAATCACCGGTCTCTGGAAGAATGCGTGATTTATCGCATCTGTGAACTCCTCGATCATCCCGATATGCAGGCCGTTCTTCTGCGCCAGACCTTTCAGGACATGCTGGATGACTGGCCCGAATGGGGCAGCGTGCTGCGCGTCGATATTCAGGCGGTTTACGATCGCGATCCGGCCTGCACGCGCTTCATGGAGCCGCTCCTTTATTTCAAGGGGTTTCAGGCCATCCAGACGCATCGCCTTGCCCATTGGCTGCTGCAAAAGGGCCGCAGGGATCTGGCGCTTTATCTGCAAAGCCGCTCGTCCAGCATTTTCCAGACGGATATCAATCCGGCAGCACGCATCGGCAAGGGTATCTTCCTCGATCATGCCACCGGGCTTGTGGTCGGCGAGACGGCCGTTATCGGCGACAACGTTTCCATCCTGCATGGCGTGACGCTTGGCGGCACCGGCAAGGAGGGGGCGGACCGTCATCCGAAGATCGCCAATGGCGTGATGATCGGAGCGGGCGCGAAAATCCTCGGTAATATCGAGATCGGCAGCTGCTCGCGCATCGCCGCCGGTTCTGTGGTGCTGAAGCCGGTCCCGCCGAAGACCACCGTTGCCGGTGTGCCGGCGCGGGTGGTGGGAGAGGCAGGGTGTTCCGAACCCTCGCGCCTGATGGATCAGGTCATCGGAGCCGATATCTGACGGGTCCGATATTTTCTCAATCGTCCGTGTGGAAGGCTCCGCGTGAAAGACATGGCCTGTGAAAGACATTGGCGATGTGCCGCTTTCACTTTACTTTCGCCTTTGTCCCATGCCAAAAGCGGCGCAACCCGAACCGCACAGGAGAATAGTGGTGAAAGCCGACGAAATCAAAAAACTCGACGCCTATTTCAAGCGCACCTTCAATGAAAAGATGGTTGTGAAGGCGCGTCCCCGTAAGGACGATTCCGCCGAAGTGTATCTTGGCGAAGAGTTCCTTGGCGTTGTCTACATCGATGACGAGGACGGCGACCGCTCGTACAACTTCTCCATGGCAATCCTCGACGTCGATCTTTGATCGTCACTGCCCGGTGACGGGTGTTTTCCCGGATTAATAGTCGCCCGCGGTGGTTCACGCCGCGGGCGATTTGTTTTTGCGGTCGGTGATACGCATCATCAAGCGGCTTTGCGGCCGCAACGTCACCCTCATCAGTGGCTCCGCCGGACTTGCCGATCTGTTTTCGAGATGGACGTTCTGCAACAGCACCGCCAGGATCGACACGGCCTCCATCATCGCAAATGCGTTGCCGATGCAGACACGCGGACCTGCACCGAAGGGCATATAGGCGTAACGGTGGCGCGCCTTGGTCTTTTCAGGCTCGAAGCGGGAAGGGTCGAAACGTTCCGGTTCGTCCCATAGCGCCGTGTGCCGGTGGACAGCGTAGATCGGCACATAAAGAACGGTTCCGGCAGGAATATCATGGTCGCCGAGCTTGAAATCCTGCAACGCCGTGCGGGTAACCACCGGGGCAGGTGGGTAAAGCCGCATCGCCTCGGAAAATACCTGTCTGGTATAGGTCAGTTGGGCGATGTGCTCTGCGGCGACGGGATTTCCACCCGTGACGGCTGCGATTTCCTCGACGACTTTCCGCTCCACGTCGCTGTGTTGCGACAGCAGATTGAACGTCCATGCCAGACCGAGCGCAGTCGTTTCGTGACCGGCGGTGATGAAGGTGAGCAGATTGTCGATGATTTCCTTGTCGCTCATCATGCGTCCCGTCTCGGGGTCCTTCGCCTGAAGTAGCATGGAGACCAGATCGTTTCTCTCGACAGGGTTCTGCCGCCGGTCCGCAATCACAGTCGACAGGCTGGAGCGCAGATAACCGACAGCCGCCCGGGCCTTGCGCCGACCGGGGTGAGGGAGCCATTCGGGTGCGCCAAGCATGGCTAGAGCGAAGGTCCAGCCTGTCGGTTTCAGATAGTCGGTGATGCTTTGCTCCACGCGCCCGATATCGATCCCGTGGCCGCCGGACATCATGGTCTCAACGATGATGTCAAAGGTGGTCCGCATCATTTCATGGCCGATATCGATGTCACCGAAAGGAGATGCGCGCCAGCGTCTGCCGGTTCGCTCCGCCGCCTCGATCATGACGGGTAGCAGCTCCAGCAGTTTTTCGTGCCGGAAGGCGGCGGCAACGGATTGCCGTTGCCATTTCCAGTGATCGCCATCGGCGGTTAGAAGGCCCTGTCCGAGAGCGGGGCCAAGCGCGCGGCGCACGTCCTCACCCTTGCCGAGCAGATGAGCGTTCTTGACGAGGGCCTCATGAATAAGGACAGGATCGGCAAGATGGACGCGCATCGTACCGCCGACACGGATAAACACCGCCGGTTCGTTGAAAATCTCCGGTGGCAATGCGTTCAGCGGATTGCGGATGAGTGAGAGGGCCAAACGTGCTGTGGCGAATTTCGATACGGGTGCTGCAGCGGATGTATCCGGGAGCGGGGTGCGAAGGTCGGTTCCGGGCATGGACAGGTCCTTTATTCGCGTTGAACACTCAAATTTATTTGTTAAGGTGTGTACCTTATTTTATTCATTTAAGGTGTGCACCTTAGGTTTCAATAGCGGGGTCCGATATCAATGAAGAAAAGCGAGGCCGGACGATCGACGGGGCGTCCTTCCCCCACACGACAGAGAATAATCGCTGCCGCACTCCAACTATTTAACGAGAGGGGGCCTGATCACGTAACCACAGCCGAGATCGCAAGGGCAGTGAATATCAACGAGGGTAATCTTTATTATCATTTCCGCACCAAGGAGGCATTGGTGCTGGCGCAGTTTGCCCTGTTCGAGACCGACGCGCTGGCGGTTTTCGCAAAGATTGACGAAGAGGACGAAGTTGCCGCATCGACATATGCTGGCTTTCTGCGGCTCTGGTTTTCGCTGGTGTGGAAGTACCGCTTCCTGTTTCGTGATTTTGTCGGCCTTCTTTCCTCCGCGCCTGCGCTGGTGGAGCCGGTTCGCGGAATAAGCGCGGCAATGCGACTTGCCGTTGATGATATCGTCAGCCGGATGGAGAGGGCAGGGCTTGCAGAGATTCCAGAAACCGAGCGGGCGGCCCTTCTTACCAATCTATGGATCGTCTCGACCTATTGGGCGGCTTATCTCAACCTTCAGGAAGGGGTCACCGAATTCGGGCCGCAGCAACTGGACTGGGGACTTCGGCAGGTGTCCAGCCTGTTTCGACCCTATCTCTCACCATTGGCCACCTCCGAGCTGGAGGCGATGCTTGAAGTTGATCCATGATTTCACCTGATGGTGACAATGTTGCAGGCAAAAACGCCCGCGACAATATCTGTCGCGGGCGTTTCCCATCTCGCGGGTCTTAAGCCGCCGTTATCAGGCCGACTTCAGCAGATCGCCGTGCGGATCGAGCACGAACTTGGTTGCGGCACCCTGGTCGAAGCTTTCATATCCCTGTACGGCGTCGTCGAGTGCGATGATCTTGGCGTTGACGATGTCGGCAATGGGCAGGCGGTCGTGCAGGATCGACTGCATGAGCTGGCGATTGTATTTCAGCACCGGCGTCTGGCCGGTATGGAAAGATTGTGCCTTGGCCCAACCGAGACCGAAGCGAAGCGACAGGCTGCCCTGTTTTGCTGCGGCATCGACCGCACCTGGATCTTCGGTGACGTAAAGGCCGGGAATGCCGATCGAGCCGGCGGCACGGGTGATTTCCATCATCTGGTTGAGAACGATGGCCGGCTGTTCGCCGCCCGAATGGCCACGCGCTTCGAAACCGACGGCATCGATGGCGCTATCGACCTCGTTGGTGCCGACGATCTCGGCAATCATGTCGCCCAGCCGGTCACCCTTGGAAAGATCGACTGGCTCGAAGCCGACCTTGGCGGCGTGCGCAAGGCGATCCTTGTTGAAATCACCGATCATGACGACGGCGGCACCGAGAATACGGGCAGACGCGGCAGCCGCCAGACCGACCGGACCGGCGCCCGCGACATAGACCGTGGAGCCGACACCGACGCCGGCCTTGACCGCGCCATGAAAGCCGGTCGGCAGGATGTCCGAGAGCATGGTGAGGTCGCGGATCTTGGACATTGCCCTGTCGCGGTCGGGAAATTTCAGAAGGTTGAAGTCGGCATAGGGAATGGTCACGTATCTGGCCTGTCCGCCGATCCAGCCTCCCATATCAACATAACCGTAGGCGCCACCGGCACGGGCGGGGTTCACCGTCAGGCACACGCCGGTATCCTGCGACTTGCAGCAGCGGCAGCGACCGCAGGCGACGTTGAACGGCACCGAGACGATATCGCCGATATCAAGCATCTCGACGTCGACGCCTTTTTCAATGACTTCGCCGGTGATCTCATGGCCAAGGACGAGGCCGGGCATCGCCGAGGTGCGGCCGCGCACCATATGCTGGTCCGAACCGCAGATATTCGTGGAAATAACCTTGAGAATGACACCGTGCTCGATACGGCGGCCATCCGGCGCCTCCAGCTTCGGATCATCGATGTCGCGGACCTCGACCTGGCCGGGGCGCAAATAGACGACGCCTCTGTTTTTGCTCATATCCATCTCCTCCTTGGGTTGAACACCAATACCGGCCCGCTCCTCCGCGGACAGGATATCGTCAAAACTCATGCGCGGACCCGTATGCGGCTCGCGTGGAATCTCAATCGGCGAAGGGATGGAAAGAAGAACAATCGGCGCGTCTGGACAAACGTCGCCTGCCTCTTGATCACCGCCCGCCGCAGATACCCGGCATTACGCCGGATATGTGCAGCAAACCATTTGGCGGGCGATGTGGCGGTCGGGAATACGACAACGCCTATAGCCGCAACGACACCGGCTCTCGCCAGATGTCACGGTGGCGTTATCTGTCGATCGATTTTCTCAGGCGCCCGGCGGCATCCTGAATATATTGCCAGGCGACGCGACCGGAGCGGCCGCCGCGCGTGGTCGCCCATTCCAGCGCCTCGTGATGCAGGGTTTCGCGATCAAGGCCGAGATCGAAATGTTCGGCATAGCTGTCAATCATTGTCAGATAGTCTTCCTGGCCGCATTTGTGGAAGCCGAACCACAGGCCGAAGCGGTCCGACAACGAGACCTTTTCCTCAACGGCTTCCGAAGGGTTGATGGCGGTCGATTGCTCGTTCTCCATCATGTGGCGCGGCAGAAGATGACGGCGGTTGGACGTGGCATAGAACAGCACATTGTCCGGACGCCCCTCTACGCCGCCATCGAGGGCTGCCTTCAGCGACTTGTAGGCCGTGTCGTCGTGATCGAAGGAGAGGTCGTCGCAGAAGACGATGACGCGTTCGCCGGAAGCTTTCAATATATCCAGCAAGGCGGGCAGGGTGTGGATATCTTCGCGATGCACCTCGACCAGCTTCAAGGGAACGCCGCTTGCGGCGCGCACATCTTCGTGAACGGCCTTGACCAGCGAGGATTTGCCCATGCCGCGTGCGCCCCAGAGCAGCACGTTGTTGGCGGGAAAACCATCGGCAAAACGCAGTGTGTTCTCGTGCAGGATATCGCGCACATGATCGACGCCGCGAATGAGTTTCAGCGCAATGCGGTTCGGACGCGAGACCGGCTGCAGAAAGGAATTGACCGGCGTCCAGACAAAGCAATCCGCCGCATTCCAGTCGTTCACGGCAGGTGCCGGGCCTGCCAGCCGTTCCATGGCGACGTTAAGCCGGCGCAGTTCGGCAAGAAGCAGGGTGGCCGTCTCTTCTCGAATCATGGTGTTTCTTCCGCTTATCCGATGTTCATAACGATGTTTTCAACCCGGCCTAGCATGGCGTTTCAGGCCCATAAAGGTTAAGAGGTCCGGAATCGGTACGGCGTGGCTTCTGCATCTGTTGCATTCCCGGCGTTCCCCACTATATTCCGGCGGCTTGAAAGCTGGGGCGGCATACGACGTCGTGCTGTAATCGTTGAGGAGTTTTATATGTTCATTAGTCAAGCTTTTGCCCAGGACACGGCGGGCGGCGCGTCTGCATTCGGTTCCGGCCTTGAGATGCTTTTCCTGTTTGCACCGCTTATGGTGGTCTGGTACTTTTTCCTCATTCGCCCGCAGCGCGCGCAGATGAAGAAGCGTCAGGAAACGTTGACCAATATTCGCCGTGGCGATCAGGTCGTTCTTGGTGGCGGCATCGTTGGCAAGGTGACCAAGGTCATCGACGACAATGAACTCGAAGTCGAAATCGCCGAAGGCGTGAAAATCCGTGCCGCTCGTGCTTACATTGCCGAAGTGCGCGTGAAGGGCGAAGTGGTCAAGACGGAAGCCGCTTCCTGATCCTGCCGGATAATTGAACGTCCGCTTCCGAATTTGACGGGTTGCGCATCGCGCAACCCCAACCCTGACCGAGATCGAAATGCTTCATTTTTCCCGTTGGAAAACAGTCTTTATCTGGTTGCTTGTGCTGGCAAGCGTCTTCATCGCATCTCCCAACCTGTTTTCGGACAAACAGCTGGAGGGCATGCCTGCCTGGTACAAGGACAACAAGGTAACGCTCGGTCTCGACCTTCAGGGCGGCTCGCACATCATGCTCAAGATCGAGCGTTCCGACATCGTCAAGGAACGGCTTGAAACGATCGTGGGTGACGTGCGCACGCAGCTTCGCGACGCCAACATCCGCTATTCGGGGCTTACCGGCAACGGCCAGCAGATCCAGGTTCGCATCAGCGATCCCGCTCAATATGAAGCGGCGAAAACCGCGCTTCGCGACCTGACGCAGCCGGTGTCCGCCGGAACGCTGGTCGGCGGTTCGATCACAGAAGTGACGATGAACGACGGCGGCGACAATCTGCTGCGGCTCAACCTGACCGATGAAGGCGTGGATTATCGCCTGTCCTCGGCCGTGTCGCAGTCCATCGAAGTCGTGCGCCGCCGTGTTGACGAAGTCGGCACCACCGAACCTCTCATCCAGCGTCAGGGTTCCGACCGCATCATCGTACAGGTGCCGGGCCTCCAGGATCCGCAGCGCCTGAAATCGCTTCTCAACCAGACGGCAAAGCTGTCCTTCCGCATGGTCGATACCACCATGCCGGTGCAGGAAGCGATGAATGGCCGTCCGCCTGCGACCTCAGAGGTTCTTTATTCGCAGGACGATCCGCCGGTTCCCTATCTGGTGGAACGCCGCGCGCTCGTTTCCGGCGACAATCTCGTCGATGCTCAGGCAAGCTTCAACCAGCAGACCAACGAACCCGTCGTCACCTTCCGTTTCGACAGCCGCGGTGCGCAGCGCTTTGCGCAGGCGACGCAGCAGAATGTCGGCAAGCCTTTCGCCATCGTGCTCGACAATCAGGTCATTTCCGCACCTGTCATCCGTGAGCCGATCATCGGCGGTTCGGGACAGATTTCCGGCAGTTTCTCGGTTCAGGGCGCCAACGACCTTGCAGTCCTGTTGCGTGCGGGCGCACTTCCGGCCACGCTGACCGTGGTTGAGGAACGCACCGTCGGTCCGAGCCTTGGTAACGACTCCATTACCGCCGGCCTCACGGCAAGCGCCATCGGCGCCGTCGGCGTCCTCATCTTCATGTTCGTCTTTTATGGCTTCTTCGGCCTGCTTGCGAACATCGCCCTCATCGTCAACGTGGTCATGCTGATCGCCGTCCTAAGTGTGATCGGATCTACGCTCACTTTGCCCGGTATTGCCGGTATCGTCTTGACGATCGGTATGGCGGTGGACTCCAACGTTCTGATCTACGAGCGAATACGCGAAGAGGTGAAGAGCGGAAAACCGCTGATCCAGTCACTGGATAATGGTTTCACACGCGCCTTTGCGACCATTATCGACGCCAACCTGACGACGCTGATCGTTGCAAGCGTGCTGTTCTACATGGGCACGGGTCCGGTCAAGGGCTTTGCCGTGACGCTTGCGGTCGGTATCATCACCACCGTCTTCACGGCCTATACTCTGACGGCCTGGATGTTTGGCTACTGGGTTCGCCGCAGCCGTCCGAAACATCTGCCGAAGGGTGTACGCACCGCCATGTTCGACGGTCGCGACATTCCGTTCATGCGTTATCGCCGTGTGGTTTTCATGATCACCGGTGTGATCATGCTCGCCTGCGTCGGTGGCTTCGTGGCCAAGGGCCTGAACCTCGGCATCGATTTCCAGGGCGGCTCGGTTATCGAAGTGCGCGCCAAGCAGGGTGAGGCCGATCTTGCAGATATTCGCGAGCGTCTGAACCAGCTGAACCTCGGTGAAATCCAGGCACAGAATTTCGGCACGCCGCAGGACGTTCTCATCCGCATTCAGGCGCAGGACGGCGGCGAAAATGCCGAGCAGTCGGCAATCACCCTGGTGCGCGGCGAGTTGCAGGACAAGTATGATTTCCGTCGCGTGGAAGTCGTTGGTCCGGCCGTGTCCGGTGACCTGACCGTGACCTCCACGATCGGCGTTGTGCTCGCCATGGCGGCGATCATGATCTACATCTGGGTTCGCTTCGAGTGGCAATTTGCACTGGGTGCGGTCATCTCGATGGTGCACGACGTGGTCTTCACCATCGGCCTGTTCGTCTTCCTTGGTATAGAGTTCAACCTGACCAGTATCGCGGCAATCCTGACGATCATCGGTTATTCGCTGAACGATACGGTGGTCATCTACGACCGTGTCCGTGAAAACCTCCGGCGATACAAGAAGATGCCACTTTCGATGATCATCGACGTATCGCTGAACCAGACCCTTTCGCGCACGATCCTTACTGGTCTGACCGTGCTTCTGGCACTGCTGGCACTGTATCTGTTCGGTGGCGAGGTCATTCGTTCCTTCACCTTCGCCATGTTGTTCGGCGTCGGTATCGGCGTGTTCTCCTCGGTCTATATCGCGGCTCCGGTGCTGATCGCCTTCAAGCTGCGTCCCGACAGCAAGGATGCGGAAGACGAGAAGGATGAGAAGTCCGGCAATGCCATCGGCGGCAAGCCTGCCGTCTGATGGCCGGCGGGATTGAAATACGCCCGGCCCATTTTCCCGGCCGGGCGCCCATCGATGCCTATGGCAATGGCGGTTTCCGTTTCGCCGACATGTCGCACCGCGGCTCTCTCCTGTTGTTGCCTTCCGGCATTCACGGCTGGAGCCCGGTTGATGTGAAAGAATTGACGCTTGAGCATTTCGACAAGGTTCTGGCTGATGCGCAGGATATCGAGGTGCTTTTGATCGGCACGGGTGATGGCATGCGGGTCTTGCCGAAGGAATTGCGCGAAGCCTTCAGGCAAGCGGGCATTTCGGTCGATCCGATGAGCACGGGTGCTGCCGTGCGCACCTATAATATCATGCTTTCGGAATCGCGCGCCGTGGCTGCGGCGCTGATTGCCGTCGAAGGCTGACAGGACGTTTCGCGCGGGGAAACATGGCACCCACAGAGAATCTAGACGTCTGCCTCGCGACGCTGCGCGACACCGATCGCGACCGCTATCTCGCGTGCCTTCTGTCTCCGGCCGACAAGCGCGCAGCGCTTGCCGCGCTTTATGCCTTCAATGCCGAAATTGCCCGAATCCGCGATTCCGTGCGCGAGGCGCTGCCTGGCGAAGTTCGTATGCAATGGTGGCGCGATCTCCTTGATGGCAATGCGCATGGGGACAGCCAGTCTCACCCCGTTGCTGCCGCTCTTTTGTTGGCGATCGAGCAACATCGCCTGCCGCGACCGGTTCTTGCCAATATGATCGAGGCGCGCATCTTCGATCTTTATGACGATCTGTTCGTGGATCGTAACGCGCTCGAAGGCTATGCGGGGGAGACCGCCTCGGCACTGATCCAGCTGGCTAGCCTTGTGCTTTCGCCGGAAGACACTCCAGCAAGTGCGGAAGCTGCGGGACATGCGGGGGTTGCGCAGGCCATGGCCGGCATTCTAATGCTGATGCCGCTGCACCGTCGTCGTGGGCAGGTCTATATCCCCGCCGATATGCTCGCGGCTGCCGGGCTTGATCGCGAGACGTTTCTGGAAGGCGACGACAAACAACGCATCGGCATCGCCATCGAGATTTTTGCAACGCACGCGCTTGATCACATCGAGAAGGCGAGACGCGCCAAGATGTCCCGGAATGTCTTTGCGGCCTATCTTCCCGTTGCCTTGTCCGGCCCGGTCATCGCCGCTGCCAGAAAGGCGGGAGCGGGCGTGTTTGAAGGCGAAGTGCAACTGTCGCAGCTTCGCCGGCAATGGCTGCTGGCAAAGGCGTCTTTCCTCAAGCGTTTCTGATCGCTCGAACTGCACATCGCGCAGACAGATCGGAGCAATTTTCGCGTCGAGGCCGAAGAGCCACACTTCACGCAAGCCTCGGTGTTTAAGAGCTTGAGCCGGGTTCGCATCGTTTCGATTCGCGAATCGCGATGTTTCGGTGCTGAGGGAGCCTTCCCGCATGAATATGGCGGTCTGGATAATCGTTTTCGTGCTGCTTGCGGTCTTCGCTGTTTATGCCTGGCGCATGACACGGGCAACGGATGAGGACAATAACCACGATGTGGGGCAGGCGATCATGGATTTTGCCCGCGCGTTTCCCACCGAGGCGATCAGAAGCCTGCATATGACGGTGGATGGCGGCGCAGCCTTCGTGCGGCTGCACGACAACAAGGCCGGCTTCATGCGCAATATGGGATCCCATTATGTGTGCCTGATGATTGATCCCGAGCGGATAAGGGTCGAAAGTCTGGAAAGCGGTGACGGTTTCGTCGTTACGTTTTTCGATACGCCGAAATATAGCGGCTCATACCGCTTCAAATCCGCCGGAGAGGCCGCCGAGGTTTCGCTGTGGCTGCTCGGTAGCCTTGTGGAGGCGCAGGACCATCACGACGAAGGACCGCAGCCCTCGGGCGCCTGAAAGCGTTCTTGGCGTCATTGTCCGTCGAGCGGCGGATTCGCTTCCGTCTGCACACGCTCGCGCCAGATGATGAAAAGGCCGGATGCAACGATGATGAGGATGCCGAGCCATTTCGATGGCGTCGGAAAATCCGAAAACAGCGCATAACCGAGAACTGTCGCCGAGATGATTTCGAAATACTGGAATGGTGCCAGAAGCGACAGCGGCGCCAGCCTGAAGGCCCTGACGATCAGGAGATGCATATAGCCGGATATCGACCCTAACACGATGAGCAGGGTGAGGGTGAAGCCGGATTGCGGAAGCGAGATCGCGAAATCCTTGTCACCGTAGGCGTCGCCGACCAGAAGGGCTGCCGCCATGAACACCGTGCCGGCAATGCCGGACATGGTCTGCATGACAAGCGGACTGTCGGCATCGCCGATAGCGCGGTTAAGGAACAGGTAGAGCGTGTAGAGAAATGCGCAGGCGACCGGCAGGAGCGATGTCCAGCCGAAGATCTCAAAACTCGGCTGAATGACGATCAGAGCGCCGCCGAAACCCACCGCAATCGCTGTCCAGCGTTTCCAGCCGACCCTGTCGCCAAGGAAGAGGGCCGACATCATCGTCAGCATGAATGGCTCGACGAAATAGATGGCAAAGACATCGGCGAGTGGCATGTATTTGACGGCGGCGAAGAACATCAGGCTGGCACTGGCATGCAGCACGCCGCGCAGGCAGTTCATCCACGGTCGTCTGGCGCTGAACAGCGCTTTGGGTGAGACCAGCAGCAGCAGGGGCAGGGTGCACAGAAGCTGGAAAAAGAAGCGGTAGAAGGTGACCTGCGCCGGTGACATTCCGCCGGTCACCGCCATGTATTTGGCGATGGCATCCATGACGGGCAGCACGAACATGCAGCCCGCCATGATCATCATGCCCTTGGCGACATCGTTCAAACCGGTCTGGCTGGTCATGGGTAGGGCTGCGCTTTCAACCAAAAGGTCCGACGAGGAAACAGGAGCGCCAGAGGGCGCTCCCCCTCGACGAGGTCAGGCGGCCTTCTGGCGTGGCAGGCTCTTCATATCAATGACGAAGCGATAACGCACATCGCTTTTTATCATGCGTTCATAAGCCTCATTGATCTGATCGATATTGATCATCTCGATTTCGGCGGCGATGCCTTTTTCGGCGCAGAAATCCAGCATTTCCTGGGTTTCGGGAATGCCGCCAATCATCGAGCCGGCGAAGGTCTTGCGGCCGGGGATGAGGCTGAATGCGTGCACCGATAGCGGCTTCTCAGGCGCTCCGACCTGCACCAGTGCGCCATCCCGCTTCAGCAACGCAAGATAGGCGTTGATGTCGTGGTCGGCGGCAACCGCGTCGATGATAAGATCGAGGCTGGAAGCCGCTTTCTTCATCTGGTCGGCATCGCGTGAAACGATCACCTCATGGGCACCGAGCTTTTTCGCGTCTTCTGCCTTGCCGGGGGAGGTGGTGATCATCACGACCGTAGCGCCCATGGCATTGGCGATCTTGACTGCCATATGGCCGAGGCCACCGAGACCGACGACGCCGATGCGCTTGCCGGGACCTGCATTCCAGTGCCGCAGCGGCGAATAGGTGGTTATGCCGGCGCAGAGCAGGGGTGCTGCGGCTGCTGGATCGAGCCCTTCGGGGATCCGCAGCACATAGCGATCATCGACGACCACATGGGCGGAATAACCACCAAGCGTATGTGCGCCGCCGCCCATGGCCTTGTCAGGCGAGTTGTAGGTGCCGGTCATGCCGTTTTCGCAATATTGCTCCAGCCCTTCGGCGCAGCTTGCGCATTCACGGCAGCTGTCGACGATACAGCCGACGCCGACGCGGTCACCCGCCTTGAATTTCGTGACCTGCGCGCCCACTCGACCGACGCGGCCGATGATTTCGTGGCCAGGGACGCAGGGGTAGAGAGAACCCGGCCATTCGCTGCGGGCCGTATGGATATCGGAGTGGCAGACGCCACAGAACTCGATTTCGATTTCGACATCGCGCGGGCCGGGATCGCGACGCTTGATGGTCGCGAGCTTCATCGGCGAAGAACCGTCATCGCAGGCATAGGCTGACGTTGTGAACATGGTCGTTCCTCCTCTTGTGGTGATCGATATTGCATGCACTGGCAGGCGATAAAAAAGTTGCGGCGGGTTTCAGCCGCCGGAGCCGGCTTCGGGCACTGCCGGGCCAAAGACCTCCTCAAAGGCTTCTCGCAGCAGAACATCGACATCGCCGATCATAACCGGCAATCCAAGATCGACAAGGCTGGTCACGCCATAGGCGCTGATGCCGCAGGGAACGATGCCGGAAAAATGCGCGAGGTCGGGATCGACATTGATCGACAGCCCGTGAAAGCTCACCCATTTGCGCAACCGGATGCCGAGCGCGGCGATCTTGTCCTCGGCCATGCTACCATCGGGAAGCAGGGGTTTTTCCGGACGCCTGACCCAGACGCCAACCCGGTCTTCGCGCCGTTCGCCACGGACATTCATCTTGTCGAGCGTGCGGATGATGACATTCTCCAGCGCGGCAACATAGGCGCGGACATCCTGGCGCCGGCGTTTCAGGTCGAGCATGACGTAAACGACGCGCTGTCCCGGCCCGTGATAGGTATATTCGCCGCCGCGACCGGTGGCGAAGACCGGAAAACGCTCCGGCTCGATGAGGTCGGCAACATCGGCGCTGGTGCCTGCCGTGTAGAGTGGCGGGTGCTCCAGAAGCCACACGAGTTCGTCGGCCTCGCCATTGGCTATGGCGGCAACTTCGCGTTCCATCTCTTCTATAGCCAGTTCGTAAGGCACGAGACCTTCCGAGATTCGCCAGCGAACAGGCGGCGAGCCGGGAACGGGCAGCATATTTGTCTCGATATCCGTGCGTGTGAGCATGAAAAAGTCCTTTCCACAGCCTTCTCGCAAAATGATGAGAAGGCTGCAACCCCAGCATTTCCGGGCTTCCTGCATATAGGGTGGGCCGGGCCGATTTTTAATTTCAAAAAACTGTCACGACGCTCTTGTGCACCCAAAATCCTTTTGCTACATGCACCCCCGTCGGCGCAAGTCGACGCCTACCACGATGCGGTCGTGGCGGAATTGGTAGACGCGCAGCGTTGAGGTCGCTGTGGGGCAACCCGTGGAAGTTCGAGTCTTCTCGACCGCACCAAAGAAACCCGCTTCGGCGGGTTTTTTCTTTTTCTGCCAATTGTTTGGCTTTGATCCTCCCCAAAAAAGAAGAAGCAGTTACGTCGATTAGATACGCCTCGGGCGACTTCGACTTGTTTCGTCTCGGCAGCCCGGGCTGTAAAATTTCAGGGCGTCAGATTATCGATCTTGCCGCCATTCGGATGAGATGTTTGCGGCTTAGCGTCTCCCCGCGCGATTGCCGTCACCGACCCGGTAGGGGTCGCCATCCATGACCTGGTCCATCCGCCATTCGTTTCCGCGATAAGGGCTTTGCCACGTCTGGCAGCCAGCTAGAAAGACAGTTGCCGACAGCAACCCAAAAGTAAGAGCGGTTCGCAGCATATGAGCATCCTTCGCAATTTCATCTTGCAGTCATGTAGGTGCAAGCGGTTGGCTTTGCGACGCTTTTTTTGGAAATTATCGTGCTTTCGAAACCGGCATCCGGATCAGGCGCCATTAAATTTCGGTGGATATCGATACACGTTGTAGTAGCCGGTTAAATACCCCCTCAAAACAAGGGGTGGAATATTAGAGGTCTGATGTTAGCGTTTGTCAGAAAAAAAGGTCTGGAGGTTTTCGTGCAGGGGGACAAAGCGGATTCAGACAATGCGCTCGGCTATTATATGTGGAGCATTTCCGACAACAGGTTGATCATGGACACCGTCACCGCGGAGTGTCATGGCTTTTCCGAAGCGGTGGCATCGCGAGGTGTGTCGATTGAGGATATTCTCGAAAGAATAGATGTGGAAATGCGCGATCAGGTGGCGCGGGCAATTTTCGAAAGCATCACTACCGGCGTGTTTTTCGACCAGCGCTACAAGGTGCATCTGCCTGATGGTTCCATCCGCTGGATCGTGGCGAAGGGCAGGGCGATTTTCGATGCTGAAAATACGCCGTTTCTTGGTCTCGGCAGCGTTCGCGATATCACTCTCAAAAAAACCTACCAGTTCGAGCCACGCCAATAGCTATCGAGTGTCATGAAAATGGCGAAAAAAGAGGCGGCTTTCGCCGCCTTTTTCTGTTCGCACGCTACCGTGATATCAGAAGACGGCGAGATATTTCAGCAGCGAAATAATGCCGATGATGATGACGATGACTTGCGCGATCTGTTTCGCGCCGCCGCCGACGGGCAGTCGTGCGATGAGCCACAAGACGAGCACGATCACCAGGAAGGTGATCAGAATGCTGACGAGCGTAGATGTAACCATAGGTCCCAGCTCCCTGTATAATAAAGGTTCAACGGTCGTTCACCGTTGTGTGAGTAAAAAGCGCCAGACAGGTTTTGGTTCCATGCGATTGGTTGCACGCGATTAAATTAGGAATATTTGAATGATAGATGGTGGAAAGGTGAAGTTGAGGCCGGTTGGCGCCACCGCCAAGGTCGGGCGGCTTGGGCGCCCACTGATATCGACAGTGACCGGCGGCGCCCTGGAAATTGTGACGGGTGTCTCTGAACCGGGCTTCAATCCGATCGACCTCCTTTATTCGTCGCTTGCGGCATGCCTGGCGCTCAGCGCCCGGATTGCGGCGAGCCGCATGGGGTTGCTGGACGGCTTCGAGAGCGTGCTCGTTGACGTTTCCGGTGAGAAATCCGCGCAGGAGCCCTATCGCATCATTCGTTTCGATATCAGGATGGAGATTGCCGGGAGTTTCGATGAGGCGACGCGCGCCGCAATTGCCCATGCGGCCGAAGATATCTGCACCGTCAGCAACACTTTGAAGGGCGACGCGGACTTTGCACTTTCGATCGCTAGCTGATCGTCACGGCTTTCGGGATTTTTCCCATTTCTTCACCAGCCGGTCGCGTTTCAGCTTCGACAGGCGTTTCAGCCAGAACACACCATCCAGCTGGTCGATCTCGTGCTGGATGCAGATGGCGTGAAATCCCTTGGCGCTTTCTCGATGTTCCACGCCCGCTACGTCCTGAAACCTCACCTCGACCTCAGACGGACGTTCCACCTCTTCGGTGAAGCCCGGCATTGAGACGCTGCCTTCTACATGCCGCATGGTCTGCGCGGAGTGACTGACGATTTCGGGATTGATGTATGTCAGCACGGTTCTCGGCGTCAGCTCAAGCACGAAGACGCGCTGTTTCACACCGATGTGAGCCGCGGTGATGCCGACGCCGGGGGCGGCGCGCATGGTGTCGATCAGGTCCGTGACCAGATTTTGCAGGTGGTCGTCAAAAACAGTGACCGGCGCGCAAATCTCTGAAAGACCGGCATGGGGGTAGGGCAGGATCGGCCTGATTGCCAAGGAATGCTCCGTTCGTTTCAGGTTTGAGAGGATAGCGCGGCGAGCGCCTGTCCCTCCGCTGTGACCTCCAGCCAACTGCGCTGGGTGCGGGCGTCGCGTTTCGTCACCCGCACAAAGCGCGGTGACAGGGCGGAGATTTCGCGCAGGACGAGGGCATGCGCAAGTCCCAGCCGATTGGCGATGCTGCGGCTGTCGGTGGCGATATCCATATTGATGGCAAGAAGGATCGCCGCGCACGTGGCCGAAAGCGCCTGCGACGATCCTTGCACGATCTGCTCCACCGCTGCCATGAAAGCCGCTGCAGATTGTTCCTCACCCATCAAGCCATCCTGTTCAAGAGGCGGAACCGGCAAGCAGGCGGAAGGAGACGAGTACCGATTTCGACGTTGGCGTGAAGCTGCCTTCGCCATAGCTTGACAGCGGCACCAGCACGTTCAGTTCGGGATAATATCCGCCGACACTGCCGCGCGGAATATTGTAGGGGACCAACCGGAAATTTTGGGCGATCCGCTCCACGCCATCGCCATATTCGCCGATGACATCGACCCGCTGGCGGGAGTGGGCGCCCAGCGCCTCCATATCCGCAGGATTCATGAAGATGACCTGGCGTTCGCCATAAACGCCGCGATAACGGTCGTCCATGCCGTAAATCGTGGTGTTGTATTGGTCGTGGCTGCGGAATGTCTGCAGCACGAAAAGATTGTCGCCCGTGAGCGCCTGCTGATGCTCAGTCTGTTCGGGAAGCGGGCCGCTATAAAAGACGGCCTTTTTTGCCGGCGTGTTCCATTCCCGTTCGGAGGCCGTGTTGCGCAGGCGAAAACCGCGCGGCACGCGGACGCGTTCGTTGAAATTGTCGAAACCGGGGATGACCCGCTCGATCATGTCTCGGATGAGATCGTAATCCTCGGCAAGCGCTTTCCAGTCGACCTGCGCATTGCCAAGGGTCGCTTGCGCAATGCCGGCAACGATGGCGACTTCGGAGCGTAGTTCCTCCGAGGCAGGCGGATTGATGCCGCCGGAACCATGCACCATGCTCATGGAATCCTCGACCGTGACGATCTGCGGCTTGCCCGCAGAATTACGGTCGATTTCCGTTCGGCCAAGGCAGGGCAGCACGAAGGAGATTTCGCCCGGCACCAGATGCGAATGGTTGAGCTTGGTGGCGATATTGACCGTCAGTTTCTGATTTTCAAAAGCCTTGACGATCAGCGGACTGTCGGGCGTTGCCCGCATGAAGTTGCCGCCGAGCGCGATGAAGGTTTGCGCCTCGCCAGCCAGCATGGCGGCTACTGCTTCGACGGTGTTGTGGCCGGGTTTGCGCGGCATGGCGACGCCGAGTTCTTTTTCCAGTGCGTCTAGCAGCGCCGGCGGCGCTTTTTCATCGATACCGACCGTGCGATCACCCTGAACGTTGGAATGGCCGCGTACCGGGCAAAGACCGGCACCGGGGCGGCCGATATTGCCGCGCAGCAACATGAAGTTGGTGATTTCGCGAACCATGATGACAGAGTGGCGATGCTGGGTGACGCCCATGGCCCAGGTGGCGATGACGGAGCCGGCATTCATGTAGATGCAGGCGGCTTCTTCGATTTCTGCGCGGGTGAGGCCGGACTGGTCGAGAATGCTTTCCCAGCTGGTTGCCTCGACGGCATCACGATAAGCCTCGAACTCGACCGCATGTTCGGCGATGAAGTCGTAATCGATGATGGCAGATTCTCCGGCAGTCCTTGCGGCGTCGTCGGCTGCGAAGATCGCCTTGCTCATGCCGCGCACCACCGCCATGTCGCCGCCTTGCCGGGGCTGGTAATAATTGGTGGCGATCTTGATGTTGCCGCCGGTGATCATCTCGATCTTGTCCTGCGGATCGGCGAAGCGCTCCAGCCCCTTTTCTTTGATCGGATTGAGGACGACGATTTTCGCGCCGCGAAGCGCTGCCCGGCGCAGGTCGCCCAGCATGCGCGGGTGGTTCGTGCCGGGATTTTGGCCGATCACGAAGATCGCGTCTGCCTGCTCGAAGTCTTCCAGGAGCACCGTGCCCTTGCCGACGCCGATCGAGGCTTTCAGGCCGACACCGCTTGCCTCATGGCACATGTTGGAGCAGTCGGGAAAATTGTTCGTGCCGTAAAGCCGAACCATCAATTGATAGATGAAGGCTGCCTCGTTGGAGGCGCGGCCGGATGTATAGAATTCCGCCCGGTCCGGGCTGTCGAGGCTGTTGAGAACGCCGCCGATTTCGGCAAAGGCGTCGTCCCAGGAGACCGGCAGATATTTGTCGCTCGCCCGGTCGTAACGCATCGGGTGGGTGAGGCGGCCCTGTTTTTCCAGATCGTAGTCAGACCAGCCGCGCAGTTCGGAGACGGTGCGGGTGGAGAAAAAATCCGGCGGCACCCGGGCTTCCGTCGCTTCCCAAGCGACCGCCTTGACGCCGTTTTCGCAGAATTCGAAGGAAGAGCCATGCTCCGGATCGCCCCATGCGCAGCCCGGGCAATCGAATCCATCCGGCTGGTTTGCCTTCAGCAGCGTGCGTGCGCCGGAAATCGGCGCGCCGGATTCCATCAGCCGTTTGCCGACGCTTTTAAGCGCGCCCCAGCCACCTGCGGCGGCGGAAGCCTTGCCGATGAAATCTGTCTTGCTCATTGTCGTGATTTTCCTGAAATTTTCCTGGCCGCCCAGGGATACTTACCGTTTGGCAACGGCCGATCATATATAAAAAAAGCTCTTTCAGAATCGTCTATGGACGACATATGTCAATCTCTATCCTACCGGTTCCGACGGAACGGCAAGGGCTTTCCGGACGTTGTGCGGATTGAGGTGCACTGCCTGCCGCTGCATCATCATGGAGTGCCGCGCTCTTCGATCATGGTCTTGCGAAAGGGCGGTCCATGACATTTTCGTCGCAGTTCCGAAGCCCGTTGTTTTTCACCTATCCGGTTGTTGACAATATACTTTTTAACGCCATTCTGCCTGCAAATTCGTGCACTGCGGCATTTAAAGAAGGGGACGCCAGATGACAGACCGTGACGACGATCTTCTCGCGCCCGAAGAGTTGAAACCGACAGAGGCACCCTCCGATATCTACGCCGAGGACGGCTCTGTCCGCTCCGACTTTCTGGCGATGGTGGGGGCAGCGATTGCCGACCGCGATCTGCTTTTCCTGCGCAAGAATGTGGCGCGACTGCATGAGTCTGAACTCGGCGACGTGCTGGAGTCCATCATGCCGGAGCAGCGCCACGCGCTCGTGCGGTTGCTGGGTTCCGATTTTGACATGACGGCGCTGACCGAGGTGGATGAAGGCATCCGTCTCGATATCGTCGACCAGATGTCCAACGAGCAGATCGCTGCCGGTATTGGCGAGCTGGATTCGGACGACGCTGTCTACATTCTCGAGGATCTCGACGACGAGGACCGCGAGGACATCCTCTCGCAACTTCCGTTCACCGAACGGGTGCGGCTGATGCGGGCGCTGGATTATCCGGAAAGCTCTGCCGGCCGTCGCATGCAGACGGAATTCGTTGCCGTGCCGCCGTTCTGGACCGTGGGACAGACCATTGATTATCTGCGTGAGGAGGAGGAGTTACCGGATTCCTTCACGCAGATCTTCGTCATCGACCCCACGTTCAAGCTAGTCGGCGCTCTCGATCTCGACAAGGTGCTGCGCGCTAAGCGTCAGGTGAAGATCGAAACGATCATGCACGAGACCAACCACTCTATTCCGGCCGAAATGGACCAGGAAGAAGCGGCGCAACTTTTCGAACAATACGACCTTCTATCCGCCGCCGTGGTGGACAATAACGGCCGTCTGGTTGGCGTGCTCACCATCGATGACGTGGTCGACGTCATTCAGGAAGAAGCCGAAGAAGATTTGCTGCGCCTTGGCGGTGTGGGCGACGAAGAACTGTCTGACAGCATCACCAGCACCTCGCGCTCGCGTGTGCCGTGGCTTGCGGTCAACCTCCTTACTGCCTTTCTGTCTGCCTCCGTCATCAGCCTTTTCGATGCGACGATCCAGCAGATCATTGCGCTGGCGATTTTGATGCCGACGGTTGCCGGGATGGGCGGCAATGCCGGATCGCAGACCATGACCGTGTCCGTGCGGGCGCTGGCTACCAAAAGCCTAGATATTCACAACGCTGCCCGCATTATCAGGCGTGAAGCGGGCGTTGGCATCCTGAACGGGTTGTTGTTCGGCTGTGCCATCGGCATCGTTGCAGGCGTGTGGTTCCAGGATGTCCATATCGGTGGAATCATTGCTGCCGCCATGTGTCTCAACATGCTGGCGGCGGCGCTGGCAGGCATTCTCATTCCGCTGGTTCTCGACAGGTTCGGGGCAGACCCCGCCGTTTCCTCTGCTGTCTTCGTGACGGCGGTAACGGACATTGTCGGCTTTTTTTCGTTTCTGGGCATCGCTACCTGGTGGTACGGTATTTCGGGATAGGCCAGAACAGGCGAAAGCGGCAGGAAAAATTGACTTTTACGTGAAGGTCAAATAATAATTGTCCGGTTATGAATCGGATAGGCCCTTGGACAAGTATTATAGCATAACCGAACTGACGCGCGAATTCGGTGTTTCCACCCGCACCTTGCGATTTTACGAGGATGAGGGCCTCATTCACCCTGAGCGACGCGGGCGTACGAGGCTTTTCAGGTCTGCGGATCGACGTCTCATTCAGGAAATCCTGCGCGGCCGCCGTATCGGTTTCACGATCGCAGAAATTCGCGAGATCATTCACGTCTACAAGGAGCCGCCGGGCGAATCAGGCCAGCTTGTGCTTCTGATGAAGAAGGTCGATGAGAAGCGCGCCGATCTCAGGCAAAAGCGCAAGGATATCGAAGAGACGCTGGCTGAACTCGACAATGTCGAAGAGGCCTGCCTTACGCGCCTTGCCGAAATCGGCGTAGGGACCTGATGCAGGTTTCCCGCCGTCGCGCTTGACGTGATGGCCCTGGATTTCCCGCGGAGAGGAAAAACCTCTCACTCCGTCATGCTTTTGATTTTACGCGACGTGGATAGATCCTCGGGTCAAGCCCGAGAATGACGCCGAGCGTAGATTGGGCGTGTGTCGTTCTTTACTGCGCCTCAACCGTGCACTGTTGCGCCACGTCGCTGACCTTCGTCTGCTGCTCCGCACTGAGCTTGCCTTCCATCATGATGTCAAACAGGCTTTCCGCTTGCAGCTTTTCAAGCGTGCAGCCGCAGAAACGTTGGCATAATTCCTGGCCGTTAGCCTGCTGGACGCAGCTTTTTTCACAGCTCGATTTGTAAAGCTCCACTTGGTCGACAGGAGGAGGCGGTGCCACAAGTGATACCGCATAAACGAGGCCAATCAGCGCCGGCTGATGAATGAGGTAAAAGGCAAGGCTGTGACGGCCCGCTGTTGCTATCAGATTGCGGGGGGGGCTTGGGTTGCGAAAACGGTCCAGCCAGCTGCGCGGTGTGACGAATTGCGAAACCGCAAGTCCGGCAAGAAAGGGCGCGAGCCACGGCAAGAGCGGCACATAATCGTTCGAGCGCGGCGGCATGGTGGAGAAACCGACCCATGCCAGCCATTTGCTGTTGAAAAAATCCGACTGGACGTATTGCGGCAGCGCAAAGGCAAGAGCCGCGAAAAGCAGCGTTACCAGCGGGGGTGCCCGCAGGAACAGCAGCCCGACAAGGCTTGCAGCGGCTATGTTGTGCAGGATTCCGAAAAAGATGAAGCTATCCGGAAAGGCGACATAGGTAGCGATGGTGATGAGCAGCGCCGAGCCCGCCACCATTGCAAAACGCTTGCCGAAGGACGGCCAGTTTATGGCTTTGCCATGGGCGAGAAACAGGCTGAAACCGGCGAGGAACAGGAACGAGCTGGCAATGGCGCGCGCATAAAGCTTCCACAGGCCGGTGGTTGCCGTACCCGGCTCCAGATAGCCGAAATACTCCAGATTCCATGTGAAGTGGTAAGACGCCATGGCGATGAGCGCCAGCCCGCGCAGTGTATCGAGACTGCCCATGCGGCCCTTGCGGCGGGTGTCGATTGCAGCTGTTTCTGTTTCCATAATTCCCGCTGTTTCAGCTGTCTGAAGCCGTTGTCTACTCAAGGGCTTGGCCCGTGAAGTAAGGCTATTTCAAGGCCCGGGCCTGTCCATGATGGCGCGGCGGGCCTCGGAGAAGAACTGGCGGCGCAACAGCGCCACTATGATGATGACCGTGCTTGCGATGAAGACATAGGGGCTGATGAACCAGCCGAGATAACCGATCGACAGGAAGATCGTCCGCAGCCCATCATTGAAGTTCTTAGCAGCGATGATGTTCATCTTTATGACGTTTTCAGCGGCACGCTCGGCAGCGTCGCGATCCGCGTTGACATCATGGACCATGGGTATGGCGCCGAACAGGATCGTGCAATAATTGAACAGGCGGTAGGACCAGCCGAACTTGAAAAACGAGTAGCCGAAAAGGCAGGTTAGCCCCATGACCTTCAGTTCGAAGGCCGTGCGCCCGGCATACTGCACGAAGGGCAGGTCGCGAAACACGGTTTCGACCCGATCTGTCGCCCCCAGAAGAGCAAAGCAGCCGCCGATGGCAAAGATCGAGGTAGACGCGAAAAAAGCGGTACCATTCTGCAAACCCGCCATGATCTGCGTGTCGATCATCTTCAAGTCGCGTTTGAGAGAATTGTAAATCCAGTCGCGCCGGCGCTCCGCCATCGCCTGATTGAGGCTGGTTCGCGAAAACAGCGTCGTTCCCGTCGTGAGGTGGGTATAGGTGGCCCATAACACGATAAAAACGACGATCGAGATATAGTCCATGACGGTCATCACGGGCAGGTCACCTTGCTGTTTGCGAATCTTCGCGGCCATATTGATTTGAAGGCCATGGCAAGGCAATGGCAGCGGCCTCCATGGGCGAACATTCTCCCGCCGCGTTGCAGCTTCGTCATTTCGTTTTCTGCTAACGTTCCGGTAACCAAGTGGCTTTATCAATCCCGTCGCGGACGGAAAGGTCTGCCGGTTCCGGGTCAAGGTTTTGCGTACCGGTTCCGCTTGATTTTTCGTAGATACCGCTCGCCGATTGACAGAATGACCGTTCGCACCTAGCTTTTTGTCAGGACCGGTGTTTCCGGCATCCGGAGTTGCCAAGGCTGTCATATGTCCCGCATCGTGCGGACAGGTTTTGTCGTCTCCGACCCGGTATCATCGGCAGTCCGGCATGAGTAACCGGGGGACGCCTTTTTCTACGAATCGTTCCCTTCATGTACGGCTGTCTCTGGCTTGCGAAACCGCAATGATGCCGGTCCGTCTTATTCTTTTCTTCCAGGTTCTTCATGACAGATAAAAACCGCTCCGTTTTCATTCTAGGCGGCGCGCGCTCCGGCAAGTCCCGTTTTGCCGAGGACCTTGCGGGCAAAGCGAACGGGCGCCTGCATTATCTGGCCACCGGCCGGGCATGGGATGACGAGATGCGCGATCGCATCGACCATCATCAGGCCCGGCGCGGCGAGGAGTGGACGACACACGAGGCGCCCGTTGATATCGCTGCCGTGCTCGTGCGGCTGGATGCGCCGGACAATGTCATCCTGATCGACTGCCTGACATTGTGGCTCACCAATCTGATGATGGAGAACGCCGATATCGAGACGGCGTTCGCCACGCTGGCAGCGGCAATCGCGTCCACCAAGGCGAAACTGATTCTCGTCTCTAACGAGGTCGGCCTTGGCATTGTGCCGGAAAACCGCATGGCGCGCGAATTCCGCGATCACGCCGGAAGGTTACACCAGCGCGTCGCGGCCATCGTCGATGAAGTCTATTTCGTCGCAGCCGGGCTGCCGCTGAAAATGAAGGGCTGACGCAAGCCCTATAAAGCCGGTGTCGCGCGTCGGCGTCCGTTCTATCAGTTTCTATGTACTTTTTATTGCCAAATCCCGGCTCGGTTTTGCCGGTGCTGCGACAGCTTCTCTTTCTTGATCTGGATCAAGGTGGCTTCCCCACGCCGGTGGCAATGCTCCAACCGACGCAAAGGCCCGTTTCCGCTTCGTAAAGCGCGCGCCAAGCCTTTCGTCGGTCTGCTTGCACGTTGGGGGAAACCAACAATGAATTACACGTTAGAAACCGCGATCGTGGCCCTTGGGGCTTTTCTCGCGCTGCTCGGGGCTGCTTTCGCTCACGACAGTCTTTTCGCCGCCCATATGTGGGTGCTGTTCTTTACGCTTCTGGTCAGCACGGTGCTTCTGCTGCGCCGTGTTTCTTTCGCGCCTGTCGATCAGGCCGCGCGCGCCCGGCTGAAATCCGAATATTTCGATGAGGTCGTGAAATACGGCGTCGTCGCTACCGTGTTCTGGGGCGTGGTCGGGTTTCTGGTCGGGGTCGTGGTGGCGCTTCAGCTTGCCTTTCCCGATCTCAACATCGCGCCCTATTTCAATTTCGGCCGGATGCGGCCGTTGCACACCTCCGCGGTGATCTTCGCTTTCGGGGGAAATGCGCTGATTGCCACGTCATTTTACGTGGTGCAGAGAACCTGTCGCTCGCGCCTGTTCGGCGGCAATCTGGGCTGGTTCGTATTTTGGGGCTACAACCTCTTCATCGTCATGGCTGCCACTGGCTATCTGCTTGGTATCACGCAGGGCCGCGAATATGCCGAGCCGGAATGGTATGTCGATATCTGGCTGACGATCGTCTGGGTCGCCTATCTCCTTGCATTTCTCGGCACGATCCTCACGCGCAAGGAGCCGCATATCTATGTGGCAAACTGGTTCTATCTGAGCTTCATCGTGACGATCGCCATGCTGCATATCGTCAACAACCTCGCCATTCCGGTGTCGTTCCTCGGCGTCAAGAGCTACTCCGCTTTCTCGGGCGTGCAGGATGCGCTGACGCAATGGTGGTACGGCCATAACGCCGTCGGCTTTTTCCTCACCGCCGGCTTCCTCGGCATGATGTATTATTTCATTCCCAAGCAGGTGAACCGCCCGGTCTATTCCTACCGCCTGTCGATCATCCACTTCTGGGCTTTGATCTTCATGTATATCTGGGCCGGTCCGCACCATCTGCACTATACGGCGTTGCCGGACTGGGCGCAGACGCTCGGCATGGTGTTCTCGATCATGCTGTGGATGCCGTCCTGGGGCGGCATGATCAACGGCCTGATGACGCTTTCGGGCGCATGGGACAAGATCCGCACCGATCCCATCGTGCGTATGATGGTAATGGCGGTGGCCTTCTACGGCATGGCGACCTTCGAGGGTCCGATGATGTCGATCAAGGCCGTCAACTCGCTCAGCCACTATACCGACTGGACCATCGGCCATGTGCATTCCGGCGCTCTCGGCTGGAACGGCATGATCACCTTCGGTGCCATCTATTATCTGACACCGAAACTGTGGGGCAGGGATCGTCTCTACAGCCTGCAACTGGTCAACTGGCACTTCTGGCTCGCCACGATCGGCATTGTCATCTACGCCGCCGTGATGTGGGTGGCCGGCATCCAGCAAGCCTTGATGTGGCGCGAATACGATACGCAGGGCTTCCTCGTCTATTCCTTCGCGGAATCGGTCGCAGCGCTGTTCCCCTATTACGTGATGCGTGCGCTGGGTGGCCTGATGTTCCTCAGTGGCGCGCTGATCATGGCCTACAACGTCACGATGACCATCCTCGGTCATCAACGCGAGGAGGGCGTCCGCAATGACGCCGCACCTTCGCTGCAGCCCGCTGAATAAGGAGAGGCCGATGTCCATACTCGACAAACACGGCGTCATCGAACGCAACGCCACTCTGCTTTTGGTCGGTTCGCTGCTCGTCGTCTCAATCGGCGGTATCGTGGAAATCGCGCCGCTTTTCTATCTCGAAAACACCATCGAGAAGGTGGAGGGCATGCGGCCCTACTCGCCGCTCGAACTGGCCGGGCGCAACATCTACATCCGCGAGGGATGTTATGTCTGCCACAGCCAGATGATCCGGCCGTTCCGCGACGAGGTGGAGCGTTACGGGCACTATAGCCTGGCAGCGGAATCCATGTACGACCACCCGTTCCAGTGGGGTTCCAAGCGCACGGGGCCGGACCTCGCACGCGTAGGCGACCGCTATTCGAATGAGTGGCACGTGCAGCATCTGGCCGATCCGCGCTCCGTCGTGCCGGAGTCGATTATGCCGTCCTACGCGTTCCTCAAAACCACGCCGTTGAAGATTACGGATATCTCGATGGAGCTGAAGGCTAACCGCGCCGTTGGCGTGCCCTATAGCGACGAGATGATCGAGGAATCAGCGGCTGATCTTCACGCGCAGGCCGATCCGAACGCCGATACGACCGAGCTTCTGGCGCGCTATCCGAAGGCGAAAGTCGGCGATTTCGATGGCGATCCAGCCAAGCTTACCGAAATGGATGCGCTGGTTGCCTATCTGCAGATGCTCGGCACGCTGGTCGATTTCTCGACCTATGACGATGCCGCCGGATATCGGTGAGGAGGCGATACGATGGAAACCTACACGGCCATGCGCCACTTCGCCGATAGCTGGGGCCTGCTTGCCATGACCCTGTTCTTCGCCGGCGTCGTCGTTTTCACCCTTCGTCCCGGATCGAAAAAAGCTGCGGACGACGCCGCCAGCATTCCGCTTAAGGAGGACTAGGATATGTCCGAAAAACACATTGATGACATCAGCGGCGTCGAAACCACCGGCCATGAATGGGACGGTATTCGCGAGCTTAACAATCCGATGCCGCGCTGGTGGGTCTGGACCTTCTACTTCACGATCCTCTGGGCCATCGGCTACACCATCGCCTATCCGGCATGGCCGCTGATCAATGGCGCAACGCAAGGGTTGCTCGGCTGGAGCAGCCGTTCCGAGATCGCCGCCGATATGGCGGACGCCAAACAGGCGCAGAGCGTCTATTCCGACAGAATCGCCAGTTCCTCGCTCGCCGAGATTGAGGCCGATCCGACGCTAAGGCAATTTGCCCTTTCCGGCGGTGCCGCCGCCTTCAAGGTCAATTGCATCCAGTGTCACGGTTCGGGTGCGGAAGGCGGGCAGGGATACCCCAACCTCAACGACGATGACTGGATGTGGGGAGGCAGCGTCGAGGATATCTATACGACGGTAAAGCACGGCATTCGTTTTGCCGACGATCCCGATACGCGCCTGTCGGAAATGCCGGCCTTCGGCGATATCCTCAAGTCCGAGGAAATCCGCGAGGTCGCCGCCTATGTGGTCAGCCTGACAGGAACGCCTTCCAACCCGGCACTCGTAGAACCCGGTAAACAGATTTTCGCCGACAATTGCGCCTCGTGCCACGGTGAGAACGCCAAGGGCAACCGCGAGTTCGGAGCGCCCAACCTGGCCGACGCGATCTGGCTGAAGGCCAATGGGGAGCAGGGGATCGTTGCGCAGATACGGTCGCCAAAACACGGGGTCATGCCCGCCTGGGGTGAACGGCTTGGTGATACCACGGTCAAGCAGCTTGCGATCTTCGTGCACTCGCTGGGCGGTGGCGAGTGAACGTCGCAGCCAACAAATGGAAAGGGCCGCTCGATGCGGCCCTTTTTCTTAGCGATCAGACCAGACGGCCAGTTCGTATCCATCCGGATCGGTGAAATGAAAACGGCGTCCGCCGGGAAAGGCGAATATGGCGACGCTGATCTGCCCACCGGCTGCCTCGACACGCCGGTGCGCATTCTCGATATCGGCGGCGTAAAGAATGACAAGCGGTCCACCCTTGGCTGACACAGGTGCCGTGGTGGTGAACCCGCCGGTCAGCCGGCCGTCGGAAAACTCGCAATATTGCGGGCCGTAATCCTTAAAGGACCAGCCGAAAGCGCCGCCGTAAAATTCCTTGCTGCGCTCGATATCGGCGACGTTGAATTCGACATAGTCGATGCGCCGGTCATTCGTATTCGTGGTCATCGTTTTATCCTTCAATCCGTTTCGAGCAGCGACTTCAGTTTCTCCAGATCGACCCGGACCGTCTCCGCATCCCGTTCGAAATCCTCGTCCGTCATGTCCGGCAGGCGAAGCAGGGTAAAGCTGACTTCGGCACCGCTGCCATTCGGTGTTACCCGCAGCGCGTTATACACCTTCATGCCATCCGGTAATGTCACGACGTGGTCTATCACGCCGAATTTGTTTAAGGGCGCGAAATTGACGCGGACCTCACCCAACGGGCCACCATCGGCGATCCAGTCCTCGCCGTCTGGTTTAAGACCGCCTGCTAGACCGGCGGCCCAGTGCGGCATGTTTTGGGGGTCGGAGGCGAAATCAAAGACATGGCTCCATGGTTTTTCCACCGACAGATGAATGATTTTTGACTGCATGACTGGCATCTCATCCTCCCTGTTAATGCAAGGCCGCAGGCTGCGCCACTTTGTCCGCGCTTGATGTAAGTCAAGGATGTTTCGCCGGTGAGATGGGAGAAAGCAAGGAGATAAGAACGGACTGCAATCATGAACATCTATCCCGTCGGACAGGACCGCCCGCAACAGCCCGTCGAAAGGCTGGAGGCGGAAGCTGTCAATTCCGCAAAAACGCGTAAACCCCTTTATGAAGCGCGCAAGAAAATTTTCCCGAAGCGCGCGGAGGGCCGGTTCCGGCGGTTCAAGTGGCTGGTTATGCTGGTCACGCTCGGCATTTATTATCTGACGCCGTTTCTGCGCTGGGATCGCGGTCCCTATGCGCCCGACCAGGCGGTGCTGATAGATATTGCCAACCGGCGCTTTTATTTCTTCTTCATCGAAATCTGGCCGCAGGAGTTCTTTTTCGTCGCGGGATTGCTGGTCATGGCGGGTCTGGGGTTGTTTCTCATAACCTCCGCCGTGGGACGCGCGTGGTGTGGTTATACCTGTCCGCAGACCGTCTGGGTGGACCTGTTTCTGGTCGTCGAGCGGGCGATCGAGGGCGACAGGAATGCCCGCATGAAGCTCGATGCAGCACCTTTCACGTTCGGCAAGCTGCGCAAGCGGGTGATGAAACACGCAATCTGGCTGGTGATCGGCGTTCTGACCGGCGGGGCATGGATCTTCTATTTTGCCGATGCGCCGACGCTGGCGAGAGAGTTCATGACGGGGCAGGCACCGATGATCGCCTATACGACCGTCGCGATACTCACCGCCACGACCTATGTTTTCGGCGGGCTGATGCGGGAGCAGGTCTGTACCTATATGTGTCCCTGGCC
Organism: Agrobacterium sp. 10T429; assembly: GCF_056393925.1. NCBI lineage: Bacteria > Pseudomonadati > Pseudomonadota > Alphaproteobacteria > Hyphomicrobiales > Rhizobiaceae > Agrobacterium > Agrobacterium sp. 10T429. The sequence continues at coordinate 390,170 of NZ_JBFTGV010000002.1, forward strand.
GCGCATTCAGGCGGCGATGCTGGATGAGAACTCGCTGGTCGTGACCTATAATGACTGGCGCGGTGAACCTCGCACGAGGCACGCCAAAAAGGCTGCGGCCACAGGGGAGAGCGTCGGCGATTGCGTCGATTGCAATGCTTGTGTCGCAGTCTGTCCCATGGGCATCGACATCAGGGACGGGCAGCAGCTGGAATGTATCACCTGCGCGCTCTGTATCGATGCCTGCGATGGGGTGATGGACAAGATTGGTAAGCCACGCGGGCTGATCGCCTATGCGACGCTGTCCGAATACCAGTCCAACATGGCGCTTGCGACCGGCAACGGCCAGCACGCAATCCGGCCTGCGAATGTGCGCAACGAGGACGGCGGGTTCAAAAACAGCATTCGCCATTTCGACTGGCGCATCGTCTTTCGCCCGCGCACGCTTCTTTACATGGCAATATGGGGTGCAGTCGGCATCGGCTTGCTGTTGGCTCTGGTGACGCGCGAGCGGCTGGCTCTTAACGTGCTGCACGACCGCAACCCGCAATATGTGCTAGAATCGAATGGCTCGATCCGCAACGGCTATACCGTTCGCATCCTCAACATGGTGCCGCAACCGCGCCTAATGAGCCTGACGATAGAGGGCATTCCAAGTGCGGTGATGAAGATAAACGGCATGCCGGATGCAGCCTCTCGCAGCTTCGAGGTGATGGTGGAACCTGACGAGGCGACAACGCTGAAGGTGTTCGTCACCCTGCCGGGCAGTCACGTCGCGCGGGCTGCTGAAAATTTCGAATTCGTCGTCAGCGATACGGGCGGCCATGAGACGGCCCGTTACGACGCCGTCTTCAACGCTCCGGGAGTGAAAAAATGACAACGACCAATCGCCAGACGTCCGGTTTCATTTTCACCGGCTGGCATATGCTGGGTGTTATGGTGATGTTTTTCGGTATCGTCATCACAGTCAACATGGTGATGGCCTGGAATGCTGTCACCAGCTGGAGCGGGCTGGTGGTGCCCAATACCTATGTTGCCAGCCAGCAGTTCAACGCCAAGGCCGAGGCCGCCAAGGCAAGGGCCGCGACCGGCATCAAGGGCAGGCTCGTGGTGGATGAAAAGACCGTGCGCTACGAGGTGTTTCATCCAGATATCGGCCCTGTGGATACGGATACGGTAACGGCGCGTTTTCGCCGGCCGGTCGGCGAGCACCAGAATTTCGACATGGAGCTGACCCCGGTGTCTACCGGGGTCTTCACCGGCCCGCATGACATGCTGCCCGGCCAATGGATCGTCGAGGTCACCGCCGTAAAAGACGGCAGGATCATCGTGCATGAAGGCACGCGGATCGCGGTGATCAGGGGGCGTCAATGAGCTGCTGTGCACCGGGAACGGAAGGGTCGCTTCAACTCGGCGAACCGGTCAACCCACCATCATCAGAGGAGCTGATGCTGGCAAGCCGCGATCTGGGGCAGGGGCTGCGCCAGACAGATCTCAGCGTGCCCGGCGTTTATTGCGGCGCCTGCATCACCACCATCGAAACGGCGCTGCGCCGTCTCCGCCAGGTGGAGCAGGCGCGCGTGAACCTGTCCTCCAAACGGGTGGCGATTGTCTGGAAAGAGGATGTCGATGGCATCAGGACAGATCCCGCCGAACTTGCCTGCGCAATCCTTGCAACCGGATACCGGACGCATCTTTTCGCGAGCGGACAGGATGCTTCGGACGTGTTGCGCTCGCAACTGATCAGGGCGGTGGCGCTGTGCGGCTTTGCTTCCGCCAATATCATGCTTCTATCCGTGTCCGTCTGGTCCGGGGCCGATGCCGCGACGCGTGACATGTTCCACTGGATTTCGGCGATGATTGCCGCGCCGGCGCTGATCTATGGCGGCCGGTTCTTCTATCAGTCGGCCTGGAATGCGCTGAAGCATGGCCGCACCAATATGGATGTGCCGATTGCGCTCGCCATCACGCTATCCTACGCAATCTCGCTATGGGAGACGATTCATCATGGCGGACATGCGTGGTTTGACGCGACCGTGTCGCTGCTGTTCTTCCTGCTGATCGGCCGCACGCTTGACCATATCATGCGTGACAGGGCGCGCTCGGCCATTGCGGGCCTGGCCCGGCTTTCACCACGCGGCGCAACCGTTATCGGTGAGGACGGAACGCGGGAATATCGCCCGCTTGGCGATGTGCTACCCGGTATGACGATTGCGATTGCTGCCGGTGACCGCGTGGCGGTGGATGCGATGGTCATTAGCGGAAGCAGCGATCTCGACATGTCCATTGTCAACGGCGAAAGCGCGCCGCGTCGGGTGGAGGCGGGCGATCTGCTTCAGGCAGGCACGCTCAATCTCACCGGTTCGCTCGCCGCGCGGGTGACCGCATCGGCAAAGGATTCGTTTCTGTCGGAAGTGATCGGGCTGATGGAGGCGGCGGAAGGGGGGCGTGCGCGCTATCGGCGGATTGCCGACCGTGCCGCGAGCTATTATTCGCCCGTCGTACATCTCCTTGCTCTCATGACATTTCTCGGTTGGGGCGTTTTGGGCGGTGACTGGAAGCAGGCGATGCTGATCGCGATTGCGGTTCTCATCATCACCTGCCCCTGTGCGCTTGGCCTTGCTGTTCCGGTGGTGCAGGTTGTGGCGGCAGGCCGGCTCTTTCGGCATGGCATCATGGTCAAGGAAGGCTCGGCGATGGAGCGACTGGCCGAAATCGACACCGTGTTGTTCGACAAGACAGGCACCCTGACGGTCGGGAAGCCGCGACTGGTGGAAACCGGCGATGTGAACCCCGCCACGATGGCGATTGCGGCTGGCCTTGCCGCCCATTCACGCCATCCGCTGTCCAAAGCCCTGCATGCAGCCTATGGCGGAATTTTACCGGTCTACGAAGCGGTGCGTGAAATTCCCGGCTCCGGTGTTGAGGCTCTCACGCCGGCGGGAACCTACCGGCTCGGCAACCGCCGTTTTGCCTGCCCGGATGAATCGCAAATGGAAAACGGCGACGCTCGATCGGAAGTGGTGCTTTCGCTTGACGGCGGGTATCTGGCGAGTTTCGGTTTCGAGGACAATCCGCGTCCTGGCGCCGTACAGGCACTGCGCAGCCTTTCTGTGCGAGGACTGGTGCTGGAAATCGTGTCCGGTGACCGGGTCCCGGCCGTAAAGGCCATGGCGCAGCGTCTGGGCATTGCGAAATGGAACGCCGACCTGTCGCCGAAAGACAAGGCGGGGCGCTGTGGGGCACTGGCAGGCGAGGGACGCAAGGTTCTGATGGTGGGCGACGGTATCAATGATGCGCCGGCGCTGGCTGCAGCACATGTTTCCATGGCACCGGCAACCGCCGCCGATATCGGCCGGCAGGCCGCCGACTTCGTGTTCATGCACGAGAATCTGGATGCCGTTCCTGTCGCCATCGAGACATCGCGGCGGGCCGGACGGCTTATCCGGCAGAACTTCGCGCTTGCCATCGGCTACAATGTCATTGCCGTGCCGATTGCGATTGCCGGTTACGCGACGCCGATGATCGCGGCCATCGCCATGTCGACATCGTCGCTCATCGTTGTTGCAAATGCGCTGCGTCTTGCGGGAACGGCTGAAGCCGTTTCTGCGCAACAGAGCGTGCCGACCGGATTTGCGGGCGAGGGGGCGCAACCGGCATGAACATGTTGATCTATCTCATCCCCGTCGCCCTGTTTCTCGGAGCGCTCGGGCTTTTCGCCTTCCTCTGGTCTGTGCGATCAGGGCAATATGAGGATATGGACGGCGCTGCCTGGCGAGCGCTGGAGGATGGCGACGACCGGCCACGACCTTCCTAGGGGAGGCGCATTGGTTACGACCTTCCCCCGACCTGTCGCAAATATGCAAAGCTGATTTGCGTCATCAAAATTTAATCGTTTCAGTCGCCCCTAGCCTTGCCGTTTGTTCATTACAGTGCCACAACACGACCACCTAAAAGCAAGATGGAGGCACATCCGTGGAACAGGCAGAAATCGGTTTGATCGGTCTCGGCGTCATGGGCTCGAACCTGGCGTTGAACATCGCGGAAAAGGGCAACAAGATTGCCGTATTCAACCGAACCCCTGAAGCGACGAAAAAATTCTACGCCGAGGCTGGGGACTTGCAGGGGCAGTTGATCCCTTGCGAAACCATCGAGGAATTCGTCGCCGCCATTCGTCCTCCGCGCCCGATCATCATCATGATCAAGGCCGGCGATCCGGTTGACCAGCAGATGGAAATCCTGAAGCCGCATCTCTCGAACGGCGACATCATGATCGACGCCGGCAATGCGAATTTCCGCGATACGATCCGCCGTTTCGACAATCTGAAGGATAGCGGTCTGACCTTTATCGGTATGGGCGTTTCCGGCGGTGAAGAAGGTGCGCGTCACGGACCGTCGATCATGGTCGGCGGTACCGAAGATAGCTGGAAGCGCGTCGAGAAGGTTCTGACCTCCATTTCCGCCAAGTATAATGACGATCCGTGCGTGGCATGGCTCGGCAACGACGGTGCCGGTCATTTCGTCAAGACGATCCATAACGGCATCGAATATGCCGACATGCAGATGATCGCCGAAATCTACGGCATCCTGCGTGACGGCCTGAAGATGAGTGCGTCTGAAATTGCCGATGTATTCGGTGAATGGAACAAGGGCCGTCTCAACTCCTACCTGATCGAAATCACCGAGAAGGTTCTGCGCGCTGCCGATCCGATCACCGGCAAGCCGATGGTCGATCTGATCCTCGACAAGGCCGGCCAGAAGGGCACAGGCAAGTGGTCGGTTATCGAGGCGCAGAACATGGGCGTCGCCGCAACTGCCATTGAGGCCGCCGTGGCTGCCCGTATCCTGTCGTCGCAGAAGGACGAGCGCGAAGCTGCCGAGAAGATCTTCGGCCTGCCGACCGTTGCAGCTGCACCGGCTGACAAAAAGGCCTTTATCGCTGATCTGGAAAGCGCGCTTCTGGCCGCCAAGGTCGGTGCTTACGCACAGGGCTTTGCCGTCATGTCGGCCGCATCGAAGGAGTTCAACTGGAACCTGCCGATGCCGACGATCGCCCGCATCTGGCGCGCCGGCTGCATCATCCGCTCGGAATTCCTCGATGAGATCACCTCGGCCTTCACCAAGGATCCGCATGTGGCCAACCTCATCGTGACGCCTGCCTTCTCCGGCATCGTCAAGGACACCGACGCCGCCCTGCGCCGTGTCGTTTCCTACGCGGTTCTCTCCGGTCTGCCGGTTTCGGCACTCGCTTCCGCGCTTGGTTATTTCGACGCCTATCGTCGCGCCCGCGGCAGCGCGAACCTTATTCAGGCGCAGCGCGATTTCTTCGGGGCGCATGGCTTCGAACGCACCGACGGTGTCGACAAGTCGCATGGCCCATGGGGCAGCGGCGCCGACATTTTCTGATCGGCTATAACGATAAACAACAAAAGGCCCGCGCAAGCGGGCCTTTTTCGTTTCATCCGTCGATTTACTTAGCGTGCCGCAGAAAGGCCAACGATCAGGCCGGTGACGGCGTTGATGAGCAGGAACTGGTTGTCGACGCGTACCCAGCGCTGGTCGCGACGCGGCTCTGCCAGGCGGTAACGGCGATAGTCGCGGCGGTCGACGAAATGACGACGCTCTGCTGGCGAGAGGCGCTGACCGCGATCCCAACGGTGCTTCTTGACGATGACCTTTTTGGTGGTCGTGTGACGCTCGACGGTTACACCGCGATGACGATCGTCGTGGCGGCTTTGTGCCTGGGCCATTGGAGCAGCAAGAACAGTTGCGGCCAGAAGAATGGTGACGAACTTTTTCATGAATGTTTCCTCTCGTGTTTCGATAAGGAGAACTTACGAATAAACGAATGAACGGAAACTGAATTTAAAATTACATTTATGTAATGGTTGTTAATGGTTAGACGGGGACGTTAATCTTTCTGTTGGAGATTTCAGTCCAGCTTTTGCGTCGATCAGGCTGCCCGGTGGAAACCGGGCACCCTGTTTCAAGTATTAAACGCGTTCAGCGGATTTTGCCCAGAGGTTGATATCCGCGTCCTTCGCGTAACCGTCGATTTCCGCAAGCTCCTCTGTGGAGAAATCGGCATTGTCGAGCGCCTTGACGCAATCCTCGACCTGTTCGACACGGCTCGCACCGATGAGCGCCGACGTGATGCGACCACCGCGCAGCACCCAGGCGATTGCCATCTGCGCGAGCGTCTGGCCACGCCGCTCGGCAATGCGATTGAGCGCGCGGATGTTTTCGACATTGCGCTCGTTGAGGAAGGCGGGGTTGAGTGACTTGCTCTGCGATGCACGGCTGCCATCAGGCACGCCACCCAGATATTTCGTCGTCAGCATGCCCTGCGCCAGCGGCGAAAAGACGATGGAGCCAATGCCAAGATCTTCCAGCGTATCGACCAGACCGTCTTCCTCGATCCAGCGATTGATCATGGAGTAGCTCGGCTGGTGGATGATGCAGGGCGTGCCGAGATCTTTCAGGATCGCGGCGGCCTCACGGGTGCGTTTCGAGTTGTATGACGAGATGCCGACATACAGCGCCTTGCCCGAGCGCACGATCTGGTCCAGTGCGCCGCAGGTTTCCTCAAGCGGCGTGTTGGGATCGAAACGGTGGGAGTAGAAGATATCAACGTAGTCCAGCCCCATGCGCTTCAGGCTCTGGTCGCAGGACGATATCAGATATTTGCGGCTGCCCCACTCACCGTAGGGACCGGGCCACATGTTGTAGCCCGCCTTGGACGAGATGATCATTTCATCGCGGTAGCCTCTAAAATCCGTCTTCAGGATTTCGCCGAAGGCGGTTTCGGCGCTGCCAGGCGGTGGGCCGTAATTATTGGCCAAATCGAAATGGGTAATACCGAGGTCGAAGGCGCGGCGGCAAATGGCTTGTTTGGTCTGGTGCGGTGTGTCGTTGCCGAAATTGTGCCACAGCCCAAGCGAGATCGCCGGCAGCTTCAGGCCAGTCTTTCCGCAATGATTGTATTTCATGGATGTATATCGGTTTTCGGCCGGTTGCCAAACCATGGGTCTTCCTCCACTTGCTGATGAATGGTTGCCGGAGAAGCCGGCAAACCTTTGAAAGATGAGGGCAGGCGCAACGTTGCCTGCCGTTCCGCTAAGGATGGTTAAGCCTTTCGCCGCGTGGTTTCAATGCGAGGATTGGCAGGTATAAAGATCGAAGATACGGAACTGCGGCTGTCCGCTGCCCGCCTTCGGGGTGAAGATGATCCGACGTGTTTCGCCAGCTGCGAGATCGAACAGATTGTCGGAATAACGCCCGGGCTGATCGGCCTCCAGCATGACGAAGAGGGCAAGACCTGCTGCGGTGACGTCGATTTCGAGCTGGCCGTTTTTCAATGTGCCGGTGGAGAACGTCAGTCCAGCGGGCTGGAGCTCCAGAGACTTGTAGGTGTCGCGCACATGATGGCCTTCGCCTGTCATGCCGTTGGATGCTATGAAGTTCCAGGCAAGAATGAAGCCATCAGGCAGGCTGTCCATGTCGATTTCGGTCAGCGTCGCCGCCTTGTCCGTTGCGCACGCGCCGTTGGCAGATTTCAGCGGCACGCGGTTACCCTCCATGGTGAGGGCGACAATATTCATGTCGATCTCGACGTCTTCCGCGGTGTCGTTGACCATGGAGAAGCTCACTCGGCGTCCATCCTCGGAGGGAATGGCCGAGACGGTCACCGGTTGGAAGAACCGGCGGGCAGCATAGTGCAGCGCCTTCCAGCCGCCGCCGTAGTCCAGGCTCGACCATGAGGCAACCGGCCAGGTGTCGTTGAGCTGCCAGTAGAGCGTTCCCATGCAATGGGGTTTCAGCGAGCGCCAGTAGTCGACCGCGGTTCGGATGGCCAGCGCCTGCTGTACCTGGCTCAGATACACGAAATTTTCGAAATCCTTCGGAAAGCGGAAATAGCGGAACATGGTGCCAGCGATGCGCTCATTGCCGCCGACATTCTTCTGGTGCAGTTCGATCACCGGGGAGGCGATGTTCATGTCTTTCTCTTCCGCATAGGTGCGGATGACAGGCATGGAGGTGTAGGACTGAAAACCGAATTCAGAGCAGAAGCGCGGCTTGACCGAGCGGTAATTGTCGAACGATTTGTTTTCGTGCCAGACGGACCAGTAATGCATGTCGCCGGAACCATCCGCATGCCAGGCATCACCATAATCGAGGTAGCCTGAAGCCGGGCTGGAGGGCCACCAGAGTGCTTCGGGGGCGGCTTTTTTCAGCGCCTTTTCGATGGTGCGGTTGAGGCGGTCGTAAGCCACGAGATAACGGTCGCGGTTGTTGCGGGGCTCCTCGAACCAGGTGAGGGCACCCACCAATTCGTTGTCGCCGCACCAGAGCGCGATGGACGGATGGGAGGAAAGGCGTTTTACCTGATAGTCGACCTCGTGTTCCACATTGTCGAGAAAGTCTTCGCTGCAGGGGTAAAGGTTGCAGGCGAACATGAAATCCTGCCAGACCAGAAGACCGAGACGGTCACAGAGATCGTAGAACCAGTCTTCCTCGTAAAATCCGCCGCCCCAGACGCGGATCATGTTCATATTGGCCTCGACGGCTGAACATAGAAGGTCTTCGGTTTTTTCGCGGCTGGTCAGCGAATAAAGCGCATCGGATGGAATCCAGTTCGCGCCACGGCAGAAGATTTCCCGACCGTTGATGCGGAAGGCAAATCGGCTACCGGCCTCATCCTTGTCCGTCAGAAGTTCAATGGTCCTGAAGCCGATCCTGCGGGTGACGGTTTCATCCGGCAACTCCACCGCCAACGTGTAGAGCGTCTGTTCGCCGCTGCCCGCCGGCCACCAGAGCGCGGGATCTTCCACGAAGAAGACGTGGCGCACCACCGTCTCACCCGCACCCACGCCGCAATCGAGCCGCAGCCTTTCGTCGTTGAGGGAAAGGTAGAGCGGAAGGCTCGCCGGACCTTCGGCAAACAGCGTGATGGCCACATGCAGCTCGACGCCGCCCTCGACATGATGTTGTGAGGTGACGACGTGTTCGACCCGTGCCGTATCGAGGCGCTTCAGCAGGATTTTGCCGTAAAGGCCGAGCGGAGCAATCGCAATATTCCAGTCCCAGCCGAAATGGCACTGTGGCTTGCGCAACATGTTGCCGTTGGCAATCGGCGAGTTGCCCTCATGATAGGGAATGTAAAAAGGTTGTCGCGCCTGCCGTTCCGCCCCGGCTGCGATGTTGGAGTGGAAATGGATACGAATGGTGTTTTCACCGGGCCGCACGGCGCGAGACACATCGGGACGGTAACGTCGGAAGCAATTGTCCGAACTCAAGACCGGGACATCGTTGACGAAGACGATCGCGACGGTATCGAGATAATCGATATCGAGATACCAGCTGGCATCGGCGTCATCGAGGATGAAGGTCCGCTCTATGATCCAGTCCCGATGCGCGACCCATTGCACCGCATTTTCATTGGCACCGTGATAGGGATCTGGAATGATGCCCGCGTTTTTGAGTGCGCTGTGAACGTCTCCCGGCACGGTAAGGTCGGTCGTGTAGTCTCCTTCCAGCGAGGTCAGGCGCCAGAGCCCGGCCAGATCGATGACGGTTTCGGGCGTGGAGGAAGAAATCATGATGGGACCCTGCATGGACGAATTCAAATAGGATAAGCTGGCCATTATGACGCAGGCTTGTGTCGGAATCTGGGGAAGATGCATGCCCGCCAGCCAGCCGTTATCCAGCTCGCTCAGCTCGGCAATCTCCTCCCTCCGGCAACGTTACCGTAAAACAATCGTTCCGTCATGTCTTCGGAGTGAAACTTCATGCGCGAAAAATGCCCGTTGGTACTATTGGAAAACCACGGATACGGATGGCTTGATATCTATTGAATTTTATTTATAAATATCAATTAATTATTGATACTAATTAATCTAGTTTCTTGGCATTGTTTCTCTCTCGAACAGAATTTTCGAGAGCGCGTAAGGTCGGTAATCCGGGATAAGTCTGTTCGATATTTTTCACGACCTACATCGTTATAGCCAAAGGCCCGAAGACCGGATCGGGTGTGACGGCGACCGGCGACGTTTGCCTTTGCAAGAAACAAAAAGCTATCTATGATTATTGTTCTGCAAAGCGTGGCGAAATGACATGAACGATACTGGTAATTCCGGCAGGGACGAAGCGAAGGCGACAACGGGCGAGCGCCCGACCTTGAAGACCATCGCCTACATGACGGGTCTTGGCATCACCACCGTGTCACGCGCGCTGAAGGATGCGCCTGACATCGGCGCGGAAACCAAGGAGCGCGTGCGGCTGATTGCCCAGCAGATCGGTTACCAGCCGAACCGAGCTGGTGTGCGCCTTCGCACCGGCAAGACCAATGTGATCGCGCTGGTGCTGAGCGTCGACGAGGAACTGATGGGCTTCACCAGCCAGATGGTATTCGGCATCACCGAGGTCCTTGCGACGACGCAATATCACCTCGTCGTTACCCCTCACACCCACGCCAAGGATTCCATGGTGCCGATCCGCTACATTCTCGAAACCGGTTCGGCGGACGGGGTGATTATCTCCAAAATCGAGCCGAACGATCCGCGCGTGCGTTTCATGACGGAGCGCAAAATGCCCTTCGTTACGCATGGGCGGTCCGACATGGGCATTGAGCACGCCTATCACGATTTCGATAACGAGGCTTATGCCTATGAGGCCGTGGAGCGGCTGGCGCAATGTGGGCGAAAGAGGATCGCCATCATCGTGCCGCCATCGCGGTTTGCGTTCCACGACCACGCCCGCAAGGGGTTCACCCGCGGTATCAGGGATTTCGGCGTTTCCGAATTCCCGTTGGATGCCATCACCATCGAGACGCCGCTCGACAAGATCCGCGATTTCGGCAAGCGCCTGATGCAATCAGACGATCGCCCTGACGGCATTGTCTCCATCAGCGGCAGCAGCACGATTGCGCTTGTGGCGGGGTTTGAGGCAGCCGGTGTCAGGATCGGCAAGGATATCGATATCGTGTCGAAACAGTCCGCAGAATTCCTGAACTGGATCCAGCCGCAAATCCACACAGTCAACGAGGACATCAAGCTTGCGGGCAGGGAGCTTGCCAAGGCTCTGCTGGCACGCATCAACGGTGCGCCGCCAGAAACGCTGCAAAGCATCAGCCGCCCGGTCTGGTCCTCAATGGCGCCGAAGCCTTGATAGAAGGAACGCCTGTCCGGATCAGGACAGGCAATCCTTCAGCGAGCCGGCGATGCCGCGCATCATCTTGAAGTAGAGATCGGGACCCGGTTCAAGCGTGGCCGCTTCGGGATCGAGCGTCGCAGACTTTGCCGCCGTGCCTTCGGTTATGACGGAGATCAGTTTCGGCTCGAATTGCGGTTCGGCAAAAACGCAGGTCGCGCCAAGTTGGCGAACCTTTTCCTGCATCTCCCTGACGCGATCGGCACCGGGCAGGGTTTCGGGGCTGACGGTGATCGATCCCGCCGTTTTTACGCCGTAGCGATGCTCGAAATATTGATAGGCATCGTGGAAGACGATGAAGGGCTTGTCCTTCACAGGCTTGACCGTTTCCGCAATTTCGCTGTCGAGCGCATCGAGATCGTCGATCAGTTTTTTCGTATTGGCCTGATAGGTTTCCGCATTGCCGGCATCGGCGGCAATCAGCGCGGTTTCTATCGTCTGGGCCATGGCCTTGGCGTTGGCCGGATCGAGCCACAGATGAGTGTCGTACGCGCCGTGTTCATGGTCGCCGTCATCGTGCGCATGATCATGAGCATGAGCGTCTTCGCTGTCCGAATGGCCGGCATGTTCTCCATGGGCCTCTTCGCCATCGTCATGCGCCTCGAAAGGGCCGCCTTCGCGGAAGGGAAGCTTTTCCAGCCCCTTGGCGTCTTCCAGTTCGACCACTGTTGCCTTGCTGGTCAACGCCTCCAGCGGCTTCTGCAGAAATGCCTCCAGTCCAGGCCCGACCCAGAAGACCAGATCGGCCTTTTCCAGCGTGCGGGCATTGGAAGGCCGCAGATTATAGGTATGCGGTGAGGCTGCGCCGTCGACAATGAGTTGCGGTTCGCCCACGCCACGCATGATTGCCGCGACGAGGGAATGGACAGGCTTGATCGAGACCACGACATTTGGGGCGGCGGTGGCGCCGGAGGCGGCCGCCGCTATTGCTACCGATGCCATGACCGGGATCACGAACGATCTCATGAAATGCACTCCACTTGAAGAAGTATAGTTATGTTATTACATTTATTGCGTAACTCTATAACGTATGCGATAGCGGTAAGCAACATCGCCGATCGGACAATCCCATGCTTCATTCCGCCCATGAGGGCAAAGAGATACTGGTGTCACTTTCCAATGCTGGCGTGCAGCGCAACGGTCGCTGGCTCGTGCGCGGCGTGGAGTTTTCCGTCAGCAAGGGTGAGATCGTCACGTTGATCGGGCCGAACGGTTCGGGCAAATCAACCAGCGCGAAAATGGCGATCGGGGTCTTGAAGCCGAGCGAAGGCGCGGTATCGCGCATTGCCGGTCTGAGGGTCGGGTATGTGCCGCAGAAGCTTTCGGTCGACTGGACCATGCCGCTTTCTGTGCGCCGGTTGATGACGCTGACCGGGCCTCTTCCCGCGCGCGAAATCGACGCCGCGCTGAACGCCACGGGTATCGCGCATCTGGCAAACGCGGAGGTGCAGCATCTTTCTGGCGGCGAGTTCCAGCGGGCGCTGCTTGCCCGCGCCATTGCGCGCAAGCCCGATCTGCTGGTTCTCGACGAGCCTGTGCAGGGCGTTGATTTCTCCGGGGAGATCGCGCTTTATGATTTGATAAAAAATATCAGGAATTCAAATAATTGCGGAATTCTGTTAATCTCGCATGACCTGCATGTGGTCATGGCGGAAACCGATACCGTAATATGCCTGAACGGCCATGTCTGCTGCCGGGGAACGCCGCAGGCGGTGAGCCAGAGCCCGGAATATATGCGACTTTTCGGTGGGTCGGCCGCCAAGGCGCTTGCCGTTTACAGCCACCATCACGACCACACCCATCTGCCCGATGGCCGGGTGCAGCACGCGGATGGTTCGGTGACCGAACATTGCCACCCCGATGATGGCCATCATCATGCGCATGAGCAGCATCACGACCATAATCATGACCATGGGGACTGCGGCTGCGGCCACGAGCATGACGGACATGCCACTTCAAGCCATCAGCAGGGAGAGCGGCATGTTTGACGATTTCTTCGTTCGCGCCATGATCGCCGGCATCGGTGTTGCGCTCACCGCCGGTCCTCTTGGCTGCTTCGTTGTGTGGCGGCGCATGGCCTATTTCGGCGATACGATGGCCCATTCGGCACTGCTTGGCGTTGCGCTGTCGCTGCTGTTGCAGATCAACCTCATCGTCAGCGTCTTTCTTGTAGCCTCGGCGGTTTCGATCCTGCTGATTTTCCTGCAACGGCGGCAGGCGCTTTCCGCCGATGCGCTCCTCGGCATACTCTCGCATTCGGCGCTGGCGATCGGTCTCGTCATCGTTGCCTTCATGAGCTGGGTGCGCATCGATCTCGTCTCCTTCCTGTTCGGGGATATTCTGGCCGTTACCCGCAGCGATATCGCGCTGATCTGGGGCGGCGGGCTGGTGGTGCTGGTTTCCATGGTGTTCCTGTGGCGATCTCTGCTGGCCTCCACAGTCAATACCGAGTTGGCCGAGGCCGAGGGGTTGAACCCGGAACGCGCCAAGCTCATCTTCACGCTGTTGATGGCGCTGGTGATTGCCATCGCCATGAAGGTGGTCGGCATCATGTTGATCACATCACTGCTCATCATACCGGCGGCGACAGCCAGACGTTTTTCTTCCACGCCTGAGGTGATGGCTGTGGTCGCGTCTCTGATCGGAGCGGTTGCCGTCGTTGGCGGCCTGTTCGGATCGCTGAGTTACGACACGCCATCAGGGCCGTCCATCGTGGTTGCCGCCGTGATCCTGTTCGTTATAAGCCTGTTGCCGGCACCGGGTTTTTCCCGCTCCGCAGATGAAGGAGGCAAGTCATGAATGCGCAGAACCTTACCAAAAACCAGTCGCTGGTCATGAATGCCCTGTCGAATGCGCATGCGCCGCTCAGCGCCTATGTGATCCTCGACAAGCTGCGCGACGATGGTTTTCGCGCGCCGCTGCAGGTCTACCGGGCGTTGGAAAAGCTGGTGGAATATGGTCTCGTGCACCGGCTTGAAAGTCTCAACGCCTTTGTTGCCTGCACCCATACGCAAGCCGAATGCTGCTCGCATCACCATGGCACCGTCGCCTTTGCCATTTGCGAATCCTGCGGCCAGGTGAACGAGTTCCACGATCACGAGATCGACCATCGCCTCGAGCGCTGGGTCAAGGACAGCAGGTTCAAAGCGGAAAAGACCACTATCGAAATTCGTGGTCTGTGTGCCGCCTGCGCGGGGTAACTCCGTTTGGCGACAGCGGGCGTTCTTGCCCGCCATCCGTCATTCTTCGATGACTTCCAGATCCTTCGAAAAACGCTTCCAGTTTTCGATGTAATTTTCCGCCGAGCGGCGGATGCTGGCGACGGCCTCGTCATCCAGCGTTCGGACGGCACGCGCCGGCGATCCGACGATCAGGGAATTGTCGGGAAACTCCTTGCCCTCCGTCACCAGCGCATTGGCGCCGACCAGGCAGTTGCGGCCGATCTTTGCGCCGTTGAGGATCGTTGCGCCCATGCCGACGAGCGAATTGTCGCCGATGGTGCAGCCGTGGATGATGGCGTGGTGGCCGATGGTGCACATTTCGCCGATCGTGGCGGCAAAACCGAGATCGCTGTGCACCATCACGCCGTCCTGAATATTGGTGCCGCGACCGATGCTGATTGGATCATTATCGCCGCGCAGCGTCGCGCCGAACCAGATGCCGACATCCTCGGCAAGTATCACCGAGCCAATGACATTCGCATCGGGTGCAACCCAGTAGCGATCCGGGGCAGGGGTCTGCGGCACCCGATCTGCGAGGCGATAAAGCGGCATGGCGGTTCTCTCCCTTTGGATTATGCGCCGATAGCGATCAAGCGACCGTAACGGACAGGGTGCCGACACCGTCTACACCACACTCGATCCGATCGCCGCGCACGATAGGGCCGACGCCTGCGGGCGTGCCGGTCATGATGACATCGCCAGCGGCAAGCGTGAACAGCTTGGAAAGCTCGGCAATTACTTCCGGCACTTTCCAGATCATCTGCGCAAGATCGCCTGTCTGCTTGCGCTCACCATTGACATCGAGCCAGATTGTACCGGTCGACGGATGGCCGATCTTGTCTGCGGGAACGATGGCGGAGACCGGCGCGGAATATTCGAACGCTTTTGCGCCCTCCCACGAGCGTCCCATCTTCTTCAAACCATCCTGAAGGTCGCGGCGTGTCATATCGATGCCAACCGCGTAACCCCAGACGTGGCCCAGCGCATCGCTTGCCAGAATATCCACACCGCCGCTTTTCAACACCACGACGCATTCGACTTCGTAATGCACGTTCGACGACAGCGAAGGGTAGGGGAAATCCTGACCCGCAGGCAGAAGGTTGTCCGGATTTTTCTGGAAATAAAACGGCGGTTCCCTCGAAGGATCGTGGCCCATCTCGATGGCGTGATCGGCATAATTGCGGCCGACACAATAGACCCGCCGCACGGGGAACATCTCGTTTGTGCCCTCTACGGGCAGAAGAACGGGTTCTGGAACTGGAATGACGGTGGCGGCCATGGGATTTCCTGTCGTCTTTTTTAGAACTGCAAGTCTTGTCCCGCGATTCCTGGGTGATTTCCAGTTCAAAATGACCGCAGCCGTAAAGAGGTAGTTCCGGTACAGACAAGCGCTTGCAAACGGCGAAAAAATCTTAGCCTTGGCACCCGATGATCGAATTTGCTCAGTGAAAATAGCAGCTCTTACAGGTCTCTCGATTCGGCGGTTACGAGGTGTGAAATTTAGGCTCGCGTCGAGGCTGCAGTAAGGTGGGCTCAAGATGAGACTTGAAGGAGGGTAAGGCTCGCGTTTTAAGTGTTCAAAAAAGTAAGGTCTCCCAAATTGGGGAGACCTTCGCAAACGCGAGTTACGCAGCTTTCTTGGCGGCGGACGTCTTATTGATGGCCGTCACCGCAAGGTTAGTCAGCTTGTTGTTCGTTGCTTTCTCCTGGTCGAGGATTTCGCTCAGAATTTTGTGGGCTTCATCGTGGCCGAGATCCTTCGCCCATTCGCGGAGCGAACCGTAGCGAGCGATCTCGTAGTGCTCGACTGCCTGGCAGGCCGCCAAGAGGCCAGCGTCGAGCGCAGTTCCTTCTGCCTCCTCCATGAGACCTTCGGCCTCCTTGATCAAGCCCTCAATGGCGTCGCACTTTTCCCCGGAGGCTTTCTTTCCAATGGATTTAAAGACCTGGTCAAGCTTCTTGATCTGATCCCTGGTCTCTGCAAGGTGATCTTCGGCGGCCTTCTTTAGTTCGGCACTTTTGGCTGCCTTCGCGACTTTGGGCAACGCTTTCGTTATGGCGTTCTCCGCATAGTAGACGTCCTGCAATGTGTGCTCGAAAATGTCCGCAAGTGTTTTCATGGGATTCCTCCGGTTTGTTGATTACCATTTAGACAACGCGCAGTTGCGGGCTTAGTTCCCTTCCCGTCACCACCTGGTAGCCGAAACACAAAGACAATCACATATTCGCGCCCGACCTCCTTGTTAGACGAATTCCCGGCTGGCCGACCGAACTTAATCTTCTTTTGCGGCAGGAGCAGGTGGGTACCGCCAGCGACCAGACGATCGTTCAGAGGCCGAGTTCTCCGCCCTGATATATGTGCGAGTTTGCAAGACGATCCTCGGAAAACTCAATCGTTGATCATCGCTTGGTCGGTAGCGTACCCCGTCAGAAAAGCCAGCGGCAAAAAAAGACCCGAGACCTTCTCGAAATGGGGCAATGGCCAGTTTCTCTACTCAACCTCTATCTTCAATTTGTGAATCGCAAGTCCAAGTGGACGCGTATCCTCACTTGATGGCTTCAGGGAATGTGGAGATGTAAAAAACTCGGGTCTAAATTCGAAGAAAATTGTCGGGGGAGATTCATCATTCTGGTCCCTTCGTAGCAAGTGTAAAGGAATGATCAATTCCCGATCGCCACGTTTATTTTTGGATGTAAATTTCCACTCGGCAACATTGGTACCATCGACCAGAACGGCAACAGTCTGCTCTATCTGTCTGCCAAGTAATAGAGCATCGGCATCAAATATCAGTCTAATGGCCGTTTCCGGTACGAATGGAATTATCAAGGACATCGTATGGCGTTCGCCCAGGCCCCAGACGCCCCAGTCTTCAACGTCCGCCCATCCGTCTTTCAAATAAGTTTTTAAAAGTCGGGTGGAAACCCAGGCTCCTACCGACAAATCATGAAGTCGCTTAATTCGCCAATTGTTGAATTTATCGGAGGATGCCCGTGTCTTTCGCACTATCGCACTGCCGCCGCTGTCCGCTAATGGTATCAAACATTCAGGCTTGTCTGAAAAGAACTCGTCAGCTGCATTCTCGGCGCCATCCCAGTGCAAGCTCGAATAATCATGGACAACGATAAACCCACCTTCGACCATTTTTGGGTAGAAATAGTTCAGCGCACTCATCATCGGATTGTAAAGGTCGCAATCAAGATGAACGACGGAAAACGTTAGGTTGTCCGGAATTTGCGTAGCCGACTCTGGAAAATACCCTTTTACGTAGACGACATTGTCCTCGCCTACAAATTCCCGCACCGTTTCAAGACTGGTATCGGAAAACTGCAAAGGGATCGATGAATCAATGCCCTGAATATCTTTCGGATCGAAGCCTTCGAAGGTATCAAACAGATATGCCGTACGCCCCAGCGCCCTTGCGAAATTCGCCAATATATAAGAAGTGTTTCCCTTATATACTCCAAGTTCAGCGATATCACCCGATATATTTTCTTTTTTAATTTGATCATATATGAGGCAAAAAGTGAAGAAGCGGTTCATGTCACGTTTATGATGCTCTTCATTGTGAGTAAAGCCGCTTGACAATGCTTTGGGATCGAGCTGATCCTCTATCTTTTTGTACCTGTGAAGATTTACGGAATAGCGATGTGGAACAGTAGAGTAAAAATCAGTCGGCCATGATTTTTCAAGCTCCGCCTCACGAGAACTTTGAAACAAACTTTTCAAAAATTTCGAACCAAAACTCATCCGCGCCCCACAAAGATTAATATTACGTCGATCAGAGAATACTGGTCAGGCGATTATATAATTTCTCATTTCGGAACCGAACTTCGGTCCGACTCTATGAGCCCGAAAAGTAATCTGCATTAAGAATTGGACGACGCCCGCGCTGCTTGGCGTATTGGTACGTGTTTAGTGCCGTCTACGACCACTAATGCGCGACCTTGGGAATTGTTCCCAGAACGAGCTGAGGCTCGTGACGAGCGGCAGCATCGCCCACAATTTTTGACCTAGCGGTCGCTCGCATCGGATAGCGATAAGCGATCCGAATTCAACCGTTCAAGCCCACCAGCCTCATCGATTTCGGTGTAGAGAAACCGTGTGTGCTTCAGCATTAGGGTTGTGGTCGAATTTCTTCGCCTTGTTAAAAACTACACGCTCGCCTTTTTTTCAAAGGATCTGCGCGGTATAATCAATCGAGACGTCTATTATCTTCTCGCCGTGATAGTGACCGACAGTCATGAACATTGGTGCTGCTCAATGAAAAACTATCACAGAATTTTACCCTAGTAAGCGAGCGTAAATAGTTGAATTTCTATAAAAAAGCGGTGACATCAGGGTCTCGCATCTTTGCCGTGGCCCCGATGATCGATTGGACGGACACGAGGTGCAGATTTCTGCACCGGCAATTGTCGAAGCGTGCGCTGCTTTATACTGAAATGATCGTTGCCGACGCCATCATCCATGGCCAGCGCGACAGGTTGCTCAACTATCATACTCAGGAACATCCGGTCGCACTGCAACTCGGTGGGTCGGATCCGGTAAAGCTTTCGGAGGCGGTGCGGATCGCCGGCGATTATGGCTATGACGAGATCAACCTCAATGTCGGCTGTCCTTCGGACCGTGTGCAATCCGGCACTTTCGGCGCATGTCTGATGCGCGAGCCCGAGATTGTCGCGCAATGCGTGACAGCGATGAAGGCCGTTGCGAAGGTGCCGGTCACGGTCAAATGCCGCATCGGCGTGGACGATCAGGAGCCGGAAGCCGTGCTGCCGGATTTTCTTTCGCGGGTTGTGGCGGCGGGCGCGGATGCGGTCTGGATCCATGCGCGCAAGGCTTGGCTGCAAGGGCTTTCGCCGAAGGAAAACCGTGAGGTGCCGCCGCTCGATTATGATCTCGTCTATCGCATGAAGCGGGAAAATCCTGACATCTTCATCGGCATCAACGGCGGTATCTCCGATCTCGATCAGGCAAGCCTCCATCTGCAGCATATGGACGGCGTGATGCTGGGCCGTGCGGCCTATCACAATACGTCCATCCTTGCCGATGTCGACCATAGCATTTATGGCGAGGAGGCCCGGCAAGCTGACTGGATGGGGCTGCGTGATGCGATGATGGCCTACGCCGCCGACTATATCGCCGCCGGCGGGCGCCTCAATCACGTCACCCGCCACATGGTCGGCCTGTTTCAGGGCATGACCGGCGCGCGCCGTTTCCGGCAAATCCTTTCCAGCGACGCCACACGGCCGGGAGCTGGAACCGAGGTGATCGAGGCGGCGTTCGCGGCAGTCGATTTCAACCCGGCGAAAGAAATGGCTGGCTGAGCCAGTCAGACCAATTTCTGCAATACCTGTGCGCCGTTTGGTGCATTGACCTTGCCGCCGGTGATGAAGAAAGCGAAGACATCGCGAGGGGTCTTCTCGACTTTTCTATCGGGAGCGATCAGCGTCAGATCATCCGGAACACCGCCC
The DNA here is from genome assembly GCF_056393925.1 of Agrobacterium sp. 10T429. Lineage (NCBI taxonomy): Bacteria > Pseudomonadati > Pseudomonadota > Alphaproteobacteria > Hyphomicrobiales > Rhizobiaceae > Agrobacterium > Agrobacterium sp. 10T429. The sequence goes on from NZ_JBFTGV010000002.1 coordinate 410,050, forward strand.
GCCGCATAGGTCTTGACCCGTTTTGCCCAACGATCAATCTCGGCCTTCGGATAACAGGTCTCGATATCGTCTTCGCCCTTTTGCAGGCGGGAATAGACGAAATCGGCAGTTACGTCAGGCAGCATCGGATAATCGTGATGGTCGGCGCAGACGACCGCGACCTTGTGTTTGGCGAGAAGATCGATGAATTCCGGCACCTGAAATGTCGGGTTTCGCACTTCGACCACGTGGCGAAGGCTGATGCCGTCCTGTTTTTCGGGCAGCAATGCCAGAAACGCCCCGAAATCCTCGGCGTCGAATTTTTTAGTCGGCGCGAATTGCCAGAGAATCGGGCCGAGATGGTGGCCGAGCTCCGTCAGTCCCTGCGTCAGGAACTTCGTCATGGATTCACCCGCCTCGGCCAGGACCTTGCGGTTGGTGACGAAGCGGCTTGCCTTCAGGGAGAAAACGAAATCCTCAGGCACGTCCGCCGCCCATTTGGCGAAGGTCTCGGGTTTCTGGCTGCTATAATAGGTGCCGTTCACCTCGATCGCCGTCAATTGCCGGCTGGCATGTTCCAGCTGGCGTTTCTTCGGCAGTTTTTCCGGATAAAACGTGCCTTCCCACGGCTCGAAAGTCCAGCCGCCGATACCGGTGCGGATCGTGCCTGATGTCGACATATACTGTTCCTCCTCGGGCTATCGGCCTTACGTACCCTTGCTGCGAAAGGTGCGGATTACTCCGCAGCCTCGCGTTTTCCGGCTGGCCGACGTTCCAGAAGTTCCTTCAGGAAATGACCGGTATAGGAGCGCTCGTTCTTGACGATGTCTTCCGGCGTGCCGGTTGCCACCACTTCGCCGCCGCCCGTGCCGCCTTCTGGGCCAATATCGATGATCCAGTCGGCCGTCTTGATGACTTCGAGATTGTGCTCGATTACCACGACGGAATTGCCCTGATCCACCAGCGCCTGCAGCATTTCCAGAAGCTTGTTGACGTCGTGGAAATGGAGACCCGTCGTCGGCTCATCGAGAATGTAGAGCGTGCGGCCGGTGGAGCGTTTCGACAGTTCCTTGGCGAGCTTGACGCGCTGCGCCTCGCCGCCGGAGAGCGTATTGGCCTGCTGGCCGACCTTGATGTAACCGAGGCCGACATCGAACAGCGCTTGCAGCTTGTCACGCACGGCCGGAACGGCGGCGAAGAATTCAACGCCTTCTTCCACCGTCATATCAAGCACGTCGGCAATGGACTTGCCCTTGAAGGTCACATCCAGCGTCTCGCGATTATAACGCTTGCCGTGGCAGACGTCGCAGGTGACATAGACATCCGGCAGGAAGTGCATCTCGATCTTGATGACGCCGTCGCCCTGGCAGGCTTCGCAGCGGCCGCCCTTGACGTTGAAGGAGAAACGGCCAGGTGCATAACCGCGCGCCTTCGCCTCCGGCAGACCGGCGAACCAGTCACGGATAGGCGTAAATGCGCCGGTGTAGGTGGCGGGGTTTGATCGTGGCGTGCGGCCGATTGGCGACTGGTCGATATCGATCACCTTGTCGATGAATTCGAAACCATCGATGCGGTCATGCTCGGCCGGAATTTCGCGCGCTCCCATCACCCGGCGTGCTGCCGACTTATAGAGCGTCTCGATCAGGAAGGTGGATTTGCCACCACCCGACACGCCGGTAACGGCGGTGAAAACGCCAAGGGGAACGGCCGCAGTCACATTCTTCAGGTTGTTGCCGCGTGCGCCAAAAACCTTGATTTCGCGGCCCTTCTTCGGCTTGCGGCGTTCTGCCGGCACGGCGACGCCAAGTTCGCCGGATAGATATTTGCCGGTCAGCGATTTCGGATTGGCCATGACCTCCTGCGGCGTGCCTTCGGCGATCACCTGACCGCCGTGGATGCCGGCGGCAGGGCCGATATCGACAACGTAATCCGCCGTCAGAATGGCATCCTCGTCGTGTTCGACCACAATCACCGTATTGCCGATATCACGCAGATGTTTCAGCGTATCGAGCAGACGGGCATTGTCACGCTGATGCAGGCCGATGGACGGCTCATCCAGAACATAGAGAACGCCGGTGAGGCCGGAGCCGATCTGCGAAGCAAGCCGGATGCGCTGGCTTTCTCCGCCGGAAAGCGTGCCGGAATTGCGTGACAGGCTGAGATAATCCAGCCCGACATCGTTGAGGAATCGCAGACGTTCGCGGATTTCCTTGAGAATGCGAACCGCGATCTCGTTCTGTTTGGCGTTCAGATTTTCCGGCAGCGTCTCGAACCAGTCGCGTGCCATACGGATCGACATCTGGGTGACTTCGCCGATGTGCATCCTGTTGATCTTGACGGCGAGCGCTTCCGGCTTCAGGCGATAGCCGGCGCAGGCCGGGCAGGGGGCCGCCGACATATAACGCTCGATTTCCTCGCGCGCCCAGGCGCTGTCAGTCTCTTTCCAGCGACGCTCCAGATTGGGAACGATGCCTTCGAAATTCTTCACCGTCTTGTAGGAGCGCGCACCGTCCTGATAGTTGAACTCGATCTTGTCGTCAGTGCCTTGGAGAATGGCGTGCTGCGCCTCTTTCGAAAGGTCCGTCCATTTGCTCGACAGCTTGAAACCGAAGGCCTTGCCCAGCGCCTCCAGCGTCTGGTTGTAATAGGGGGAAGACGACTTGGCCCAGGGGGCGATCGCGCCATCCCGCAGGGTGCGTGCAGGTTCGGGCACGATCAGGTTTTCGTCCACCTTCTGCTGCGAGCCGAGACCGTCACAGGTGGGGCAGGCGCCGAAGGGATTGTTGAAGGAGAAAAGCCGGGGCTCGATTTCCGGGATGGTGAAGCCGGAGACCGGGCAGGCGAATTTTTCCGAAAACAGCATACGCTCGTGGGTCTCATTGAGCGATTTGTTTGCGGAGCCGCCAGCCGAGGTTTCTTCCGGCGGCAGGGGCTTGTCGGCAAATTCGGCCACTGCCAACCCGTCGGCAAGCTTGAGGCAGGTCTCGAGACTGTCGGCAAGGCGTGCTGCCATATCCGGGCGCACGACGGCGCGGTCCACCACCACATCGATATCGTGTTTGTACTTCTTGTCGAGGACGGGAACGTCAGCGATCTCGTAGAACTGGCCATCCACCTTGACGCGCTGAAAGCCCTTCTTCATCAGCTCGGCGAGTTCCTTTTTATATTCGCCTTTGCGGCCGCGCACGATCGGCGCGAGAATATAAAGGCGCGTGCCTTCCTCGAAGGCAAGGATACGGTCGACCATCTGGCTGACCGTCTGGCTCTCGATCGGCAGGCCCGTCGCCGGCGAGTATGGCACGCCGACACGCGCAAACAGCAGGCGCATATAGTCGTAGATTTCCGTGACCGTGCCGACCGTGGAGCGCGGGTTCTTCGAGGTGGTTTTCTGCTCGATGGAAATCGCCGGAGAAAGACCGTCGATGCGGTCTACATCCGGCTTCTGCATCATTTCTAGGAACTGGCGCGCATACGCCGAGAGACTCTCGACATAACGGCGCTGGCCCTCAGCATAGATTGTGTCGAAGGCGAGCGACGACTTGCCCGAGCCGGAGAGCCCGGTCATGACGATCAGCTTATTGCGCGGTAGATCCAGATCGATACCCTTGAGGTTATGCTCACGGGCACCACGGATGGAAATCGTCTTCAGTTCACTCATGATAAAGCTCGGACAAAATTAACAGGCCTGATGGCGGCGCGTCCTTATGTAGTGACGCAACCGGACGTGTCGAGGTTTATTCCCTATCGATCGATGGCTTTTCGGCTCACTTGACTCGAATTTCGTGATTTAATAGAACAAAAAAGGAACAAATTGCAAGTGCGAATATACTATCTGAAAAAGTCAGGATTATTCGCTGTGGATTGTTCCCCGTTGCGGTGCCCTTTGCGGGCGGCGATGGTTATTGTGTGCGGGATTTTTTGAAATGCAATTGCCGGTCGATGGCTGGCGGACAGGATGACGAGATGGCTGGTAGCGTAAACAAGGTAATTCTGATTGGGAACGTTGGCGCCGATCCCGAAATTCGCCGGACGCAGGACGGCCGTCCGATCGCCAATCTGCGTATCGCCACCTCGGAGACGTGGCGGGACCGCAACAGCGGCGAGCGCAAGGAAAAGACAGAATGGCACACGGTCGTCGTTTTCAATGAAGGCCTGTGCAAGGTTGTTGAACAATATGTGAAAAAGGGCGCCAAGCTCTATATTGAAGGCCAGCTGCAGACGCGCAAGTGGCAGGACCAGACCGGTAACGACCGTTACTCCACCGAAGTGGTACTGCAGGGCTTCAACTCCACGCTGACGATGCTCGACGGTCGCGGCGAAGGTGGCGGCGGCAGCCGCAGCGGTGGCGACATCGGCGGTGGAGATTATGGCAGCGGCGGCGGTAACTACGGTGGCGGTTACGACCAGCAGCCGGCGGCCCGCGGCGGTGCCTCGCGTGGCGGCAGCCAGCCTTCCGGCGGCTTCTCCAGTGACATGGACGACGATATCCCGTTCTGATCGGGACCGTGATTGACGGGGCGGGAGCCGGTCGAAACCGGTTGCCCGCTTCAAGGTGGCGACGACCTATGCCGCGGCTTTGTCCGCCAGCATCGCAACCATGACATCGGACTGCGAAAGAATACCCACCATCTTGCCGTTGGCGTCGATCACCGGCAGGTAATGCAGCCCTTCCTCCGCAAAGCGGATGATTGCTTCCTCGATCGCCGTTTCCGGCTGCACGGTTCTAACAGGCGATGTCATGATATCCTTGACGGTATCGTTGGGTGCGCTTGTGCCTGAGAGAATAAGGCGCAGGCGCTGCAGGAAACCGATGGAAGGGCGGCCGTTTCTCCAGCTAGCCTTTTCAAGAAAATCCGTCTGAGTGACGATGCCAAGGATTTCGGCCCTGTCGTTGGTCACGGGCAGCGCCTTGAAATGGCGGTTGCGCATCAGTGAATGGGCGTGGCGCAAGCTATCATCCGGGGCGACACCGACCACATCGCGCGACATGACGCTGGCGCAATCGAGGTGGAGGGCGCGGCGGCGCCAGGAGCGCAATTCCGTCTTGCGCAAAATCATCTCCAGCACATCGCGATCAATATCGAGAACCTCGTCATATTCCTTCAGCACCTCGTCCAGATCGGCTGAGGAAAAGCCGATTTTCTGTATCGGCGTCGGGTCTGCCGTGCCGTGGCTGGCCTTTCCAAACCTCAGGCTGTGCGGATAGGCGCGGCCGGTGGCATTGTTATAAACGAGCGCGAGGATGAGAAGGATGAGCGAGTTTCCGGCGACCGGCCAGAGAATAAAGCCATAGCCGAGACTATGCACGGCGGGGCCGCCGAGAACGGCCGTCAGCGCCACCGCGCCGCTTGGCGGGTGCAGGCAGCGCAGCGCCATCATGGCAGCAATGGCAAGGCTTATGGCAAGCGCGCTGGCAAGGAAAATATCCGGAACGAGTAGAGCCACCGTCACGCCCACGTAAGCCGACACGATGTTGCCGCAGAGGATCGACCAGGGCTGCGCAAGGGGGCTGGATGGCACGGCGAATAAAAGCACCGCTGAGGCGCCCATCGGCGCGATCATGGCGGGCAGGGTAGGGTCTAAGCGGAAAGCAAGGCTGCCCAGAAGTCCGGTCAGCGAAATGCCGACGAAGGCGCCCGCCGCAGCGCGCAGCCTTTCCCGGTTACTGACGGGAGCGGCATCCGGGATGAGGCGGCGCAGCGTGGATCGCATGGAGAGAGCTTTCTGGTGCGGAAAAAAGATGCGCGTCTTTTAACCGAGGCAGGAGCCGGATTCAAAGGGCGGATTTTTCGCAAATCCGGCCGGTTGCGGCATTTTGTTGTGAAGCGATGGTCGTCAGAATGCGAAGGCCGATTTTATGCCGTCCACTACGAACTGCACGGAAAGCGCGGCAAGAAGGACGCCGAGCAGCCTTGTCAGGATCGCGCGGCCGGTATTGCCGAGAAAACGGTCCATGCGTTCCGAGACGATCAGGGTGGCGTAGACGAGGGCCATGGCGAAGGCGAGGATGAGAATAAGCACGACCATTTCGAGCGTCGTCTTCATCGTTCCCGCCAGGAGCACGGTCGCGGAAATGGCGCCAGGCCCGGCGATCAACGGCAAGGCGAGCGGAAAGACCGCCAGATTGTGCAGATGGTCCTTGGTGATGGCAATCTCCGAGGTCTTTTCCTTGCGCTCCTGGCGTTTCTCGAAAATCATCTCGAAGGAAATCCAGAACAGCAGCAGGCCACCGGCGATGCGGAAGGCACCCAGAGAAATTCCGAGAAGGTTGAGGATGGTGAGACCGAACAGGGCGAAGATGGCGAGAATGCCGAAGGCGATGATCGAACCACGCAAGGCCACCTGGGCGCGCTGGTCGCGCGTCATTCCAACCGTGAGTGCGAGAAATACCGGCGCTAGACCGGGCGGATCGAGCGTGACCAGAAGTGTTGTAAGCGCGTTGATGAGCGTTTCGCTGCTGGCCATTCTTTCCCCGCCTGTTCTGTTTTTAGGCCGGAGCCTACGCAAGTCGTACACGCTTTAAAAGGGAGCGGCGTCGCTTTTGCCAACCTAAATGGCGAAAAGCGGGGTATGTCTTGCAAATGACGCAAAAGACTGTTCAAAACTCGCCTGGAAATTGGCTTAACGTGGCTGTTTCCGCTATAAAAATCCATCCGATTCTTAACAGAGAATGTGATCCGTTTTGACTGACCAGAGCCCCCCCGGCGGCGGAAAACTTCCGCCAGGCATTGAACCGATTTCCATCATTGAGGAAATGCAGCGGTCCTATCTCGATTACGCCATGAGCGTTATCGTTTCCCGCGCGCTTCCCGATGTCCGTGACGGTCTGAAGCCGGTTCATCGCCGTATTCTTTACGGCATGTCCGAACTCGGCATCGACTGGAACAAGAAATACGTCAAATGCGCCCGCGTCACCGGTGACGTGATGGGTAAATTCCATCCGCACGGCAATGCGGCGATTTACGATGCGCTGGCGCGCATGGCGCAGGACTGGTCTCTGCGCCTGCCGCTGATCGACGGACAGGGCAACTTCGGCTCCATCGACGGCGATCCGCCGGCGGCCGAACGTTACACCGAGTGCCGTCTCGAAAAGGCAGCGCATTCGCTTCTCGACGATCTCGACAAGGAAACGGTGGATTTCCGCGACAACTATGACGGCACCTTGCATGAGCCGGTCGTCATTCCCGCGAAATTCCCGAACCTTCTGGTCAACGGGGCAGGCGGCATCGCCGTCGGCATGGCGACGAATATTCCGCCGCACAATCTTTCCGAAGTCATCGACGGCTGTATCGCCCTCATCGACAATCCGGCGATCGAGCTGCTTGAACTGATGCAGATCATTCCCGGCCCGGACTTTCCGACCGGCGCGCTCATCATGGGCCGTTCCGGCATTCGCTCTGCCTATGAGACGGGTCGCGGATCGGTCATCATGCGTGGCCGTGCGACCATCGAGCCGATGCGCGGCGACCGCGAGCAGATCATCATCACCGAGGTTCCCTATCAGGTGAACAAGGCGACGATGATCGAGAAGATGGCCGAACTGGTCAAGGAAAAGCGCATCGAGGGTATTTCCGATCTGCGCGACGAGTCCGACCGCCAGGGTTATCGCGTCGTCGTCGAGCTGAAGCGCGACGCCAATGCCGAAGTCATCCTGAACCAGATCTATCGCTACACGCCGCTGCAGACCTCCTTCGGCTGCAACATGGTGGCGCTGAACGGCGGCAAGCCTGAACAGATGACGCTGCTGGACATGCTGCGCGCCTTCGTGTCCTTCCGTGAGGATGTCGTCAGCCGCCGCACGAAGTATCTGCTGCGCAAGGCGCGCGACCGCGCGCATGTGTTGGTCGGTCTGGCGATCTCGGTTGCCAATATCGACGAAGTCATCCGCGTCATTCGTCATGCTCCCGATCCGGCTTCGGCCCGTGAGGAGCTGATGACGCGGCGCTGGCCGGCGCAGGATGTGGAAAGCCTGATCCGTCTCATCGACGATCCGCGCCACCGCATCAATGAAGACGGCACCTACAATCTCTCCGAAGAGCAGGCACGCGCCATTCTCGAATTGCGCCTTGCCCGCCTGACGGCGCTTGGCCGAGACGAAATCGGCGACGAGCTGAACAAGATCGGTGCGGAAATCAGCGAATATCTCGAAATCCTGTCTTCACGGCTGCGCATCATGCAGATCGTCAAGGATGAGCTTATTGCCATCCGCGACGAGTTTGGCACGCCACGCCGGTCCGAGATCGTCGAAGGCGGTCCTGACATGGATGATGAAGACCTCATCTCCCGCGAAGATATGGTCGTCACCGTTTCGCATCTCGGCTACATCAAGCGCGTGCCGCTGGCCACCTACCGGGCACAGCGTCGCGGCGGCAAGGGCCGTTCCGGCATGGCGACGCGCGACGAAGATTTCGTCAACCGTCTCTTTGTCGCCAATACCCATACGCCGGTGCTGTTCTTCTCCTCGCGCGGCATCGTGTACAAGGAAAAGGTCTGGCGCCTTCCGATCGGTACGCCGCAGTCGAAGGGCAAGGCCCTCATCAACATGCTGCCGCTGGAACCAGGCGAGCGCATCACCACCATCATGCCGTTGCCCGAGGACGAAACGACCTGGGAAACGCTCGATGTGATGTTCTCGACGACGCGCGGCACGGTTCGCCGCAACAAGCTCGGCGATTTCGTGCAGGTCAACCGCAACGGCAAGATCGCCATGAAGCTGGAGGAGGAGGGCGATGAAATCCTCTCCGTCGAAACCTGTACCGACCAGGATGACGTATTGCTGACGACGGCACTCGGCCAGTGCATCCGCTTCCCGGTGGACGATGTCCGCGTCTTTGCCGGCCGCAACTCGGTTGGCGTGCGCGGCATCAACATGGCCGATGGCGACCGCATTATCTCCATGACCATTGTGGGCCATGTGGAAGCTGAACCGTGGGAGCGTGCGGCCTACCTCAAGCGTTCGGCTACCGAGCGGCGTGCCGCCGGGGTCGATGAGGAAGATATCGCACTGGTTGGTGAGGAAGTCGCGGAAGAAGGCGAACTCAGCGAAGAGCGTTATCAGGAACTGAAGGCACGCGAAGAATTCGTGCTGACCGTCTCTGAAAAAGGCTACGGCAAGCGTTCTTCGTCTTACGACTTCCGCACATCGGGTCGCGGCGGCAAGGGCATTCGCGCCACCGATACCTCGAAGACGACGGAAATCGGCGAACTCGTTGCGGCCTTCCCGGTGGACGAAGGCGACCAGATCATGCTGGTTTCCGATGGCGGCCAGCTGATCCGTGTGCCGGTAAACGGCATCCGTATCGCAAGCCGCGCCACCAAGGGCGTGACGATCTTCTCCACCGCCAAGGATGAGAAGGTGGTTTCCGTGGAACGTATCAACGAGCCGGAAGGCGACGAAGAGGCGGAAAACGGCAATGGCGAAGATGTGGCAGACACTCTGCCGGATACGCCGGAGGCACCGGAGAGCGAGGCGTAAGCCGCCTCGTTTCTTCATTGTCAATCAACAAAAACCCCGCGGTGCACAGGCTCCGCGGGGTTTTCTTTGTCTCGTCCGGTTATGTTCGGTTTGTCAGCGGATCCGGATATGGACCGGTGCACGCCCGGAGCGGCGGCCGACATGAAGGTGGATATTTGCTTCCGGCTGATTGGCACGCCAGGCGCGGGCGCCGTGCGACAGAAGCAGGCTGACGAGATCACGCGTCTTTGCCTTGGAGCGGTTAAGACCGAGATCGGCAATGCGCATTGCCGCCTCGTGAATGGGATGCAGAACCGACAGACTGCCTTGCCCGTTGCCAGACGCAATGTCCGAATAGTTCTCGTTAACTGCCATCTTGGAAAGCCTCGCTACACATTACACAATTCGAGGAGACAGGCGATGTTTCAACAAATAAGCCACCGCCTGCGCGAACGTCGATTACTGGAGTGACGCCCAGCAGCTGACGCCTTTCTTTTTCAATGCATTGCATGCATTTACCGCGGCGGCCTGGCCGTCGAAGCCGCCGAAGCGGGCGCGGTATACCTGGGAGCCTTCTCTGCTGAAGGCCACCGTGAAGGGTTTTGCGGACCGAAGGGCGGCGCCGCCTTTTTCCTGCGCATTCTGCAACAGGCCACGTGCCGAGTTTTCATCCGGCGATGCGCCAATCTGGATCACCCAACCGCCCTGCGGAGCTTCAGCCTTTACCGAAACGGAAGGGGTGGAGGGTACAGATGCCGGTGTGGACGCGGTGACGATATTGTCCACCTTGGTCGAGTTGGTAATCAACTTGCGGTCAGGCGCGACGGCTACCTGAGAAATAGGATCCTTGCCCTTCTGCCAGGTGGCGGCTTCCATGGCCTTTACGGCCGCATTGGACGAGGAGCCTGCAAAGGCAGTAACCGGCGCGTCCTCGTAACGGGTCTGCGGTACGGGGCCGGCATGCGGCAGGCCGGAATCTGTCGCAGCGACAGCTGCGGACGGAGCCGCGACTGCCACAGGTGGAGCAGCAACCGCCACAGCGACTGGCTCTTCGACAGGTGCCGATCTCGTCTGCGCAATCAGGTTGCTGTTGCCGCTGCGGGAGGCCTGCGGCAGGTAGGTCGCAACAAGCTTGCGCATGGTGGCGTCACGGGCAGCGCTCGAGCGGCCGCCAAGAACGACGGCGACGATGGAGCGACCGTCTAGCTGTGCCGATGTTGCAAGATTGCTTCCGGCAGCACGGGTATAACCGGTCTTGATGCCATCTACGCCGCGCACGGTTCCCACGAGACGATTGTGGTTGCCGATGACCTGCTTGCCGAAATTGAAGGTGCGCGTGGAGAAGTAGCCGTAATATTGCGGGAAATGCTGGCGAAGGGCGATGCCGAGGCGGGCCTGGTCACGCGCCGTCGTCATCTGCGCCGTGTTAGGCAGGCCGTTGGCGTTACGATACGTCGTGCGCGTCATGCCGAGCGCACGGGCCTTGGCGGTCATCATTCTGGCAAAACGGTCTTCGGAGCCGCCGATATATTCACCGAGTGCGGTGGCCATGTCGTTGGCGGAACGGGTGACGAGCGCAAGAATTGCCTGCTCGACCGTGATGCTGCCACCGGCGCGCACGCCTAGCTTGGAAGGAGGCTCCTTGGCGGCGTTGGCCGAAACCGGCACCTTGGAATCGAGCGAAATGCGCCCGGAATTAAGCGCCTCGAACGTAAGATAAAGCGTCATCATCTTCGTCAGCGAGGCTGGATAGCGCAGGCCATCCGGATCCTCGCCATAGAGAACCTTGCCGGTCTTGGCATCAATGACGATGCCCGCATATTTCGGGTCCGCCTGTGCGGTGCCAACGGATGTTGCGGTTATGAACGCCGCAGCAAGGGTCAACGCAACGAACCTTACCAAAGACGTCGCACCCGCTTTGCGCGAATCTGCCCCAAATAGACTTTTCAACACTGCTGAACTCTTCAATCGCATATTTCTGTTCCGCTCGGACGCGCCCCGCCCGAGTGCTCCGGGAAGAAACTTTATCGGGATGGCGTTACCAAGTGGTTTATGAAAGGTATCCACGCTCCATAAAATGCGACTTTTCGGGCGCAATCTGTCTCACGCCTTTTCACGGATTTCAGTCTTTTACGAGGCGCTGCTCGATGTAGCGTTTCACGCCTGCGTCGAGTTCTTTCCATTGTGGCAGCAAGGTTGCGGAGAATCGGTAGAACAGGCTGAGGTCCTGGCCGGCGTGGATATCCCTCTGGCAGTCGCTGCCCGTCGACGCCTGCTGGGTTTGCGGCAGAAGGCAGCGCACGACATAGTCGCTTTCGCCCTCTCGCTGCCCGGTCAATATGACTTCCTTGCCGTAACCTGCGTCGGCACGCAGGCGGTGCAGTGTGAGGCCGTGTTTCAGCGGCACAGGCTCTCCTTCCGTCAACCGGGCATAGATCGGCCCGAAACGGCCGGACATGTCCTCAGACATCGTGCTTTGCGATAGCTGGATGAAAATAAGCCCTGCTGCCTGCGCCGGATCATCGAAAACAGCGCGATTGGAGTCTTCATATCCCTTGAGATCCGGCCAGGTGAGATAAAGATCGGCCCGCTCTCGCTCTCCATCATGGCGGTCGGAAGGTACACGCAGCGTGTTTTTCGCAAGTTTCAGCCGGTCATTGCCGATTGTGATCTCCACCGCATCGGTTGCTGTTGTATGGCCCGCCTGAAGGATCCGCTCGCCGTACCATTTAACGCCGATATTAAGGGCAGCAACAAAGCATATAATAATGACGGCAATGATGACGGCGCGCCGTATCAGGGAGGATGAAAGCAGGGGGGCTTCGTTGTGCATGAGCTTCCGACTTGTTCTTGCCACTGGACGCGTTTTCCACACTGAAAACAGACGGGCAAAGCTTTAACCTGCGGCGATCGCCATTGAAATGCTGTTTTGCCGCTGCTACCTGATAGGGTGCAAGCAAAGGACGGCATATGGCAGCGCGCGACAGATATTCCCGGAAACTCGAATGTTCCAAATGCGGTCATCAGGGTTTTGCCGAGGTGTCGGAATCGGATGAGAAAGGCCGCCGTAACCTCGATTTTCGCGTTGATGAAATGCCGCGTGGCTTCCGCACCGAGCGTGCCTCGGTCGATCCAACGGAATTCATGATCCGCTGCGGTCAGTGCGGCAACATATTCCGTTTCCTGCAAAAAACCGCCTATGCGCCGGGAGGCGAACCGCGCGTCAAGGCCTGAACGGAAGGTGCCGGGATGACTGTACCGCAACAACCCAATGGGGCGCCGCCTAAGCGCAAGCCAATCTGGCCGTGGATCGTGCTGCTGGTGCTGACGCTTTGCACCATCTATTCCTACAATCGCGCCAACGAGATCATTATGGAGTTTTCCGACACGTTACCGCCGGCGCTGCTGAACCTTTTCGAGGATATTTTCCGGGGCGGTTTTCGGCACGTCGACGGCGGACCGAGCATCGGTGTCTGAACCATAAAGCAGGTAACGCACACCCAGCCTTTATCCGCCGGTCGCAGTTTTTCGGTAGTATAAAAGAAAAAAGCCCCGCAAACGGGCGGGGCAGGTTGATCGCTCGGGGAAAGTTGGGCAATGCCCGGGAGCGATGCGGCTATATAAATGACAATATTACTGACGCGATAGGCCACTTCCGTCCCAAACAGTACGCCGACGCATAAAATTTGCTCAAGCAGGAAGAATTTAGGAATATCAACTGGCCAAATCTGTCAGGCAACTTGACAGGAGGTCGTTTTATTCTTCGATTGCCTCGAATTGCACATATTCGCGCCTAACATAACGGGACATGAGCAGACGCATGGATAAATCCGGAATCTTCTTCGTGGCGCTTTTATTGGTGCTTGTTGCAATCGTGCTGAGTCTGGCGCTATTCCACTCGCCTCAGCAAAGTCCGGCACTTCCTTCGGGCGAGGGGTCTCTGCTGCCGCCGGCAACGACACAAGGACAATGAGTTGCTGACGGATGCGAAGAGGCTGTGCGCGCGTGCGCCATCGGGATTGACGGCCTTTTTCAAAACGCTATAAAGCCTCACCACCGATGGATGGGTGTCCGAGTGGTTTAAGGAACCGGTCTTGAAAACCGGCGTGCGTGAGAGCGTACCGTGGGTTCGAATCCCACCCCATCTGCCATAAAACTCCAAACAGAGAGTTTGAAATCAAGAGAACCGGCAGCGTTAGCGACGCGGTGTTCTCTTGGCTTGGAAATTTCTTGTATCACCGAAATGAAGAAACCCGCCTTTCGGCGGGTTCCGTTGATTAATGTATTAGAGTTCAGGGCAGCCGCGTTCGTTCGCGAATGTGATGCGCTCCGGTCCTCGGCGGGTGAAGCCCTGGACGACGACGCGGCCGGGGGTGACGCGCACGACTTCGGGGTCGCGCAGGCCTGCCTCGCGGGCGGCGGCGCGGGCTTCGCGTTCGCCGCAGCCACGCATGCGCGGAGGTCCTCGTCGGTCCATGTCGCGGTCGCGATCACGTATAACCGGGCGAACGCCGTCGGGGCCGATCCGCAGCTCCATGTCCTGCGCACTTGCGTGAATAGGCGCGGCAATGGACACCAGCGCGATGCCGAGTGCCAGGCCGGCGGTTTTTATTGACTTGATCATGTTCCCTCACTCAGCCGAAAACCGGCGGAAGCTCGTGTGTTTGCGAGGAGAAAACGCGGTCGGGCTTCGTTTGTTCCTTGAGCAGGAGACATCTCAAGACGGCGCGTTTAAAGGCCCATCAGGCTTCACGCTCTGCGGAAAAGACATAAATCGTTAACTACGTTCGTTACAATTTTATCGAATTTGCAGAAGTCGTTCGCATTTTTGCCACGTTATGCACAAGATTAAGCGACTGTTAGGTGCTTCGATGGCAGGGGCATGCATCGAGGCAAATGAGGGTGCGGTTCTTCGAGCCTGCAAGCAGCGTGGGGCAGACGATTTKAAATCTACGGTCAAGAAACTCGGCATCAACGCCAGATCGGGCGTGAAGTGGCTTGCAATTTCCGTGCTTTGCGCCGCGACAGCCTCGTGTTCCACCACCTCTGAGACCAAACCGAAGCAGAAGCGCAGCAAGGAATATTTCTCCGAATCGGAATATGGCGTCAAAGCCAGCCCGCGCGTGGCCGACGGCCAGAACATTCCCAAGGGCGGCGGGCGCGAGCTTCTCGGCAATGCCTATACCGTCAAGGGCCGACGTTATTTTCCGAAGGAAGAGCCGGGTTACAACAAGACCGGTCTTGCCTCCTGGTATGGTTCCGCCTTCCACGGCCGCCTGACGGCAAATGGCGAGGTCTATGACAAGGAACATCTTTCCGCTGCGCATCCGACATTTCCCCTACCGAGCTATGCGCGCATCACCAATATGGAAAACGGTGCATCGGTTCTGGTGCGCGTCAACGATCGCGGACCCTTCCATGAAGGTCGCCTGATCGACGTTTCCAGCAAGACCGCAGATCTTCTCGACATGAAGGGCACTGGAACGGCGAATGTGCGGGTGCAATATGCAGGCCGCGCGCCGCTTGATGGGCACGACATGCCTTATCTGATGGCGTCCTATGTTCCGAAGGGCTCTCGTTCTCCGGGTGTTGCGCCGGAAGGGCAGATCGCGACTGGTGTCATGGTGGCTTCGGCTTCGCCGAATTTCGTGCCGGCCCCGACATCCAACCCGAATTACGGTGCTTCGACGCAGACGGCGCTGGTTGGCACCAAAAAGAATGCAGCGCTCCAGGCCATGCCGCTGGTCAACGGCCCCGCACCGGCCTTCGAACAATTTGCAATTCTGCCGGAAATCGGTCCGTTCCTGGCGGAGCGCCCGGAAGGCAATTTCACGCGTGAGCCGGCAGCACCTGGCGGCAACTATCTGCGCGTGCCAACGCCATCATCCAAATATGCAGCGGCTTATTCCGAGGAGTCCTCTGCCGTTTCGAGAACCTCACGTGCGTTCGACAGCGTGCTCGTCGATCGCGGAGCGCTCAACGAGGATTCCATACTTGCCCATGTGAAGCGTCAGCAGGCGAAGACGCGCTGACGGGTTGAAGAGTTTATGGCTGACTTGCGTTTTCGTCGCGAGCGGCGGGTTGCGGCAGGGAAAGCTGGGCGGTTTCATGCACAAGGCCATTCATCGTTCTTTTCTCCCGGTCGCGGCAGCGCTCGCATTTGCGTTTTTCGGTAACGGTCCGGCGCAAGCGCAAACGCAAACAGCACCTTTCATCGCCAAGGCCGAACAGGCCTATATGATCGATGCCGAAACCGGCACGGTGCTGCTTTCCCAGAATGAAAATCAATCCTTTCCGCCCGCTTCGCTTGCCAAGCTGATGACTGTGGAGGTGATTCTGGATGCGCTGGCCAAAGGGCAGGTAACGCCCGAGACAGCTTATCCCGTTTCTGAATATGCCTGGCGCACGGGTGGTGCGCCGTCGCGGACCTCGACCATGTTTGCAGCGCTGAAATCCTCCGTCAGCGTCAACGATCTTCTGACGGGAATTATTGTGCAGAACGCCAATGATGGCTGCATCATTGTCGCCGAAGGCATGGCAGGGTCCGACTCCGCTTTCGCCAAGCGCATGACGGTGAGAGCCGGCGAACTCGGCATGAACCGCAGTGTCTTTGCCAATTCGACGGGTCTTCCCGATCCGGGCAACCAGACGACCGCGAAGGATATGGTGCTTCTCGCCCAGCATCTGCGCGATACCTATCCCGATCGCTATGGGCTTTTCACCAAGCCGGATTTCGAATGGAACCGGATTTTCCAGCGCAACAAGAACTCTCTGCTGGGTAACGGCATAGACGGTCTCGGGCTTGGTTTTGCGGAAGGCAGCGGTTTCGCAGCTGTCGTTTCGGCCGAGCGGGAAGGCCGCCGGGTCTATCTGGCGCTTGGCAGCATCGCCGACGACAAGACGCGCCAGGACGAAGCACGCCGGGTGGTTGACTGGGGGCTGACGGCCTTCGAAAAACGCCATCTTTTTGCAAAGGACGAAGCTGTAGGTTCGGTCAGCGTCTACGGTGGCGATGTCTCGCATATAGACCTGTCGCCCCGGGAAGATGTCAGCGTGCTGGTACCGGTCAATAATCCCGAGCGTATTTCCGGGCGGATCGTCTATCGCTGGCCGCTCAATGCACCGCTCGACACTGGTGCGAATGTCGGCACACTCAAGGTTTTTTCGGGCGAAAGACTGTTGCGGGAAGTGCCGCTTTACACGAGAACGGCAGTCGGCAAGGGCACGTTGACGCAGAATGCAGCCGGGGCGCTCAAGGAATTGCTGCTGTTCTGGCTCTGATGCCTATCCCGCAAGCCGCAACTTTCCCTATGCTTTTGTTCAGACACCGGATTTTCTGAAAAGCGCTTCACACTTTTCGGTTCGATGCTGTAAACAGGCATTTCGATATTTCTGAGAATTCCTCACAGGACGTGACATTGGCCGAAAAGACCGGATTGTTCATCAGCTTCGAGGGCGGCGAAGGCGCTGGCAAGTCGACGCAGATTCGCACGCTTGCCGAGGCGCTTCGCGACCGTGGTTTCGATGTGATCGTGACCCGTGAGCCGGGCGGTTCGCCGGGGGCGGAGGCCGTTCGCCATGTTCTGCTGTCGGGTGCTGCCGAATCCTTCGGCGTGCGCATGGAGGCAATCCTGTTTGCGGCAGCGCGCAACGACCATGTCGAGGAGGTCATTCGCCMGGCACTGGAACGTGGCGCAATCGTGCTTTGTGACCGGTTTCTTGATTCCTCACGTGTCTATCAGGGTACGACCGGCAATCTGGAGCCGGATTTCATCGAGACGCTGCAACGCGTTGCTATTGATGGCGTCGTACCGGAACTGACGTTGATCTTCGATATCGCCGCCGAAAAGGGCCTTGCCCGGGCCAGAAAGCGTGCGGATGAGGGTGCCGCACCGGACCGTTTCGAAAAAGAGGAAATCGAGACCCACGAGAAGCGGCGTGAAGCCTATCTGGATATTGCGCTTGCCGAGCCGCGTCGTTGTCGGATCGTCAATGCCGATCAGCCGGAAGAAAAAGTGACGGAAGACGTCATGTCATTTGTCGAGCCTTTGCTCGAGCGGCTGGAGACTGCGGCGGGCACGGCGCATGAGTGAGGTTCAGGGCGTTCTCGACGGCGCAATTGCGCCGCAGCAGAACACGAAGCTTTTCGGCCATGGCGAAGCGGAGGCGTTTCTTGCGCAGTCCTATCGCTCCGGCAAGGGCCACCATGCGATCCTGATCGAAGGCCCTGAAGGCATTGGTAAGGCAACACTCGCTTTCCGTTTCGCCAACTACGTACTTACCCATCCCGATCCAGCCACAGCACCGGATTTCCTGGCCGATCCCGATACGGAATCGCTTGTCAGCCGGCAGATAACGTCGGGTGCGTCGCATAATCTGCTGCATCTGACCCGCCCGGCGGATGAAAAGACCGGCCGCGTGAAATCCGCCATCACGGTGGATGAGGTGCGGCGGGCAGGGCACTTCTTCTCGCAGACCTCGGGCACCGGCAATTGGCGTATCGTCATCATCGATCCGGCTGACGATCTAAACCGCAATGCCGCAAACGCCATTCTGAAAATACTGGAAGAGCCGCCAAAGCGGGCGATGTTCCTCGTTTTGTCGCATGCGCCGGGCAAATTGCTGCCGACAATCCGCTCGCGCTGCATGCCGCTCCGTCTGCTGCCGCTTTCGGATGCGGATATGGTGCAGTCGCTCGATCATCTCGGTATCAGCCCGGCTGGCGAAAAGCGGGATGCGTTGCTTTCCGCCTCCAAGGGCAGCGTCGCGCAGGCATTAAAACTGATGAATTACGGCGGCTCCGACATTGTGGAGGCGCTCGCCTCCGTCATGACGGCCGAAGGGCCCGGTGCACGCAAGCAGATGCACAAGCTTGCCGAAGTTCTGGCACAGAAGGATGGCGATATCGTTCTCGGCTTCTTCATGGAGCACGTGACGGAGGAGTTGATGGCGCGTGCAAGAGCGGCGGCGATGGCCGGTGATATCTCGGCGGCAGAGAAACATGCGCGCCTTTCGTCGACGCTTTCGGAACGAATTACCGTGGCGCAGGCCTATAATCTCGACAAGAAGCAGATGGTGCTTTCCATTCTGGAAGATGTTCGCGGCGTGTGAGACCCAAGAGATCGTACGGAACGTACGCTTTTGCTTTCGCTGTTGCGAACAATCGTTTAAGAGCGGTCTATCCAAAAAACAGCCTGTAAAGTCGATAGACCGTCATGACAGACAAGACACCCTTCTACATCACCACCGCAATCTCCTATCCTAACGGCAAGCCGCATATCGGCCATGCCTACGAACTGATTGCGACGGATGCCATGGCACGCTTTCAGCGCCTGGATGGAATGGATGTTTTCTTCCTGACCGGCACCGACGAACACGGCCAGAAGATGCAGCAGACAGCGCGGGCGGAAGGCATTTCGCCGGAAGAGCTGGCGCAGCGCAATTCCGATCAGTTCCGCGAGATGGGCAAGCTCCTTAACGCCTCTAACGACGATTTCATCCGCACCACGGAAGAACGTCACCATGAGACCTCGCGCAATATCTGGAACCTGATGGCCGACAGCGGCGACATCTACAAGGACAGCTATGCCGGCTGGTATTCCGTGCGCGACGAGGCCTATTACGGCGAGGACGAGACGGAAGTGCGCGCCGACGGCGTTCGCTATGGGCCGCAGGGCACGCCCGTCGAATGGGTCGAGGAGGAGAGCTATTTCTTCAAGCTCTTCGAATATCAGGACAAGCTGCTGAAGCTCTACGAGGAGAACCCGGATTTCATCGGTCCCGCTGAGCGTCGCAACGAGATCATCTCCTTCGTCAAATCCGGCCTCAAGGATCTGTCGATTTCCCGCACGACATTCGACTGGGGCATCAAGGTTCCTGATGATCCGAAGCACGTCATGTATGTCTGGGTCGATGCGCTGACCAACTACATTACCGCTACGGGTTACATCGAAGACAAGAACGGTCCGCGCGCAAAATATTGGCCGGCCGACGTGCATATCATCGGCAAGGACATCATTCGCTTCCACGCGGTCTATTGGCCGGCCTTCCTAATGAGCGCCAAGCTGCCGCTGCCCAAGCGGGTTTATGCGCACGGCTTCCTGCTCAACAAGGGCGAGAAGATGTCTAAGTCGCTCGGCAACGTCGTCGATCCGGTCAATCTGGTCAACCATTTCGGTCTCGATCAGGTCCGCTATTTCTTCATGCGCGAAGTCTCCTTCGGCCAGGACGGCAGCTATAGCGAAGAGGGCATCGCCACCCGCATCAACGCAGATCTTGCCAATGGCATCGGCAATCTGGCCAGCCGTTCGCTGTCGATGATCGTCAAGAATTGTGACGGACAGATCCCGACGCCCGGGCCGTTGACCGATGAAGACAAGGCGATGCTCGCCTCCGCCGACGGGCTTCTGGCACTCTGCCGTGAGGAGATGGGCAAGCAGCTCATCCATCGCGCGCTTGCGGCCATCATCGCCGTCGTTTCGGAAACCGACCGCTATTTCGCGTCGCAGGAGCCGTGGGCTCTGAAGAAGACCGACCCAGAACGCATGGGCACCGTGCTTTACGTGACGGCGGAAGTCGTCCGCCAGATCGGCATTCTGTTGCAGCCCTTCATGCCGGGATCCTGCGAGAAGCTGCTCGATCTCGTCGCTGCCCCTGCCGACAAACGGG
Organism: Agrobacterium sp. 10T429; assembly: GCF_056393925.1. NCBI lineage: Bacteria > Pseudomonadati > Pseudomonadota > Alphaproteobacteria > Hyphomicrobiales > Rhizobiaceae > Agrobacterium > Agrobacterium sp. 10T429. The sequence continues at coordinate 430,151 of NZ_JBFTGV010000002.1, forward strand.
ATTTTGCCGCACTCGGCGAAGCCGGACGTCTGGTTCCGGGAACGCCGCTTGAGGCACCGAAGCCGGTCTTCCCGCGTTACGTCGCACCGGAAGCGTGAAGGCGACGACCATGCTGATCGATACGCATTGCCATCTGGATTTTCCCGATTTCGAGGCTGAGCGCGACGATATCATCGCCCGCGCCCATGCTTCCGGCGTTGCCCAGATGGTGACGATCTCGACCCGGGTGCGCCGTCTGCCCGAGCTTCTGAAGATTGCGGAAAAATATCCGTCGGTTTTCTGCTCGGTCGGCACGCATCCGAACAATGCCGACGAAGAACTCGACATTTCGGCCGACGAGCTTGTGCGGCTTGCCGAGAGCCACGACAAGATCGTGGCGATCGGCGAGGCGGGGCTGGATTATTTCTACGACACGCAAAAGCCGGAAGACCAGAAGACCGGCCTCGTTCGCCACATCGAGGCGGCGCGGAGAACCAAGCTTCCGCTCGTCATCCACAGCCGCAGCGCTGATGAGGACATGGCTGCGATTCTGCGTGAAGAAAGCGACAAGGGTGCTTTTCCCTTTATTCTGCACTGCTTTTCCGCAGGTCCCGATCTCGCCAAAACCGGCGTCGAACTTGGCGGTTACGTATCCTTTTCCGGCATTCTGACGTTCCCGAAATCGCAGGATATCCGCGATATTGCAGCCACCGTGCCGCTCAACCGTCTCTTGGTGGAAACGGATGCGCCTTATCTCGCGCCCAAGCGTTGGCGCGGCAAGCGCAATGAGCCTTCTTATGTAGTAAACACGGCAGAAGTGCTGGCCGAGGTACATGGCATCTCGTTCGAGCGCATGGCCGAAATCACCACCGAGAATGCTTTCCGCTGCTTTTCGAAGATGACAAGGGTGTAGGCGTGGCAATCTACCGTCGCCGCTTTACGGTTCTCGGATGTTCGTCGTCTCCCGGCGTACCGCGCATCAACGGCGACTGGGGCGCCTGCGATCCTGAAAACCCCAGGAATCGGCGTACTCGTGCGGCCTTCATGGTGGAGCAGATCGGGCCTGATGGCGGTAAGACCACCGTCGTCATCGACACTGGGCCTGATTTTCGCGAGCAGATGATTGCCGCCAAAGTGGAGGCAGTCGATGCGGTTCTATACACTCATGCCCATGCCGACCATTTGCACGGTATTGACGATCTGCGCATCTATTTCGCCATTCAGCAGAGCCGCATTCCGATCTATGCCGATCCAGTCACCATGGCGCGCATCTGGGATGGTTTTGCCTATTGCCTGGAAACGCCTCCGGGCAGCAATTATCCGCCGATCGTCGAGCCGCGGATCATCGCCGATATCGACGCGACCCTGATCATCGACGGGGCAGGCGGGTCGATACCTTTCAACGTGCACATGCAGCAGCATGGTGACGTGCACTCGCTCGGCTTCCGGATTGGCAATGTCGCCTATTGCACCGATGTAAGCGATTTTCCGGTCGAAAGCGTGCCCAAGCTTGCCGGTCTCGACGTCCTCGTCATCGATGCGCTGCAGCACCGTTATCACCCCAGCCATCTCTCGCTCGAACAGGCGCTCGGCTGGATCGATAGATTTGCACCCAAAAGGGCGATCTTGACCCATATGCACATTCCGCTCGATTATGACACGGTGATGCGCGAAACGCCTGATCATGTTGAACCGGCATACGACCAGATGCGTTTCGAAGTCGAACTCGAGATTGAAGCGCCCTAATATCGCCTGAAAAGGAACAGCATGTCGACCCGGCCTTTCCGTGCACCCAGTATGGCGAGCTTCTTCGACAATCTGCGCTCCAGTCGCCTGCGGGCGATGTTCCGGCGCGGCGAGCTGGGGCTGGTGGCTCTCGCCGTCCTCATCGGCATTGCGGCCGGCCTTCTGGTGGCGCTGATCGGCGGATTGAGTACGGCCCTGCATGTGCTGGTCTTCGGTGTCGAGCGGCTGAGTAGCAGTGAACTCTCCGGCTGGATCGTGCTTGCCGGGCCGGTCATTGGCGGCATCGTACTCGGCCTGATCCTCTTCATTCTTTCGAAAACCCGCAAAAAGCCGATGGTCGACCCTATCGAGGCGAATGCGCTGCATGGCGGCCGCCTGTCGCTGACGGACAGCATCATCGTCTGCGTGCAGAACATCGTCTCAAACGGCTTCGGCGCATCTGTCGGGCTTGAGGCAGGCTATACGCAGATCGCCAGCGGTGTGGCCTCCAAGATCGGCATCAAGCTTAAGCTGAGACGAGGAGACATGCGCATCCTCGTCGGCTGTGGTGCTGCTGGTGCCATTGCCGCTGCCTTCAACGCGCCTCTGACCGGGGCATTCTATGCCATAGAACTCATCATCGGCACCTATACCGTTGTGACACTCGCGCCGCTCATTGTCTCGGCGCTGGTGGCCAGCATCGTGGCAGGGCTTATCGGCGGACATGGCTTGTCCATCGATATCTACGATGCCAGCCGTGTGACGCCGCCGGATTATGTACCGGCCATCTTTCTCGGCGTGGTATGCGCGTTTATCGGCATCGTGCTGATGCAGACGGTCTCTCTTATCGAGGAAACGGCCCGCAAAAGCGCCATTCCCGGATGGCTGCGTCCAACAATCGGTGGCGTGGCGGTGGGCGCACTTGCGCTGATTTCACCGCAGGTCCTGTCGAGCGGCCACGGTGCGCTCCATCTCAACATCGATGCCGATCTGACGATATACGGGCTGGCCGGGCTTTTCCTGCTGAAGGCTGCGGCGAGCGCGATTTCCATCGGCTCGAATTTCCGCGGCGGTCTGTTTTTTGCCTCGCTGTTCATGGGGTCGCTGGTCGGCAAGATTTTCGCACTCTGCGCACCCTATATCGGATATGGCTCGACAGCACCCGTGGTCTACGCCGTGGTCGGCATGAGTGCTTTTGCCGCCGCCATTATCGGCGGTCCTCTGACGATGACGTTTCTGGCGCTGGAACTGACCGGAGACTTCCAGATCACGGCTTTGGTGTTGGCGGCCGTCATCACGACATCGCTCGTGGTACGCACCACCTTCGGTTACTCCTTCGCCACCTGGCGTTTTCACCTGCGGGGCGAAAGTATTCGCAGCGCCCACGATATCGGCTGGATCCGCGACCTGACGGTGGGCAAGATGATGCGCGCCGATATTCGCAAGGCTAATGTCAGCATGGGACTTCCGGCCTTCAAGGAGAAGTTTCCGCTAGGCTCGACGCAGCGGGTTATCATGACACATGATGACGGGCGTTATGCCGGCATGGTCCTCGTGCCGGAAATCTACGCCGATCCGATGGATCGCGATCCCTCCAAGATCAGCCTCGAGACCTACCTCAATTACAGGAACGACGTGCTGCTGCCGGCGATGAACGCACGTCAGGCGGCGGCAGCCTTCGACGCTACGGAAAGCGAAGCTCTCGTTGTCGTCAACGACAAGATTGAAAACCGACCCGTTGGCCTGCTGACGGAAAGCCATACGCTGAGGCGGTATAGCGAAGAGCTCGAGCAAAGGCGCCGGGAGGCATCAGGAGAGTTATAAATCACATCAGGAAACTGCACTTATATGTTGAAATAGATATGTTTTTTATTATCCATATCTTGGGGCGACAGACTTCTGATTTTCCAGTGATGTCGCATGGGCTAACTTGGCATCACATTGTGAAGCAAGCTATCATTCGCCGCAGCGGATGCGATTTGAGTACTTAAAGGAATAGACCATGGATGGCGGCAACTTCGATCTCAAGGAGGAAATCCGCGATTATTGGTCGAAAAGATCAGAGACTTTCGATCTGGCCTTTGGACACAAGATAGCAGCTGGCGCCGAGGCCAATGCATGGCAGAAGCCGATCCGCGACCCGGTGGGACCTGAGCCGAAACATATCCTTGAACTGGCCTGTGGCACCGGCGAGGTGACGCGGCTTATTCATGATCTCGGCCACGAGGTCACGGCACTCGACTTTTCAGAAGCGATGTTATCCGTAGCGCGCGCCAAACATGCGGAAAAACCAAGGCTACGTTTCGTGATGGCGGATGCCGAAAACACCATGGAGCCGGATGCGTCCTATGATGCGATCATTTGCAGGCATCTGGTCTGGACACTGACGCAGCCTGAGGAGACCTTCCGCGAGTGGTTCAGGCTGCTTCGTCCGGGCGGTCGGCTCCTGTTTTTCGATGGTGACTGGGCAACGCCAAAACCGGCAGGGCGTCTCGCCAGCCTTTTGATCCGGCTCATCGATCTTTCGGTGGGGGCCGACAAGAATTACGATGGCGCCCAAAGCAGCCATCATGCCGCAATCATGAAGGCGCTTCCGTTCGGGCAGGGGTTGCGCCCGCAGATGCTGACGCCGCTCCTGATCGCCGCCGGCTTTACCGGCATCGAACTGCACTCACATGCCCCGATTGCGAGAGCGCAGCGGAAAAACACCAACCTGCGCAACAGGCTGCGAACTTTTGTCTACCGTCGTTTCATCCTGACCTGCCGCCGTCCTTGAAACGGGACTGGTAATGGGAAACGGGAAAGGTGAGGGGTTGAGTGTGAAATCATACAACCACGAACTCAGCGGTCCTTTACAATTGCACCACCCGAGAAATGGTCGCGGTACCAGGGCAGAAACCATATTGCGAGCGGGCCGAAGACCATGCGATAGAGCGCTTGCGTAAAAGTCAGTCTTTCGCCGGTGCGCCGGACGACCTTTAATCGCATTAGCAGTTTTCCGGGAGTTGCCATGAAGGCGCTGCTTTCGAAGGCCGGGAAATAGCAAAACAACACGGATGCCAGCCATAAAAGCGTTACGCCCATCAGAGGTGTCGGCGGTTGCCCCGCTGGAGCGTCCATATACTGCGGTAGCCACTCTGCGGCGATGAATGTCGGTGCAAACGCCACACTGATGAGCAAGATGAGATCGACTATTCCTGCGACGATGCGTTTGAAGATCATGTTTCATCCCTGGACGTGAATCTGACTCGAATAAGATGATTGTACAAGCTATCTACAGAAAACACCCGAAAGCGCTGTCATTCTTTCCAAGCGCCTCTGACGCAAGGAAACGAGCTCCATGACTGCTCCACTCGTCATCTACGCGGATGGTTCATACGACCCTGTAGCATTATCGGGAAGCTGGGCATTCATCGTGTTTGAAACCGAGCGGCAGATCCATGCTGCGCGAGGAACGGAAATCGGACTTACGAACAATTCGTTTGAAGTCATGGCGGTCATGAATGCACTTTTATGGCTCGATGCACAGGCTCCAGGCCGGCCAGCCAAGCTCTGGACAGACTCCGCTCACGTGATGGAAGGTTGCCATCGCTGGCGCGAAATTTGGCGTAGCAACGGGTGGAAGCGCATCAATCCAGATTCGCGAAAACGCAAACGACAGATACCAGATGGCGTTCTGTGGCAGAATGTGGATCGTTTGCTCCTTTGTAATCCGAACGTCGAGATAGCGTGGTGCAAGGGACATTCCGGTATAGCCGGGAACGATCTCGCGGACGCTTTGGCCCGTACCAAGATGGTGAATGGGGGCAATTAGTCTCACGCCAACCGGTCTATAGACGCACGCCAGCAGCTTGTTCTTGTTGAAGTAGCGGAGCTTCAAGCTGTCTGCACACGAACAAAATTGGGGCGTTATCAGCCCTGCAATCCACGCCAATATGATGCCGCTGTTCCTCCTTAAATTGCCGCCCCATCTCTCCGCCAAAGGGTCGGCAATTCGTTGTGGCAACGGGTGCATAAAAAATCCCAGCTGGGTTGACTCATTTATGAAACCGGTTACATTTACTGATGTAAACGGTTTCATCGGTTAAAAACCGTGCTTGGAGGAGCAAATTTTCATGTTTAAACATTTGATGGCTGCTGCCGCTATGGTGCTGGCGGCGGGCACGTCCGTGCATGCTCAGGAACAGAGCTTCAAGATCGGTCTTTCCAATTCTTTCGTCGGCAGCGAGTGGCGCACGCAGATGATCGAGGAAGCCCAGGCTGCCGCAAAGGCGTGGGGCGAAAAGGGCGTGAAGGTCGAAGTCGTCGTTCAGAGCGGTAATGTCGATGTGCAGGGGCAGATCGGCCATATCCGCAATTTCATGAACCAGGGCGTTGATGCGATCCTCATCAATCCCGGCAGCCCGACTGCTTTTGATCCGATCTTCGCTCAGGCGAAGGCACGCAACATTCTCGTCATCGCAACCGACGCGGAAGTGTCTTCTAAGGACGCGATCTATGTCGGCATCGACCAGAAGGCCTGGGCGGCACAGTCCGCACAGTGGCTTGCGGATTCGCTGAAGGGCAAGGGAAGCGTCGTCGCGATCAACGGTATCGCCGGCAATCCCGCCAACGAAGCCCGCGTCGCCGGTTACCGCGAAGTGTTCAAGAAATATCCTGATATCAAGGTGCTGAACGAAGCCAATGCGAGCTGGGATCAGGCGCAGGGCCAGCAGGCGATGCAGAACCTTCTCGCCACCTATCCCGATATCAGCGGTGTGTGGGTACAAGACGGCATGGCCGATGGCGCATGGCGCGCAATCGAAGCCGCCGGCAAGACCAAGGACATCGCCGCGACAGGTGAAATCCGCAAGGACTTCATGACGCGCTGGGAGAAGGAAAAGTTCAACTCCGGCGCCTCCGTCAATCCTCCGGGTGTCATGGCCAGCGCGCTCAACGTTGCGGTTCTGAAGCTGCAGGGCAAGGAATTCAAGGACGGCATTTTCGGCGGTACCTACGGAAACGCCATCTATATTCCGATCCCCTTCGTCAGCAACGACAACCTCGCGGACAACATCAAGTCGGCCGAAGGTAAGCCGGGCTATTGGTCTGTCACGGCAACCGTGACGCCGGAACAGGCTGGCGAGTTCTTCAAGTAAGATCAGTCTCGGGCTGGCCGCAAACGCCAGCCCGAAACCTGAAATTCGAATGTGGACCGCGTATTGCGCGCGTCCGCCAGTGACGAAGCACAATGACAAGTAAAATTCGGGGACATGCGATGGCGAACGCTCTGGAAGCGGCCGGCATACAGAAGAATTTTGGCGCCGTGCGTGCGCTTTCCGACGGCAGGCTGACCGTTGGTCGCGGTGAAATTCACGCGCTGCTGGGCGCCAATGGTTGCGGCAAGAGCACGCTCTGCAAGATCGTTGCAGGTGCGGTCGCGCCGACCAGCGGCACCATCCGGTTCAACGGCGAAAACGTGCGCTTCAAAAGCCCGCGTGACGCCGAAAATGCCGGCATTGCGCTGTTTTATCAGGAGCTAAGCCTCATTCCGCAGCTTTCCGTCGCTGACAATATTTTTCTCGGTCGCGAACCGAAGCGCGGCGTTTTTGTCGACAGCAAGGCCCTGAAAGCCGAGGCGCGCAGGCTGATCGCGCTGTTTGACGGTGTTGCCGGCACCGGTCTGGAGCCGGATGCGATCGTCGGCAATCTGCCGCCCGATCAGCGCCAGCTCGTCGAAATCCTGAAAGTTTTCGCCCAGAATGCCAGCCTCATGATCATGGATGAGGCAACGGCGGCACTTGATGGCCGCCAGTCCGAGCGTTTTTTTGAGATACTCAGAGCCAAGAAGGCGGACGGTATCTCCACCATCATGATTTCCCACCGGCTCGATGAGGTTTTTGCTGTCTGCGACCGCATAACCGTCATGCGTAACGGTGCGACCATTTCGGAACTCGACACCGCCGCTACCACCCGCGAGGCCGTGGTGCATGACATGGTCGGCGATGTCCGCGCCGCGCCTGCCCGCCAGCAGGGACGCGCAGGTGCAGCGCCCAGCCTGAAGGTGACGGACGTTGCGGGCGAGGGTGTTCGCGGTGTCAGTCTTGAAGCCTATCCGGGTGAAATCGTCGGTTTGGCGGGATTGCAGGGGCAGGGCCAGTCGGCCTTGCTGAAGGGCCTGTTTGGCGCAAGCCCCTTTGCCGCCGGGCAAATCCACTTCGAGGGCCGTGATGTCGCCATCGGCAAGCCTTCGCAGGCGGTCCATAACGGTTTTGCCTATGTGTCGGGCGACCGCGGGCGTGATGCCTCGCTTCAGGGCCGGTCGATCTTCGAAAATCTCGTTGCAGCTCTGATGGTGCGCGAAAAGATGAGACTGGTCCGGCCCGCGACGCTGAAGCCGCGTGTGCAGAAGGTCGCGGACGACATGAAGACGAAGTTTGCTGGCATGGATATGCCGATAGGCACGCTCTCAGGTGGCAACCAGCAGAAAATCTTCATTTCCCGCTGGCTTGCCACCGCGCCGAAACTGCTGCTGCTCGATGATCCGACCAAGGGTATCGATCTTGGCGCCAAGGCCGATCTCTTCGCGCTTATGCGCCAGCAGGCTGACGCGGGCGCGACCATTCTTCTCTATTCCTCGGAAGATGCGGAAATCCTCGAATATGCCGACCGCATTCTCGTGTTCAACGGCGGACGCATTTCTGCGGAGCTGACCGGAGCCGACATGACATCCGTCAACATGACCCGCGCCGCCTATGGAGACGCCGCATGAATTCCCTCGGTTTTGTGCGCAAGCAACCCTGGATCATAACTCTTGTGGTTCTGGCCGTTCTCATCGGCGTCAACACGTTTCTGCAGCCGTCTTTCGTGCAGCCGGCCGTATTGCAGTCGAACCTGACGACGTTTCTTCCCCTGATCCTGGTCGCCATCGGTCAGACCTATGTCATTCTGGCCGGGGATATAGATCTGTCGGTCGGAAGCATCGTAGCGCTCGCCAATGTCGTTACCGTCAGCGTCATCGCTGCACTTGGCGGAACGGCAGGTGCCGTCGTTGCAGGCATGGGAGCGGGAGTTGCGGTCGGACTGATCTGTGGGCTGGTCAACGGCCTGTTCATATCCGGCCTGCGTTTCCAGCCCATCGTCACCACATTCGCGACGGGCATCATCTTCGCCGGTCTGGCGATCTGGGTTCTGCCGCAGGCCGGTCTTCCCGTGCCGGAAGCCTATTGGCAGACCTATTCCGGCAGCTTCATCGGTTTGCCTTTCGTGCTGTGGATGCTGTTGGCTGGTATTGCCTTTACGCTCGTTGTGTCGCGCATTCCGTTTCACGTGCATTTGTTGGCCGTGGGCGGCAATCGCACGGGCGCTTTCCAGACGGGCCTGCGCCTCTCCGGCATTCGCATTGGCGCCTACATGATTTCCGGTCTGTTTTCAGCGCTCGCAGCGCTGTGCCTGACGGGCGAGACCGCCTCCGGCGACCCCTTGCTCGGTGCAAGCCTGGCGCTCTCCTCCATTTCGGCGGTCGTTCTTGGCGGCACAGCACTTTCCGGCGGCTTCGGCAGCTCGACAGGATCGATCGCCGGCGCGCTGGTGCTGGGCATGATTGGCAATGTGATTTTCTTTGCGGGCTTGCCCTTCGAGTACCAGACATTGGTGCAGGGGTTGATCGTGCTGACGGCACTTGCCGGCGGCGTTCTGGTGACGAGGCGTTGAGATGACAAATTCCGGTTTGAAAATCAAATCCATCATCACCGATCCGCTGACCATTGCGATTGGCGCGTCAGTCTTCCTGCTGCTGGTCGGCGAACTGTTGTCGCCCGGCTTCGCACAGGGGTCGCAGATCGTGCGGCTGCTGACGATCGCCGCCATTCTCGGCATCGTCGCGGCGGGCCAAAATCTTGTGATCCTCGGCGGACGCGAAGGCATCGATCTGTCCGTCGGCGCGATGATCTCGCTCGGCGCGGTCCTTGCCGGCAACATGATGAACGGACAGAATGTCGGAATACCGCTCGCCATACTGGTCGCAGGTGGCATTCCCTTCCTGATCGGCCTCATCAATGGCCTCGGCATCACCTTCGTGCGCATTCCCCCGCTGGTCATGACACTCGGCATGACAGCGGTGATCCAGGGCGGGCTTGTGGTCTATTCGCAGGGCGTTCCATCAGGTGCGGCGGCGCCCCTCCTGGCGGGTTTCATCAACCGGCCTCTCGTTTTCGGTATTCCCGGCGTCCTCTTCGTCTGGCTTGGCATTGCCGCGATCATGCTGTTCGTGCTGCGCCGCACGGCCTTCGGCTTCTCCATTTACGCCATCGGCTCCAACGAGCGGGCGGCGACGTTGGTCGGATTGCCCGTGTCTTTGATCCGCACGCTGCTTTACGGCCTGTCCGGCCTGTTTGCCGGTCTGACCGGGGTCTGCGTGATCGGTTATACCGGCACCTCCTTCATTTCTGTCGGCGACCAATATGTCCTTCCATCGATCATCGCTGTTGTCATCGGCGGCACTTCGCTTGCCGGTGGTGCGGGCGGATATATCGGAACCATGGCCGGGGCAGTTGCGCTCACCATTCTGCAAAGCGTACTGATAACGCTCAACCTCGATGTATGGGCCCGGCAGATCATATTCGGAGTCACGTTACTTGCGCTGATGCTGCTTTATGGCCGCCAAAAGCAGTTGCGTGTGTGACAGATGAGCAAAGACCAAGGTTCGAATATCAGGGAAGTTGCAGCTCTCGCGGGCGTTTCGATCGCGACCGTGTCACGGGCGCTGCAACAACCCGACAAAGTCCGCCCGGAAACGAGGAAGAAGGTTTTCGATGCCGTCAGGCAGGCGAACTTTGTTCCCAACGCCCAGGCCGCAAGCTTCAGGCGTCAATCCAACAACACTGTCATTCTTCTCGTTCGCGATATCGGCAACCCCTTTTATCTCGAGATCTACAAGGGCGTGGAGGAAGCGGCGGGGGAGGCGGGCTTCAAGGTGCTCATGGGCGACGCCCGTAACGACGAAAACCGCGTGGCGACACATATCGACATGGTCAGGCAGAAACATGCTGACGGCCTCATCCTGATGACCGGCCAGTTTCCTTCAGAGCTTCTCGGTCAGGGTGACGCGCTGCCGCCGATCGTCATCGCTTCGGAAACCGTGCCAGGCATCGCGCTGCCCACCGTCAAGGTCGATAACCGCGCCGCGTCCAAAAACGCCGTGCATCATCTGATCGAAGCAGGGCACACGAAGATCGCGCATCTCGCCGGACCTTTTCCGGAAAGTCTGGCACAGGAGCGTTTCGAGGGCTACCGCGACGCGCTTGAGGAAGCGGGTATCGGTTACGCGGATGAACTCGTCGTGACAGGCGATTACAGCATCGAAGCCGGTAGACAGGCGATTGCCGGACTTCTCGAAAACGGCATTTCCTTCACCGCCATCTTCGCCTCGAGCGACCAGATGGCGATTGGCGCGATCAGCGAGCTGCGCGGGCGCGGGCTGTCCGTGCCGACCGATGTCTCGGTCATTGGCTTCGACGATATAATTTTCGCCAATGCCTTCGAACCACCGCTAACGACAGTGCGCCAGCCCCGGCAGGAAATGGGCCGCAAAGCCATGGCGCTGATGGTCGACCGGCTTAATGGCAAACGCACGGCCGAAACCATCGTGCTGGATACGGAACTGGTGGTGCGCGGCTCGGTCGCGCCCTGCCGTTCGCCGCACCGGTAGCGGCCAGACTGTGAATGCAAGGAGTGTAAGGACATGAAGACGATCAAAGGCCCGGCGATTTTCCTCGCGCAATTTGTCGGGGACAAGGCACCCTTCGACACGCTCGACAATCTCGGCCAATGGGCGGCTTCCCTTGGTTACAAGGGCATTCAGGTGCCGACCGATCCCAAGCTCTTCGATCTCGAGAAAGCTGCCGCTTCCAAGGCTTATTGCGATGATATCAAGGGACGTCTGGCCGAGACAGGCGTCGAGATCACCGAGCTTTCAACCCATATTCAGGGCCAGCTCGTCGCTGTTCATCCTGCCTATGACGAGATGTTCGACGGTTTTGCGCCCGCCGAACTGCGCGGCAAACCGCAGGCGCGTCAGGAATGGGCGGTCAACCAGCTGAAGTGCGCGGCGAAAGCCTCGCAGCATCTGGGCCTCGAGAGCCATGCGAGTTTTTCCGGCGCGCTGGCGTGGCCTTTCGTTTATCCGTGGCCGCAGCGCCCCGCAGGTCTTGTCGAAATGGCCTTTGCTGAACTCGGCAAGCGCTGGACGCCCATTCTCGATACATTCGAGGAGAATGGCGTCGATCTCTGCTACGAGCTGCATCCCGGCGAAGACCTGCATGACGGCATTACCTTCGAGCGTTTTCTGGAGGCGACCGGCAATCATTCCCGCGCCAACATCCTTTATGATCCCTCGCACTTCGTGCTTCAGGCGATGGATTATCTTGATTTCATCGATATCTACCACGAGCGCATACGGGCCTTTCACGTCAAGGATGCCGAGTTCAATCCGACCGGCCGGTCCGGCGTCTATGGCGGTTATCAAGGCTGGGTCGACCGGCCGGGGCGCTTTCGCTCACTCGGCGACGGGCATGTCGATTTCGGCGCGGTGTTTTCCAAGCTCACCCAATACGACTTCGAAGGATGGGCCGTGCTGGAGTGGGAATGCGCGCTGAAACACCCGGAGGACGGGGCGCGTGAAGGTGCCGGCTTCATTGAAAATCACATCATCCGCGTGACTGAGCGGGCTTTCGACGATTTCGCCAAGAGCGGCGCCGATGATGCCGCCAACCGTCGCCTTCTCGGGCTTTGAAAGGGATAGACATGTCCTCCGCAACAGCAAGATTTAATAGCCGCCGCATTCGTCTCGGCATGGTGGGTGGCGGTCAGGGTGCCTTTATCGGCGCGGTGCATCGTATCGCCGCGCGGCTCGACGACCGTTACGAATTGGTCGCCGGTGCGCTTTCCTCCGACCCGGCACGCGCCAGCGCTTCGGCAACCCTGCTCGGCATTGCGCCCGAGCGGTCCTACGCTTCTTTTGAGGAGATGGCGTCGGCCGAGGCCGGTCGTGAAGACGGTATCGAGGCGGTCGCCATCGTCACTCCCAATCACCTGCATTTCGCCCCGTCCAAGGTCTTTCTCGAATCTGGCATCCATGTCATCTGCGACAAGCCCGTCACCGCGACGCTGGAGGAGGCCAAGGAGCTGGCGAAGATCGTGAGGGCATCCGACAGGCTGTTCATCCTCACGCATAATTACACCGGCTATGCCATGTTGCGGCAGATGCGGGAGATGGTGGCCAACGGCGCCATCGGCAAGCTGCGCCATGTCCAGGCCGAATATGCGCAGGACTGGCTGACCGAAGCGGTCGAAAAGACCGGCGCAAAGGGAGCGGAATGGCGCACAGATCCGAGCCGCTCGGGCGCGGGCGGGGCAATCGGCGACATCGGCACCCACGCTTTCAACGCCGCCGCCTTCGTGACCGGTGAAATTCCCGCGAGCCTCTACGCAGATCTCACTTCCTTCGTTCCGGGCAGGCAGCTGGATGACAGCGCCAATATTCTGCTGCGTTACGAAAGCGGCGCGAAGGGCATGCTCTGGGCAAGCCAGATCGCTGTCGGCAATGAAAACGCCCTGTCGCTCAGGGTCTATGGCGATAAGGGCGGCCTTGAATGGCACCACCGCGTGCCGGACGAGCTTTGGTTCACACCTTACGGCGAGCCCAAGCGGCTGATTACGCGCAATGGCGCGGGCGCAGGCGCTGCCGCAAACCGCGTCAGCCGTGTGCCATCAGGGCATCCGGAGGGATATCTCGAGGGTTTTGCGACGATCTACCGTGAAGCCGCAGACGCAATCATCGCAAAAAGGGAGGGAAAAGCAGCCGCCGGGGATGTGATTTATCCCGGCATAGAGGACGGCCTTGCGGGTCTCGCATTCATCGATGCGGCCGTGCGGTCCAGCCTGACCTCGTCCTGGGTAGAGATCGACATCTTGATCACTGGATATCGGGGACTGACGACGCAGGGCATCGGAGGTTGTGCCCAGCATTACCCGACTAATTGTTCGGAAGATCACGGGCAGGCGTGTCGTCATATTGATCAAACGGAAAGGGAGTTACGCGTTTGAAAACGTTGAAGTCAAAATTCGCAAAGATGGCATTCGTCGTCGGACTGGCGGCCGGTATCGCAAATCCGGTTTTTGCCGATGACAGCAAGACGCTGCCGATTGCCGCGCAGATGTACACATTGCGCAACGCCGGAACGCTTGAAGAGCAGCTTGCCATCCTCAACCGCGCGGGCGTATCCGCCGTGGAAACGGTGGATATGCAGAAGGTCAGCGCCAGCGAGCTGAACGCGCTTCTGGAAAAGCACAAGATCAAGGTCATTTCCTCGCATGTGCCGATCGACAAGCTTCGCGGCAATCTCGACGATGTCATCACCGAGCAGAAGGCTGTCGGCAATCCGGTCGTGACCGTGCCGTTCCTCAAGCCCGAAGACCGCCCTAAGGACGCCGCAGGCTGGACAGCCTTCGGCAAGGAACTTGGCGGATATGCCGACAAGCTTTCCGCGGCTGGCCTCTCCATGGCCTATCACAACCATGATTTTGAAATGGTCAAGTTCGACGGCAAGACGGCGCTTGAACTGCTGCTCGATGCCGCAGGTCCGAAACTGCAGAGCGAACTCGACGTCGCCTGGGTGGCGCGCAGCGGCAATGATCCGGCTGAGTTCCTCGGCACTCTGAACGGTCGGGTTTTTGCAATCCACGCCAAGGACAATGCACCGGCCGGCACGGCCGAAAACGAGCGCGGCTTTGCAACGATTGGCACCGGCGTTCTCGACTGGAAGACGATCCTGCCGGCGGCCAAACATGCCGGCGCACAATGGTTCATTCTTGAACACGACCTTCCGCTCGATGCCGAAGCGGTCGTGACCAAGGGCAACGCGTTCCTGAGCGAGCGCCTGCCGACCATTCAGTAAACACTGCCAGTAAAACCAGAACCGCACCCCGGCGGCCGGTTTCGCCGGGGCGCATAAGGTTCGACAGACGCATGATGAAGTTTCCGCCGCGTTGCGACGGGGAGCGCATTGTCTCGTCGACTTTTTACCCAAGTACCAATCGGAGGAGTTATCATGGCGGACAATCATTATGATGCGATTGTTGTCGGTTCAGGCATAAGTGGAGGCTGGGCTGCAAAGGAACTCACGGAAAAAGGCCTGAAGGTTCTGCTGCTGGAGCGCGGCAGAAACATCGAGCACATTACCGACTATCAGAATGCCGACAAGGAAGCCTGGGACTATCCCCATCGCAACCGCGCCACGCAGGAGATGAAGGCGAAGTATCCGGTGCTCAGCCGCGACTATCTGCTGGAAGAGGCCACGCTCGGCATGTGGGCCGACGAGCAGGAAACGCCCTATGTCGAAGAAAAGCGTTTCGACTGGTTCCGTGGTTATCACGTCGGCGGCCGTTCGCTGCTGTGGGGACGCCAGACCTACCGCTGGTCGCAGACCGATTTCGAGGCCAATGCCAAAGAAGGGATCGCCGTTGACTGGCCGATCCGCTATCAGGACATTGCTCCCTGGTATGATTATGTTGAGCGTTTCGCCGGCATTTCCGGCAGCCGCGAGGGGCTGGACATTCTTCCTGATGGTGAATTCCTGCCGCCTATTCCGCTGAATTGCGTTGAAGAGGATGTGGCACGCCGGTTGAAAACCGCCTTTAAAGGCACACGCCACCTCATCAATTCGCGCTGCGCCAACATCACCCAGGAACTTCCCGATCAGGAGCGCACGCGCTGCCAGTTCCGCAACAAGTGCCGGTTGGGCTGTCCTTTCGGCGGCTATTTCAGCACGCAGTCATCGACCCTGCCGGCGGCACTCGCTACTGGAAATCTTACGCTCCGGCCTTTCTCCATCGTCAAGGAAATCCTCTACGACAAGGACAAGAAGAAGGCTCGCGGTGTCGAGATCATCGATGCCGAAACGAACCTGACCTATGAATACACCGCCGATGTGATCTTCCTCAACGCTTCGACGCTCAACTCGACCTGGGTTCTGATGAACTCGGCCACCGACGTGTGGGAGGGAGGGCTCGGCAGCAGCTCGGGCGAACTCGGCCACAATGTGATGGATCACCATTTCCGCATGGGCGCCACCGGCGAGGTGGACGGTTTCGAAGAGTTTTATTTCAAGGGCCGCCGCCCGGCGGGATTCTATATTCCCCGTTTCCGCAACACCGGCGACGACAAGCGGAACTATCTGCGCGGTTTCGGTTATCAGGGATCCGCCAGCCGTTCGCGCTGGGAACGGGAAATCGCCGAACTCAACATCGGAGCCGACTACAAGGAAGCGCTGACCCAGCCGGGCGCCTGGACTATCGGCATGACTGCCTTCGGTGAAATGCTGCCTTATCACGAGAACCGCGTGAAGCTGGACCACGACAAGAAGGACAAATGGGGCCTGCCGGTCCTGTCGATGAATGTCGAGATGAAGCAGAACGAACTCGATATGCGCGAAGACATGGTCAATGACGCAGTCGAGATGTTCGAAGCGGTCGGCATCAAGAACGTTAAACCGTCGAGGGGCAGCTATGCGCCGGGCATGGGCATCCATGAAATGGGTACGGCCCGCATGGGACGCGACCCCAAAACTTCCGTGCTTAATGGCAACAACCAGGTCTGGGATGCGCCGAACGTCTTTGTTACTGACGGTGCCTGCATGACTTCGGCCTCCTGCGTCAACCCGTCGCTCACCTACATGGCGCTGACGGCGCGTGCCGCGGAATTTGCCGTTTCCGAACGCAAGAAGGGGAATCTGTGATGAACAGACGTGAACTGCTGAAACTGATAGCCATTGCCTCCGGTCTTCCGCTGATCGGCGCTGACGTGGTCACTGCGGCGGAAAACGCCGCCAAGCCTGCCGGCGACGTCCACGTCTTCAGCCCGGAGGAAATCCGGCTTCTGGACGAGGTGGCTGAAACGATCATCCCTCGCACATCCACCCCGGGTGCGAAGGACGCCGCCGTTGGCGCATTCATGGCAGTCTATGCGGCCGATTGCTACACGGGCGAACAGCGGAAACTCTTCGTCTCCGCTATGGCTGACATCGAAAACCGCAGCCGGACGGAATACAAGAAGGCGTTTCTGGAGCTGACGTCGCAGGAGCGGCAGACGCTGATTTCTGCGCTGGACAAACAGGCACGGGCGGAACAGACACCGACCGCACCGCATCCCTTCACACTCGTCAAGCAGCTGACGCTGCTCGGTTTCTTCACCTCGAAGATCGGCGCCACCGAGGTTCTCGTTTACGACGAAATCCCCAGCGGCTTTGAGACCTGCGTTCCCTACAAGAAGGGTACGCCCGCCTGGGGCACGACCTGAATTGAGAACAAGCCGCCCGCCTGCATTCGCAGGCGGGCGCGTTCATACGGCAGAACAAGGATGACACGATGCGCAAGAGAATGATCATCACGGCGGCGATGCTGGCAGCAAGCGCCATTCCCGCTTTTTCAGAGGGCGATGTTGCCAAGGGGGAGGCGGCCTTCAAGCGCTGTTCCGCCTGTCACGCCATCGGCGAGGGCGCGAAAAACAAGGTCGGCCCGCAGCTTAACGGGATCATCGGCCGCACTGCGGGCGGCGATCCGGACTATAATTACTCGAATGCTATGAAAAAAGCAGGCGGGGAAGGGCTGGTGTGGACACCGGAGGAACTCCGAGACTTTCTCAGCGCTCCCAAGAAGAAAATCCCCGGAAACAAGATGGCCTTGGCGGGCATCAGCAAACCGGAAGAACTGGATAATCTTATCGCCTATATCGAAAGCGCGTCTTCGAAACCAGCCGAATGACAGCACGCCGTTTATCGAACATCAAAACTCCCGCAGTTTTGAGACGATGACCACGACTTTACCCCAGCATATCCTGCGCGCCGAAGGCCTTGCCAAGGAATTGCCAAGGCCTTCCGGCGTTGTCTTCAAGGATGCATTTGCGGTACTCAAACACCGGTTCTCAGGGGTCGGTCCGTCCTTCCTGCAGGCTCGACTTTTCGAAAGACCTGTCCTGATGGAAGCCCAGTTTGGCCAAGCCGTTTTTCACCTCCGGCGCGTTCATGAATAAATCCCAGATCAGGCCGCTGCGATAGTTTTCCATCATCGCAACAACAGGCCCTTGATTGATCGCAAGATGCGTTCCGGACACCCAGCCGGTTGAGGGCTGGAATGAATCCATGAGGCCAAAGCGGCCGATGAGTGCACCATTGTTCCATTGCAGAAAACGCAACGCCGCCTCGCGTGAGCGATGAGAAAAGAAGGGCATACTCGAGAGGGCTGCCGTTGTCGCAATGATGCCGTCATCGTCGGTCGGAGAGTTTACGACATAGCCCTTTGGCCCATCACACGCAGACAGACCCCACCCGGCCTCACTTGGGTAGCGCGTGCGGCAGTAGCGGTAATTGATCATGCAATGCGCGTGAACCTGCTCGAGATAGTCATGACAATAAACATCGCCGAGACCGCGCGGATCGAGTGTGCAGAAGGAATAGTGCGACAGGAAAAGCGGTCCTCCATACGGCTGGCCAAGCGGCAGCCGAACACCGAGATACATCGATCCGTTCCGGATTTCGCCATCGCTTGCCCATCCGGAATGATAAGAATCGGCGCTGATTGCATGCGTCGTTGAACCCGCCGCGAGCACATAACAGACGAGGGCCTCGTTCCAGCCCACAATCGGCAAGTTTTTCGCCCATGCATACCGACGGCTCCAATGCCAGAACAGCGGCCCGGGCTTTCCCCTGGTAAACCAGCCCCACTCCACCGTCTCGACGATTTCATTTATGGACCGGCGTAAATCGATTTCGGAGGATGTCTGCGCGCCAAAAAACTGTCTGACGCAGATCAGCGCCTGAACCAGAAGAGCGGTTTCAACGAGATCTCCGCCGTCGTCGAATTTCGCGAAGGGTATCGTTCTTCCGCTGGACGCATCGATGAAGTGAGGGAAGGCGCCATGAAAACGCTTCACACTTGCCAGCGATCTCAACATCCGGCTCGCCCGGGCGATGGCTTCCTGTTCGGTTATCCAAGAACGGCGGACACCAACGATGAGCGAAAGAAAACCAAACCCGATACCGGAGACCGACGCGATTTCATGGATCGAAAGACCATCGGATCGCATACGATCCCGCGGTAGGCCACTCTCCGGGTGGCTCCCGGACCAGAAATATTCAAAGGTATTGCGATGCAAACCATCAAGTTCAGCAGGTAATTTGTCCGTCAATTCCAACCTCAGCGACCAGCGGCAATCAGTCGGCAGATCGACTGCCAAGCCTTATCCGACTCTGTCACCATCTCCAAATTTCAAGCGGAGCGGTGAATGCCGGTAGCCGCAAAAATCCTCGGCTACCGCAGCATCTGCCTTATCGTCTCCACGATCTGCTCTTCGCAGTAGGGTTTCGTAAAGAAAGCGGTATCTGCCGCGATCATATGACCGGGATCTTCGAGATGGCCGGAAACCAGTATAACTTTGATTGGGGGCCACCTGTCACGAACAATGGCTGCCAGTTGCAGGCCGTCGACGCCGCGTGGCATATCGATATCAGTGAAGACGATCCGAATGTCTGCGCGTGCCTCAAGGATATTGACCGCCTCCGTAGCATCTGCCGCAGCAAGCGCTGTGTATCCTGCGGTTTCAACCAGATCCACGGCGGCAAGGCGTAGCAGCGGCTCATCCTCAACGACGAGTATGGTTGCCACATCGGCAGCATTCGAGGTCACGGTCATCATGACTGTCTCAAATGGGAAACCAGTCCCTGCATCGTTACCCGCAGGCCGTCAGGATCAAAATTTACCTCGACACCGCCTGTACCCATCAGACCAAGCTGGATGAGCTTCGATCCGAAACCTTTACCCGATGGAGCGGTCACCGGCGGGCCGTCCTGCTCCTTCCATTCCAGAACAAGCGCGTTCTCGCCGCCTGCATCTTCTATCGTCCATGAAATAACGACGGTTCCGGCATCAGAAGACCAGGCTCCATATTTCAAGGCGTTTGTGCCAAGCTCGTGCATCAGGAGAGCCAGCGACAGCGCAGTCCTAGGCCCGATTTCCATGTCGGTGCCCGATATGCGGTATCGCTCGGGAAGAGAAAGTTGGCGAAGCACGGAATCGATCACTGCCACCATGCGCGCCGACGACCAGTCCTGGTTCAGGAGAACCTCATGCGCATTGGAAAGCGCGCGCAATCTGCTCGTGAAGGCTTCGACAGGGGCTCTGTCGGTAACAGGGCGAAGCGTCTGTGTCGCAATCGCCTGAAC
This sequence comes from Agrobacterium sp. 10T429, assembly GCF_056393925.1. Lineage (NCBI taxonomy): Bacteria > Pseudomonadati > Pseudomonadota > Alphaproteobacteria > Hyphomicrobiales > Rhizobiaceae > Agrobacterium > Agrobacterium sp. 10T429. The sequence continues at coordinate 450,109 of NZ_JBFTGV010000002.1, forward strand.
CATGGCCATCGTGTTTTTGAGCCGGTGGCTGATCTCGTGATTGAGAACCTGCTGTTCCTGCTCAGCCCGAATCCTGGAGATCGCCTCACGCGTGCGGTCCGCTATCGCACGCACAAAATCACGCTCCTCGGACGAGAATTCATGCGGCTTGTCATAGTGTACGAACATGACCCCCGCGAATGCACCTCTTTCGATGATTGGCACATTCACGAGGACGGAGATGCCTAATGAGTGTAGAAGCCCGGCTGAAGCGGAGGTTCTCGGATCTGTCGCCACATCGGGTATGATGACCGTCTCACCCCGCTTCAAATCCTGGATGTAGGATCCGTAATTCCTGAAATGATGGAGCCCCGCGACGGTGAACATTCCCTCCGCACACCAGTCGGGAAGCATTTGCACCGTCTCGGCGATAGGGTCAACGATGCCGTAGCCCGCCCGCGTCGCGCCTCTCAGACTCCGTGCCAAAATCTCGGCGGCGGCAAATGCCACTTCCGCAACAGTATCCAGCTCGCGGATCTTTTCGCCGAGTTCCAGGAATGCAAGCTGCCTGTCCTCCGACAGTTTTTGAGCGGTGGCGTTGCGTGCGACCTTGATATATCCCGGGACCTTGGGCGACGAATGGTTGGACATCGGCCGGATCGTGCCGTCCAGAAAGATGCTGGAGCCATCGGCAGCGAGGTGCCATCGGCGGTCGGGTGCAACCCCTTCGGACGTGGCTCTGCTCACTTCAGCCGCAGGAACGCCGGCTGCCCGGTCCTCCTCAGTAAAAATCGACTCAAACGGCCGTCCGAGCATCTCGGCTTCCGACCAGCCAAATGTCTCCTGCGCTCCACCAAACCAGCTTGTAATGCGCTGGTCTTCATCGATCGTCATGATAATATAGTCTTTGGCGCCTTCGACGATCAGGCGAAGCTTCGTTTCGCTGTCGCGTAAAGCCTCCTGGGCTTGCATACGATCAGTAACTTCAACGAACATGATGACGAACGTATCTTCACCAGTGGCTTGAACATAGCCGTCAAACCACCGGTCCATCGATCCGATCTTGCGGGTGAAACGCTTGCTTTGTTGCGTCTCGACGGCCTCCACCACATCGGAAACCCACTCATTCTCGAATTCTGGAAAGAGTTCGCGCATGGTTCGACCAGGCACATTATCGCCTGGCAATCCAAGAAGAGTGCTCCATGCGGGATTGACCGTCTCGTACCGCCAATCGACAATCGTTCCGTCGACGTCACGGATCACCGATCCTACGACGATGCCTTCCTCCAATTGCTGGAAAAGCGCACCCCAGCGCCGCTCGGAAAGGAAGGTCGCAATCTGGTTCGAGGCGACCCTTCCGATCTGGTTCAGTAACTGCAGCTCGCTTTCCGTCCATGTGCGTGGTTCTCCATCGATTGCTGCGAGCGCGCCGATCACCATGCCATCAGGGAGGGTTACAGGCACTCCCATGTAGGAGATCACGCCCAGATCGGTTATGGCCAGATTATTTCTGACGAGATCATGAACCGTCGCATCCCCGATGATCAAAGGCTGTCTGTCGCGAACCACATGCTGACAGAATGAATGCGTGAGTGGCGTTTCCGCTGCTTCAGCCCATTTGGGTGGTAACCCGACATGAGCGATGAAAACCTGCCGGTGCTCGTCCAGAATGGAGATCAAAGCCACTGGGCATTTCAGGCCGGTTTTGACGACCTCGATAATATCCTGGAATTCGGGTGGGCTCTGGACATCAAGCAGCCCAGAGTTTCGAACTGCGTCAATGCGTTCCGACGGTGAATTCAAGGTCAATCCTTATCCGCACAGGGGCGGCGTTGGTCAAGCCGACAAGGCGGCAAGCAGTTTGGGCGAAACAACAAGGCTGGGAGGAGGGGTAGCGGAGCGCTCTGCGCCAATAACGATGCCTTCAATGAACTGCAAGGCATTTTGCAAACCGTTCATAGTGTAGGGTTTCTCGATCGCTCCAAGTGCGCCCGCAAAGTCCTCAGGTATTCTCTTCAGGTTACCCGAAACAAAAACATAGGGGATGGAGCTCGAGGAAAGATATCGGCCGACTTCTATGCCCGTTGGACCATCCAGCAATTGAATGTCTACAAATGCGAATTGCGGCAGTGCCTTATTGGCAAGCTCGATAGCTTCCTTGCTGTCGGCAGCGATCCCCACAATCTCGTGTCCGGCATCCTCCACTTCGCTTTCAAGTTCCATTGCCAGCAGAGCTTCGTCCTCTACGATCAAGATTTTCACAGGAGATCCTTTCAGTCTTTTACAGAAAGCGTGACACGAACATCCGAGAGGCTACCTTCAACCGTCCGAACTATCGTAGCACGCAATTGTTTTACGCATGCTTCCAGCATCTTTTTGCTAAAGGCTGCTTCTTCCTTGTCCACTTCGCCCGGCGTGACGGTATCGGCAACCCTGACAAGGAAGTGGCCGTTGAGGCGCTTGACCTCCAGGTGCAATTGCCCGCCACGATCCTTCAATCCTCTGCGAATGGCGTCGCCGATGAGTTCGTTGATGATCAAGGCAAGGGGGGACGCCTTGGTCGCCGGAACCACAACCTCGTGAAGATCGGTGGTGAGGATGATGTCGGTTCGCTTTAAGGCGCCGATCTTGTCGAGCATCAATGTATTGGCAAAATCCGCGACATCGAAATGCCCTACATCTTCATCGTTCAGAAGCTTGCGCTGAACGGTGCTGAGTGCTTCGACCCTGTTCAGCACAGACATCAATGTCCGCTCCACAACATCGTTATCAGTCATCCGCGCCTGAAGCTTCACGATTGAGGCGATTGTCAGGAGGTTGTTTTTTACGCGATGATCAACTTCGTGGACGAGGGTTGTTTTTGCCCGCAATGCCTCAGTCAAATCCGCCGTTCGCAGCGCCACCTCTCCCTCCGCGATGTGGCGGGCGCGAGCGAGTTCGGCTTCCTTGCTCTTGATATCGGTGAAGTCGAGTTGCGAGGCGAAAAAATAGATGACGGTTCCGGAAGCATCGCGAACAGGACTTACGAAGAGAGCATTCCAAAACTCTGATCCGTCCTTGCGATAATTAAGGATGTCGATCGCCAAATCCTGCTCGGCTGCGATTGCCTCACGCAGCTTCGTAACTGAGCCAGGATCCGTGTCTGGACCTTGGAGCAGACGACAATTTTGACCAACCAGCTCTTCGGCGGAATAGCCCGTCAATCTGCTGAAAGCAGCATTGCAGAAGATGATTGGATTGTCGTTGAGGAGTGGATTTGTGATGATCATGGGCATGCGGGTGGCCTTGAAGGCTGCCGCAAACGGATCTTCAGAAGCGTGGCCAGATACTAGACGCTCTCCAGCGTCTTGAGCATCCTGCCGGAGGAGATCATTATCTTTCATGCAGGGTCCTGAAGGTAACGGTTCCCTAAAATGTTTGAATGGGAATTTGGTTCCTACGACAAAGTGAATTATTCCTGTTTTACAGGGTAGGGGATCCACGATCTTTTTGCATATTGTCCGTGAGCAGGTCTGCCGGCGTCCGATAGCCGAGAAATCGGCGTGATGACGTCAGTAGAACAAAAACGGGGCGACCAACTGGCCGCCCCGCTTGATATGAGACTGGGTCGAAACCTCAAGCAGGCCGTTCTTCGCCCGCGTTCGGCCTCCAGGTGATCAGCTTTCTTTCGGCGACATCGAGAATAAGATCGATGACGAGAACAAAAATGGCGAGAATGATGATACCGGCGAAAACGCCGACCGCGTCGAAGTTACCTTCCGAACGGGCGATCAGGTAACCGAGGCCTGCGGAAGACCCGAGATATTCGCCGATGATCGCGCCAACCACCGCAAATCCGACGGATGTGCGCAGCGACGACAGAATCCAGCTGGCTGCCGCCGGAAAATAAACATGACGCAAGAGATCAGAGCGCTTTGCACCGAGAATGCGCGTGTTGGAAAGCACGACGGGGTTTACTTCGCGAACACCTTGCATAGCGTTGAAGAACGTCACGAAGAAGACGAGGGTGACCGCAAGAGCGACCTTTGACCAGAGGCCAAGCCCCAGCCAAAGGACGAAAATTGGCGCGAGGACCACACGCGGGATGGCATTCACGGCCTTGATGAACGGGTCCAACACACGGGCCACAAAGGGACTGAGTCCCAGCCAGACACCGGCGCCGACGCCGAGACCTGTACCGATGAGGTAACCGAGAACCGTTTCACTCAAGGTGATACCGACATGTTTGTAAAAGCCGGCATCGGCAACCCATGTGATGACCTGCTTGACGATGTCGATGGGTGCCGGGAAGAAGAAGCGGTCGATCGCCCCGGAGCTTACCCCGAGTTGCCACCCACCCAGGAGCACGACCAGAAGCACGATCTGGATGATGCGAACATTAACGGCTTGCATAGCTTTTCTCCACTTCGCCGCGCAAAGACGCCCATATATCGCGATATAGGGTCATGAATTTCGGATCGAGCTTGATTTCGGCCACGTTGCGGGGCCGTTCCAGATCAACCGGGAAGCTCTCGATAGCCCGGCTCTTGGGGCCGGCAGCAAGGACGACAACCCGGTCCCCGAGTGCAATCGCCTCTTCGAGATCGTGCGTGATCATGACCACTGCACGGCGATCCTCTTGCCACAATCTCAGGAGTTCATTCTGCATGAGGTGGCGCGTGTGAATGTCGAGTGCGGAAAAGGGCTCGTCCATCAGGATGACCTTCGGCTCGGTGATAAGTGCCTGCGCCATCTGGACACGTTTGCGCTGTCCGCCTGAAAGTTGATGCGGAAAGCGCTCTTCAAACCCCTTCAGGCCAACTTTTTCCAGCCAGGCCAGAACTTTGGTACGGCGCTCATGTTCGGACACGCCGCGGAACAGCAGGCCAAGCTCGACATTCTGATAGGCCGTTTTCCAGGGAAGCAGCGCATCCTGCTGGAAGAGATATCCGATGTTGTTCTGCACGCCCTGCACGGCCGAGCCATCGATGGAGACCTTTCCATGCGCCGGTTTCAGCAAACCCGCGATGGCATTGAGAATGGTGGACTTGCCGCATCCGGTTGGGCCGACAATCGAGAGAAACTCACCATCTCCAACTTTCAGGTTCACATCCTGGACCGCAACGAACGCGCCAAAGGCCATTGTTACGTTCTCGATTGCCACCATTGGCTGAAGATTGAGTTCCGCCACGGGTTCTAACTTTCTAATTGGCAAAGACATTGAAGACCCTCAGTTTACGCCCTTCGAAGCCGCAGCCTCGACGAACTTGTTGGTGTAGGTCGTGTTGAGATCGATCGCGGCCTTCGCGACTGCGTCGTTGAAGCTTTTCAAAACCGCCAACGGGGTTTCCAGATCGGCCTGGTTGAAGGTTCCATCTTCGGAGAAGATCGCCTTGGCGGCTTCGACGGCCTTGATGTAGGTCTGCTTGTCGCCGGACACGAAATCATCGGGAAGCTTTGCAACGATTTCCTCGGCCGAATGCTCCTTCATCCAATGCAGCGCCTTTACCGTGGCATTGGTAACCTTCTGGATCACCTCGGGATGTGCATCGATGTATTCCTGCGTCGCATACAAGACGGAGGTGGGGTATATCCCGCCATAGACATCCTTGGCGCCCTGATCGCTGCGGGCATCGATCAAGATCTTGCCAAGACCACGCTCAACCACGATCGTCGCAGCCGGATCGTAATTGACCAACAGGTCAATCTTGCCCTGCTGCAGAGCGGCAACAGCAGCAGCGCCGGAGCCAACGCCGATGATGGCGATGTCGTTGTCGCTCAGATTGTGCTGCTTCATGTAATAACGAATGAAGAAATCGGACGAAGACCCGGGCGAGGTGATCCCGACCTTTTTGCCCTTGATGGTTTCAGGTTTTGCCGGATCGAAGTCTGTATCGTTCTTTCCTGCGAGAACCAGCCCGGAATTGCGGGCAAGCTGAACGAAGCCAACCACGTGCTTGTTCTGGGACTGCATCTGGATCGTGTGATCGTAGAAACCGACGGCTACATCCGTGGACCCTGCGACGAGCGCCTGCAGGACTTTCGAACCGCCTTGGGCAAAGTTCTCGGTCGTCACCTCAAGGCCCTCGTCCTTGTAGAAGCCGAGGCTGGCCGCCACCGGAAAAGGCAGGTTGTTGAGGTTGTACGAACCAACACTCATTCTGACGGATTCTGCATTTGCCGACGCTGCCAGCGCACAGAGCGCCGCTGTTGCAAGCAAGTATTTACGCATGAGGGTCTCCTCCCAGTTTTGCTATGTTTTGAGCCAGTATGGCTTTGTCTAGGCTGCGTCTTCAATCGCAGCGTTTGGCTTGGCGAAGGCAAAGCCTTCGAAAAGTCTGCGGGCCGTTCTCACAAGCCCGGCTGTTATTGCTCCATTCCGCATCTCAAGTTGCACGTCCAGCCGACCGGCGGGATGCTCGATGCAGATCTGGGTCGGAACAGATCGATTTCCCGCTTGTTCAAATGCCACGGAGCCTTCCGTGATCGCTGCGGTTGCTATGCCAACGGCGCCGGTCGTTGCCAGGGCAGGGTGGCACTCATTGGGCATGAAGTACCGGACAGACAGAGTGCCTCCCTTGCGGGCCGGCGCTACGATCACGGGTTTTGGTATGACCATATCCGTTACATCCCCCATCCCCATCAATTTGCCTGCCTGAATGCGAATGCGGGTCAATCGTTCGATGAGATCGCTATCGGAAGTCAGGGTCTGCGGATCTTCATATCCCGTGACGCCGAGGTCTCCCGCACGCATGAGGACCATCGGAATTGCGCAGTCTATCGCCGTCACATCTATTCCCTCAACCGTGTCGACAGGGTTTCCGGTCGGCAACAGTTTTCCGGTTTTCGCACCCGCCGCATCCACGAAAGTCAGGGCGATCGGTGCAGCCAGACCCGGAACGCCGTCGATGGATGCGTCTCCGAGATAAATTACTTCGCGACCACGCGTCGGCACCTTTGCCTCGATCAATTTTCCGGTGTTCACGTTGTGGATGCGAACCACGGTATCGCTTCCCCGAGCCTCGACAAGTCCAGCTTCGATCGCAAAGGGACCAACAGCGGCCAGCATATTTCCGCAATTGGGCGAATAGTCGACATACTGCCTGTCGGTACGAACCTGGGCGAAGAGATAGTCGATGTCTGCGCCTTCGACGGTGGAAGGACCTATGATCGCCACTTTCGAGGTGACCGGATTGCCACCTCCTATCCCGTCGATCTGCAGCGGATGACCGGAACCCATGATGGACAAAAGTGCCGCATCCCGTTCCGCTCGATTACGCGGAAGGTCAGACGCCAGGAAGAACGGTCCACGAGATGTTCCGCCGCGCATCAGCACACAGGGTATCTTAAGCAGGTCGTTCATTTATCGCCTCAATCTTGCATTTGGTGGATCAATCCGCCTTGTTGTTGCAATATGAGCAAAAGAATCTAATCTGTTAAATGCAATGTTCGGAGGTATTATTGCGATATGAGCATCAATTGCGAAATTCTGGATCTAAGAGCATTTCAAGCAGTAGTTGAGCTTGAAAGTTTTCATAGGGCTGCCGACGCGTTGCATATTTCGCAACCGGCGCTTACCCGGCGCATCCAGAAACTGGAACAGGCCATTGGCGCGCCACTCCTGGAAAGGACCACACGCCACGTTGCCCCGACAGCGATGGGTCAGGAGGTAATGCCGCTTGTCCGGCGCATGCTGGAAGAGTTCGACGGATCGCTTTTTGCGATGAAAGATGGTGCACATCGGCGCGGCCTCATCACGATGGCCTGCGTTCCAACCGCAGCGTTTTATTTTCTACCCACCGTGATCAGAACATTTAGCAAGCAATATCCGCATATTAGGCTGCGTATCAGAGACCTTACGGCAAACGAGGGGCTGCAGGCGGTTGCGCGGGGCGAGGTGGAGTTCGGGATAAACCTCATGGGTAATTCTGATCCAGACCTGGCATTCGAACCTCTCATCGATGACCCATTTGTGCTGGCGATGCGGAAAGACCATCCTCTGGCGGCTTTCGAAACGATCCAATGGAATCAACTGGAGCCTTACCCGCTGGTTGTCGTCGATCGCTCCAGCGGCAATAGAACGCTTCTGGATGGCGCACTCGCGCGGCACAATCTAAAGCTGAACTGGTTCTACGAGGTGACCCATCTCAATACGTCGCTTGGCCTGGTGGAGGCTGGGTTGGGGATTTCCGTGTTGCCGCGACTGGCTACCCCACAGGATGACCATCCTTTCCTAGTTACGCGGCCGATCGTTAATCCCGTGGTCTCCCGAACCATCGGTATCGTGCAAAGAAGAAGCAGCGCCTTATCTCCCGCCGCGGAGAAATTCGTGGAAATGCTGTTGAAGACCTGGAAAACGCCTTAGGGTTCACAATCGTGTATCTCGCCGCGAAGGGCCCGGGTCTGACGTCACTTGGTGGAAGGTCGAGAAACGGGCGAGGGTGACGCCGTCTTCTCAGAGATGGTTGCGTCGTCACGCCGCCTTACCGGCTCTTCTAATAGCGGACCGCCTTGGCGTTCTGGGTCATAGATATGGGTTTTGCTGTTGCCATTTTGGCTGTTGAAGTAAACGGCGACCTGCACCGCGCCGATTGACGTCAGCAAGCTCAATACTGATCAACCGTACAATGTAGATGTGGTTGAAGATCATAGCCTGCTTATCGACTGACAAGGCATACTCGCAGCAAGAGCGACCTCCATCAGTATCGCTTGAGGCAATAATGTGAGGCGGAATTGAGTGGTGTTTTGTCTAGAGCGAAAGGATTCGTTACGCTTCGACTCAGTGCGATAACGCGACAACCAGATAAGGTTCAAAACGAGTTCTGAAGGTTGCCTAAAGGGTCATTTGGACTGAAAACACAAGACATTTAAACCAGAAAAAGTTCCATAATCTATCTTATGCGATTATCGTATGTGGCGAGGTACATTCTATTTTCAAGTGCGACATGCCAATGATTTCAATGGCTTCACTTTGGAGATTTTGGCATGTCCCGATGCTATACGCAGATCACCCTTGCCGATCGCCGCCGTCTTCATCATCTGGTGGCGGCAAAGGTTCCCGTCAACGAGATGGCGCGTCAGCTTGGCCGTCATCGCTCGACCATTTACCGTGAGATCAAGCGCAACACGTTTCATGACCGTGAACTGCCAGATTATGACGGCTACTACAGCACGGAAGCGCGGCCGCAAGCCCGGCCGGCGGACGGACTTCATGAACGACCAGGAGGTGATTGCCAAAAGGCAGAAGGCGCTGGCGCGGATGGAAGCGGCGGAATGAACTGGCGACGTTGAATGCCAGCGGTCTATTGCAGACGTCAGCGGCGCATGCGAGTTTCACGTTATGAAAGACGAACAACAAACTTCTTCCGATCATACACAAATCCACCTTGCTCCAGACGAAGCTCTGGTTCTTTTTGAGCTTCTTTCTCGTTGGTGCAAAGAGAGCAGCGCTCCCACGCCAAGCGCGTCCTGTTTCGAGAGCCCTGCCGAATGCGCTGTGCTGCACGGACTGCTTGCCGGTCTCGAAAAGCAGCTGGTTGCACCCTTCAGGGCAGACTACCTTGACCTTGTAAAAGAGGCCCGTCGCCGTTTGCAGTCATCGTGGGATTATCCTGCACTTAGGGTTTGATCTCATACCCGGAATGCCTGTTGATTGCCAAGGCAGATTATGCACCCTGCTGAGGAAACTAAAGCCGAATAGGCATTCCCTCACCCGCCCCCCGCTGACGAAATGCCCATGCTTTGGCTGATGCGGCAAAGATTTTGATGATCTGTCGGAACTGATGGGGATTAAATAGTGGCCAGCGGTGTTCTCACGGGTACGATCACGTACTCATGAAGGAGCCTGCGCCGTGAAGCACCTCTACTCCATCACACTCGTTATTGCCACATTGGCCTGCACGCCTGTATCTGCAAGCCCGTTTTCGTCCGCCGCCGGACGTTACCGTATCGATCCCGCCTCGCACATTGGGTTTTCGATTGCGCAGGTTGCCGGTCCGGGCATCAACGGCACTATTCCCGATATATCCGGCCGCTTCGATATCGATCCGGACCAACCGTCCAAGTCCTATGTAGAAATCAGTTTGAACCCTTCCAGCGTGAAGACAGGCCAGGAACGGGTGGAAAATTTCCTGCGGTCCAGCGCAGTTTTCAACATCGCCGCCTATCCGCAGATCGTGTTTCGCTCCAACCGCGTTACGCAGGACGGGCCGCGCAGCGCGGTCGTTGAAGGCGTGCTCACGGCCCGAGGCGTCTCCAGAGCCGAGACGTTTCACGCAACATTCGTTGAGCAGCAAAAGGGTTCTGTCACCTTCCATGTCACCGGAAATATCCCTCGCCTTCCCTATGGCATGGGTGTTGGCGTGCCGCTCTATTCGAACACGGTTGCCTTCGACATAGATTTGAAGGGCGTCAGATAAAAACGACGGAACGTCAAAAAAATCGGCGGGACGGGATTAATGGACGCTGGCCGGTGTTCTGTCTTGTATCGGACATGGTGTCCGCACCGTTACCTCTCAAAGGACGATCTCATGCGTGAACATCATTTCATTCTGGCAGGCGCTCTCGCGCTCGCCTCCACTGCCGCGCTTGCCGAACCATATGCCGGTGGCGCGGTGGTTGAAACGGCGACGGCAAAGGGCACGATCCTGACTGACGCCAAGGGCATGACCCTTTATACATTCGACAATGATGGCAATGGCTCGTCAGCCTGCTATGACGGCTGCGCGAAGAAATGGCCGCCGCTTGCGGCTGCCAAAACCGAMCAGGCGGATGGCGACTACAGACCACTCGCCCGCAGGGATGGCACGATGCAGTGGTCGCATGATGGAAAGCCGCTGTATCATTGGCAGATGGACAAGAAGCCCGGCGATGTCACAGGTGATGGTGTTGGTGGCGTCTGGCACGTTGCCAAGGAATAGCACCGATGCCTGATTTTCTTGACGAGATCACAAGTTGCATACCGGCGCTTCGACGTTACGCGAATGCGCTCACGCACGACCGTGACACGGCTGACGATCTCGTTCAGGACTGCCTGGAAAGAGCCATCCGCAAAAAGGCGCTGTGGCGGCCGCAGGGGCCGTTACGTCCATGGTTGTACCGGGTGCTGGTCAACGTTTACCGCAACAATCTGCGCGGCAGAAACCGCCGGCCCTCGCAAATCCCGATTGATGATGTTGCCGAACACATGTTTGTGCCGGCGCCGCAGACGGGCCGGATCGCGCTTGCCGAAATGGCCCGTGCCATCGAAAAACTGTCAGGCGAGCACCGTGAGGCCCTCCTCCTCGTCGTCGTCGAAGGCCTGAGCTATGCGGAAGCGGCAAAGGTTCTGGAAATTCCGTTGGGCACTTTGATGTCCCGTCTGGGGCGCGCCCGAACAGCCTTGGCCCGCATGACCCAGGAAGACCAGCCAAATCTCAAGGTGATAAAATGACTGGCAACGAGCCGCAGATAACCGAAGCCGATCTGATATCCTATGTCGACGGGCAGCTCGAAGACCAGCGACGTGATGCCGTTCGCTCACACCTCGCCTCCAATCCGGCCGATGCGCGCAAGGTCGAGATATGGCAGCGGCAGAATGCGACACTTACGGCTCTCTATCGCCCTGCTGATGTCGATGTTTTACCCGAGCGCCTCGATGTTTATCGGATGGAGCGGCGCTTGCGATCGGAGCGTGCAAATTGGCGCAATCTGGCAGCGGCATCCGTTCTCGTTCTGGCAGTTGGACTGACAGGTGGCTGGTTCGGGCGCGGACTTGTGTCGGAGGTCGAGGCACCTGCCCATTCCATCGTGGCGGATGCGACACAGGCGCATAAGTTGTTTGCAAGCGAGGTTCTGCACCCTGTCGAAGTTCGGGCTGATGCCGAGAACGGTTCCAGCCTGCCGAAATGGCTGTCAAAACGGCTCGACCGTAAACTGAACGTGCCGGACCTCACCCACCATGGCTTGTCCCTTGTCGGCGGCCGGGTGCTGCCCAGTTCCGAAGGCGCCGCAGCTCAACTGATGTATGAAGACAAAAGTGGGCAGCGTGTCACTCTTTACATCGTGGCTGCGGCTGAAACGAGCGATACCGCCATGCGGCGCTCCAATGTCGACGCGCTGGAAACAGTGTCCTGGGATGACGAAACAATCCGCTGCGCTCTGGTCGGCAGCCTGCCGTCTGACCGCATGGATGCTATTGCCAAAGACACCTATCAACAGCTGAGTTAGCCGATGCAATATCTCAAGGGTCATTCCGATAGAGCGACGAGCGGCGTAAGGAGATGGCGAAACACGCCCGCCTCCTTTGGTTTGGTGGCGATCGTTTTCCATTGGACGATCGCGCTCCTATTCCTCGCGCAGCTTGCGCTGGGATATTTTATGAGCCGCGACATCGATCCGGTGCTTCAGTTCAATCTTTTTCAGTATCACAAGTCGATTGGGTTTCTGGTTCTGGCCCTTGCCGCCCCCCGCTTCATCTGGTCGGTTTTCAGCAGGAAACCGCGGGCTCTGGATGGTGAAGGGATGGCTTCGAGGTTAGCCGCACGGTCGGCTCACGCCGCGCTGCTGTTCCTTACTCTTGCCGTTCCCCTTGCCGGTTGGGCCGTCGCGTCGACGTCTCCTCTGCAGATCCCCAGTTATGTCTTCGATCTTGTCGTCGTGCCGGGACTACCCATGGCGATCTCCGACCAAGCCGAGGCCTTCTGGACTGAGGTTCACGCCACTCTGGCCTATCTTGCCGCAGTTATCGTCGTTCTTCATGTGGCAGCAGCGCTGTGGCACCATTTCGTCCGCAAAGATCCAACGCTTCGGCGCATGATCCCTTTCAGGGCTGCTGCAGACAACAGGAGCCGCACCGCTTCCCCTCGAAAATAGCTAATAAAGTGTTCTCTGGTAGTCCTTTTCCAGATCGTCATCCAATTTCCGCATCTCATCCTTGTTGCTGGGCGCCCCCGTCGTTTCGTCAAGGATGATTTTGATGAGCGACGGCATCTCGGAGCGATCCTGAAAATGATCCGGGCTCCACAAATGAGACCGCCGAAACGCCTTGGCGCAATGCATGAAAACCTCACTCACCCTGACGACAATCGCGAGTTTGGGCGCACGATCATTGATGCTCATGCTTCTCAGAAGTTCCGGGTCGGTTGCGAGCTTTGCCTGCCCGTTCACACGCAACGTGTCGTCAAATCCCGGTATGACAAACAACAGCCCGACGCTTGGATTGGCAATGATATTTGTCAACGTATCCAGACGATTGTTACCCGGCCGATCCGGTATCGCGAGTGTGCGTTCATCAAGAATCTTGACGAACCCCGCAGGGTCGCCACGAGGGCTTACGTCAGCACTTCCCGCCAGATTCTGCGTTCCTATGCACAGGAACGGAGAGCGTCTGATAAATTCCCGCGCATGCTCGCCAATGGTGTCCTGACACTTCAATATCGCCAGCGCGTGGGTGGCCTCGAACAATCCTCGAAGCGATGGCTCATCTGTTATTGCAAATTCCGGATCAAGTTCAAACGCCGTCATCATACCTCACCCTTGTGACGTTGCCCCGTTGTTCCCATCAGCTTCACCAGACGAAAACGCCTAGATATTGCTGACATATCGATTGTTCTTCTCTGTCCGCATTTGAGCTGCTTCTAAGTTTGAGGTACGTACCTCAATATTAGCACTATCGCAGATTTCAATTTCAATCAAGAAGTAGAACCGGCTGCGATAGAGGCACAACAATCACCGAAGCGGCTGCGGGAGCCTTTGAGGGCGGGCGATCCTGTACAGACAGTGTAGTGGGTTCTTACCTAAGGCCCTCGCTATTCACCGACGTTCAAGCGCTCGAGGCGGCCTTGAAGACGGCAAGCTGGTCGGCAAAGGCGCGTTGATAGGCCGGACGCGCCTCACCGCGAGCCACATAGGCTGAAAGGTTTGGATATTCGTCGAGGATGCCTGAGCTTTTTATCCTTTGCAGCACCGATATCATCAACAGATCTCCAGCGCTGAACGCACCGTCGAGCCAGTCGTCGTCACCGAGGCAGCGGGAGAGTTCGCCGAGCCGTTTGCGGATATTTTTATCGATCATCGCTAAGCGCTCTTCGTACCAGCTCTTGTCGCCCTCCAGAAATCGGGCAATCGAGCGGTCAACGATTGGCGGCTCCACTGTGTTGAGCGCGGCGAACATCCAGGTTATCGCCCGTGCCCGCGCATTCACATCCCGCGGCAACAGGCCGGCATTGCGCTCCGCGATGTGGAAAATGATCGCGCCGGATTCGAACAGTACGAGGTCGCCCTCCTCATAGGTCGGGATCTGTCCGAACGGCTGAAGTGCCAGATGCGCAGGTTCCCGCATCGCCTTGAAGGAGAGAAGGCGAACATCGTAGGACAGTCCCGCTTCCTCCAGCGCCCAGCGGACGCGCATGTCGCGGGCCAGACCCTTGCCGCCATCGGGCGAGCGTTCAAAAGCGGTAATCGTGATCGTCATTGCTGTTCCCCATCGCGTCTGTTTGGAGACTATTGGCTCATTGTGGTCGAGCATCAGCTTTTTGCGCCGGCCGGAAAAGGCAGCGCGTCAGAATAGGCGTTTGCCAGAACGAAAACAATCCTTGTACGTTTCCATGACAGGTCATTAGCGTGCCGTTTGCCGTGGAAAGGGCTGGCCATTTCACGCAAAAACTCTAAGCTCCTGCGCCGGACGCGGATTGCCAAAACCTTCAGGATTTCAATTTAAATCATTAGGGAGAAACCATCAGATGAGCCTGCGTATAAACGACATCGCACCCGATTTCACCGCCGAGACCACACACGGTCCGGTGAGCTTTCACGAATGGATCGGCGACGGCTGGGCGGTCCTGTTTTCACATCCGAAGAATTTCACGCCGGTCTGCACCACGGAACTCGGCGCGATGGGCGGCCTGCAGCCGGAATTCGAAAAGCGCGGCGTCAAGATCATCGGCATTTCGGTCGATCCGGTCGAAAGCCATGAGAAATGGAAAAACGACATCCGCACCGCGACCGGCTTTAATGTCGATTATCCGCTGATCGGCGACAAGGACCTGAAAGTCGCGAAGCTCTATGACATGCTGCCGGCGGGCGCTGGTGACAGTTCCGAAGGCCGCACGCCGGCTGACAACGCCACCGTGCGCTCCGTCTTCGTTGTCGGTCCCGACAAGAAGATCAAGCTGGTCCTCACCTACCCGATGACCACCGGGCGCAACTTCGACGAAATTCTTCGCGCGATCGATTCCATCCAGCTGACTTCTAAACATCAGGTGGCGACACCGGCAAACTGGAAACAGGGCGAAGACGTCATTATCACCGCCGCCGTCTCCAACGAGGATGCGATTGCCCGTTTCGGCTCCTATGACACTGTTCTTCCATACCTACGCAAGACGAAGCAGCCCGGCTGATTTGAAATCGATAAAGGGGGCGATGGATCTCCATCGTCCCTCTTTAATCTTACTCGCGGCGCAGCTACGGCTTTATCACGCCGCCGTGGTAGTCGAGCCGGTACACCTCAACGCTGTCCCGATATATGCGCTCCACGCCGGTAAAAGTCCGGAATTCGCCCTCATTGGTATCGACATAGATCATGTCTTCGACCTCGTGGGTGAAGCCGCCGAGGAAGCGCCCTTCCCTGTATAGCGTGGAAAGCGATCGCTGGATCACCCTGCCCGCCACCGTGCCGTCGATTAGCTCAGGGCGGATGATGCGGCCGTAATAATTCATGGCCCAAAGTGGAATTCCCTGATGCCAGACGACCTCCTGACCGATGAAGTCGGTTCCGCCGAAATAGCTATCGATATAGTTCCAGTCGCCGCTTTGAAAACCTAGGTCGTGTGAGCCGATGCGGGTGGGCGTCGAGGATTTGTTGCCGCCGCCCACATAAGTGGCGGACTTGGCCTGCACGATGAATTCTTCCAGCATCGGGAATACCTCACATCAGGAACATAAAGTGAACATACTGGACTTGTGTGAAGGTCGCAAGCGTATTCCTTACCCTGCCTGTCGCCATATTTTCACAGATGGCGGCTTGGTAATCGCAGCGTTTGCCCTTAAAAGCGATGCATAAATGATCCTCGAAGAGTGCCCATGTCGCAGACCCCGCAAATCTATGTCGATGCCGACGCCTGCCCCGTGAAACCCGAGATTCTCAAGGTGGCGGAACGGCATGGGCTGGAGGTGACATTCGTTGCCAATTCCGGTTTGCGCCCGTCGCGCGATCCGATGGTGAAAAACGTGATCGTATCGGCCGGTTTCGATGCGGCGGATGACTGGATTGCGGAGCGTGCGGGCGAAAACGATATCGTCATTACCGCCGATGTGCCGCTCGCCGGGCGTTGCGTTGCCAGGGGCGCGCTGGTGACAGGACCGACCGGCCGCGTTTTCGACCAAACCAACATCGGCATGGCAACTGCGATGCGCGACCTTGGCGCACACCTGCGCGAAACCGGTGAGAGCAAGGGATATAACGCGGCTTTTTCGCCGCGCGACCGGTCTGCTTTTCTGGAGACGCTTGACCGTTTCTGCCGCCGTGTCAAAAAATGACCGCGTAAACAGGAAGGCGCAGCCCATGACCCCGGCCAATCCGCATAGCAACACCTACAGCCGCCATAAGCCTTTCTTCGTCGCTCTTTTTGTTGGCGCCTTCGGCCTTGGCTTGGCGCTGGCATTCGCACGGCCGCTCGCCATCGAAATTGCAGCCATTCTGTTTTTCCTGACCTATCTCGGGCTGGTGGCCTTTCGGCTTCCGAAATTAACGGCCCAGCACCTGAAAGCGCATGCCGATAGTGATGACCTGCCGGCAATGGCCATCATCGCCATTACGCTGATCGCTGCCACCGTCGCCGTCGTTTCACTTTTCCAGGCACTCAACCATTCCGGCGAAACCGTCTGGACGCTGCTGCTCGCCTTCGGCTCCGTGATTTTCGGGTGGCTGACAATCCACACCATGACCGCCTTGCACTACGCCCATCTTTACTGGCGTCCGGAAACCGTTGATGGCAAGCGCAAGCATCGCGGCGGCATGGATTTCCCGGCAACGAAGGAACCCTGCGGTTACGACTTCCTCTATTTCGCTGTTGTCATCGGCATGACGGCTCAGACCTCGGATGTTGCTGTAACCACGACACCGATGCGCAAGGTCACGCTGTTGCACTCCATCGTCTCCTTCTTCTTCAACACGGTTCTGGTAGCAGCGGCGGTCAATGCTGCGGTCGCGCTTGCGGGCTGAACCGGAAAAAACTCTTCATAAAGGAATCGCTTCATGAATATCATCTCGCAAAATACGGCCTTTGGCGGCATGCAGGGCGTATTTTCGCACCCATCCGAAACCCTGAAATGCGAGATGACATTTGCAGTCTATGTGCCGCCGAAGGCGATCAGCGAGCCGTGCCCGGTTCTGTGGTATCTTTCCGGCCTCACTTGCACCCACGCCAATGTCATGGAAAAAGGCGAATATCGCCGCATGGCGTCCGAACTCGGGCTAATCATCGTTTGCCCGGATACCAGCCCGCGTGGCAACGATGTGCCTGATGAAGTGACCAACTGGCAGATGGGCAAGGGCGCGGGCTTTTATCTCGACGCCACGCAGGAGCCTTGGTCGGAGCACTACCATATGTACAGCTACGTGACGGAAGAGCTGCCAGCCTTCATTGGCCAGCATTTCCGCGCGGATTTGAGCCGTCAGGGCATTTTCGGCCATTCGATGGGCGGCCATGGCGCCATGACGATTGCGCTTAAGAACCCAGACCGCTTCAAGAGCTGCTCCGCCTTCGCCCCAATCGTCGCCCCCTCCTCTGCCGACTGGTCCGAACCGGCGCTGGAAAAATATCTCGGAACGGATCGTGCCGCATGGCGGCAATACGACGCCTGCTCGCTGGTCGAAGACGGCGCCCGTTTTCCGGAATTCCTGATCGACCAGGGCAAGGCCGACAGTTTCCTCGATAAAGGCCTGCGTCCCTGGCTGTTCGAAGAGGCGATCAAAGGAACCGATATCGGCCTGACGCTGCGCATGCACGAGCGTTACGACCACTCCTATTATTTCATCTCCAGCTTCATGGATGACCATCTGAAATGGCATGCCGAGCGACTTGGCTAAGGCTGCGAAAGGGGAAGCTTAACCTGCGCGGTTTGGATTCGTCCGACATCTTGAACAGCGACGTGACGGCGTTTTCAGTACGCCGTCTTCGCCATGGCTTTCGGAGATTTATGCATCCAAAGGAATGCGGGCGATGACCTTGATCTCGAAATCGAAGCCCGCGAGCCAGTTCACGCCTATTGCAGTCCAGTTCGGGTAAGGCTTCGTGCTGAAAATCTGCTCCTTGACGGCCATGATGGTTCCGAACTGTTTTTCGGGGTCCGTATGGAATGTCGTCACGTCGACAATATCATCAAATGTACAACCCGCTGCATGCAGCATGGCTTTGAGATTTTCGAAAGCCAATTGTACCTGACGTTCAAAATCGGGTTCTGGCGTTCCATCGGAACGGCTGCCCACCTGCCCGGAAACGAACAAAAGGTCCCCGGATCGGATAGCCGCCGAATAGCCGTGCTCCTCGTAAAGAGCATGTCTGTTTGCGGGAAAGATTGCTTCGCGCTTCGCCATTTTTAAATCTCTCTTCTTTGTAATCAAGTGCACTCTCTGGGCGGAACGTTACGCTTCGAGCGCTTCACATAACGCCTTATTTGATATACGGTGCGTATTTGAATTTGGTGGCATACGTTCCGTATGTCAACCCGTATACGTCACGTATGTAAAATTGAGGAGAGTATGGCGAAACGACGCGCGGAAACGATGGAGGAAAATCGCGTAAAACTGATCGCGGCTGCACGAAAGATTTTCGCCGAAAAGGGATACTCTTCCGCATCAATGGACGAGTTGACTGCTCAGGTTGGTCTGACGCGTGGGGCGCTTTATCACAATTTCGGAGATAAGCGTGGGCTGCTGGCGGCGGTGGTCGATCAGATCGATTCTGAAATGGCGTCTCGCGCTCAAGAGATCGGGGCACTGGCCGAGGACGATTGGCAAGGTTTGCTCGCCGAGGGCGCCGCCTATATCGAAATGGCGCTTGATCCGGAAGTACAACGTATCGTTCTGCTCGACGGGCCTGCGGTGTTGGGTGATCCGTCGCAGTGGCCTAGCCAKAGCAGTTGTCTGCAGGCGACCAAGCAAACGGTTCAGAGCCTCATCGAACAGGGGGTCATCAAGTCAGTCGATGCGGAAGCTGCTGCCCGGCTTCTAAGCGGCGCTGCACTTAATGCTGCGCTATGGATCGCCGCCAGTGACGATCCCGTGAAGGTGCTGCCGAAGGCTGTCGAGGCTTTCCAGTCCATGGCCACCGGCCTTCTTGTGAAACCAGTTTAAACTCTATCTGGAAACCATACTTGTTCACGGAAACAACGCCGTCGCGAGCGTTGTCGGTCCGGGTCGGCTCAGCCGGAACTCGCGGATCACGCGCTCCGCGACGCCGTAAGCGAGATCCTGCTCGATCGACTGATTGTCGAAGCTGACGACGGTGGCGGTGAATTTGGCCTCGGCGATCACCTCGCCCGTCGCCACGGCGGCCGCACGAACGATGACACGGGCCGATGCCCGTTCTCCAAACAGGAAGGGGCCGCGGGTGACGGATGCGAGGCGAATGGTCAGCACAACGCGCGGTCTGATTTCGCCGCGTGCCGTCGTTTTGATGGCATTCTGTAGTTGCGCATGAATGGATTGCATCAATGCCGGCGCTACATCCGGCCGTGCCGCTACAAAGGCGCCGCGCACATCATAAAGCAGCCGGTCGGCATTGGTCGCCTCCGGTTCCAGCCTGAAAGACATGAGCGTGAAACACGCCAGCACAACAATGCCAAGGCGTTTCAATCGAGTGTTCATGATCTGCGGCTCCCCTAACGTGAGGTAACCGCATATTCGGTCATCAGGGTTAGAAAAGCGTTAAGGCGCGCTCTTCAACGCCTCCAGAACGTTGAGTGCTGCACGCATGTCGATGAGCCTGGTGGCGCGGCGCTCCAGCGCCTCCTCGTCCTCGCCCCAATGTTCGGCGGTCCAGTCCTCGTCAAGATGGGCCAGCGCCCAGGTTTCCTCCAGCGTCAGCTGCCCTTCCGCCAGTGCCAGCGCCAGAATGGCGGAGCCGGTCAGCGACGTCATGGTGTGCAGGGCGGCAAGCGCGATCGGCGTATCGTATTTTTTGAGCGTCACGGCAAAGGCTGCAACGGCTTCCCGAGGCTGATCGCGATGCATGACGCCTTCGACGAGAATGAAGCGTGCGCCGAGAACATTGGCCGCCCAGTCGATGACCGGATCCCAATGGTCCGCCTGCCGCGCCACAAGCGCTTCCGGTTGACCTGCGCGGTAGCACAGGAGATCGGAAGAGGAAAAGCGCAGTATGTCCTCGAAAACCGCCTGGGTGTCGCTGGCGATACCGTCGATGGCGGTGTTCACATGTCGCGAGACCGGCATGACGACCGGGTTCACCACTTCTTTCTGCGCATCCCATTCATCGCGAAGCAGATCCGCAAGCGCCTTCGATGGCAAGACAAGCGGCTTCTTGGCGGGCGTGCGCAAAGGTTTGCCATCGAGATGGATGGTGAAGCCGCCGTCTTCCACGTCAGCAACGGTAACGTCCTTATAGAAACGTTTCGGCAGGGGCCGCTGCATCTGGATTTGGGCGCGAAGGATCGGATCGGGGTGGCTGAGGCCTTCCGAAAGGTCGTTCAGGAGATCACGCATGGCACGTCCTCATCAGTCGAATAGAAAGGATCATTCAAGAATATCGGCGGGAACATGGGCCGGAATTTCGCTCGGATGGCTGACGACGGCGTCTGCGCCTGCCTTCCAGAGATCATCGACCGAGGCGTAGCCCCAGCCAACGCCGATGGCCTTTGCGCCGGCGGCCTTTGCCATCTGCATGTCATAGATAGCATCGCCGATGACGACAGTGTCGGCCGGAACCATGCCGGTTTCATGGCAACATTCCATCACCATGGCCGGATGCGGCTTGGAAGGGCAATCATCCGCCGTACGCGACACGATGAAATGCTCGGCAAAACCATGCGTTTCGAGAATATGGGTCAACCCGCGACGGCCCTTGCCGGTGACCGCGCCGATCAGCACCTCATCCCGCCTGGCGAGCGTGTCGATCAAGGGCGCGATACCGTCGAACAGCGGCTCGATCATGCCAGGTCGGGCGCGGATCGGGTGATATATTTCCCGATAGCGCTCAGTCATCGCGCGCGCCTCGTCATCCACATGCGCCTTACCGAGCATGCGGGCGATGGCGATGTCGAGCGTCAGGCCGATAATTGCCTTGGTCTGCGCAATATCAGGCCGTGGCTTTCCGAAATCGGCAAAGGTATCGACCATGACGGCATGGATAAGGCCGGCGCTGTCGACCAGCGTGCCGTCACAATCGAAAAGAACGAGTTTCATCTGATATCAGCCTTCCCTGTCGCCATCGGCCACGTCGAGGCCGAGCAGGTTCCAAGTCTGTACCATATGCGGTGGCAAAGGCGCGCTGACGCGAAGCCGGCCGCCATTCGGGTGCGGAATGTCGATATGGCGTGCATGCAGGTGCAGACGCTTTTGTACACCGCCCGGAAAATCCCAGTTCGGATCATCGATGTAATATTTCGGATCGCCGATGATCGGGTGCCCCATATGCAGTGCGTGAACGCGCAGCTGGTGGGTACGGCCGGTATAGGGCTCCATTTCCAGCCAGGCGAGGTTCTGCGCGGCGGTATCGATAACACGGTAATAGGAAATGGCGTGATCTGCCCCCTCCTCGCCGTGCTTGGCAATGCGCATGCGGTCGCCGTCGGGGGTCTGCTCCTTGACCAGCCAGGTGGAAATCTTGTCCTGATGCTTGCGCGGTACGCCGCGAACCAGCGCCCAATAGGTCTTCTTGGTATCGCGCTCGCGGAAAGCGGCCGTCAGCTTCTGCGCAGCACCTCGGGTGCGGGCCACCACCAGCACGCCCGACGTGTCACGGTCCAGACGGTGCACCAGACGCGGCTTTTCGCCCTTCGGGCTGGTCCATGCTTCCAGAAGCCCGTCGATGTGACGGTTGACGCCCGAGCCGCCCTGCACGGCAATGCCGGCCGGCTTATTGAACACCAGAACCTTGTCGTCCTCATGCAGCAGCATGCGCGCCAGAAGTTCGCCGTCTGCCGAATGTTTGAGGTCCCTGGATCCGATTGGTCCGCTTTTGACCTTGAGGTCGGAATCAACAGGCGGCACACGCACCATCTGCCCCGGCTGCACCCGTGCGTCCGTCTTCACCCGGCCGCCGTCCACACGCACCTGTCCGGAGCGCAGAAGCTTTTGCAGCTGCCCGAACCCCAGACCCGGATAGTGAATCTTGAACCAGCGATCGAGGCGCATACCGGCCTCGTCGGCCTCGACCTTGATATGCTCGATACCTGCCATGAAATTTCCAGTCTCTCTGTCTTGATCGCGCGCCCTGTTATCCGGCGCACCGTTTGGAGCAAGCCTTTAGAACAAACTGCGGCCCAAGGCCAGCCCGGCGAAAACCGCCGCGATGGAAACCACCAGGCTTGCCGTGATGTAAACCGCTGAAAGGCCGAGCGCGCCACGTTCGAAAAGCGCTACCGCATCCAGCGAGAAGGACGAAAAGGTGGTGAAGCCACCGAGAACGCCGGTGACCAGAAACAGACGCATTTCCATGGACGCGTTCAGCCGCCTTGCAACAAGCTCAACCAGGAAACCGATGAGAAAGGATCCGACCACATTCACCGCCAGCGTTCCCCAAGGGAAAGTCATGCCGACAAGGCGCACACTCAACAGACCCACGAGATAGCGGAAAACCGAACCGATTGCGCCGCCTGCTGCGACAAGAGCGATATTCAGCATTTGGGGAATGTCTCCGGAGAAATACCCGACGGGTCTGTTGAAGACGTTTTCTAGAACATAGCCACGGGTGGTGAAACCCCCTCGTCCCGACCTTTTTTCGATTAAAACTCGATTAAATTGCACGTCCGCGATTTAGGCTTCCAACAAGAAGCAGGTGCTAATCTGCGGTTTTACGGGTCGGCGAAGGATGGCCGGAGGTTGGATGACACAGGTTCTTTCCGTTTCTGCAAACACTGCGGCCTACGCACTGGAGGCCGTGAAGCCGTCGCAGCGTGTATCGCGCAGAAGCGAGGTTGAGGAAGCCATTCACGAATTGGCGCGCAAGGCCGAACAGGGAGACGATTTCCAGTTGAGAGCCTTGCTCACCGCCATCAAGCCGCCGGCCTTGACCCTCTATTTCCTGACAAGCGCCAGCCATCGGCACGCCCCCCAGACAACACTCGATCAGGCCGTGCAGGCCTACGAAGAAAATCAATCCAATAAAAACTTATAATATCAATTCTATATCCATATTTATTAAATCGATTTATGAGTTTTTTGGTGCGCATTTCGCCCGTTCAGGTTGTTGTCAGATTCAAATTTTAGTCCTTCGGTACCAACTGGAGGAAGATCATGATTTATATTGCCCGTCACGTCACAGCCACCACGATCGCGCTCCTTGTTTCGGCGCCGGCTTTCGCGGCCACGACCATCAAGGTCACCGAAGGCGGTGAAGGTGGCGGACCAATGACACTCGTTATGGACCAGACGACGGTCAAAGCCGGTGAAGCCGTGTTTCATGTGCATAACGATGCCATGAGCGAGCAGCACGAAATGGTGCTCGTCAAGCTGAAGTCTGCAGACGAAAAAATACCGCTCAATACCGCGAAACACCGTGTCGATGAAAAACAGCTTAAAAGTCTTGGCGAAGTGGCCGACCTGAAGCCCGGCGGCGATGGTCAGCTCAAGGCAAAGCTTACGCCCGGCACATATCTCCTCTTATGCAACATAAAAGGTCACTACGAAGCGGGTATGCAGGCCAAGCTGACTGTTACAAAATAATATTGGTCGAACAAGCTGAGGCTGCCGGATGAGTATTGCGTTCCGGCAGCCTCTTTTTTGCGTCAGTTGTGCTGGTGAGCGTTCTTGTCGTCACCACCCTTGGCCGAGCCTGCGGAAAGCACAATCTCGACCTTGCCAGCCTTTTCAAAGATCAGCGTCACCGGCACCTTGTCGCCTTCGGCGAACGGCTTCTTCACGTTGAAGAACATCATGTGCAGGCCGCCGGGCTTCAGCTCCACTGTCTCGCCGGCGGGAATGACGATGCCGTCATCCAGCTTGCGCATCTTCATGACGTCGTTGACCATGGCCATTTCGTGAATTTCCGCACGGCCGGCGGCGGAGGATTCGACGCCGATCAGCTTGTCGTCGCTGGAACCGGTATTCTTGATCGTCACATAACCGCCGCCCACGGGCTGACCGGGCAGCATCGCCTTTGTCGCGCCAGCCGAAAGCTCGAGACTGCCAGCCTTCACCACGTCCATATCCATATCCATGGCCATAGCGGAATGATCATGCCCGCCGGCATGGGCTTTTGCGGTAACGCGGATGGTCGGCGCCGGGCTTTTCAACGAATGCGGATCGACGCCTGCGGCCGCCACCTCGTCCCAGGAAACCTTGCCTTTGTCGCCGCAAAGCTGCGTCACCTTGAAGGGAAGGTCCTGCCCGGCCTCTATGCCGGAGATTTTTCCCTGAACGGCAAAGGTGTCATAGAATTCATCCGGCAGATTGCCGCCCTTCCAGCGGATTTCGACCGCGCCGCTTTTGATGTCCTTTCCGTGGTTCTTGTAGGCTTTCTGATAGTCGCCCTTGATGACCTCAAGGTCCCAACCGGCCTTGGGCTGCGGCTTGGCAGTGATGAAGCCTTCCGGCAGCTTGATCTGCACTTCTGTGGTGGCAAGTCCGCCATCGCAGCCATGCGGCACCTGAAGTGCGGCAACGATGGTGCTTTCCTGTTCGGCCGAACCGTCAACGAAGGTCGTATGGGCGAAGGCCTGCGCCGTGGAGACGGAGGCGACGAACAGGGTGCAGGTGATGATCTTGGTGGTTTTCATTTGTTTGTCCTTGAGACTGCGGCGCCATTGGCCCGGGCAGCTGCTCCGTGCCGCCACCCGGCGGCGATGATCCTGTGAAACGAAGAGATCAGGCGGACAGGGTTGGTGGGCCGCGTGCGGACGGTTTGCGGATCGTCTGGACCGAGTGAAAGCCCCATTCCGCGGTCAGGCGATTGTCGAGCCAGGCGAATTCCGTCCTCAGCCAGCCGGCCGCATCGGGCACCGGCAAGAGAATGGACGAGGCCAGCAGGCAGGCCTCGCAAAACAGGATCGCATCGCTTGAATGGGCGGGGCCGTCATTGGGGTGCGAGGCATTTACCCCGCCGCTGTGGCCTAGGCAGATTTCGGCAAAGGTGCCGTCCGGCAGCCGGTAACTCTCATCCAGAAGAACGGCAGGTGCCGCGGCGAGCGCGGGCTTGTGGGCAAAACCAAGCGACAACATCAAAAGCGCACAGAAAATGCGAAGCATTTTCTCCACCCTTGTCAGCGGTCGTTTTCGATTTGCGTCCATCTTCTGGCGATACCCCTCTTTCTTTCCGATTTCAAAGGGGAAATTTGCCGCAGGCCCAACCGCTCAAAGGAACAATCGATACAGGGCGGCATTTCCTCTCCAATACGGATCGTTTCGGAAGGAGTACCGACATGCCAGCCAAATCGAAAGCCCAGCAGAAAGCCGCGGGTGCGGCGCTGGCCGCCAAACGCGGTGAAGTCAAGAAATCCAGTTTACAAGGTGCTTCAAAAAGCATGGAGAAGTCCATGACAGAAAAGGAACTTGATGAATTGGCGTCGACAAAGCGCAAGGGTCTGCCGGAGAAAAAATCAGACTGACGGCACGCCTCACGCATGGAACTCGCCGTGTATCTAGCCAGCGATGGCGCAGATGGAGCAAAAATCTGTTCAGATGCGTCATTTCGTCCTTGCCAATGACCGGGCTTCGAAGATAATGAGCCTCGCATCATCGTTGGGAGAAACCGCTTCATTGCGGTGCCGAAGGAGCAACCGCCCCGGAAACTCTCAGGCAAAAGGACCACCGGTGACGACGGAACTCTGGAGAGAAGCCACCTTTCATAAGGACGGCTCGCCGAAGGGATAACAATCTCAGGCGACAAGGACAGAGGGGGCTCTTGAACCCGGCGCGTTTTTCGCGTCATGACCTGAGCCCGCGCGATCTTTCGCGCAACCCTGGAGGCGTCCTTGGACGATACCGCCGAGCTTAAAATCACGCCGCTCCATTCCCTGCATGTTTCCCTTGGCGCCCGCATGGTGCCTTTCGCCGGTTACGACATGCCGGTGCAATATCCGGCGGGCGTGCTGAAGGAACATCTTCAGACCCGTACCTCTGCTGGCCTCTTCGACGTGTCCCACATGGGCCAGGTTATCGTGAAGGCGAAGTCGGGCAACAATGCCGACGCTGCAATCGCGCTTGAAAAACTGGTGCCGGTTGACATTCTCGGCCTAAAGGAAGGCCGCCAGCGTTACGGTTTCTTCACCGATGAAAACGGCTGCATCCTCGATGATCTGATGATCACCAATCGCGGCGATCACCTTTTCGTCGTCGTCAACGCGGCGTGCAAGGACGCCGATGTCGCCCATATGAAGGCGCATCTTTCTGACACTTGCGACATTACCCTTCTCGATGATCGTGCGCTGATTGCGCTTCAGGGACCACGCGCGGAAGCGGTTCTGGCCGAGCTTTGGGCCGGTGTTTCCGAAATGAAGTTCATGGACGTGCTGGAAGTTCCGCTGCACGACGTTCCCTGCATCGTTTCCCGTTCCGGTTATTCCGGCGAGGATGGTTTTGAAATCTCCGTGCCTGCCGAAAAGGCGGAAGAGATCGCCAAGGCCCTGCTTGAGCACCCTGATTGCGAGCCGATCGGGCTTGGAGCGCGCGACAGCCTGCGTCTTGAAGCTGGCCTTTGTCTCTACGGCAACGATATCGATACAACGACGTCCCCCATCGAAGCCTCGCTTGAATGGGCGATCCAGAAGGCGCGCCGCGCCGGTGGTGATCGCGAAGGCGGTTTCCCTGGGGCGGAGCGTATTCTCGGTGAACTCAAGGACGGCACATCGCGCCGTCGCGTCGGCCTGAAGCCAGAGGGCAAGGCACCGGTGCGCGGTCATTCCAAGCTTTTCGCGGATGCCGAAGGCAAGACGGAAATCGGCGAAGTAACCTCCGGCGGCTTCGGTCCGTCGGTCGAAGGTCCCGTTGCCATGGGTTACGTCCCTGCGGCCTATACTGCTCCCGGCACGGCGATCTTTGCGGAAGTGCGCGGCAAATATCTGCCCGTCACCGTCGCTGCCCTGCCCTTCATCAAGCCTACCTACAAACGATAATCTTCATCCCATCTCCGGAGAGAATACGATGCTGAAATTTACCGCAGAACACGAATGGCTGAAGTTCGAAGGCGATATCGCCACCGTTGGCATTACCAGCCACGCCGCTGAACAGCTTGGCGACCTCGTCTTCGTCGAATTGCCGGAAGTGGGCGCCACCTTCTCCAAGAATGGCGACGCGGCGACCGTTGAATCCGTCAAGGCGGCTTCCGATGTCTATTGTCCGCTGGATGGCGAAGTGGTGGAAATCAACCAGGCCATCGTCGACGATCCCTCGCTGGTCAATTCCGATCCGCAGGGTGCTGGCTGGTTCTTCAAGCTGAAGCTCTCCAACGCCGCGGATGCCGATACGCTGCTCGACGAGGCAGCCTACAAGGAGCTGATCGCGTAATGACGACGCCCACGGAATTCCATTTCACCGACTATCAGCCCTATGATTTCGCCAACCGGCGTCATATCGGGCCGTCGCCGTCGGAAATGGCGGAGATGCTGAAGGTCATCGGCTACAAGAGCCTCGATGCCCTGATCGACGCCACCGTTCCCTCGTCAATCCGCCAGAAGGTGCCGCTGACCTGGGGTACAGCGCTGACCGAACGCGAGGCGCTCGACCGTCTGCGCGAAACGGCCAACAAGAACCAGGTGCTGACCTCGCTGATCGGCCAGGGCTATTACGGTACAATCACGCCGCCGGTGATCCAGCGCAACATTCTGGAAAACCCGGCCTGGTACACCGCCTATACGCCTTACCAGCCAGAAATCAGCCAAGGCCGCCTTGAGGCGCTGCTGAACTACCAGACGATGGTCTGCGATCTGACCGGCCTCGATGTAGCCAACGCATCGCTGCTTGATGAAGCGACCGCCGCTGCCGAAGCCATGGCGATGTGCCAGCGCGTCGCGAAGTCCAAGGCGACCGCCTTCTTCGTCGATGCCAATTGCCATCCGCAGACCATCGCGCTGATCGAGACACGTGCGGCGCCACTCGGCTGGAAGGTGATCGTTGGCAATCCCTTTACCGATCTCGATCCTGTCGACGTGTTTGGCGCGATCTTCCAGTATCCGGGCACCCACGGTCATGTCAGCGATTTCTCGGGCCTGATTTCCCGCCTGCACCAGACGGGTGCCATCGCTGCCGTTGCCGCCGATCTTCTGGCGCTGACGCTGTTGAAGTCACCCGGTGAAATGGGTGCGGATATCGCCATCGGCACCTCGCAGCGTTTCGGCGTTCCGGTCGGCTATGGTGGTCCGCATGCGGCTTACATGTCCGTCAAGGATGCACATAAGCGCTCCATGCCTGGCCGTCTGGTCGGCGTCTCAGTCGATGCGCGCGGCAATCGCGCCTATCGTCTGTCGCTGCAGACCCGCGAGCAGCATATCCGCCGCGAGAAGGCTACCTCCAACATCTGCACCGCGCAGGTGCTGCTTGCAGTCATGGCGTCGATGTATGGCGTTTTCCATGGCCCGCAGGGCATCAAGGCGATTGCCCAGCAGACCCACCAGAAAGCCGTTTTGATGGCCAAGGGCCTGGAGAAACTAGGCTACGTCATCGAGCCGGAAACCTTCTTCGACACCATCACCGTCGAAGTCGGCCATATGCAGGGCGTCATCCTGCGCTCGGCCGTTGCGGAAGGTGTGAACCTGCGCAAGGTCGGCGCGACCAAGATCGGCATGAGCCTTGACGAGCGCACGCGTCCCGCGACGCTTGAGGCGGTCTGGCGCGCTTTCGGCGGCAATTTCTCGATCTCGGATTTCGAGTTGGAATATCGCCTGCCGAAGGAACTGCTGCGCACCAGCCAGTACATGACGCATCCGATCTTCCACATGAACCGTGCCGAAAGCGAGATGACCCGTTACATCCGCCGTCTTTCGGACCGTGATCTCGCGCTCGACCGCTCGATGATCCCGCTCGGTTCCTGCACCATGAAACTGAACGCAACTGCGGAAATGCTGCCCATAACGTGGCCGGAATTTTCCGACATCCATCCCTTCGTGCCGGCCAATCAGGCGCTCGGCTACAAGGAGATGATCGATGACCTCTCGGAAAAGCTGTGCTCTGTCACCGGTTACGACGCCTTCTCCATGCAGCCGAATTCCGGCGCGCAAGGGGAATATGCGGGGCTCCTGACCATCCGCAACTACCACATCGCCAATGGCGGCGCACATCGCGACGTTTGCCTCATTCCAACCTCGGCGCATGGCACCAATCCAGCCTCCGCGCAGATGGTCGGCATGAAAGTGGTGCCGGTGAAAGTGCGGGAAAATGGCGACATCGATATCGACGATTTCCAAGCAAAAGCAGAGCAGTATGCGGAAAACCTCTCGTGCTGCATGATCACCTATCCGTCCACCCATGGCGTGTTTGAGGAGACGGTTCGCGAGATTTGCGAGATCACCCATAAACACGGTGGTCAGGTCTATCTCGACGGCGCCAACATGAACGCCATGGTCGGTCTTGCCCGTCCCGGCGATATCGGTTCCGACGTCAGCCACCTCAACCTGCACAAGACCTTCTGCATCCCGCATGGCGGCGGCGGTCCGGGCATGGGGCCGATCGGCGTCAAGGCGCATCTTGCTCCCTATCTTCCCGGCCATCCGACGACGGACGGTCGTGAAGGTGCGGTTTCGGCTGCCCCCTTCGGCTCGCCGTCGATCCTGCCGATTTCCTGGAGCTATTGCCTGATGATGGGCGGCGAAGGGCTGACGCAGGCGACCAAGGTTGCGATCCTCAACGCCAACTACATCGCCGAACGGCTGAAGGGCGCTTACGACGTGCTCTACAAGTCCGAAACGGGACGAGTGGCGCATGAGTGCATCATCGACACCCGCCCGCTGGCAGACAGCTGCGGCGTGACGGTGGACGACGTTGCAAAGCGTCTCGTCGACTGCGGTTTCCATGCGCCGACCATGAGCTGGCCGGTTGCCGGCACGCTGATGATCGAGCCGACGGAATCCGAGACCAAGGCGGAAATCGACCGTTTCTGCGATGCCATGCTGGCGATCCGCGAGGAAGCCCGCGACATCGAGGAAGGCCGTGCGGACAAGACCAACAATCCGCTGAAGAACGCACCGCACACGGTGGAAGATCTCGTCGGCGAGTGGGATCGTCCCTACAGCCGCGAACAGGGTTGCTTCCCGCCCGGAGCCTTCCGCATTGACAAATACTGGTCGCCGGTAAACCGCATTGACAATGTCTATGGCGACCGCAACCTCATCTGCACCTGCCCGCCGATGGAGGCTTATGCCGAGGCCGCCGAATAAAGGCATCGGTACGAACGAACTTATGAAGGCCCGGAGCGATCCGGGCCTTTTTCGTTCCGGACACAAGCCCCAAGACCGGGCGACCACGTCACATGCGATTGATCGTAACCCGTTCCATGCTAAACCGGATGCTGCAATTTAAGCGGTGATGGAGTTTGAATGCGTTTGATTTGCCTGAATGGTTGGGGCGGAAAGCTCCATGACGAGCTTGTTCCCTATATCTCCGCGTCCGATCCCGACATTCTATGTTTGCAGGAAGTGGTGCATACACCGGCAGCCGAAGAGGACTGGCTGAGCTATCGCGATGACGGTAGGGACCTGCCACAAAGGGCGAACTTCCTTCGCGATGTCGAAGAAGCCCTACCCGATCATCTGGCAATCTTTTGCCCGGCGGCACAGGGTGACCTCTGGCACGGGGAGACACGATATCCCTCACAATGGGGGCTGGCGACTTTCGTGCGTAAATCCATCGCGATTGTTGCGCAGGCTCAAGGTTTCGTGCACGGCTGCTTTTCTGCGGATGGGTACGGAGATCACCCGCGTTCGCGCACGGGCCATGCTGTCAGGGTTTTCGACTTCACGACCGGCCAGCCAGCCGTCATCGCCCATATGCATGGGCTGCGTGACCCCAACGGTAAACACGATATTCCCGCCCGTCTGATGCAGGCAAAACGCCTCGTGAAACTCGTCAAAGACATCGCGGAGGATGGTGACCGGATCATCGTCTGCGGCGATTTTAACGTTCTGCCTGAGAGCGACACCTTCACGATATTGAAGGAACTGGATCTCATCGAACTCGTCACGACACGTGGTTTCACAGACACGCGCACCTCGCATTATGCCAAACAAAACCGTTTTGCAGATTACATGCTGGTCAACCCGGTTGTGCAGGTCGATCACTTTGATGTGGTGAGACAGCCACAAGTCTCGGATCATTGCCCCTTGCTGCTCGAATTCAGCTAGAGGCTTAAGCCGCCTTATCGGTCGTTGTCTTCATCTCACGGTTTGGTCAGCGCACGAGCCGAATATCGCTCGTCACCACCGTCTTGCCGGTCCTGCCGTCCTTGTCGGTGGTGCGAAGCCGCAGGCCGTTTTGCCCGACTTTTTCGATTGTCATGGCTGCGACGCGGTCGCCGTTGATGTCGCGGTTCCAGCGAACCGTCAGATTGATTGCATTTCCCTGCCGCGTACCGGAAAGGGCAGACGGTCGGCCGGAGGGTCCGGTGTAAGCGCCGCTGTAACGTCCACCTTTCTCCGACAGGTCGGCCGCAATTGCGCGCCTGACCACCAGAAGGCCACGGCATGTGCCGGACATATTGAGCGACGAGGTCCCCGTTTTGGAATTCAGCGTACAATTGACGTTGATTGGTGGCGTGCCAATGCGGGTGATCACGGTTCCCTTCCCCGCCCATGTGCCTTTCAGCGACGAAAGGAATTCGCGTTCGTCCGCTAATGCCGGCTGCACACCGAGCAGCCCTGCAAAAAATAAACTCGTGATAGCCGTCGTTTTCATGGCGCGTATCCAATTTTTCACGAAGACTAACTCGCTTGCACCGTCAAACGTTCCTCCCGTTTATTTAGCAACTGTCAAAAAATTCGAGAGGCTCATGTTTCTATCGTGCCGATGCAACCAAATGCAGGCATAGATGTTTCTCGCCAGCGTCGATCAATTTCTGATCACCTACCGCATATTTTTCGGAGCATATTTCATGACGACGATCGGCGTTTTGGCACCGCGCGGCAGCCTCCCCTCCGGTGGTCTGCCTCGCAGCGGTGGTATGTCAGACCGCACGCTTTTTGCCCTTGCGGCGCTTAATTTCTTTCTGGCCGATGCTCGCGACGGGCTAGGGCCGTTCCTGGACGCATTTTTGGCGACACAGGGCTGGTCTTCGCTTTCTCTGGGGATGATTGCCACGGTCGGCGGCCTCGTCGGTCTGCTTGCCACACCGCTCTGCGGCGCGTTGGTGGACGGCACGACGTGGAAAAGAACGTTGATTGCCATCCCCGTCGTTCTCGTGACCGTCGGCGCGCTGATTACGCTGATCTTTCCCGATGCGTGGATCGTCTGGACCGGCCAGATCATGACTGCGGTTGTCGGCGCCGTCGTGGGACCGGCTCTGGCCGGACTGACGCTTGGTCTGGTCGGTGAACGCCTGTTCTCCCGTCAGATATCGAGAAACGAATTCTGGAACCATGGCGGCAATTTCGCATCGCTCTTCGCCACTTACGTTGCCGTTTCCTTCTTCGGCCTGCATGGCGTCATCGGACTGATGCTTCTGACGGCTGCCGGCGCACTTGTTGCCGCCGCCGCCATCGACCCCGACAGGATCGACCACAAGGTGGCGCGGGGCCTTGGCGAGGACAAGGGCGAACCGGGGCCTTCAGGCATCAACGTGCTGCTTCACGAACGCGGTCTGATATTCCTCGCGATCATTCTTCTCATCTTCCACTTCGGCAACGCGCCGATGGGGCGGCTTATCGCGCAGAATTTTGCCATCGAACTGCAGACACCATTTCGCACGACAGCGATCATTACCGGTGTCGCGCAATTTGCCATGATCTTCGTTGCGGCCCTGGCGCCGTGGCTTATCCGGCGCTTCGGTCTTGCGACGGTGTTCCTGATCGCGCTTGCGGCCCTGCCGATCCGCGGTCTGCTGGCTTCCGCCTTCACCGATTTCTGGGTAATCTTTCCGGTACAGTTGCTTGACGGTATCGGTGCCGGCCTTCTGGGCATCGTGACGCCTGTGGCCGCCGAACGCATTCTCAAGGGAACCGGCCGGTTCAATGTCGGCCTTGCAAGCGTCATGATGGTGCAAGGCATTGGTGCGTCCCTCAGCAACGTCGTTGCCGGCTGGCTGGTAACCAAAGGCGGTTACGCCCTTTCGCACTTGGTCGGCGGCGGCATATCGGCCATCGCCATCGCTCTCTTCTTCATCTACCGAAACGAGATTGCCCCGAAGCAGGCCGACGAAGCACTGCCTCAGTAAACCGTACAAATAAAAAAGGAGGCCTCACGGCCTCCTTCATCCAACTTGCGCAAATATCTGTTATCCGACGAAAGCGCGCTCGATGACGAACTCGGCAGGCTTGTTGTTCGCACCTTCGTTAAGCCCGGCCTTTTCAAGAAGCTCCTTCGTGTCCTTCAGCATGGCCGAAGAACCGCAGATCATGCCGCGATCGATAGAGGGATCGAGTGCGGGAACACCCAGATCCGCAAACAGCTTGCCGTTCTCAATCAGCGAGGTGATGCGGCCCTTGAAGGGATAATCCTCGCGCGTGACAGTCGCATAGTGCTTGAGCTTGTCGCCGACGATCTCGTTCAGGAATTCATGGTTCCTGATTTCCTCGACCAGATCGAAACCGTATTTCAGTTCGGCCACATCGCGGCAGGTATGGGTGAGGATGACCTCTTCAAACTTTTCATAGGTCTCGGGATCGCGGATCAGGCTTGCGAAGGGTGCGATGCCGGTGCCGGTCGAGAACATATAGAGCCGTCTGCCTGGTGTCAGCGCATCCAGAACCAGAGTGCCTGTCGGCTTCTTTCGCATAAGCACGGTATCGCCGGGCTTGATCGCCTGAAGATGCGAGGTCAACGGGCCATCCGGAACCTTGATCGAGAAGAATTCAAGTTCCTCGTCCCAGGCAGGGCTGGCGATGGAATAGGCGCGGTAGATCGGCTTTTCGCCGACCATCAGGCCGATCATGGCGAATTCGCCGGAACGGAAACGGAAGCCGGCCGGACGCGTCATGCGGAAACGGAACAGGTGATCCGTATAGTGTTCCACCGACAAAACTGTCTCGGCGTAAACACCATCAGGTATCTTGATCGCGAAATCTTCCGTCTTGGCTGGCGCGTTCATTTCAGGTTCCGTCCATTCATTCGATAAGCGACATTCTTCGACCGGGCAATTATACCATTTTTGCCGCGGTTTGAAGGCATGAGAATATCAATACTGCCATGCGCGCAGAAAATATGCATCTAAAACTCATATTTCCGCGCAACGCGTCATTGGGCCGCACGGCGGCGCCAGCTATAGGCCTCTCCACCGTTGGCCGGAAGGGCCGTCGGCTGGTAATAGACCGGGATTTCCGGCAGGCGATTTTCGGACAGGCGGCGGATCGCCGTCTCGTTCGTGACCGCAAAGCTGGTGAAGCCGGTGCGCAGCATCAGCGGCACCTGGTCGATCAAAACATCGCCAACCGCCCTCACTTCACCGGCAAAATCAAGACGGCTGCGCAGCAACGAGGCATGGCTGAAACCACGCCCGTCATTGAAGGCCGGGAAGCTGACGGCGACAAGGTCGATACGGTCGAGATAGGGCTCGAGCCGGGTGACATCGTCGGCAGGCGCAATCAGAACGCCGAGGCCGACATCATTGCTTTCGGCCGCACGGACAAGGAAATCAGCAAGCGACAGCACCGGTTTCTGCTCGGCAGTTGCCTTCACTTCTTCCGTTTCGATCACCCAGGGATCGTTTTCCACGAAGCCGTCGCGGTTCCAGATTTTCGTCATGGCAATCTCCTCAGGCGGCTTCAGCGGCGGAACCGTAGAGCGCATCCTTGAACGGCTGCGGTCCGACGCGGCGATAGGCCTCGAGGAAGGTTTCTTCCTTCGAAAGACGCAAGCCCAGATAGGTGTCGACGATAGTTTCCACCGCGTCGGTCACTTTTTCCGGCTCGAAACCACGGCCAATGATCTCACCAATCGACGTGTTTTCATCACCCGATCCGCCAAGCGTGATCTGGTAGAGTTCCGCACCCTTCTTCTCAACACCCAGAAGGCCGATATGGCCGACATGGTGGTGGCCGCAGGCATTGATGCAGCCGGAAATCTTGATCTTAAGCTCGCCGATTTCCGCCTGACGTTCCGGCGCGCCAAAACGGGTGGAGATTTCCTGCGCCACCGGAATGGAGCGCGCATTGGCAAGCGCGCAATAGTCCAGCCCGGGACAGGCAATGATATCGGTGATCAACCCGGCATTGGCAGTCGCCAGTCCGGCTCCTACAAGTGCGCGATAGACCGGCTCGAGATCGGCCAGTGCCACATGCGGCAGGATAATGTTCTGCTCGTGGCTGATGCGGATTTCGTCAAACGCGTATTCGGCGGCGATATCGGCGACGAGTTCCATCTGCTCGTCGGTCGCATCGCCGGGAATGCCGCCAATCGGCTTCAGGGAAATCGTCACCATGCCGTAGTCCGGATGCTTATGCGGCTGGACGTTCTGCTCGACAAAACGGGCAAAACCCTCATCCGCCCGCTTCCAGCGCGCCAGGCTCTCCCAGCCCTCAGGACGGTCCTTAAGTGCTGGCGGTGCGAAATAGGCGGTGATGGCTGCAATATCGGCATCCGGCAGCTTCAATTCCGTGTTTTTCAGCTGCGCGAATTCGACCTCGACCTGGCGGGCCAGTTCTTCTGCGCCGGTTTCATGCACGAGGATCTTGATACGCGCCTTGTACTTGTTGTCGCGGCGGCCGTGCAGGTTGTAAACGCGCATGACGGCCGTGGTATAGGACAGCAGGTCTTCTTCCGGCAGGAAGTCGCGGATCTTCTTGGCGATCATCGGCGTACGGCCCTGCCCGCCGCCGACATAGACGGCAAAACCGATCTCGCCCTTGTCGTTCTTTTTCAGATGCAGGCCGATATCGTGAACCTGAATCGCGGCGCGGTCGCGCTCGGCACCCGTTACAGCGATCTTGAACTTGCGCGGCAGGAACGAGAACTCCGGATGCACGGAAGACCATTGACGCAGGATTTCCGCATAAGGACGCGGATCGGCGACCTCGTCTGCGGCGGCGCCCGCGAAATGGTCGGCGGTCACGTTGCGAATGCAGTTACCCGAGGTCTGCAGCGCATGCATTTCCACGCTTGCCAGTTCGGAGAGGATATCGGGCGTGTCGGACAGGCGCGGCCAGTTGTACTGAATGTTCTGGCGGGTGGTGAAGTGGCCGTAACCCCGGTCATATTTGCGGGCGATATGGGCCAGCATCCGCATCTGCTGCGAATTCAGCGTGCCGTAGGGAATGGCGACGCGCAGCATATAGGCATGGAGCTGGAGATAGACACCGTTCATAAGGCGCAGCGGCTTGAACGCGTCCTCAGCAAGCTCGCCGGACAACCGGCGCTCGACCTGATCGCGAAACTGTGCCACGCGGCCTTCAACAAATGCGTGATCGAACTCGTCGTAACGGTACATATTCTTCCTCAGACTGCGATGAATGCTGCATCGGCCGGCTTGAAGCCGTTGGCATAGTGCATGGTCGGGCCAGCGGCGCGAATGCGCTCACGAAGCCGCGTCGGCCAAAGCTTGCCATTCTCCTCCACCACGTCGATGACATTCACGTCAACGACCTTGTTGGCGGAAAAATCCCGCTTGCCGATTTCCTCGAACGAAGCGACGGCCTCTGCGTGGCGGGCGACGATTGCGTCCTGCAGGTTCTCCGTCCATTCGCCATTGGCATCGAGCCATACAGCGATCCCATCGCCCAGGCGGTTGGCGGTCAAAACCTTGTCAGCCATTTGCATACTCCCTTTTAAGGTTCGCTGGCCGCGCAACAAGCGCGAGCGCCTCGGACCTGTCAAAATTGGCGCCCGCCACCGCATCGCCGATGATGACCATGACCGGACCGGTCAGTTCGTCGCGATGTTCGAGGTCGGGCAGATCGTTCAAAGTGCCATGCAGCAGGCGGCGATCCGCGCGGCTGGCATTTTCGATGACGGCTACGGTCGTTTCCACGCCCAGACCTGCCTCTATCAGCCTCGTCGCGACCGACGCGGCAACGCTGCGGCCCATATAGACAGCAATGGTAGCACCAGATACGGCAAGCCGCGCCCAGTCCGGCAGGACATCGCCGGTCAGATCGTGGCCGGTGGTGAAAATCAGCGACGAAGCGACACCGCGCAGCGTCAAGGGCAATTCGAAATCCGCAGCAGCGGCGAAGGCGGAGGTGATGCCCGGAACGATCTCGTAACCTATACCGGCATCGCGCAGCGCCGCCATTTCCTCTCCCGCCCGGCCGTAGACCAGCGGATCACCGGATTTGAGGCGCACGACGCGCTTGCCGTCTTTACCAAGACGCACCAGCAGGCGGTTGATCTCATCCTGCGACTTGCTGTGGCACCCCTTGCGTTTGCCGACGGACAGCCGCTCGGCGTCGCGGCGCCCCATGTCAACGATTGCCTGCGGCACTAGCGCATCATAGACGATCACATCCGCTTCCATCAGCACGCGCTGCGCGCGCAGCGTCAGCAAATCTTCAGCACCGGGACCAGCGCCCACAAGCCAGACGCGGCCTTCGCTGCGCTCGGGCGATTGCAGCAAACGGTCAGCGGCATGGCGGGCGGATGATGTATCGCCGAGAGCGACGGCATCTGCGACAGCACCGGAAAAGAACCGGCGCCAGAAATTGCGCCGCAACGCGCCCTTGGGAACATTCTGCTCGGCGGCGTGACGATATTGCACGGCGAGACGCGCAAGCTTGCCCAGCGACGGAGACAGCATCTGATCGATACGCGCGCGGATCATCTGGGCAAGAACCGGGCCGGCGCCTTCGGTGCCAATGGCTATGGCGACGGGTGCGCGGGCGACGAGTGCGGGCGTGAAGAAATCGCAGAACTCCGGCTGATCCACCGCATTGGCGGGGATTTTCTTGGCGCGCGCAGCCAAAACGATCTCACGGTCCAGTGCCTCGTCTCCAGTGGCGGCAAAAACCAGCGTCGCGCCTTCAATCAGCGGGCTTGCGAAACTCAAGGCCCGATGATCGATGCCGTTTTCGCTGATATAGCGCGCAAAATCCGCTTCGGGCTCGTCGGCATAAGCAATGACATGTGCATTGGTATTGGCAAGCAGCCTTACCTTCGCAAAGGCCTCGTCGCCATTGCCGAAAACAGCGACCTGCCGTCCCTCAACCCGGAAGAACGCGGGGAAGGTCGAAAGGCGATCGCCAGTAGCGGAAAAATCATGTTCGTTGTGCATCGGGCATTTATCCCGCATTGCGGCGCAAGATTGAAGAAACAGAAATTCAAGCCTTTCCGGCACCTGGATTTTTATTTCTCGAACACCCCTGTTTTTGAGGAAAACTAACCGGCGCACCTTTATCAACCCTGTCGAACGCCTCGAAATCCCATGAGAATCCCTTGACAAACCAGGCCCTCGCGCCGAACAAGAAGGGACTATTTTCGTCGATATCTCCATGCAAAACCGCTTCCCCCTGAGGCGGTACGAAGGATCAGACCCTTGACCAGCTCGACCATCGCCGCCCGTCTTCTCGATGTTATCGAACACGATATCCTGCCCCTGACGACGCGCGGCGTCAGCCTCGGCAACAAGGTTTTCGGTGCGGCGATCCTGCGTAAATCCGACCTGTCGCTGGTGATCGCGGAGACGAATAACGAGCTGGAAAACCCGCTCTGGCATGGCGAAGTGCACGCGCTGAAGCGGTTTTACGAGCTGGGTGAGAAGCCGAACACCAAGGAATTGATTTTCCTTTCCACCCATGAACCCTGCACCATGTGCATGTCCGCCATCACCTGGGCCGGCTTCGACAATTTCTACTCCTTTTTCAGCCACGAGGATTCGCGCGACGCTTTCGCCATTCCGCACGACCTGAAAATCCTCAAGGAAGTTTTCGGGCTGGAGCCGGGCGGGTATCGCCGCAGCAACGCCTTCTGGAACTCTTTCTTCATTGCGGATCTGGTGGAGAGCGAAGACGATCCGCTGAAGACCGAGCTGAAGGCGCAGACGGCCCGCATCAAGGCTGCCTATGACGAGCTTTCCACCAGCTATCAGTCATCGAAGAGCGGCAACGATATTCCGCTGAACTAGAGCATTTCTAGACGGTTGTCCGCCTGGATATGTATGAAAATAAAGAACGAAGGTTTGAAAGACTATGGAAGCCTCGAAGGATATTTCCCGCCTGATCGAGATCATGGAAGCCCTGCGCCAGCCGGAAACCGGCTGCCCCTGGGATGTCGTCCAGACCTTCGAGACGATCAAGCCTTACACCATCGAAGAGGCTTATGAGGTTGCCGACGCCATCGAGCGCAAGGATATGGATGATCTTTGCGAAGAACTGGGCGACCTGTTGCTGCAGGTGGTTTTCCATGCCCGCATCGCCGAGGAACGGGGCGAATTCGCCTTTGGCGACGTGGTTGAGGCCGTGACGTCCAAAATGATCCGCCGCCATCCGCACGTCTTTGCCGTTTCCGCCGCCAATACGCCTGACAGCGTCAAGCTGCAATGGGACCAGATCAAGGCCGAGGAAAAGCGCGAGCGTGCGGAACGCCGCGCCCGCCGCGGCATCACCGAGGATTTCAAGGCTGGCTTTTTAGGCGGTGTGCAGCGTAGCCAGCCGGCTCTGACCGAGGCTCTGAAGTTGCAGGAACAGGCTGCGCGTGTCGGTTTCGATTGGTCGGATCCAGCCCCCATTCTCGACAAGATCGAGGAGGAAATCGCCGAACTGCGTGAGGCGCTGGCGGAGGGAAAGCCGGAGAAGGTCTCTGATGAACTTGGCGATCTCATCTTCGCGCTGGTCAATATCGGCCGCCATGTCAAAGCCGATCCGGAGGACGCGCTGCGCGGCACCAATACGAAATTCCGCAGGCGTTTCAATCACATCGAGACGTCGCTCACCGAAAATGGCGAAACGCTTCAGGAAGCGAGCCTTGAGAGAATGGAAGACCTGTGGCAGGCGGCAAAACGCATAGAACGCTCGCTGGATATGGTTTCGTCCTGATCACCCGGATATGCCGAAAAATTCAGAGTGCCCGGTGCTTTCGACAGTGGTGACGAAAACCTAGAACCTCTCCTGCGTCACGCTCCGGCCTGCCCCGAGCATCTGCTATGCCCTGATTGTATCTGGGTTTTTAGATCCTTGGGACAAGCCCAAGGATGACGTTGAGTATAAGGGAACATACCGCAATCGTTCTCGGAGCGCTCACTGCTCCCAGTCTTCCCGCTCGCGGATGGTTGCCTTTCCAAGCTTGCGTTCCAGCTCGGTGGCCTGCGCTTCCGACAGGCGCACATCAAGCGAAACCGAACCGTCCTCATTGTCTTCGCGGCTATCCACGATGGAGTTGCTGTAGACCCATGAGATCAGCGGCAATTGCTCGACGGAGAGGACGACAGTCGTTTCCGTCAGGACACCTGACAGGCGGCCGGAAATCTCGTCCATCAGGGCATCGACGCCCTCGCCCGTGACCGCCGAAACGGCGCGAATATCGGAGCGGCCCTCGGCACGTTCAATGATGGCGTCATGCGCTTCTGGTTCGAGACGATCGACCTTGTTCCAAACCTCGATGATGCGCTTTTCGGCTTCCTTTTCGTCGATGCCGAGATCGCCAAGAATGCGCAGCACATCGGCCGACTGGGCGGCATTATCCGGATCGGACATGTCGCGCACGTGCAAAATAAGATCGGCTTCCAGCACCTCTTCCAGCGTTGCGCGGAAAGCGGCGACGAGATGTGTCGGCAGATCGGAGATGAAACCGACGGTATCGGAAAGGATAACCGTGCGGCCATGCGGCAGCTTCATGCGGCGCAAGGTTGGATCGAGCGTCGCGAACAGCATGTCTTCCGCCAGAACGCCAGCGCCGGTAATACGATTGAACAGGGTGGACTTGCCGGCATTGGTATAACCGACCAGTGCCACGATCGGATGCGGCACCTTGCGGCGCTTGGCGCGGTGAAGCTGGCGGGTGCGCACCACCTGCTCCAGCTCGCGCTCGAGCTTGACGATGCGATCCTGCAGCAGCCGACGGTCGGCCTCGATCTGCGTTTCACCCGGACCGCCCATGAAGCCCGCGCCACCGCGCTGGCGTTCAAGGTGTGTCCAGCTTCTGACGAGGCGGCCCTTCTGATAGTTCAGATGCGCAAGATCGACCTGCAACGTGCCTTCCTTGGTGGAGGCACGGCGGCCGAAGATTTCGAGGATCAGGCCCGTCCTGTCGATGACCTTGGCATTCCACTGCTTTTCAAGATTGCGCTGCTGCACCGGGGTCAAAGGATGATCGACGATCACCAGACCGGAATTGGTTTCATCCAGAAGATGGCCGATTTCCTCGATCTTGCCGGTTCCAAACAAAGTCGCCGGACGCGGCTGGTTGACCGGCACGACAAGACCTTGCGTCACCTCAAGATCAATGGCGAGCGCCAGCCCCTTTGCTTCCTCAAGCTTGGCCTCAACAGACCGTACAGGAGAAACCGGACCCGCCACCGCATCACGGCTTTCGCGCTGCTGCTTGAGGACAGGCACGATGACCACCGCACGCATGTCGTCGCGGTGCTTTTCCTGTTCGGGAATGATCGATTCGTTCGAGGTGTCGCGCGTCGTAATGGGTTCAGCCTTATCAAGAAATGACATTGCAGCCGACCGCATCCGTGCGGACGACTATCTGGATTAACCTGATTGAACCGGAAATGTTCCCGGTTCAGGTCAGCTTATATCGAAGATACCGTTGAGGGAGCCTGATCAGGCTGCGCCTTCTTCGCTCTCGAACATCTGCATCGGCTGGCCGGGCATAATGGTGGAGATCGCATGCTTGTAAACAAGCTGCGAGTGACCGTCACGGCGCAGAAGCACGCAGAAATTATCGAAGGAGGTGACAACGCCCGTCAGCTTGACGCCGTTGATCAGGAAAATCGTGAGCGAAATCTTTTGCTTACGAACGGTATTGAGGAAAAGATCCTGAAGGTTTTGAGAACGTTCCGCCATGGCGCCGCTTCTTTCTTTTTTGCCGGCAGGGATACCGGAAAATAATCAATCAATAATAAGCCGGCCGAGTCTAGTCCCCCGCTTGGCCGACCTGCAACTCTGGTATCAAATCGTGTCCTGTTCCGCAACGGCGAAAACAGCCGAATGAGTACGAGTATTGACCTGCTTTTTCGATTCGAAACAGTCAGAAATATTGTATCGAAACCCGGAAAAGCTGTTCCACGTCGCGCACCGCATCGGCAGATGCAAACAGCACGACGCGGTCCTTCGCCTTGATCTTCGTGCTGCCGTCCGGGCGGATCACCACACCGTCGCGATAGATCGCGCCGATGCGCACGCCATCAGGCATATCGATGTCACGGAAGGACTGGCCCACCAGCGGCGAAGTCTCCAGCGCCTCTGCCTCGATTACCTCCGCCGAGCCGCGCTGAACGGC
Source organism: Agrobacterium sp. 10T429 (assembly GCF_056393925.1). NCBI lineage: Bacteria > Pseudomonadati > Pseudomonadota > Alphaproteobacteria > Hyphomicrobiales > Rhizobiaceae > Agrobacterium > Agrobacterium sp. 10T429. Next base: position 492,734 of record NZ_JBFTGV010000002.1, read on the forward strand.
ATAAACCGACCGGATACGGCCCTTGCGCACATGCTGGAGAACGCGCGAAATGGTAACGGCCCGGGGATTGATATAGGCGTCGAGACCGAGTGAATCCGCAACCTCGTGAAAGGACGAGCTGTTCAACAATGCAAGGTTGGATTTGCAGCCAAGCTGCTTGGCCATCACCGCCGCCAGTATATTGGTTTGATCGCTGTTGGTGAGCGTCACGATCAGATCCGCATCCTGAATATCGGCCTGCAGCAAAATCTTCTGGTCCAGCGCCGAACCATGCATGACAATGGTGTTGCTGAACTGTTCCGATGCGGCAATAGCCCTGTCGCGATCCGCCTCGATGATCTTTACCCGCGTCTTAGGCTGCAACTCCTCGATCTTCTGCGCGACGAAGTGGCCAATATTGCCGGCGCCCGCAATCACGATGCGCTGGGCCTCCTGCTCCTCATGGCCGAAGAGGCCAAGGGTGCGGCGTGCGTGCTGGCGTTGACAGATGACATAAGCGAGGTCGCCGACGCGCAGCTGCTCGGAGGAGTGCGCGACCTTGAGGATGCCGTTCCGGTAGACACCTACCACGGTTGCGATAAGGTCCGGAAAGAGGTTGGAAAGCTGCTGCAGCGGCGTGTTGATGACCGGGCAGTCCTCCATGCACTCGATTGCCAGCATGAAGACCGTGTCGTCGGCGAAACGCACGACATCGGTGGCACCCGGAAAGGCGATGCGCCTGAGTACCATCTTGCCGACTTCGACTTCAGGCGAAATCGTCACGTCGATCGACATGTTTTCGCGGCTGAACAGATCGGCATATTCCGGTTTCAGATAGCTTTGGTCGCGGATGCGGGCGATCTTGGTCGGAACGCTGAACAGCGCATGCGCGACCTCGCAGGCGACGATATTGATCTCGTCATGCAGGGTCACGGCGATGATCATGTCGGCCTGGTCCGCACCGGCCTTTGCCAGCATGTCGGGATGGGCGCCATGGCCGACATAACCGCGCACATCCAGCGTCTCTGTAATGGCGGTAATGAGGGTCGCGGAGGTATCGATGACCGATACCTCATTATCCTCGCGCGACAGTTGTTCGGCAATGCCGTAACCCACCTGCCCTGCGCCGCAAATGATGACTTTCATGCTGTCTCTCTGACGGAATAATCGATTACGACGACTTGGGCCTTCGTGTCTTATACGCCGAGAGATTTCAGTTTGCGATGCAGTGCCGATCTTTCCATGCCGACAAATTCCGCCGTTCGTGAAATATTGCCGCCGAAGCGGTTGATCTGGGCGACCAGATAGTCCCGCTCGAACATTTCACGTGCTTCGCGCAGCGGCAGCGTCATGATGTGCTGATCGCCTTGCGCCGAAATCTTCGGCAGCATGTCGCCAATATCCGCCGGCAACATGTCTGCCGAGATTGGTGCCTCACCGCCTTCGGGCCGTGCCAGAATCATCAGCCGCTCGATATTGTTGCGGAGCTGGCGAATGTTACCCGGCCAGTCATGCGTCTGGAGAACGGCCATGGCGTCATCGCCGATCTTGCGCGGGCGGATGCCGGCCTGTTCGGAAATCTGCCGCATGAACATGTCGACGAGGAAAGGAATATCCTCACGCCGCTCGGACAGCGCCGGTACCTTCACCGGCACCACGGCGAGGCGATGGTAGAGATCTTCGCGGAACTGGCCTTCGGCGATCAGGCTTTCGAGGTGATGGGCGGTTGAGGAGATGATGCGCACATCCACCTTTACCCGCTTGCCGCCACCAACGCGCTCGAACTGCTGATCGACCAGCACGCGCAGGATCTTGTTCTGGGTTTCGCGCGGCATCTCGCCGACTTCATCGAGATAGAGAACACCGCGATGGGCCTCTTCCAGAGCGCCCACCTTGCGCGGCTGCCCGGGCAGGCCTTCCGTGCCGAACAAGGCGATTTCCATGCGGTCCGGCGTGATGGTCGCAGCGTTCAGCGCAACGAAAGGTCCTGTGGCACGCGAGGATTTCTTGTGCACCATGCGCGCCACCAGCTCCTTACCGGAACCGGAGGGGCCGAGAATCATGATGCGGCTGTTGGTGGGCGCCACGCGGTCAATGGTCTGGCGAAGTTGGGAAACCGCAAGCGACGCGCCGACGAGTTCAACCGCGTCGCCAGTGCGCTTCTTGAGTTCCTGCACCTCACGCTTCAGCTTGGAGTTCTCCAGCGCGCGTTCAGCAATCAGGATCAGGCGGTCTGCCTTGAACGGTTTCTCAATGAAATCGAACGCGCCGCGCTTGATGGCGTTGACGGCGGTTTCGATGTTGCCGTGACCGGAAATCATCACAACAGGGATATCGGGATGGCGGCTCTTGATCTCGTCCAGCAGGGCCAGACCGTCGAGCTTCGACCCCTGCATCCAGATATCGAGAAAGATGAGACGCGGAACGCGTTCGGAAATGGCGGCCAGCGCGCTGTCGCTGTCGAACGCCATGCGCGTCTCGTGGCCTTCATCGGAAAGAATGCCCGCTACGATTTCGCGAATGTCCGCCTCGTCATCCACGACCAGAATATCAGACGCCATATGCTGCTTCCTTGTTATTTTTGCCGCCGACCGCCTCGATATAGGGCAGCAGCACTCTGATCATGGCACCGTGGCCATGGTCGAACTCCGGCGGGGCATCGTGGAGTTCCAGATACCCGCCATGCTCTTCGATGATTTTCTTGACGATGGCGAGGCCGAGGCCCGTGCCCTTGTCCCGCATCGTCATATAGGGTTCGAGAATGCGGTGACGGTTCTCGACGGGCAGGCCTCTGCCATTGTCGATGATGTCAGCCACGAACCGCGAATTGGCCTCGTCGAAGGATGCGCGCACCAGGATTTTACCTGGCCGCTTTTCGCCTTCCACCGCCTCGATCGCTTCCGTTGCATTCTTGATGAGATTGCCGAACGCCTGTCCCAGCATGCGGGCATCGAACATGCCCTCCAGCGGGACATCGCCAAATTCCGTGGAGAATTTCGTGTCTGCGGCGCTTATTTCGCGCAGGAATGCCGCGTCCTTCAAGATCGAACGCAGGTCCGACTTTTCCTTCGTGGGCTTCGGCATGCGCGCAAAGGCCGAGAATTCATCCACCATCCGGCCGATGTCACCAACCTGCCGGACGATGGTGTCCGTACACTGGTCAAAGATGGCGCGATCGTTCTCGTCGATCTGCTTGCCGAAGCGGCGTTTGATGCGCTCGGCGGAAAGCTGGATAGGTGTCAGAGGATTCTTGATCTCATGCGCAATACGCCGCGCGACGTCGGACCAGGCGGTCGAGCGCTGGGCAATGACGAGATCGGTGATATCGTCGAGCGTGATGACGTAGCTGTCGCGGCTGTCGCGTGCATCCTCACGGGTCACCTGCACATTGAGCGTCCGTTCGGTGCCGCGCCGCATGATGTTGATCTGCTTGCGGAAATTGCCGCGCGACCAGGTGTTGGCCTCGGTCACGACCTCTTCGATTTCAGGCGCGATATCAGATAGTTGCGCGCCGATCAGCTGGTCGGAGGAAAGCGCCACGAATTCTTCAGCCGAAGGATTGACGATGGTGATCCTGCGGTTTTCATCAATGCCGATAACGGCGGCGGTAACGCCCGACAATACGGCCTCGATGAAGCGGCGGCGATCATCGATGTCGTCTTTCGCTTCAATGATCTGTTCCTGTTGGCTGCGCAGTTCCGAGACCATCTTGTTGAAGGTGCGCGACAGGCGGCCAACGTCGCCATCGATGGCGCGAACGGGAACCAGCACATGCATGTTCCCGGTGGCTACACTGTCTGCGGCGCTGATGAGGAGACGGATAGGACGCACGATACGGTCGGCCACCGCAATCGCGGTCCAGATCGCCGCCAGAAGCACGATCAGCGCGAAACCGAGATAAAGGATTGCAAACGCAATCTGCAACGGCGCACGGCCGGCCTCCATCGCCTTGTATTCGGCGCGGTTCTCTTCCATCAGCCGCATCGCGCCCATTACCTTGGGATCGACGGCACGCACGGTATAAAGAAACGTACCGCTGATGCCCTCGAGCTTGATGATGGCGCCGACGAGATTGGTGATGCCAGGCGGAATAAGGGTTGGCTGACCAGCGGCGGCCTTTTCAAGCGCATCGTGCGGAATGGCCGGAAGCGGCTTTTCCGTCTTGATATCGGCTTGCGCGACGGCGTCGCCGTCTTCCTGCACCAGGAATGCGCCGAGAAGACCACGGCCCTTGGCCTGACGGGTCATGAGATCGACGAAGCCGGTGCGGTCGAGATAAAAGAGCGCGCGATTGCGGTCGAGGTCGGTGGCCATCGACAGGGTCTGTCCCTGAAGATAACCGGCATTCTCCATCATATAGGCCTGGGCAATATTGCTGGAGGAATCGACGATCGACTGGGTACGTAGCGCAAACCAGCGGTCGAGACCGACATTCAGCGTCAGACTGGCGAAGATGGCGACGAGAACGGCCGGTGTAATCGCAACGATGGAAAACAGCACGACGATGCGCACATGCAATCGTGCCGCCGCCCTGCCCTTTTTCCGCGCTTTCAGCAGGCGGTTGATTTCCCGACCGATGAGAAAGATCAGTCCGATCACAAAGACCGAATTGATGACGACCGAGGCGATGACGACATTCGATGTCGGCGCAATCGGTGTTACGCCCAGAAGCACGAAAAGTGTCAGCATGGCGCAAACAAGGGCGACACCGGCAAGCACCAGCCCCGGCAGAGCGAAAGACATCCTGCGATCGGCTACCACCATTCCCGCTGCGTCTTCGGCAACGGCTTTCTCGGCGGCGGGTTTCCGCATGCATTTCTCCCAATCGCTGGCTAGCCAGCACCACATTCATGAAAATGGGCGAATCCGCCTCGTGCCGGCGAATCTCTCTCCATCCTAGTGTTTTCCAAGCAACACAATGTGGCGAAAATGCAACGACAACCGCGGCCTTGTCAACATTCTCAGCTGGGCCGGGAGCTGCGATACACGGAAACGCCAAGCTCGCGAATCTTCTTGCGCAGCGTATTGCGGTTGAGGCCAAGAAGATCGGCAGCCTTGATCTGGTTACCGCGCGTCGCCGTCAGGGCGGCGAGAATGAGCGGATATTCCAGTTCGCGCAGAACACGGTCGTAGAGACCCGGCGGCGGCAGGCCTTCGCCGAAACTTGCGAAATAATCCCGCATGTTTTCCTCGACCGCCTGCGAAATGGTCAACGAGCCGGTGCGGACCGCCATCTTGTCGAGCGGGCTGTCTGGAACATCCGACTGCAATTCCTGCTCGATGATCTCGCGGGTGATGACTTCCTGCGGATAAAGCGCCATCAGGCGACGGATCAGGTTTTCGAGTTCGCGCACGTTGCCGGGCCAGGCATAGGCCTTCATGACTTCCAGCGCCTCGGTCTCGAAACGCTTTCCTTCCAGCCCCTCCTTCTCACCCGTCTGGATGAAATGGCGCACCAAATCGGGAATATCCTCAGCGCGGTCGCGCAGCGGCGGCAGCCGCAGCGGCACGACGTTCAGGCGGTAATAGAGGTCTTCGCGGAAAAGGCCCTGATTGATCGACTGCTTCAGGTCCTTGTTGGTGGCGGCGACGATGCGAACATCGGTCCTGATCGGCGTGCGTCCGCCCACCGTCGTATATTCGCCCTGCTGCAATACGCGCAGCAGCCGCGTCTGGGCGTCCATTGGCATATCGCCGATTTCGTCGAGAAACAGCGTGCCGCCTTCGGCCTGTTCGAAACGGCCGGTCGAGCGGTTCTGCGCGCCGGTGAAGGCGCCCTTCTCATGGCCGAACAGTTCCGATTCGATCAGATCACGCGGAATTGCCGCCATGTTGATGGCGACGAAGGGGCCGTTGCGGCGCTTGCCGTAATCATGCAGCGCGCGCGCCACCAGTTCCTTGCCGGTGCCGGATTCGCCGGTAATCATCAGCGTCAGGTCGGTCTGCATCAGGCGGGCGAGAACCCGGTAGATTTCCTGCATGGCGGCCGAGCGGCCGACGAGCGGCATGCCGTCCTGCATATCGTCGTCCAGTTTGGCGGGCTTGCGCTTCGGCTCCGACAAGGCGCGGCCGATGATGGCAATCAGCTCCGTCAGGTCGAAGGGCTTGGGCAGGTAATCGTAAGCGCCCTTTTCCGAGGCCTTGATCGCGGTCATGAAAGTGTTTTGGGCACTCATCACCAGAACCGGCAGGTCCGGGCGGGCCTTCTTGATGCGCGGAAGCAGATCGAAGGCGTTTTCATCGGGCATCACGACATCGGTAACGACCAGATCGCCCTCGCCGGCAGAAACCCAGCGCCAGAGCGTTGCGGCATTGGACGTGATGCGCACATCGTAACCGGCACGGCTGAGCGCCTGATTAAGCACGGTGCGGATCGCGGCATCATCATCGGCGACGAGGATAGTAGCTGTCATCTGTCATTTCCTGTCGAGTTCGGCAAGATGCGGTCGTCCAGCGCCACTTCAGGCGAGACGGGCATCAATACGCGGAAAGTCGTGCGATGGTTCTGGCTGTCGCATTCGACGATGCCGCCATGGGCGCCGATCAGTTTGGCGACAAGCGCCAGACCCAGGCCCGAACCATTCGTCTTGGTGGTAATGAAGGGGTCGAAGAGATGCGGCAGGAGATCGGCCGGCACTCCCGGCCCATTGTCATGGACGCAAAACTCAAGCGGCAGCGAGATGCGTTCGCGGCTGCCTGCCACGGACATGCGCATGCCGGGACGATATGCCGTCGTCAGCACGATCTCGCCCTCCGACTGATTTCCGACGGCTTCCGCCGCGTTTTTCACCAGATTGAGAAAGACCTGCACCAGCTGGTCGCGGTTGGCATAGACCGCCGGCAGCGATGGATCATAATTCTCGGAAATCTTGATGTTGCGGGCAAAGCCAGCCTTGGCTATAGCCTTCACATGGTCGAGCACCGAATGGATGTTGACCGGCACGCGGTCCACCGGACGCTCGTCGGAAAACACTTCCATGCGGTCAACCAGCGAGACGATACGATCGGTCTCATCGCAGATCAACCGCGTCAGTGCACGGTCCTCATCGGCAACCGATGTCTCGAGAAGCTGCGCGGCACCACGAATGCCCGAAAGCGGGTTCTTGATCTCATGCGCCAGCATCGAGGCAAGGCCGGTGACAGAGCGTGCAGCAGCCCGATGGGTCAATTGCCGGTCGATCTTGTCAGCCATCGACCGTTCCTGGAAGACGACGACAACAGACCCCGGCTCGCTGACAACAGGCGCGACATAGAGATCGACGAGCTTGTCCTGTCCAAGCCGGGGGGAGCTCAGATCGACCCGATATTCATTTACCGGCGCGCGGCGTTCCCGCACCTGATCGATCAGCGCAAGCAGCGGACTGCCGAAGGGAATGAAGGTGGAGACGCGGTAGCGGGCGAGATGGGAGGCGCTGGCCCCGAAAAAAGCTTCTGCTTCCCAATTGGCAAAAGCGATGAAACCTTCGGCATCCACCAGAATAACGGGATTCTGCACCGCGTTCAGAACCGCCATGGCGAGCGGATTCGCATCTGCCGGGCTGTGTTTATCAGCGCTCATGCGGCCTTCCTTGCGGCTTCTTCGCCCGCATTGTCGCAAAGGGCGGAGCGCAGCAGATCAGCCACTTCCCCCGTATCACGCGATGTCATGATTTTAGCCTTGTCGGTGGTGGCGATCTCCGTCGCGAAACGGTCGAGATACCAGCCCAGATGTTTGCGGGCATGCCGAAGACCGGCTTCCCTTCCATAAAATTCGAGCATCATGTCGTAATGTTCGACGGCGATATCGGCAATATCGGCGCGTTGCGGCGCTGCATGTCCGGCCAGTACCGCCGGCAGCCAGGGTTGACCCTGTGCACCGCGACCGACCATAACGGCATCCGCGCCGGAACGGCTGAGGATTTCACGCGCATCTTCAGCGGTCTCGACATCGCCATTGGCGATCAGCGGCACGGAAATCACCTCGCGCACGGCGCGAATGGCATCCCAGTTCGCCCGTCCTTCGTAAAACTGCATGCGGGTGCGGCCGTGAATGGTAATGAGCTGGATGCCAGCGGCTTGAGCGCGGCGAGCAATTTCGGGTGCATTGATGGTGTTTTCATCCCAGCCGAGCCGCATCTTCAGCGTCACGGGCACATCGACCGCGCCGACGGTCGCCTCGATCAATGACAGCGCATGATCAGGATCCCGCATCAAGGCCGAACCGGAGTAACCGCCCGTCACCTTCTTGGCCGGACAACCCATATTTATGTCGATGATGCCAGCGCCATTGTCAGCCGCAATTTTTGCCGCTTCCGCCATAAAATGCGCTTCGCGTCCGGCGAGCTGCACCATATGCGGAACCATCCCGGCATTTTTCAGCCGCGCCCAGGATTCCCCACGATTGGCGACAAGTTCCCGGCTTGCGACCATTTCAGTCACCACAAGGCCCGCGCCGTAACGCCAGGCGAGCTGACGGAAAGGCAAATCTGTCACGCCCGACATAGGCGCCAGCACTGCGCGATTACGGATCGCGACTGAGCCGATGCTGAACGGGACTGACAACTCCGGAAGGGGCAAGTGATGATCTTTCGTGCAGAAGAGTTATATGCATTATTTTTAGACAGTGTTTGCGCAGTTGCCAAGCACTTTTACAGGGTTGCACCTTTTATTTGCGCGTGGCCTGCCTGCCTGTTTTGCTGGCGGCGGCAATTTGTGCAGGTTTGAACAAACGGGATGACCGATCCTGCGGCATGTGGGTGCGGGTGGGCGGCTTATCGGGCTGGCCATTCGGGTTTTGAAACGCTAGAGCAGGACTGTCAACCATTAAGGGTTGCGCACAAAGCATAAGACCAATGCAGGAAAGTACTATGAAACTCGGCATCGTCGTTGTCGCCGCAGGACGCGGAGAAAGAGCCGGCTCCCCCGAGGAAGGGCCGAAACAATATCGCCCGATCGGTGGCAAGGCCGTGATCGAGCATACATTGTCGACCTTTCTTGCCTGGGCAGACACATCCCCTATCGTGGTCGTTATCCATGCCGACGATGCGGCACTCCTGTCACCAATCCTTGAACGGCTGAATGCCGGAAAGCGGATCGTCACCGTCACGGGCGGCGCAACCCGGCAGCAATCGGTGCTCGCTGGTCTGGAAGCGCTGGCCGCGCAAGACCTCACACATGTGATGATCCACGATGCCGTGCGGCCTTTCATCGCCGTTGACATGCTGGAACGCATCGTGGCGCTGCACAAGGCGGGCGCTGTCGGCGTTCTGCCTGCCCTGCCCGTCACTGATACGCTGAAGCGTGGCGCAGGCGATTCTGTCGCGGAGACGGTTTCAAGGCAGGGTCTTTATGCGGCGCAGACACCGCAAAGCTTCAGCTATGACGAAATCCTCGCCGCGCATCGCGCTGCTGCCACATCTGGAAAAACCGACTTTACCGATGACGCCTCGATCGCCGAGTGGGCAAGTCTGCCTGTGACGCTGACCGAAGGCTCGGTCGACAATGTGAAACTCACTCTCAAGCGGGATATCGCCATGGCCGATGAAAAGCTCTCCTACGGACTGCCTGACGTGCGCACCGGCAATGGTTACGACGTGCACCAGCTGGAAGCAGGAGACGGTGTGACACTGTGCGGCGTCTTCATCGAACACGACCAGAAACTCAAAGGCCATTCGGATGCCGATGTGGCGCTGCATGCGCTGACGGATGCCCTGCTCGCCACCTGCGGCGCTGGCGACATAGGCGATCACTTCCCGCCTTCCGATCCGCAATGGAAGGGTGCCGCTTCGCGCATCTTCCTCGAACACGCGGCCAAGGTAGTCCGCGGCAATGGCGGCACGATCATGAATGCCGATGTCTCGCTGATTGCCGAAGCGCCGCGCATCGGACCGCATCGGCAGGCCATGCGTGAGGCGCTTTCCGACATTCTCGGCATCGCGCTGGAGCGCTGCTCGGTCAAGGCTACCACCAACGAGACGATCGGCTTCGTCGGCCGCCGCGAAGGTATTGCTGCGATTGCCACTGCCACTGTGGTCTACAAGGGCAGACCGCTATGAGCCTGTTTCCTGCGGATATAGAAGAACTGGCGCGGCGGATCATTTCTGACTTTACCGCCGGCGGCTTCATGGTCTCGACGGCGGAAAGCTGTACGGGCGGCCTGATTGCTGGTTCGCTGACGGAAATCGCCGGCTCTTCTGCCGTCGTCGATCGCGGCTTCGTCACCTACACGAACCAGGCCAAGATGGACATGCTTGGGGTTGGAACTGAGACGCTGGCGAATTTCGGCGCCGTATCCCGACAGACCGCGCTGCAAATGGCGCATGGCGCGCTATTTCGTTCCCGGGCGGATTTTGCCGTAGCCGTGACCGGCATTGCCGGTCCGGGCGGAGGTTCGGTTGAAAAACCGGTGGGGCTGGTGCATCTGGCCGCCAGGGCGCGCAGCGGTAAAATCCTGCACCATGAAATGCACTACGGAGAGATCGGGCGAACGGAAATCCGTCTTGCGACCGTCAGGACGGCGCTCGAGATGCTGATTACCCTCAATCAGGCCGGGTCCGCGTAGATTTTATCGGCGCGGGTCTCGAAGGCTTCGGCGAACATGCGGAAGGCCCTGTCGAACATCGATCCCATGACCGCACCGAGCAGCCGGTTCTTGAATTCATACTCGATGAAAAAATGAATGGCCGAGCCGCCCTCTGCGGAGGCTTCAAAACGCCAGCGATTGTCGAGATATTTGAACGGGCCGTCGATATATTTCACGTCGATAGCGCGCTCTGCCGGGTTCAGCAGCACCTGCGTGGTAAAGGTCTCGCGAATGGCCTTGTAGCCCACCGTCATATCAGCCACCAGCAGGGTCTTGCCGTCCCGCTCCTTGCGCGAGCGGATGACCAGCGCTTCGCAAAGCGGCAGAAACTGCGGATACTTCTCCACATCGGCGACGAGGTCGTACATGCGATCGGGTGAATGTTTTACAAGGCGATGCGTTTCGAACTGTGGCATGAGCGGGAGTTAATCCTCGATAACAAGAAGATCAAGAAGGCGGCGAAGTTGTTTTCGGCTTTTAAGCTGGAATACCGGCACGTTGGGACCATAAAGCGCGAAATTCTGCTCGAAGATCGGAGCGTGTCGGCGTTCGAAATTCCAGATATAGCGCAGGAAATCGAGATCCAGTCTTTCGGGGCAGCCTTCAGCCATTTCAGGACGCGCCTTGCCATACCCCTTGGCAATCCGGGTGATGGCGCCCCAAAGGCAAAGCCAACGCGGCATGCGCACCCAAAGGACGATGTCGGATCTCGGCAGACGCATGTCGAAAGACGATGGATTGCTGCCGTCCATCAGCCACCGGTCTTTGGTGACGATGGCGGCGATCCTTTGCCGCTGTTCTTGGCGCGGGCGTGCCTGCCAGCCGGGCAACCAGAAAATATCGCGATCCATGGAAATGTATTCAAATCCAAAGCGTCTTACGAGCTTCCGGGAAAGCGTCGATTTTCCGCCTCCGGAGCAACCGACGACCGAAATACGCTGCGCAGATGCGATAATCGCAGCCGCGTCCTCCACGTTTTCAAGATAGTTCGGCATCGAATAAACCTCGTCTTCGCCACCATGCCATTTTTAAATAGCGCGGCTATTACTCTGCGGCGGCATGGCCGCGGCGTCCGATGTTACGGAAATTTAACTATTGCAACCCCCTCGCAGGGATTGCTATTTATTTGCGACTAATATTACACCCATGGGATGCAACGGCGCTGGAACCTCCCATTTTCACCGCGCTTATTCATCCCTGGGTTCACACCCACATAACCCGCTTTGAGCCACTGAGTGAGCCGATGGACGATTTTTCCAACATCATCAACCTTCTCGAATCCGCCAAGCAACTTGCATCGATGAACGAAATGCCGATGCTTGCCTATCTCATCGACGTTGCGAAATGCGAGGCGAGAGAGAACAAGCCGGTTTTGCGCAAGCGCAAACGCGGCGAATCGACCGCCAAGGAAGAATGTTAGACGCCGGCTCGATAAAGCCGGCTGGCCCAATCTTCAAGACGATGTCATAATCAGGACTGAATCCGGCCGCTTTTTGAGGCGGCCGTTTCTTTGCACGATGGAAATGACAATCTCATGATCGCCGCATCCGCCGATATCAGAACCTATACGCAGGAAAGACCGAAGGAACGGCACGGCTTCGTGCAGATCGTTCTTCCGGTCTCGGGATGTCTGCGGATCGATGTAGCAGGGCTACAGGACGAATTGTCCACCGGGCGCGCGGTCTTCATTCATCCCAACACATCGCACACACAGGAAGCGACGACGATCAACCGGTCGCTGGTGGTCGATATCGACGAAACTGCTGTTCCCGAACAGGTGCTGGAGAGATTTGTCCACAAGCCGTTTCTAGATATCGCACGGGATACACGGCAGCTGATCGCTTACATGCGCGGCGTCATCGGATCGGATGGGCCGCGTGAGGATATTGCCAACCTCTGGGCACCACTCCTGATCGACAGCCTTGCGACTGAAAAGACCGATATCCGCCACCGCCTGCATGCGCTGGGCGAGATCGTCAGAGCGGAGCCATTTTTCCCCTGGACCATCGAGACGCTCGCATCCTGCGCCGCGATCAGCGATAGCCGCCTGCATGCGCTGTTTCTGGAAGAGTTCAGCCTCCCTCCTCACCGCTGGCTTGCAGAGCTGCGCATGGACAAGGTCTGCGCATTGCTGCGCCACTCCACATTGCCGATTGCGGAAATTGCCTTGCGGGCCGGCTTTTCCGACCAGACGGCACTGACGCGCGCCATGCGCAACGCGATGGGCAAAACGCCTGCCGCTTATCGCCGGGCCTTCGGAATTCACTGAAAGCACAGCACCTCTCCTCTCAGGAGTTTTTGTCAAGACAGCCGTACGTGGCTGTGGCACATCGCGGGCAATCGTGAATGCGGATGTGACATGACATGAACAAGACAAGCCTCGGTGTTATCTACGGCATGATGGCGGGCGCTCTCTGGGGTGCGATCTTTCTCGCCCCGAAACTCGTACCGGATTTTTCCGCCCTGCAACTGTCGACGGCCCGTTACCTGACCTACGGGCTGATTTCGCTCATCATCATCGGACCGCGCCTGAAACGGGTATCGGCCCATTTCGGTGCGCGCGAATGGATCGCGCTCGGCTGGCTGAGCATGATCGGAAACATCGCCTATTATGTCTTCATATCAACGGCGGTGAAACTGAGCGGCGTTGCCTTCACGTCCATCATCATCGGCTTCCTGCCGGTTGCCGTCACCATCATCGGCACGCGCGATCATGGCGCGGTATCGCTCAAGCGTCTGTGGCCGTCGCTCGCCTTTGGCGCAATCGGCATTATCGGCATATCCTGGCAGTCGCTGACGGAAAGCGATGCGGGGCTGGATGTATCCCGCCTGATCGGGCTGGCCTGTGCGCTTGGCGCGCTCGCCTCATGGACGGCCTTTGCGGTTGGCAATGCCCGCTGGCTGTCACGCCTTCACGATGTCAGCGCCGACGACTGGAACATGATGACGGGTGTGGTGACCGGAGGGCTGGCGCTGGCGCTCGCCATACCGGCCTTTGCTTTCGGCGGGGAAGGCCATAGCTCCGAGGACTGGCTGCATTTTGCGGCCATCGCCGCCGGTCTCGGTTTCACCGCATCCATTCTCGGAAATGCTCTCTGGAACCGCATGAGCCGCCTGCTGCCGCTCACCATGGTTGGGCAGATGATCCTGTTCGAGACGCTCTTTGCCTTGCTCTATGGTTTCCTCTGGGAAGGTCGTGGGCCAACAATCGTCGAAGTCCTGGCGATTTCCTCAGTCGTGCTGAGCGTCATCCTGTGCATGCGCGCGCATCGGCCGGAGAAGGTTGTGGCCTGACTTCAGGTGAAAGCCGCAACGTCATCCTCGGGACAAGCCCAAGGATGACGTGTGAGAGAAATTGCCCGCCCCGCCCACTTACTCCGCAGCGGCCAGAATCTTCTTCTCGCGGGCTGCGCGCAGGCGTGCAAAATCGTCGCCCGCATGGTGAGAAGAACGCGTCAGCGGGCTGGAGGAGACCATCAGGAAGCCCTTGGTATAGGCGACCGTCTCATAGGATTTGAATTCCTCCGGCGTGACGTAAGCCTCGACCTTGTGGTGCTTGCGGGTCGGCTGCAGATACTGGCCGATAGTCAGGAAGTCCACGTCAGCACTGCGCAGATCGTCCATCAACTGCAGCACTTCGTTGCGCTCTTCGCCAAGGCCGACCATGATACCTGATTTGGTGAACATGGTGGGGTCCAGTTCCTTGACGCGCTGCAACAGGCGCACGGAATGGAAATAACGCGCACCGGGGCGAACCGTGAGGTAATTGCCGGGAACGGTTTCCATATTGTGGTTGAAGACATCGGGCTTCGCCGCGACGACACGCTCCAGCGCGCCGGGCTTCTTCAGGAAGTCCGGGGTCAGAATTTCGATGGTGGTGTTGGGAGACGCAGCGCGGATCGCCCAGATCACCTTTTCGAAGTGCTCCGCGCCGCCATCAGCGAGATCGTCGCGGTCGACCGAGGTAATGACGACGTGGCTGAGTCCCATCTGCTTGACGGCCTTGGCGACGTTTTCCGGCTCGTCCATGTCAAGCGCATTGGGCTTGCCGGTCGCGACGTTGCAGAAGGCGCAGGCGCGGGTGCAGATCTCACCCATGATCATGAAGGTCGCGTGTTTCTTGTCCCAGCATTCGCCGATATTTGGACAGCCGGCTTCCTCGCACACCGTCACAAGCTTGTGACTGCGCACCAGTTCGCGCGTCTCGTGGTAGCCCTTGGATGTCGGCGCCTTGACGCGGATCCATTCCGGCTTGCGCATGACCTCGGTATCAGGCCGATGGGCCTTTTCCGGGTGGCGGATACGCTTTTCTTCGGACGAAGTCCTGTCGAGAATAGTGACCATAAGAAACCTGTTTCTATCGCTTGCCGCGATCATCACATTTATTGACGCGATGCTTTAGAACAATTCCAGAAAAAGCGTAAGCCCCTTCCGGGCACGAAGCCTAGTCAGCGCCGTACCAGCTTAGCCATGAACAACAACAGGCTGGCGCCGATGAAGGACGTTACGAAATAACCGAGCCTGCTGTCCTGCACGAAAACGTCGAAGGTTCTCAGCACCGCAACGGCAACCACCGAACCGACGATGCCGAGAACGATATTCATGAAGATGCCGAAACGCATATCCATGAGTTTGCCGGCGAGCCAGCCGGCAAGACCGCCGATGATGATTGCCGCAATCCAGCCGATATTTTCCATTCCCGCGCTCCCTTATAGAACCAGCGTTGAGACATATGGGACACCCGGCATGGTTAGACAATGCCGGGCATCACGGGGCACTCATGCGTTCAGCACACGTCCGTAGGCGTCGAGCACGCTTTCCTTCATCGACTCGGAAATGGTCGGATGCGGGAAGATCGTGTGCATCAGTTCCTCTTCGGTGGTCTCGAGGTTCATGGCGACCACGAAGCCCTGAATGAGTTCGGTGACTTCCGCACCAACCATGTGCGCGCCGATCAACTCGCCTGTCTTCTTGTCGAAGATGGTCTTGACCATGCCCTGATCTTCACCGAGCGCCACGGCCTTGCCGTTGGCCGCAAAGGAGAAGCGGCCGACGCGAATATCGCGGCCCAGTTCCTTCGCCTTGGCTTCGGTGAGACCAACAGAGGCGACCTGTGGGTTGCAATAGGTGCAGCCGGGGATCTTGAGCTTGTCCATCGGGTGAACATTCGGCAGACCGGCGATCTTTTCAACGCAGATCACGGCCTCATGCTCGGCCTTGTGGGCGAGCAGCGGCGGGCCGGCGACATCGCCGATGGCGTAGACGCCAGGCACGTTGGTCTTGCCGTAACCGTCGATGACGATGAAGCCGCGATCGGTCTTCACGCCGACGGCCTCAAGGCCGATGCCTTCGATGTTGGCGACGACGCCGACAGCCGAAATCATCCGGTCAGCGGTGATCTTCTCGGACGAACCGTCCTTCTTCTCGAGCGTCGCAGTAACCGAATTAGCAGCCTTCTCGACCTTGGCAACCTTGGTTTCCAGATGGAACTTGATGCCCTGCTTCTCCAGCTGCTTCTTGGCGAAGGCAGAGATCTCCGCATCTTCGACCGGCATCACCTGGCTCATGATTTCAACGACGGTAACGTCGACACCCATGGTGCGGTAGAAGCTGGCGAATTCGATGCCGATGGCGCCGGAACCCATGACGAGCAGCGACTTCGGCAGTTCTTCCGGCTTCATCGCCTCGAAATAGGTCCAGATCAGCTTGCCATCCGGTTCGATGCCTGGAAGCGAGCGCGGGCGGGCGCCTGTGGCGACGATGATGTGCTTGGCGGTATAGGTGCCCTCGCCCAGCGTGTTCTTCGGAACCGGGCCCATCGGTTCGACGGGCTTCTTCTGGGTCTTGGAAACTACGATTTCACCGGGCTTGGTGATCTTGGCCTCGCCCCAGATGATATCGACCTTGTTCTTCTTGAACAGGAAACCGACGCCGTTGTTCATGCGGTGCGCGATGCCGCGCGAACGATCAACGATCGCCTTGACATCAGGCTTGATCGAGCCTTCGAGCGTCAGGCCGTAATCCTTGGCGTGCTGAGCCGTATGCAAGACATCGGCAGTGCGCAGCAGCGCCTTGGTGGGAATGCAGCCCCAGTTGGAGCAGATGCCTGCAAGGTGCTCGCGCTCGACCACGGCAACCTTCATGCCGAGCTGGGCTGCGCGAATCGCGGCAATATAACCGCCCGGTCCCGAACCGATGATGATGACGTCATAAGATTGAGCCATAGGTATCCTGCCTTGTCCTATCGGGTCACGGCATGCCGTTCCGAAACGAGAATTGTTGTCAAAGTCCGAGCATCATGCGAACGACGGGCTCCAGCCCGCGCCCGATGGCCCGCGTGTTTTCAGCATCGAGATGAACGCCGTCTACGGGCGTCGTGCGGGCAACTGACCCCGCATCGAAAAATCCGCAATCGAGATCGTCGGCCAAATCCCGGTAGACCGGCGCGAGCATCGCCGATTCATCGATCGCATCGCGAAAGATAGCGCCCATCACGGGGTTGGCCGTTTCGCACAGTTGCGGCGGCGCGACGATCAGAACATCCGGCGCTTCCCAGTCCGGCACCTGCCAGACATGGTTGCGCACCAGTTTGACCAGCCGCTCCACACCCTTCATCGCGACGATGGCCGAGCCATGAATCGACGGTTTCAAGTCGTTGGTGCCGAGCATGATGATGACCAGATCAAGCGGCGCGTGGCTGTGCAGAAGCGTCGGCAAGAGCCTTGCGCCGTTGCGATCGCAATCAGCGGTATGATCATCATAGGCGGTGGTTCGTCCACCCAGCCCTTCGTGAATCACCTTCACATCAGGCCCGAGCGCCTTTTGCAAGACGCTCGGCCAAAGATCGTCATGGCTGTGCCGGCCACCCGTTTCCGCATCTGATCCCCATGTCAGGGAATCGCCAAAGCAGAGGACCGACTTCACCATCTCACTCTCCGATCAAACCAGCATGCCCATCGGGTTTTCGATGTAGCGCTTGAAGGCGCCGATCAGTTCGGCTCCGAGCGCGCCATCGACGCAACGGTGGTCGGTAGAGAGCGTAACCGTCATGACATTGGCGATCTTGATCTCGCCGTTCTTCACGACAGCGCGCTCTTCACCCGCGCCGACTGCCAGAATGGTGGCGTGCGGCGGGTTGATGACGGCGGAGAAGCTCTTGACGCCCATCATGCCCATGTTGGACACGGCCGTCGTGCCGCCCTGATACTCCTCGGGCTTCAGCTTGCGCTCCTTGGCGCGCTTGCCGTAGTCCTTCATCTCGTTGGAGATGGTGGAGAGCGACTTCTCTTCCGCCTTGCGGATGATCGGCGTGATCAGGCCACCCGGAATGGAAACGGCAACGCCGACATCCGAATGCTTGTGCTTGACCATGTTGCTTTCCGTCCAGGAGACGTTGGCATCAGGCACATCGCGCAGCGCGAGAGCCAGCGCCTTGATGACCATGTCGTTTACCGAAAGCTTGTAGGCGGGCTTGCCGTCCTTTTCGGGAGCGGCGGCGTTGAGCTGGGCGCGCAGCGCCAGAAGCGTATCCAGTTCGCAATCCACGGAAACGTAGAAATGCGGAACGGTCTGCTTGGATTCGACCAGACGCTTGGCGATGACCTTGCGCATGCCGTCATGCGGCACCAGTTCGTAAGAACCGGGTTCGAACAGCTTGAGAACAGCTTCTTCGGACGGGCCCTTGGCAAGTGCGGCAGCCGGTGCGCCTGCGGATGCTGCGGCGGCAGGAGCTGCCTTCGCACCACCAGAAGCGGCGGCCTTTTCTACGTCTGTCTTGACGATACGGCCATGCGGGCCTGAACCGGACACGGCCGTGAGGTCGAGACCGGCTTCCTTTGCGAGACGACGGGCAAGCGGCGAAGCGAAGATGCGCTCGCCGGATTTTGCAACCGGCGCCGGGGTGGAAGGTGCGGAGGCCTGGTCGGCAGCTGGCTTTTCAGCCTTGGCCGTGGCGGCTTCTTCCTTTGGCGCTTCAGCCTTCGCAGCTTCCTGCTTCGGAGCCTCGGCTTTGGCCTGGGACGCGGCAGGAGCAGCATTGCCGCCCTTTGCTGCCTCAGCCACATCCTCGCCATCGGCGGCGAGGATAGCGATCAGGGCGTTGACCTTGACCGCTTCCGTGCCTGCGGGAACCACGAGCTTGGCGACCGTGCCCTCATCGACGGCTTCCACTTCCATGGTTGCCTTGTCGGTCTCGATCTCGGCGATCACGTCACCGGGTGCGACCTTGTCGCCTTCCTTGACCAGCCACTTGGCCAGATTGCCCTCTTCCATGGTGGGAGAAAGGGCAGGCATGGTGATGTTTATCGGCATCGAAACGCCTCCCCTTACTTGTAGCAGACGGTTTTGACAGCCTGAACGACTTCATCGACGTTCGGCAAAGCCAGCTTTTCGAGGTTTGCCGCGTAAGGCATCGGAACGTCTTTGCCGGCAATCGTCAGGATCGGCGCATCGAGATAATCGAAAGCGGCACGCATGACCTGGTTGGCGATGAAGTCACCAACCGATGACTGCGGGAAGCCTTCCTCGACGGTGACCAGACGACCGGTCTTCTTGACCGATTCGATGACGGTGGGCAGATCCATCGGACGGATGGTGCGAAGGTCGATCAGTTCGACGTCGATGCCGAGCTTTTCGAGTTCCGCAACAGCCTTGATTGCGTAGGTCATGCCGATGCCGAAGGAAACGATCGTCGCATCCTTGCCCTTGCGGTGAATGCGCGCCTTGCCGATCGGCAGCACGAAATCGTCGAGCTTCGGCACTTCGAAGCTCTGGCCGTAGAGAATTTCATTCTCAAGGAAGATGACCGGGTTCGGGTCACGGATGGCTGCCTTCAGGAGACCCTTGGCGTCCGCTGCCGTGTAGGGCATGACGACCTTGAGGCCCGGAATATGGCTGTACCATGCGGCGTAACATTGCGAGTGCTGAGCGCCAACGCGGGCAGCAGCACCCGAGGGGCCACGGAACACCATCGGCGCACCCATCTGGCCGCCCGACATGTAAAGCGTCTTCGCAGCCGAGTTGACGATCTGGTCGATCGCCTGCATGGCGAAGTTGAAGGTCATGAATTCGACGATGGGCCGCAGGCCCGTCATTGCCGCACCGACGCCGATACCGGCAAAACCGTGCTCGGTGATCGGGGTGTCGATAACGCGGCGTTCGCCGAATTCCTGCAACAGGCCTTGGGTAATCTTGTAAGCGCCCTGATATTCGGCGACTTCCTCACCCATGACGAAGACTTTTTCGTCGGCGCGCATTTCTTCGGCCATGGCGTCGCGCAGCGCTTCACGCACCGTCGTCATCACCATTTCGGTGCCTTCAGGAATATCTGGATCGGCAGCGACTTCGATCTTAGGTGCTGCCGGAACCTTTGCGGCTTCCTTGGCAGCGCTCGGCTCCTCGGATGCTTCGCGGGTCTTGCCGCCTGCGGCATCCGAATCGGAATTTGCAGCTTCGGCCTTCGGCTCTTCCTTCTTGGCGGAAGAAGAGATGTCGGCAGCGCTTTCGCCTTCCTGGATGAGAACGGCGATCGGCGTGTTGACCTTGACGCCTTCGGTGCCGGCGTCGATCAGCAGCTTGCCGATAACACCTTCATCCACAGCTTCCACTTCCATGGTCGCCTTGTCGGTTTCGATCTCGGCAATCACGTCGCCGGATGTGACCTTGTCGCCTTCCTTTTTAAGCCATTTGGAAAGCGTGCCTTCCTCCATGGTCGGGGAAAGGGCGGGCATAAGAATTTCTACTGGCATGGGTTTCCCTTTCCCGATCAGAGCAGAATGTCGGTGTAGAGCTCGGATACATCCGGCTCTGGGTCGTTCTGGGCGAAGTCTGCGCTATCGGCGACAATATCACGGACATCCTTGTCGACGGCCTTCAACTCGTCTTCGCTTGCCCAGCCCTGCTCCAGAAGCCGTGCCTTGACCTGCTCAATCGGGTCATGTTCGGAGCGCATCTTCTGCACTTCGTCTTTCGAACGGTATTTCGCCGGGTCGGACATGGAGTGACCACGGTAACGGTAGGTCAGCATTTCCAGAATGATCGGGCCCTTGCCAGAGCGGCAATGTTCCAGCGCCTGATCGGCGGCGGCCTTTACGGCGCGCACATCCATGCCATCCACCTGAATGCCGGGAATGCCGAAGGACTGGCCGCGCAGCGAATAGTTCGACTGGGCGGTGGCGCGGGCGGTCGAGGTGCCCATGGCGTAACGGTTGTTTTCAACGATATAGATGATCGGCAGTTTCCAGAGAGCGGCCATGTTGAAGCTCTCGTATACCTGACCCTGGTTGGCGGCGCCGTCACCGAAATAGGTCACGGAGACATTGTCGTTGCCGCGATATTTATTGGCGAAGGCAAGACCGGTTCCGAGCGAAACCTGCGCACCGACGATGCCGTGGCCGCCGTAGAAATGTTTCTCCTTGGAGAACATGTGCATCGAGCCGCCCTTGCCTTTCGACAGGCCGCCCTTGCGGCCGGTCAACTCAGCCATGACGCCACGCGCGCTCATGCCCAGAGCCAACATATGGCCGTGGTCACGGTAAGCGGTGATGACCTGATCGCCTTCCTTCTGAGACATCTGCATGCCGACAACAACGGCTTCCTGACCGATGTAGAGGTGACAGAAACCACCGATGAAGCCCATGCCGTAAAGCTGGCCGGCCTTTTCCTCGAAGCGACGGATGAGAAGCATCTCACGATAGGCGTGAAGCTCTTCTTCCTTCGAAAAGTCCGGGCTGTTCTTACCGGTGAATTCGCCTGCAGCCTTTGCCGTTGTCTTTCGGCCGGATACGGACGCGGTTTTTCGCGGCGCCATTCATCCCTCCCTGAGTTGTCGTTTGAATGGATAGATTGGCGCGTACCATATGCAAGAAAATGCCATGCAGCAATGCTTTAAACGCATGGCACATATTCATGCTAAAGTGCTGTGAATAAATCACAAATCATTAATTAACTTGATTTCGGTTAATTAGAAGTAGGTGTTCATGATGACAATTTCGTCCGTACGGGACATATTCAACTGATAACGGGAAATCTCGTCAATCATGTCACGTTCGAGAGAACCGTCGCTCAATAATTCGACCTGCCGCTCCAGCGCAACGCGCGCCTGCGTCAGCTTGGCAAGCTCTGCCGTTCTGGCAATACGCTGCCGCTCCAGCCGCTCCGTCGCCTGAAGGCCGAAGTCGCCGTGGATGGAATGATACCCGAAATAGGAAAGAAAAGCGATCGTAATGGCCGGAACGATCAAACGGCCGAATCGTCTCTTTTTATGATGTCTGGTCCACATGCCGGAGAGAAGCCTTAAAACGCATAATGTGAGTCTCGAGACTAATGCGGATTGTTTAACTATCCGTTGACCTTAAATTCCGTACGGCTGATAGACGCAAAAAAGCCCGCCAGAGGCGGGCTAATAATGACGACGATATCAGAGAGAGTTCGTTATGCCGAGCGTGATCCGGCATCAAGCCACAGCGCGTCTTCGCCGTGAAAAGAGCCCTTTCAACCCAGGGACCTGGGCTGACTGAACCCCGGATCAACTCGGGAGTGAGCAGTGCGGATAAACCGCCCATCCCTGAGACTGGCCCGCCAGGCGGCGGGCCATATCGCGAAACCCGAACGCGGATTATCCGCGCAGGATCGAACGGCCGGCGTAAGCAGCCTGCGGGCCCAGCATCTCTTCAATGCGGATAAGCTGGTTGTACTTTGCGAGCCGGTCGGAACGGGCAAGCGAGCCGGTCTTGATCTGACCGCAGTTGGTTGCGACCGCGAGATCGGCGATGGTGGAATCTTCCGTTTCGCCCGAACGGTGCGACATGACGGCGGTGTAACCTGCCTTGTGCGCCGTTTCGACTGCGTCCAGCGTCTCGGAAAGCGAACCGATCTGGTTGACCTTGACGAGGATGGAGTTGGCGACACCCATCTTGATACCGTCGCGAAGGCGGGCGGAGTTGGTGACGAAAAGATCGTCGCCCACCAGCTGGCACTTGTTGCCAATGAGATCGGTCAGCGCCTTCCAGCCATCCCAGTCGTCTTCAGCCATGCCGTCTTCGACGGAGATGATCGGATATTTCGCCACGAGCTCGGCCAGGTATTCGGCCTGCTCGATCGGCGAACGGGTCTTGCCTTCGCCTTCATAAACGTAATTGCCGTTCTTGAAGAATTCGGTCGCCGCACAGTCGAGACCGATGAACATGTCGTCGCCCGGACGGTAGCCAGCCTTTTCGATCGACTTCATGATGAAATCGAGTGCTGCCGGCGCGCTTTCGAGACCAGGTGCAAAACCGCCCTCATCGCCGACATTGGTGTTGTGGCCCTGTGCGGACAGTTCTTTTTTCAGCGTATGGAAGACTTCGGAGCCCATGCGCACGGCTTCGCGAATGTTTTCTGCGCCGACCGGCAGGATCATGAATTCCTGGAGGTCGATGGGGTTATCGGCATGCGCGCCGCCGTTGATGATGTTCATCATCGGAACCGGCAGAAGATGCGCGTTCGGGCCGCCGACATAACGGTAAAGCGGCAGGCCGGAGGCTTCAGCGGCAGCCTTCGCAACGGCGAGCGACACGCCGAGGATGGCGTTGGCGCCGATGCGCGACTTGTTCGGCGTGCCGTCGAGCGCGATCATCATCTGGTCGATCTGGATCTGGTTTTCAGCGTCGAAACCGCCAATCGCGTCGAAGATTTCTGTATTGACGGCTTCGACCGCCTTTTCCACGCCCTTGCCGAGATAACGCTTGCCGCCATCGCGCAGCTCAACCGCCTCATGCGCGCCGGTGGAGGCGCCGGAGGGAACGGCGGCACGGCCCATGGAGCCGTCTTCGAGATAAACGTCGACTTCAACGGTCGGATTGCCGCGGCTGTCGAGAATTTCGCGCGCGATGATATCGGTAATGGCAGTCATGGTCTCTCCCTTGGGAATGGAACAGATATTTTCCGTCGCCTGTCTTAGACGATGGCGAAGAAATTACAATGACGGTGGACAGCGGAAACGGCCCGCCCGCCATTAAAATCGATTGGCACAAAAGTGCCCGCCGTCACGGTCAGCCGATCAGGCTTTCGTAATCGCGTCGAAAGCCAGAAGCTTTTCGAGCAGTTTCGGCATGTCCTTCAGGTGGACCATGTTAGGGCCGTCTGACGGCGCATTGTCCGGATCCTCATGGGTCTCGATGAAGATACCAGCCACGCCAACCGCAACAGCCGCACGCGCCAACGTCTCGACGAATTCGCGCTGGCCACCTGTGGAGCCGCCCTGCCCGCCCGGTTGCTGCACCGAATGGGTGGCATCGAACACGACAGGTGCGCCGAGCGCTGCCATGATCGGCAACGAGCGCATGTCGGAAACCAGCGTGTTGTAACCGAAGGACGCGCCGCGCTCGCACAACATCACATTCGGATTGCCGCTCTCATTGAGCTTGGCAAGCACGTTCTTCATGTCCCAGGGCGCCAGAAACTGGCCTTTCTTGACGTTGATGACGCGGCCGGTTTTGGCGGCAGCAACGAGAAGATCGGTCTGGCGGCTGAGGAACGCCGGGATCTGCAGCACGTCCACTACCTCGGAAACGATGGCGCATTGCTCTTCCGTGTGGATGTCGGTCAGAACAGGAAAACCGAATTCCTTTTTGAGATCGGCAAAAACCTGCATCGCGTTATCCAGGCCGATGCCGCGTTTTCCGGAAAGCGAAGTGCGGTTCGCCTTGTCGAAAGAGGACTTGTAGACAAGCCCTATTCCCAGCTTGTCGCAAAGCTCCTTCAGGACGCCAGCGATCATGAAGGCATGTTCGCGGCTTTCCATCTGGCACGGACCGGCAATCAGCGAAAACCGCTCGGCATTCGAGAAGGAAACCTTGCTGGCGCCATCGCCGGCAGTGACTTTAAGATTGTTCGTAACGCTCATCATTTTTCCTCGAAGGCGAAGGCAACGCCCTGACCGGGTGCCGCGGGCACTACCAGACGGCCGTCCGCTTTTGCGCAGGACACGCCATTAGCAGTAAGCACCGCCTCTGTCACGGCAAGATCGTGCGACGAAAAGACAATGCCCGCGCCGCGCAATCCGCCTTCGTTGCCATCCTGAGCATTCAGGGCCGGCCCGCTGAAAGCCGGTTTTCCGGTCAATCTGATGCTGGCATTGCCGGTCGCAAAAACCATATCACCGCCCGGAGACCATTTGCCTTCACAGGCAAACACTGTCTCGATCAGGCCCGCCACCTTCATGTCGCCGCCGGAAAACAGGACGATTTCACTCAGGCCGGTGACACCATTGGCGTGGCGCTCCAGCATGGTGCGATCGCCCGGAAGGGCTTGAAGCCGTTGACAACTGAACAAAAAGAAATCCGCGGCCGCCCCGCTTGCCGCAAAAGCCAGCCGGAACGCCGCCTCGCCTTGCGAGCCATCCGGCATCCGAACAGGCCGCGAAAACTCGAAAACGTCGCCCGCCGAAAGGCCGGCTGCCCGAAACCGCTCATGGTCAACCAAGGCGTCTTCAGTCCTGGCGACAAGAGCCGAAAAACCCTCCTGCCCGTCCCGTTGCCGGAAGGCCACATCCCTGCCGGTGAACACATCACCCCTCTCTATTGAGGCATTATATTTAGCCGGATCAGCAATTGCGAGCGGCTCCAGATAGGTGCCATCGGCGAAAAATACGCAGGCATTTTGGGTGCCGAAAGGATGCAGTGCCTCCGGCGCAACCGTAAAGCCAAGACTGACGAGGCGCTTCACGGCGACGCCTATGACTTCCACGGGCAAAACGAGATGGTCAACGCTATGGGGTTTCGTCATGACATGTATCCTGCTGGCCTTCCGCCCGGAGCATGCCGGGACGGTTTTGACCGCACAAAAGCACAATTGCGTGCTAAGAGGCAAATCATCACAGCAACAGATGGCACCTTCACGAAATTTTAGGGGATTGCAGAACACATATGGAACATATAGTGTTCGTTCTGTATTTGTTTCGCGACTTCCACTACGATTCTAAAGGGTGTTTTCCTCATGCTCACGCGCAAACAGCAGGAATTGCTTCTCTTCATTCATGAACGAATGAAAGAGTCCGGCGTGCCGCCCTCCTTCGATGAAATGAAGGACGCACTCGATCTTGCTTCGAAATCCGGCATCCACCGCCTGATAACCGCTCTCGAAGAGCGAGGATTCATTCGTCGGCTACCGAATAGAGCTCGGGCGCTGGAAGTCATCAAGCTGCCCGAGGCTTATACGCCGGGTGCAAGGCCGCAGCGCGGCTTTTCGCCAAGCGTTATCGAAGGCAGCCTTGGCAAGCCCAAGACGCCGGAACCGGCCCCTGCCCCCAAGACGCCGGCCAACGATCTGGGCGGGGCTGTCACCGTGCCGGTCATGGGCCGCATCGCTGCGGGCGTGCCAATTTCCGCCATCCAGAACAACACGCATGATGTGGCAGTGCCAGTAGACATGCTTGGCACGGGCGAACATTACGCTCTTGAGGTCAAGGGTGATTCGATGATCGAGGCCGGCATTTTCGACGGCGACACAGTCATCATCCGCAACGGCAACACCGCCAATCCCGGGGATATCGTTGTGGCTCTGGTGGATGACGAGGAAGCCACGCTGAAGCGCTTCCGCCGCAAGGGTGCCTCCATCGCGCTCGAGGCGGCAAACCCAGCCTATGAGACCCGTATCTTCGGGCCCGACCGGGTTAAAATTCAGGGCAAGCTGGTGGGGCTGATCCGCCGCTACCATTGATCTTATCGAACCGAGTGTATTCACTTTACAATAGGCGTCATCGTGAAGATGGCGCCTATATATGGTTTGGCTGTTTCCAAACGTGGCGTGCTTTTGCGGGTGCACGAGGATATGCGCCATTCAGCCTATGCGCGTTGCCCTTTCTAAACTGAGTTCCTGCTCCATAAAGATGCTTCGGTTTCGCTACAGGCATGGTGGCGAGTGGGCTGCTCGCTGTAATTGTCGAAGCGATCCCATCCGCTGTTTTTTAGCGACGTTGTTCTGTCGTGTTGCGCAGTCAGTTTTATTGGTCACCAAAGGGTGACTTATCGCAAGGCGCGCTCTCAGCGATCCCACATCACCATTCATCAACGGCGTTTATGGGAGCCATGGATAATTTTCGATATTCCGTGAACGCTTGGCAGGTGTAGAAATACGCGTCATATCTGGGAGATACGCCATGTACGATCTTTATATAGCCAACAAGAACTATTCTTCATGGTCGCTGCGGCCGTGGGTATTGATGCGCACGCTCGGTATCGCCTTTGATGAAAAGCTCATTCCGTTCGGCGAAGGCGTCTCCTTCTCCTCCTTTTCGCCGACGGGCAAGGTGCCCTGCCTAGTCGACGAGGGTATGACGGTTTGGGAAACGCTTTCGATCGTCGAATATCTTGCTGAAAGACACCAGGGCGTCTGGGCAAGCGACAAGCATGCAAGGGCTTGGTCGCGTTCGGCCGCAAGTGAGATGCATGCTGGCTTTTCCTCGCTGCGCAATCTCTATCCCATGTCGGTGGGCATTCGGGTCAAACCCAGGGGCGGCGATGCCGGGCTTAAGGCCGATATAAAGCGGATCGATGCGTTGTGGAGCGAGGGTCTTACAAAATTCGGCGGGCCATATCTTGCCGGTCAGAAGTTCACGGCGGTCGATGCTTTCTTCTGCCCGGTTGCATTCCGTTTCCAGACCTATGGCAGCGCGGATCTTTCGCCAGCAGCGAAAGCCTATTGCGACCGGCTGCTCGCCCTGCCTGCCATGCAAGAATGGTACGAGGCCGGTTTGAAGGAGAGCTGGCGCGACGCTGGTCATGAAGAGGAAGTTGGCGAGATCGGCGAATTGACTGAAGATTTGCGCGCCAAGGCCCGATGATCATCCATGCTGGCGGCAGTCATTGCGACGCCGCCAGCAGCCGGATGATGGGCTGCGGCAGATCACGGTCGAAACGTCCGCTTTTCCAGTCGTAATAACGGTGCTGGCTCCAGGGCCTGTCCGTTCCGGCGATTGCGGCGCGCAGCCCGCTCGCCACACCCTCCTCCCTCTTGTTAGCAAAATCTATTTCCACAGAACCGAGACGCCGCAAGATGTCACGGCTGAGCAGGAGTGCACCCGAGCGGCACTGCGAAAAAGAGGTTCTGCGGGAAACAACGACGATATCGGCAATATCGCAGGCTTTTCCGGCGAAGCGGCCATCGTCCAGAACGACGATCCACTCTCCGCTTGCGGCGCTCGCTACGCACCATATGTCTTTCCTGCAGGTGAAGACGCCAACTTTGGCGTCTTTGAGCGCCGCCGTCATCTCGCGTACCACCACAGCCATGTCTTCGGGCGACAGTTTCGATCTCGAGTCAGAACCAGCAGTATTTGCCATGCTCTCATCATTTATAAAATCTGGCGGCACGGTTTTTTCCGGCAGCAGCAGCGCCCTTTGCCACTGGCCGTAAACGAAGCCCTGCGGACGGGCTTTTGTGGTTGAGACCTTGCCGTCCTCCACGAGTGCCACCAATTCGCCGTCCTCGTGAATCAATAGATCCGGTAGATCACGATAGGCCGTAACTGCCGACACGCCGAAGGCGAAGAGCAGAAACGGGATGCCAAGAAGCGCAAGCCGGCTGCGCAGCAATGTCAGCAGCAGGAAACCCACCGAAGCCAAACCGACAAACCAGCCATGCGGACGCCCAGTCGCTGCGCTGCCKCCCCAGGAGGCCACCTCGTTTGCAACCTCGATGACGAGTGCCATGCCATAACCCATGATCTTCAGGAACGGCGCGTCGAGCCCGAAGGGCATCAGCAGCATTGCGATAAGAGCGAATGGCATGACGATCAGCGACATGAGCGGCATCGCAGCCAGATTGGCGAACAGTCCATAGGTGGTGACACGGTGAAAATGTTCGGCTGAATAGATCGCCGTCGAAAGGCCCCCGATCAGCGACGTCGTGATAACGCCGCCAATGACCGCGCCCATCATTTCCGCCACCTTCAGCCATGCGGGCTTGCGCCCGATGAACAGCCGTTCGCGGTCCGTGCGCCAACGGCTCCAGAAGGCATAGGCGGACACAAGCGCTATGGTGGCCGCAAATGACATCTGAAAACTCGGACCCATGATTTCCGAGGGCGAGAAAGCCAGAATGATCAGGGCGGAAATGGCAACGTTTCTGAGGCTGAGTGATGGCTGATCGAAAAGGACCGCGATCAGCATCACAGACATCATCAGCCAGGCACGCTCGGCGGAAACGGCGAAACCGGAAATCAGATAATAGGCAAGCGTCATCAGCAGTGCCGCGAAAGCCGCGATCTTCTTGACCGGCCAGCGCTGCGCAAAGGCGGGAAACAGGCTGAAAGCCAGTCTAAGGCCAACAAAGAATATGCCGGAGGCCAGTGCCATGTTGAGCCCGGATATGGCAACGATATGGGCAAGGCCGGAGAGCCGCAACGCCTCCATCGTCTCCGCCGATATAGCCTGTCTCTCATCGGTGATGATGGAGGCGGCGAAGGCTCCGGCATCACCGCCGATGGTGGTGCGGATGCGTTCGGCAATTGCGCTGCGAAGGCCGTAAAGCCGCATATCGGCCCATTCCAACCAACCCTTGTCAGGCCTTGCGTCACCAACGGGTGATATAAGCGCATCCGGTGATTTATAAAAGAAACCGGTCGCGCCTATGCCTCTGAAATAGGACGTGAAGGCGAAGTCGTTCAGTCCCGGTAAGGCCGGGCCGGATGGCGGCGAGAGGCGGACCTTGCCGCGAAGTGTTGCGCCGAGTGCGATCGGCTCGCCTCCGCCACGCGAAAGCACCGATATCCTCTGCGGCGGACGCGACAATGTCGGGTCCGCTGTTGCGGTCAGATCGACGACATATCGCCAGTAGCCGCGTGCATCGACCTCCCGGCGCGCCACGGTGCCGGTGATGGTGGTGGTCACGGGGGTATCCAGCACCACGGTCCCTGCCCGTCGGGTTTCGAAATCTGCCAGAAGCATGCCGAGCAATAGAAAAGCGAAGGGGCCGCAACCCGCCGCCGCAATGCCAGCCTTGTATCTCACAAAGAGCGCCAGAACGGCGACAAAAAGAAATGTGGCAATCAAAACGACCGGGGAAGGCGTGGCATCTAGAGAAAACCAGAATACCGCGCCGCAGCCGATGGAAACGGGAATGAAAAGAAAATCGTGGCCGAATGCGCGCTCCTCGGCCAGGCACGTGGCGATTTTTTCGGCCACGGTAGTGTTGCGGTTAATCTCGGGAATAATGGCGGGAGTGTCATATGTTGCCGCATCACTGCTTCGGCGGAGAGGAAACAGAATTTCCCGCGTGCCGGGCAAGTCTCCCTGCATCGTTTTAGCATATTCGAAATGCTGTTTTTCCCCTTGACCGAGCAATCCCCACCGCCCCTTGCCGCACCAAAAACAGGTTTGCAGACCAGCGCTGGGGATTGCAATCCTTTACTTTAACGATGCGTTGACCGAGATTGAATTGCTGCTGCCGGGAAAGCCTGAAGCAACGCGATTGCGTTTGCCGCAATGCACAATTTGACCTTTGGATAGCTTGGCATCCGCGCAAGGATCATATAGCTAATCGGTAGACGCTTAACCGCGGGGCGTATCTCAACGCCCCCACCCGCATGTTTTCGGAGGATCAGTATGACGGAAAAAAGCGCTACAGTGACACTTGGCGAAAAACAGGTCGAACTCCCGGTCAGGGAAGGCACGATTGGACCAAGCGTCGTCGATATCGCCACGCTGTACAAGCACACGGGCTCCTTCACCTACGACCCCGGCTTCACCTCGACAGCCTCCTGCGAATCCAAGATCACCTATATCGATGGTGACGAAGGCGTTCTTCTGCACCGCGGCTTCCCGATCGAGCAGCTTGCCGAACAGGGCGACTTCCTGGAAACCTGCTATCTGCTGCTTTACGGCGAATTGCCGACAGCTGCGCAGAAGAAGGACTTCGACACCCGCGTCACGCGCCACACCATGGTGCACGAGCAGATGAGCCGCTTCTTCACCGGCTACCGTCGCGACGCACATCCGATGGCTGTCATGTGCGGCACGGTCGGCGCTCTCTCGGCCTTCTATCACGACTCGACGGACATTACGGATCCGCACCAGCGCATGGTCGCTTCGCTGCGGATGATCGCGAAAATGCCGACGATCGCCGCCATGGCCTACAAGTACCATATCGGCCAGCCCTTCGTTTACCCGAAGAACGACCTCGATTACGCTTCCAACTTCCTGCACATGTGCTTTGCCGTGCCTTGCGAAGAGTACAAGGTCGATCCGGTTCTGGCCCGGGCCATGGACCGCATCTTCATCCTGCATGCGGATCACGAGCAGAATGCTTCCACCTCCACGGTGCGTCTTGCCGGTTCGTCGGGTGCAAACCCGTTCGCCTGTATTGCAGCGGGCATCGCCTGCCTCTGGGGTCCGGCACATGGCGGCGCCAACGAAGCGGCGCTCAACATGCTCAACGAAATCGGCACGGTTGACCGCATTCCGGAATATATTGCCCGCGCCAAGGACAAGAACGATCCGTTCCGCCTGATGGGCTTTGGCCACCGCGTGTACAAAAACTACGACCCGCGCGCCAAGATCATGCAGAAGACGATGTACGAAGTGCTGGAAGCCACCGGCAACTCCGACGATCCGATCATGCAGGTCGCGCTCGAACTCGAAAAGATCGCTCTTTCCGATCCTTATTTCGTCGAGAAGAAGCTGTACCCGAACGTCGACTTCTATTCGGGTATCACGCTGAAGGCGCTTGGCTTCCCCACGACCATGTTTACCGTGCTGTTCGCACTGGCCCGCACCGTCGGCTGGATCGCGCAGTGGAACGAAATGATCGAGGATCCGCAGCAGCGCATCGGCCGTCCGCGTCAGCTCTACACGGGCGCCGGCAAGCGGGACTACGTTCCGGTTTCCAAGCGTTAAGCCGGGAAACCAACCAACATAAAAAAGCCGGCGGGTTTTATCCGCCGGCTTTTTTGTTGGATATGATCATCGATAAGAATAGCGAAACCTGCCCTGCCAACCCCAGGAAGCAGACAGGATCGCTACCGGTTCAGCCTTGCTGCTTGCGGCTGTTCAGCACATCGAGAAGGATAAGGGCGCCGGTTTCGCCAGGAGGCACTTCGGTGTGCAAACGCTCCTGCACCAGAGCATAGCCGTCCAGCATCGCCCGCCGTTCGGTGGTGTCGGACGAGAGCCGTTCGGCCCAGCGCAACATCGACCCTGCCCGTACCACCTCGTTGAAATATTCCGGCACCACGACATAGTCGGCAATCAGGTTCGGAAGCGCACCTGTCCAGGTTTTCACCCGTTTGCTCAGCATCGTGAAAATCCAGTCGGTTTTGTAGA
Source organism: Agrobacterium sp. 10T429 (assembly GCF_056393925.1). Lineage (NCBI taxonomy): Bacteria > Pseudomonadati > Pseudomonadota > Alphaproteobacteria > Hyphomicrobiales > Rhizobiaceae > Agrobacterium > Agrobacterium sp. 10T429. Next base: position 524,570 of record NZ_JBFTGV010000002.1, read on the forward strand.
CCGATATGGTTGGTACGCCGACGAGCGCGAGTTCGAGAATAACGGTGCCGGAGGCGGCAATCGCCGCATCGGCGCGCGCAAATGCATTCCACTTGAAGGCGGGATCGATGCCGATTTCAGGCCTGATATCCTGCGGCCATGTTGCCGCCAGTTCGCGGATGCGGTTTTCCTGGCGCGGCACTGTCGGCAGCAGAAACTTCGTCGGGCCGTTGCGCTCGACATATGCTTTTGCCGCTTCCTGAAACGGCTCCATCAACCGGGTCGTTTCGGTGGAACGTGACCCCGGCAGGAGCAGAATGGTTTTCGGTTCGCCGTTGGCAGGCAGGGGCCGCTCAGCCCGCCTCTGCCGCACGGAGAGCACGTCTTGATCGACGCTGAGGCGATGGCCGACAAAGGTTGTCGGCGGGCCGCCGAGACGCCGCATCGCCTCCGGCTCGAATGGAAGCAAGGCCAGAACGTGATCGACATAGGACAACATCGCAGTGGCGCGATATTCCTTCCACGCCCAGACGCTGGGGCAGACATAATTGACGACCGGCAGATGCGGCAATTGTTTGCGGACTTTTTTCGCAACACGATGGGTGAAATCCGGGCTGTCGATGATCAGCAGAATATCCGGCTTGGCGACAATGACTGCCTGCGCAGTCTGGTTGATCCGCGAAATCAGCTTCGGCAGCTTCTTCAGAACCTGCGTGAAGCCCATGATGGAGAGTTCGGAATAATCGAACAGCGAAACCAGCCCCTGCGCCTCCAGAGCCTCACCGCCGACGCCCATCAGCTCGACAGAACCCGAATAATGGCCTTTCAGGGACCGGATGAGATCGGCGCCCAGAAGATCGCCGGATACCTCGCCGGCTATAACCGCCACCTTCAACGTTGCCGTCATCCCACCATGTCTCCGCCCATCATGTCTTCACCGAGTGACGTATCAATACCGCAGACGAATATGCCGGCCTGATCTGCCGCCTTCAACATCTCATCGCGATCAAGTACCAGCGCGCGCCCGGCTTCAACGGCGATCCCCGCCAGCCCGGCCTTATGCGCGTTCTCCACCGTTTCCACGCCGATAGTCGGCAGGTCAGCGCGGATATCCTGCTGCGGCTTGCAGAGCTTCACCAGAACACCCTTGCGACGGGTCGAGATGCGGCCCTCAGCGCGTAATGCCGCGACACGCGCCAGCATCGCGTCTGTGCCCTCGACGCCCTCCAGTGCAACGATACGGCCGCCAACGGCGACTGCGCCCTGCCCGACATCAAGCGTGCCGAGTGCCAGTGCGGCCTGCGCGGCCTTGCGTATGTCGCGCAGATCGTCTTCAGCAGGTTTATGCGCACCGAAAGGGCCGGTCGTAGCAAGCAGACCGGGTGCGATCTCGTGGGCGCCAATGACTTTTGCCCCAAGCGTGCCGATGACCTTGATGACCATCTGTAAAACGGCGTCATCGCCGCTCGACAGCAGGGTGCGGACGATGGATGGCAGTTTCAGCAATATGCCTATCGTGGGGCGGATTTCCCGCCATTCAGGGCGTCGCGCCACTGCGCCGGAAAGCACGACGCGGTCCACCTGGTTTTCGCGCAGCAGGCGACCAAGCCCGGCGACATCGCCGACGCTAATCACCGCATTGTCGAAACCGCTCCAGTCAAACTGGGAATCATCACGCAGCTGTACAATGAAGGGGTTCTCCCCCATCTCGCGCGCAGCCGCCGCGACATGCAGCGGCAGCTGGCCGCTGCCGGCCACGATGGCGAGACGCCCGCCGCCTGTCACGGCTCACTTGCCCCGGTTTGGCGAGGAAAGCGCGCGGTCGCTATCCGCACCGATGAAATCGAGGATTTCGATGACCTGGGGGCAATCGAGATATTCTGCGCGGTCAATCGCAGCCGCATTGCTGCGGATAGCGCCTTCGCCTTCGAAGATCTGCTTGAAGACGCGCCTGACCTTGTGAATATCCGCGCGGTCTATACCGGAACGCGTCATGCCAACGACATTCAGCCCGCCGAGAATGCCGGGATTACCGTTCAGCATGCCATAGGGAATGACGTCATAATTGACCGCCGACAACCCGCCGATAAAGGCCTGACGACCGATTCGGGTGAACTGGTGCACGGCACAGCCGCCGCCCAGGATAGCGCGGTCCTCGATGGTGACATGTCCCGCCAGCATCACATTGTTCGACAGGATGATATGGCTGCCGAGGCGACAATCATGCGCCACATGCGAATTGGCGAGGAACAGGTTGTCATCGCCGACAATCGTCTTGCCGCTGCCATCGGAGCTGCCCGCATTCATCGTAACGCCTTCGCGCATGATGCAGCGCGCACCGATCTCGAGCGTCGTTTCCGAGCCATCGTGGCGAATTGCCTGCGGTGTACCGCCAATAACGGCCATTGGATGGATGACCGAACCACGGCCAATGACGGTGAGACCGGAGACGACGGCATGATTGTGCAGCGTGACCTCGTCTTGCAGAGTGACTTTCGCGCCGACATAGCTCAGGGCACCGATGACGACATTTTCACCGATAACCGCGCCGTCTTCGACAACGGCGGTCGGGTGAATTTTTGCCGAAGCCGCGATAGTGCTCATTGCTGGTCCTCGGGGATCATCATCGCACCGACGTCAGCTTCCGCCACCAGCGCGCCTTCGACCTTGGCCTCGCAATGAAATTTGAAGACATTGCCCCGCTGGCGCTGCTTGACCACATGAATTTCCAGACGATCGCCGGGAACGACGGGTCTACGGAAGCGCGCATTGTCGATTGTCATGAAATAGACGAGATAACCGCCTTCACCCTGGCTGCGGGCGCAGATCGCACCTGCCGTCTGGGCCATGGCCTCGACGATCAAAACGCCCGGCATGATCGGGCGATCCGGGAAATGACCGGTGAAATGCGGTTCGTTGACCGTCACGTTCTTGATGCCAATCGCCGAATTATTACCATCGATCTCGATGATCTTGTCGATGAGCAAGAACGGGTAACGATGCGGCAAAAGCTTCATGACTTCCAGAATGTCAGCCGCGCCGAGCGTCGTCTTGGTTTCTTCAGTCATCGTTTTTTTCTCCTGTTTTTTTGTCACGCCCTTCAGCGCGCGCCAGAATATCGGCCATGTCGCGCAGGAAATACTTCATCGGACGCGCTGGCGTCCCACCATAACGGGCGCCGGCCGGAACGTCGGCGACAACACCGCTCATCGCCGCAATCTGCACGCCGTCACCAATAGTGATATGGCCGTTGATACCCGCCGCGCCGCCGATCATCACACCATCGCCGATGCGGGTGCTGCCCGCAATGCCGACCTTGCTGACGATGCCACAATGGCGGCCGATGCGGACGTTGTGGCCGATCTGAACCTGATTGTCGATCTTGGTACCTTCGCCGATGACCGTATCGTCCATCGTGCCACGGTCGATCGTCGTATTAGCGCCGATCTCAACATTATCCTGAATGATAACCCGGCCGATCTGCACGATTTTCAGCATGCCGCGCGGACCGGGCGCATAACCGAACCCGTCCTGACCGATGCGCGCTCCGTTGTGAATAATCACATTGTTGCCGATGAGAGCGGCAAGAATGCTCGCGCCGCCGGCAATCGTGCAATCACGCCCCACCTGAACATCCGCGCCGATGATGACACCAGGCCCGATCCGGGTACCGGCGCCGATATGGGCACCAGCGCCAATCACGGCAAGCGGCTCGACAATCACGCCAGCTTCCAGCTTTGCAGACGGATCGACATGCGCGGTATGGGAAACTTCAGCTTCCATCACCACAATCGTACCGGGACGCATCGCGGCGGGATGCAACAAGGCACCTACCTGCGCAAAAAGCGTGTGCGGGTTTTTCGATATCAGCGCCGGGATGTGAGACGGCAGCATATCCGCAAGTGCAGCGTCACAAATGACGGCACCAGCCTCACAGGTCGGCAACTCATCGCGGTTTTTGCGAGAAAGAATATAGCAGAGCTGGTCGGGTTTTGCCCGGTAGACCGGCGCAACGGACCTGATGATCCGTTCTCCCGCCGCCTCATCAGACAGTTCCGCCCCAAAACGGTCTGCGATGTCTTTCAATCGCAGTCCCTCGTGGGGCGGAAAAAACGCGTTGTATTCCATTAGCCGGACACTCCAGAACGTTCAAAGTTGCAGTTCTGGACTGCCGATATCAGAAAGTGTTGGACATGCCAAACCGGAAACGCTGTTCCTCGTCGTAGTCTTCCTTGGCGATCGGAACTGCATAGTCGACGCGGATCGGGCCGAAGGGCGATGCCCACATCACGCCGATACCGGCGGATGCGCGGATGGAGTTGTCATCCTTCACGCCTGCGCTGTTGGCAACCTTGTTGCCGTACAGCGTACCGGCATCGACGAAACCGGCGAGACGGAGGCCGAAATCTTCCGGAACACCTGGCATCGGAGCCGTGACTTCAGCAGAAGCCGCGAAGTAGGTCGTGCCGCCGATGGAGTCGGAACCGATACGCGGGCCAATACCATCGTTCTTGAAGCCGCGAACCTGACGACCACCGAACTTGAACTGATCGAACACCAGCAGATTGTCGCCCGTCGGAACGACGTGACCCGCCTGACCGGTGAGCGAGCCGATAACATCGTACTCGTCCGAAAGCGTGTAGTAGAAGCGCGCCTTGGCGTAGATCTTGTAATATTCGGAATCGCCGCCGAGGCCTGCAAATTCGTTCGTTAAGGCAGCCTGCCAGCCTTCGCGCGGCATGTTGCGGTCGTCGAGCGTATTGTAGTTCAGCGTGTTGGAGATGATGGACTGTGTCCAGTCACCGCCACGGATCAGAGCCTTATAGGGCTCGGCAAGATTGCTGCCGGTTTCCCAATCGCCCTCACCGTCGTAGTTGAGCTGCTTGTAGGTGTACTTGAACGTCGTCGAGAGGTTCTCGGTGATCGGCGCCGTCACGCGCAGTGCGAAGCCCTGCTCGTCGTAATCGTAATAGTCTTCGCTGCGGCTCTGGCTCTTGAACAGGTCGAAACCTGCGGCCAGACGGTAACCAAGGAAATACGGCTCGGTGAAGGACAGCGTGTAGCTGCGTGCATCGTCTTCACCCGCACCGGCGGCGAGACGAATGTACTGGCCGCGACCGAGGAAGTTCTTCTCTTCGATCGATGCTTCAAGCAGCACACCATCGTTCTGCGAGTAACCCGCACCGATACCGAACGAACCTGTCGACTGATCTTCCACGTCGACAACGATGACGACGCGGTCAGGCGCGCTGCCGCCGGCAGTCGAGACATTGACCTTCGAAAAATAACCGAGCGCTTCAAGGCGGCGCTTGGCAGCCGTGATGACCGTCTGGTTGAAAGCATCGCCTTCGGAAATATCGAACTCGCGGCGAATGACGTAGTCACGCGTACGCGTGTTGCCACGGATTTCGATACGCTCGACATAGGCGCGCTCGCCCTGATCGACGATATAGGTCACACCGATGGTGTTACCGGACATATCGCGGTCGCCGCGCGGCGTTACACGGGCGAAAGGATACCCCTCACCGGCAACGCGCTTGGAAATCGCTTCCATGCTCTGCTGGACTTCCTTGGCGCTGTAGCTAGCGCCCTGGCGGGTTTCCACGAGACCCTGAAGCTCGGAGCCGTCAATACCCGGAACAGTCGATTCGACTGCGACGTTGCCGAAGTCGTACTTCTTGCCTTCGTCGACCGTGATGGAGATGGTGTATTCGTTCTTGGACTCATCAAGCACCGCGTCGGACGACACGACCCGGAAGTCGGCATAACCACGGTTGTAGTAGAACTGGCGCAGCGCCTCTTCGTCGGCGCGCAGCTTGTCCTCGTTATAGACGTCCTTGCGTGTCAGGAACGACAGCATGTTGGACTTCTTGGTATTGATGACAGCGGCCAGACGACCGTCGCTATAGGAATTGTTGCCGACAAAATCGATGCGGCCGATCTTCGTGCGCTCGCCTTCGTTAATGACGAAAGCGATGTTCACACGGCCCTGACCAACGGAAACGGTCTGGGTGGTGATTTCGACGTCGCTGCGGCCGATCGCGGAATAGGCTTCCTTGATGCGCGCGATATCGGCAGTAACGATTGCCTGATTGAACGGGCCGAGCGGCTGGGTCTGCACGACGCCAGCGAGCTTGTCGTCCTTGATCTTGCGGTTGCCGTTGAAAACCACCTGATTGACGAGCTGGTTTTCGTTGACCGTTACAACCAGCGTGCTGCCGGAAACGCGCATGGAGACATTCGAGAAGTAACCGGTGGCGTAAAGACGCTTCACCGATTCATCGATATCCGAATTGGAAAAGTTCTTACCCGGCGCAATGGTAATGTTGGAGCGTACGGAGTCCGCACCGGATCTCTCAGCGCCACGAACATCAATCTTGCTGATGACGGCTGCATTCGCAACACCAGCAGAGGCAAGCACGCCGAGGCCCGCAACCGAAGAAACACCAGCAGACAGCGCAACCGCCGACACCGCGTTCAAAAATCTTGAACCAGCCTTCATTTCAATTCTTACCTTTTTACGTTGTCCCTCAGCGGGCGGAACCCGACTCCGGCCATGTGCGTCGTTTTACCTGCTTTTCCCCTACAAGCAAGTCAGAACGTTAAATTCTGTTTACTTCGTGATCCAGAGTGGCGCATTCGCCACTTCGGGATAAAAACAGGGTAAACAATCGACTAACAAAACCGTTAAAACACTATCCTCAGCCAATCAAGCTGCTGATATCATTCCATGTTGCAAAAACCATAAGACCCAAAATCATTGCCATGCCGATACGGAACGCAACCTCCTGCGCACCGGCACCAAGCGGTCTGCCGCGGATGGCCTCGATTGCATAAAACACCAGATGTCCGCCGTCCAGAACCGGCACAGGCATCAGGTTCAAAAGACCGATCGATACGGAAAGAACCGCTGCAAGCTGGATGACGGCCGAAATACCGAGCGTCGCCATCTGGCCCGAAGCCTGTGCTACGCGGACTGGACCGCCCAGTTGATCGGCGTTCATGCGCCCGGTCACGAGGTTACCGATATAGTTGAAAGTACCGGTGATGACGTGGCCCGTTTCACGCACGCCCTCAAGCAGCGCCTCAGACGGCGAATACTCGATGTGGCGGAAATTGCCGCTGTTCTGGTCGGTGACAATGCCGATGATGCCCATTTCCAGCTTGTTGCCGAACTGGTCCGTGGTTTCGGTGCGGGTCGGAACCATCGGCAGCTTCAGCTCCTCGCCTGCCCTTTCGACGGTCACGGTGATCGGCGTGCCCGGACGGATGCCGACATAACGGCGTACGTCCTCGAACGTCTTGACCTTTTCACCGTCGATCGCAACGAGGCGGTCACCGGGGTGCACGCCGGCGGCCGCAGCCGCGCTGTTTTCACGCACTTCCGCCACGACCGGATCGGCGATCATACGGCCATAGACACCGAACAGGACCGCGAAGATGAGAATGGCGAGAATGAAATTGGCAATAGGTCCGGCGGCAACCGTCGCCGCCCTTTTCCACAGCTTAGCGCCGGAAAGCGTCTGCGCCCTCTCCTCAAGCGACATATGCGACAGGCCGGAACTATCCGGCTTGCTGGACGCATCCTCGTCGCCGAAGAATTTTACATAGCCGCCGAGCGGTATGGCGGAAATCTTCCAGCGCGTGCCGTGCCTGTCGGTAAAGCCGATCAGCTCCGGGCCAAAACCGATGGAAAAGGCGGTGGAGCGAATGCCGCTCCAGCGGCCGACAAGGTAGTGGCCCATTTCATGGACGAAAACGAGCAGGGAAAGTACGAGGACGAAGGGCACGATATAGCCGGTCAGAAAACCGGTCGCCGCCATTACTGTGTTCATGACAATCTGCCCTTTATTTCATGACCTTGCGTGCCGCTTAAAAGCCCGGCAACAGGCCGCCGCCCGATCCGGGCACGTCGCCGGTTGCCGCCGCATGCACGAAAGCAATGAGGAATACCGTAAAGCAGGCGAAAACAAGACCGTCAACCCGGTCCATGAAGCCGCCATGGCCGGGAATGAGATGGCTCGAATCCTTGACCTGAAAACGCCGTTTCACGAAGGATTCGAAGAGATCGCCTATCTGGCTGAACACCGAAAGAATGAGAGCGAGTCCAAGCAGCAGCAGGCTGATCCTGCCGTGATAGGCAAGAGACACCGCGCCGCCGCCGATCAATGCGGCCACCGCTCCGCCGATTGCGCCTGACCAAGTCTTGCCCGGTGAGATCGACGGCGCAAGCTTTGGCCCGCCGATGGCGCGCCCGACGAAATAAGCGAGAATATCCGTTGACCAGACGACAGCGAAAATGAACAGGATGGCGACAAAACCGGTCAGCTCATCGCCGCGAATGGCGGCCAGCGATATGCCGCTCAGACCCGCATAAACGATGCCGCCCACCAGCCACCAGTTTCTGCCACGCAAGACGGGAAAAAGTGCCGCCGTTAGCGTGAAGCCAGAGAGTAGAGGCAGGTCGAGCGAAGGTTCGCCGAAAATCGTGTTGCCGGCGATGACGGCGACCGCAAACCAGCCCCAGGCATTGCCGGTGGAATTGGTTTCCGACATGCGGGTGATTGTCGCCCATTCATAATAGATGAGGATCGCCAGCAGACCGGCCACGATGCGGAACAGAATGCCGCCATACCAGGTCGCAGCCAAAATGACCGCCGCCATGACGATTGCGGATATGATCCGCAGTCTGAGTTCACGGCTCATCAGGCGCCTGCCACGGCAACCTGCTCGGCCAGAGCGCCAAAACGGCGATCACGCGTTGCATATTGCTCGATTGCGGAAAAAAACCGCTGCCGGTCGAAGTCGGGCCAATATTCGGGAACGAACAGAAACTCGGAATAGGCAGCCTGCCAGAGCAGGAAGTTCGACAGCCGTTCCTCGCCGCTGGTGCGGATGATCAGATCAGGATCCGGTATGCCTGATGTATCAAGTCTTGCCGAAATAATCTCCGGCGTGATCGATTCTGCATCCAGCCGGCCTTCGGCGACATCGCGGGCAATAGCCATTGTCGCGCGGGCGATCTCGTCACGGCTGCCGTAATTGAAGGCAATCACCAGCGTCAGCCTGGTGTTATCAGCCGTCATGTGTTCCGCTTCTTCGAGAAGACTGCGGATATCGTTTTTCAGCCCCTGCCTGTCGCCGATGATGCGCACACGCACGTTTTCGCGGTGCAGTTCCGCAAGGTCGCGCCTAATGAAAGCCTTCAAGAGCCCCATCAGGTCGCTGACCTCGGATTCGGGCCTGCGCCAGTTTTCCGACGAGAACGCGAAAAGTGTGAGATAGCGGACACCGCAGTCGCCGGCCGCACGCACCGTTTCGCGCACAGCCTCGACCCCGCGGCGATGCCCCATCACGCGCGGAAGACCGCGCTGTTTTGCCCATCGCCCATTTCCATCCATGATGATGGCGACGTGCTCGGGTATTGAGGAACGTGTCGTCGTCGGCATATCGATCCAGTAACAGGCAGCGCGGAATTAAAACGAATAAAATACAGGTCTATCGCAAGCGATACTAGACCTGCATGATTTCCTTTTCCTTCTCGCCAAGCAAGCGCTCAATTTCCGAAATCGTGTCGTCGGTGATTTTCTGCACTTTTTCCGACTGTCCACGGCTTTCGTCCTGGCCGATATCACCGTCTTTTTCGGCTTTTTTCAGACCATCCATGCCATCGCGACGCACGTGACGAATCGCCACCTTGGACTTCTCGGCGTAGTCATGAGCTACCTTGACGAGCGATTTGCGGCGCTCCTCGTTGAGTTCTGGCAGCGGGATACGCAGGTTCTGACCATCAACGATCGGGTTGAGGCCGAGATTGGATTCACGGATGGCACGGTCGACGGCGTTCACCATCGACTTGTCCCAGATGTTGACGCCGAGCATGCGCGGCTCCGGAACCGTGATGTTTGCGACCTGGTTTAGCGGAACGCGCGAGCCATAGGCCTCGATGGTCACCGGATCGAGAATGTTGGCCGAAGCGCGGCCGGTGCGCAGCGATGCGATATCGCTTTTGAATGCATTGATGGCACCATCCATGCGGCGCTTGATATCGTTGAGGTCAATACCACTCATCTTGATACTCCATCTCTATCGGCCGTGGCGGCCGGAATACGCCACAGGGGCGACATCGTTTTTTGATTATTTGTCGTGCACGATGGTCTTGCGGCCGCCGCCGGTCAATATCTGCGCGAAACCGCCCTTCTCGTGGATCGAGAAAACAATGATCGGGATGTGATTCTCGCGGGCAAGCGCGACAGCTGCAATATCCATGACCGCCAGTCCCTTGCCGAGCACTTCGCTGTGGGTCAGCTCGTCGAAACGGGTGGCTGTCGGGTCCTTTTTCGGATCGGCGGAATAGATGCCGTCCACCTGGGTGCCCTTGAAGATTGCTTCCGCGCCCATTTCCGCGGCGCGCAGCGCTGCAGCGGAATCGGTGGTGAAGAAGGGGTTGCCCGTGCCGCCGGCAAAAATCACCACGCGGCCCTGCGCCAGATGGTGGAGCGCTGCACGCTGCGAGAAGCTCTCACAGATTTCCGGCATCGCGATTGCGGACAGAACGACGGTGTCAATGCTGAGCTTGCGCAGGGAGGTTGCGAGCGCCAGCGCGTTGATGACGGTGGCCAGCATGCCCATATGGTCGCCGGTAACGCGATCACCGCCCTTGGACGCCACGGCAACGCCGCGGAAAATATTGCCACCGCCGACGACAACGCCGACTTCAACGCCCATCGCCCTCGCCTCGGCAATATCGGAGGCGATACGGTCTGCAACCGCCACATCGATACCGAAACCCTGATCGCCCATAAGGGCTTCGCCGGAAGCCTTGAGAAGAACACGTTTGTAGATCGGCTTGGAAGACATCATGACTCCTCGGAAATGTAACCGAAACGCGGATACACGAAGGGCACCGCGTTGTCACGCGATGCCCTCCCGTTTTCCCAAGATTGGGTAAATATAATCAGCCCTTGGCGACTGCGGCGACTTCTGCTGCGAAATCGCTTTCTTCCTTTTCGACGCCTTCGCCGAGCAGCAGGCGAACCATGCCCGTCACTTCGATGGCAGCACCGGCTTCCTTTTCAGCTTCCTTGACGGCAGCGCCGACAGTGATGTCGGGGTTGATGACGAAAGCCTGCGACAGAAGAGCGACTTCTTCGAAGAACTTGCGCATGCGGCCATCAACCATCTTTTCGATGATGGCTTCCGGCTTGCCGGATTCACGGGCCTGCTCGATGAAGACGTTGCGTTCGCGCTCGGCCACGGCTGCGTCAACTTCCTCGGCGCGGATGGCGAGCGGGTTGGTTGCAGCGATGTGCATGGCGACCTGGCGGCCGATGGAGCTCAGAACGGCCTTGTCGCCAACCGACTTCAGGGCAACGAGAACGCCAAGCTTGCCGATGCCTTCGCCGGCAGCATTGTGGATGTACGTCGCGACAACGCCGTGCTCGACTTCGAGTGCTGCCGAACGGCGCAGCGTCATGTTCTCGCCGATGGTGGCGATCGCGTCCTTGATGCTGTCGGAAACGGACTTGCCGGTTGCCGGATAGGTGGCGGCGCTGACGGCTTCAACGGTGCCGTCGGTGGAGAGCGCTACCTGGGCAATGCCGCGAATGAGATCCTGGAACGCGTCGTTGCGAGCAACGAAGTCGGTTTCGGAGTTGAGTTCGACAACAACAGCCTTGTGACCCATGGTGGCGACGCCGATCAGACCTTCGGCAGCCGTACGGCCAGACTTCTTGTCGGCCTTTGCGATGCCCTTGGCGCGCAGCCAGTCGATCGCCGCTTCCATGTCGCCATTGGTTTCAGCAAGAGCCTTCTTGCAGTCCATCATGCCTGCGCCGGATTTCTCGCGCAGTTCCTTCACCATTGCGGCTGTGATTTCGGTCATTGTTTGCCTCTTATCGGTTCGATCGGTCAGCCGGCTGAATTCGCCGTGCCGAAGTTCTGGGTGATGAGTGTACCCGGCCGCACACCCTTTGAAACCGGGACGATTTCGGAAAGGGGCATGCGCATTCCCAAGTGCTGCGGCGTCTCCATACATCGAAACGATGGGTGCCGCTCAAGTGTGACAGCGTTATGAAGGCTGCCACCGGATTTCATCCGCATCAAAACGCCAGAGACTTCACCGAAGCCCCGACGGAGCGGTTTGAAACGAACAAGGCCGTCAACCCATTTAAGGTCTTTGACGGCCTTGTCATATCCTGGTCGAGGAGACGGCGACAAGAAATCGCCGCCAGACAGGGCCTATATCAGGCGCCAGCCTCGTCTTCGAGCGCGGGCTCGATCGGAGCTTCTTCCGAAGCGCCGATGTCGCGGCCGGACGAACCCTGCTGACGCAGGATGCCGTCGATGGCGGCGCGGGCGATCAGGTCGCAATAGAGCGAGATCGCGCGCGATGCGTCGTCGTTACCCGGGATCGGATAGTCGATGTGATCCGGATCGCAGTTGGAGTCGATGATCGCAACGACCGGAATGCCAAGACGCTTGGCTTCTTCGATCGCGATCTTTTCCTTGTTGGTGTCGATGATGAACATCAGGTCCGGAACGCCGCCCATATCGCGGATACCGCCGAGAGCCTTTTCAAGCTTTTCGCGTTCGCGCTCGAGGGTCAGACGCTCTTTCTTGGAATAGCCGGTGCCTTCCGAGTTCAGGATCTCGTCAACCTTGCGCAGACGCTGGATCGAGTTGGAGATCGTCTTCCAGTTGGTCATCATGCCGCCGAGCCAGCGGGAGTTGACGTAATACTGGGCCGAACGCTTTGCGCTGTCGGCGATGATTTCAGACGCCTGACGCTTGGTGCCGACGAACAGAACGCGGCCGCCACGAGCAACGGTGTCGGACACGACCTGAAGGGCGCGCGACAGCATCGGAACGGTCTGAGCCAGGTCGATGATGTGGATGTTGTTACGGTCGCCGAAGATGTACGGCTTCATCTTCGGGTTCCAGCGATGTGTCTGGTGACCAAAGTGAACACCAGCTTCCAGAAGCTGACGCATAGAAAAATCGGGCAATGCCATGCCTAGTTACTCCTTTTCCGGTTTAACCCCCGCGAAGCGAACAGCGCCGATTTTCATCGACACCACCGGGCGGAACGGACCGGATTTCTCCCGGAACATCCCAAGCTTCGCGTGTGGAATGGTGAGGCGCATACAGTCGCCTCAGATAAAAAGCAAGCATTTCTGCGAAAAAACCACGCAAACGGTCCGTCTTTTAGCGAACCGGCTTGTTTTCGCAGGTTTCCGGCTTGAGGATATCAAGCTTCGCGAGCTTGCCGGTCAGAACGAAATCGCCGTAATCCATCGTCAGATCGCGGGTGATTCCGTTATCGTAAAGCTTGAACGACATGCGGTAGATCGGCAGGGCGTCGGTGCCTGTCTTGTCGTTGTAATAAGCGATCGTCACCGGCCAGAACGCGGCTTTGCCGAATTCGCCCGCCTTGCCGGCCTCGGCATCGCCGTCCTTCGGCATCTGCGCCTTGCCGACCAGCGTCGAAGTGATCAGGCTTTCATCGCCGTCATCCGAGCCGTCGAAAATACGGGATTCGAAGATGCGCTTTCCCTGCTTGGCGTTTTCAATGACCTGAAACATGTGCTCGGTCGGAAATTCGCTGGCGACGAGATCGATCTGACGGGGGTCCGGGCGGGTCAGATCAACCTTCACACCCTCTTTGTTGTCGATTGCAGCGCCCTGCACTTCCTTGTCCAGCTTGTCGTCGGTGTAGGACTTGGTCTCGAAGGTGAACTTCCTGGCCGCCAGGTCCTCGAAGGTCGTCGTCTGCTGGTCGGTCATGCGGACCGCGTCGCCGGTGTTGATCTGTGTCACGAAACGGAAATCCGTCTTGTAACCCTGACAGGCAGAGCCGGTGAATTCATAGACCATGCGGCCCGTCATACCCTCGATACCGGAACGATCCGTCGCGTCCTTGAGTTCGAGATCGTAGACGGCGCGATGGGCGATGAGGTCCGGAACCGTGACGGGCAAGGCATTGGCACCGTTCGACAGGCCGGTCATGAGCCCTGTGGCGGCAACGAAACCAAGCGTCCTGACAAACATTCAATATCTCCTGTTGGACTCGCTGCTCATATTGTACAAGCAACCGCCCGGCTTTTGGATCAACATCTTCTGAATGCCGGATTCTTGAAGGATTTACAACAAAACCGGAGACGAAAATGTCTGATGTCATCGAAGGCCGCCTCAAGGAACTGGGCTTTACTCTTCCCGTAGCGGCAGCACCTGCCGCAAACTACGTTCCGTTCACCATCAGCGGCAATCTTCTTTATGTATCGGGTCAACTGCCGATGGAATCAGGCAAGATTGCGGTGACTGGCCTCGTTGGCCGCGATGTTGACGTTGCAACCGCCCAGCGCGCCGCCGAATTATGCGCCGTCAACATTCTCGCACAGGTCAAGGCTGCCTTGAACGGCGACCTCTCGAAAATCCGTCGTATCCTCAAGCTGAACGGCTTCGTTGCCTCGGTTCCGGAGTTCGTTGAACAGCATCTCGTCATTAACGGCGCCTCCAATCTCCTCGCCAACGTTCTGGGTGATACCGGCAAGCACGCCCGCGCCGCCGTCGGCATGGCCTGCCTGCCCTTCAATGCCGCCGTCGAGATCGACGCGATCGTGGAAATCGACGTATGACCCTTAAACTTTCCTGGCTTACCGCCCAGCCCGTCGCCCATCGCGGTTATCATGACCTGAACAAGGCGGTCTGGGAAAACACGCTATCCGCATTTTCGCGCGCCATCGACGCTGGTTTTGTCATCGAATGCGACGTGCAGCTGGCCGCCGATAGCGTGCCGGTGATTTTTCACGACGACGACATGGCCCGGCTGACGGGTATCAAGGGCGACGTGCGCGAACATACCGCCAGTGAATTGTCTCTGCTTTCGGTCGGTCAGACCAAGGACCGCATACCGACGCTGAAACAGCTTCTGACGCTATGCGCCGGCAAGGTGCCGCTGGTGATCGAACTGAAAGGACGTCAGGGCGAAGGCGTCGATGACGGGTTTGCCGAAGCGGTGCTGGAAGATCTCGAGGGCTACAAGGGCCAGGTGGCTCTGATGAGCTTCGACCATCACCTCCTCAGAGACCTGAAGGCTGCAGGTTCGCCCTGGCCGCTCGGCCTTACCGCCGAAGGCGCCAAGCCGGAAGACTTCTTCAAACACGACGAGGCGATGCAGATCGGTGTTGATTTCATCTCCTATCATTGGGGTCATTTGCCCAATAGTTTCATCGAGGCGCAAAGAAAACTTGGGCTTCCCGTGATTACCTGGACTGTCAGGGATGAAAATGCGCGCGAGACTACCTATAAATATGCAGACCAGATGACATTCGAAGGTTTCGACCCGAGAGAGAACCCCTCCGCCACGGCATGACAGAAGACTATTCCATACGCGTTGCGCAATCCCTGAGGGATATCGATCCGGACAGCTGGAAACGGCTTTCCGGAACATCACGCAATGTGTCAGGAAAACCGTACAATCCTTTCATTTCCCACGCATTTCTATCCTCGATGGAAGATTCCGGATCCGCCACTGCCAAGACCGGATGGCTTGGGCACCATCTGCTTCTCGAAAACGCGTCGGGCGAACTCGTCGGAGCCGTTCCGGCCTATCTGAAGAACCACAGCAAGGGCGAATATGTCTTCGACCATGGCTGGGCGGATGCCTTTGAGCGAGCCGGCGGCCATTATTATCCGAAGCTGCAATGTTCGGTGCCGTTTACGCCGGCGAGCGGGCCGCGGCTGCTGGTATCCGAAACCGAAGACGAGACGCGCTTCAAACCGCTTCTGGTATCCGGCCTTGTCCAGGTGACGGAAAAGATCGGCGTTTCTTCCGCGCATGTCACGTTTCTGGAAGACGCCGACCTATCCGCGCTTCTGCCCCGGGACTTCCTGCACAGGACCGATCAGCAGTTCCACTTCATCAATGACGGCTATCGCGATCACAACGATTTTCTCGATGCCCTTTCATCGCGCAAGCGCAAGGGGCTGAAAAAGGAACGTCGGGCAGCGCTGGAAAATGGCATCGAGATCGACTGGTTGACCGGAAGCGACCTGACAGAGGAGATCTGGGACCAGTTCTTCGCCTTCTACATGGATACCGGCAGCCGCAAATGGGGACGGCCCTATCTGACGCGGGAATTCTATTCGCTGATCGGCGAGCGCATGCCTGACGACGTTCTGCTGGTCATGGCCAGACGCGAGGGACGCTATATCGCCGGTGCAATCAATTTCATTGGCTCGGATGCGCTTTACGGCCGACACTGGGGCTGTATCGAGGATCATCCCTTCCTGCATTTCGAGGTCTGTTACCATCAGGCGATCGATTTCGCGCTGTCGAAGGGTTTGAAGCGGGTGGAGGCGGGTGCGCAGGGTGAGCACAAGCTGGCGCGCGGTTACGTGCCGGTCACCACCCATTCAGCGCATTTCATCGTTCATCCGGGTCTGCGCCGCGCCATTGCCGATTATCTTCAGCGCGAGCGTGAAGAGGTCGAACATATTGGCGACTATCTGGAAGACCACACGCCCTTCCGCAAGGGTGAGCGACAGGAGCACGAGCCGGATACATAAAGCTGTCGCGATCTTTCAGATTCGCTGCCCACGCTTTATGCCTTTGTTTCGTCGCATGTCGTTATCGCAAAACCGCTACACGCTTTTAGGCGACATGCTTTAGTCCGTTACGAGGAGAGACCACCGATGACCGCCAGCGCCTATGATGACAACAATATCTTCGCGAAAATCCTGCGCGGCGAAATTCCGAGCCACAAGCTCTATGAAGACGAGCATACGCTGGCTTTCATGGATGTGATGCCGCAGGCACCCGGCCATCTTCTGGTCGTTCCGAAAACCGGCTCGCGCAATCTGCTCGATGCCGACCCGCAGGTGCTGGCAAAGACCATTGCCGTGGTGCAGAAACTGGCAGTCGCAGCAAAGGAAGCCTTCGACGCGGACGGCGTCTTTATCGCCCAGTTCAACGAACCGGCGGCTGGCCAGACCGTGTTCCACCTGCATTTCCACGTCATTCCGCGCAAAGAAGGCGAGCCGCTGAAGCCGCATTCCGGCGCTATGGCCGATGGCGAAGTGCTGAAGGCCCATGCGGAAAAGATAAAGGCAGCGCTTGCCTCGTGATGTTTGCCAAGACGCCCAAGCGTTTGGCAGAATGGCGGCATCCGCACACCGTCACCCCGGAGCTTATCCGGGGTGCGGCGCGATCCAGTCCTTGATCGCGCAATATTCCTCTCGGCGCAGACGCGCCTTGGCTGGTTGCCGGATCTAGTCCGGCATGACGACCGTGGTGCTTATCATCATTCCACGGGACGGTAGGCATTCCTCTCCGGCCAGGGCCAGCCTTCAAGCACCGCCATATCCGGCCGGAATATCTCCACCTTCAGGGGATAGCACGGGACCGCGTCGCTCGAATGGCTGGCACCACAATCGCCGCCGGGGCAAGCGGAGAGCGCGCCGATGAGATCAATTTCCGCGAAGAGTTCCAGATAGTCGCCCGGCCGCACCGGGCTTGCCTTCATGAAATACTGATGCGTATCGCGGGTGAAACCCGTGCACATAAAGACGTTCAGAACATCGTGTACATGCGGTTCCGCCTCGCCGAATGACAGGCCTTTGGCCGCGGCGAGGGCATTGGTGAGGTTCGAATGGCAGCAATGGTGATAGTCGCCGCCGCTCAAAAGCTTGTTGGTGTAGGGATCGCACCGGGTGCCGATCACATCATGCACGCCACCGCCATCTTCATCCCAGCCATACCATGACAAAGTATCATGGGTGATGGTCGCCATCGGTCGCAGGGACGGCAGATTGCTCCACAGGTGGTTGCCTACGGAAACATGGGTCGCATGCAGGGCGCGGGTTTTGCCGCTGAAAAAGCGCTCCGTCAGATCATGGGCATTCCAGAGGTTCAAATCCCCCACCTGCGGGCCTTCGGTGCTGACGATGCGGAAAAAGTGTCCCTTCGGAACATTGAAAGTGCCGCCCTCGCGCGGTGGCACGATGACTTCGTCTATCTTCACCATGGCTTTTTTAGCCTGTTCAAGACGCGCCAGATCCGGTGTCTGAAGTGTGCCGTTCGGATAAACGACGACGGGACGGACGGCGCGGCGCGCGGCGGCATCAATGGGTTCGGCGGCGGACACGGGGGTCATGAAATCCTCGGATGGATGAAAATGTGACGCGAAATTGCGGTATGAATGGCGTGATGACAAGACGGGTTTTTCTTGCGCTCAGAGCAAGTCTGACTTAGCCTCGCAGCATCATGAAACTGCCACCGCTCGCCACCCTCCGCGTGTTTGAAGCTGCGGCCAGAAGGACAAGTTTTTCCCTGGCCGCGCAGGAACTCGGCATGACGGCGACGGCCGTAAGCCAGCATGTGCGCAATCTGGAAACATGGCTCGGCGCGCCGCTTTTCGAGCGCCATGCGAGAGGCGTGAGACTGACACCGGCGGGTCAGGAATTCGGCATGACGGTTTCGTCCGGCTTGGGGCAGATCGCTTCCGGTGCGGAACGGATCAGCCGGGGCCGAAACCGCATCACCGTTCGTCTGGCCAGCCTGCCTTCAGTAGTTGCGCATTTTCTGACACCCCGCCTGCCCCGTTTCCGCGCGCTCTATCCAGACATACAGGTGTCAATCAGCTATTCCGGCAGGAATGAGACCACGCAGCCCGATCTCAGCATCACCCACGGCCCACGCCCTGCGCAAAAAGCCGTGGCGCTTTTCAGTGCCGAGACGCGCCCGACATGCGCACCCGCTTACTCCACGAAGTCCGGTCCCTTCGACGATGTATCAAGCCTGCGGCGGGCTGAATTGCTGCATGACGCCACCGAGACGGCATGGCGGGACTGGCTGGCGACTGCTGGCCTATCCCTGTTCCAGGGCACTGGCCCAATCTTTGCCGACTTCAATCTGCTCGTGACCGCTCTCAAGGCGGGACACGGCATCGGCCTTTGCCCGACAGCGCTTCTTCGCGACGAAATCGCCGACGGTCAATTGACCGTGCTTTTCGATCGGGCGGCCGATGCGGACAAATATTACTGGTTGATTGAAGCAGAAGAGATGACCGCATCGGCCCGACTCCTGTCGGACTGGCTGGTTGCTGAGGCCCGCGAGAGCGGAAACCGGAGCAATTACTCTGCTGCGACGACTTGAGTCGAAGCGGCTGTCGTCTCGTTCGCCCGTTCTCTCACCGACAGCCAATTGAGCAGGCAAGTCGAGGCAGCACAGACGATTGCAAAGGCGATGAGACCACCGAAAATATCAGAAAGATGATGACCGCCTTGAACGAGAACGGCGGGCAACATCAAGAGATTGATCGGTAAGATTACCACCATCACCAACCAGTGACGTGGAACGAACCAGACGGACATCGCCGCCATGAAGGTGTGAAACGATGGGAAACTGATTAAACCTAAAACGTTTCGCGGAGATATATACGCTACTCCCTCCTGACCCAGCCGCATGGTCTCACGACCGTACGCAGGATCAAGTGCGATGGGAATGGTTTCCAAAACCCATTGTGGGAGTTCGTTATATGCTGCGGCTCCGTAGGTTGGAAAAAAAATCCAGAAGATGATGCTCGTAAAGGCCCCAAGCACCCCTGTTACCAGAAACTGGTGCAGCATCCGGTCCTTGCCGGTAAAGCCGAGAATTATGATTATTGCCAAAAGCTGTGGCAACGACGTCGCGTAGACCAAAAACAGGATTTTTCCGATCCATGGGTATGTTGCAGCCCATATGACGATGCCTGTCCAGCTATAACCGAAGGCCGCGTCCACGCGGAAAAGCAAGTGATCGATTGCCGGGAAAGAGACGGGCAGAAACATGTAATTAAAGACGGACGCGACAAGCGTAAACAGAATGAACAGTCCACCAGAAATCAGAGCGGCGGCTATGCGCAGATCGCGGCCGCTTGTGCGATAGAACTGACCGAGGATAAAAATGCCGGCACCCGCGAGTCCGCATAAAAAATATCCGGCGTAATCGACGTGAATACCTTTGGCAAAGATCAATACTGCATCTGTTAAGAACAAGATGGCGATAAAGACAAGTACAAAACGTTCTGCCGCAAATAGTCGCATTGAATTGACGCCCCGGTTCAAGCCAGCAGTAAAGTAGAGTAGAGCGCTTAATATTCGGATAAGACGAGTACTAAAAACCGAGCACAAACAACCCGGCTGCCAAAAGTGCGATGGGCACGGCTACGCCGACAATGACGCGTTGGCCGGCGGCCAGGAACGCTGTGAAACCGAGTGCTGCCGCGCCGATGCGTAGCCATAGCGGTGAAGCTTCAAGCGTTCCGGTTGGAAAGACGATCAGCTTGGCGGTGACGGCCATCACGAGCGCGGTGGCGACTGCCCTCACCCAGTATAGCGCCTCGGAATCCTCCTTCAGCCGGTTGCCGGCGAGCACGCCGAGCCAGCGCCAGAGATCGGTCGCCAGCCAGCCGGCAATGGCGATGAAGAGGTAGGGCGCCCACCACTGTTCGGTCATCATGGTTCGCTCTCCGGTGAGACGGGAATGATTTTTCGACGAAAGACGAAACGGTCGATCAGATAAGCCACCGTGCCGCCACCGATCCCGGCATAGAGAATGTCGAATTCCGGCGCGATTACCGCAAAGACCGGCCCCGCGATCACACCGATGATGAAGGCGACCTTGACGACGGAATGGCGGGCGGTCGCCCAGATCGACGCTATGAAATAGACAGGCGTCAGAAAAAACAGCACGCCTGCGACAAGCGGTGGAAAAGCCGCGACGACGCCGTAACAAAGGCCGACAATGATAGCGTTGACGACGGTAAGGGTAATGCCGAAACCGGCAAACCACGCAGCCCGTGCTTCGCGCGGTATTTTGGAAAGGTTTTGCGTGGCGAAGACCCAGGCGGTGATCGCCACGAAGTGGGAGAGGAACAACAAAATCCATGTCGGCGTTTTTGCGCCACGCATCTCCGGAACGATGGAGGCAACCATGGGCATCATTCGCACCGATGACAGCGTCACTGCCAGAAAACACGCGGCAAGATTGGCGCCGCCGACCATCGAGCCGATCAGGATCATCTTGGCCGGCAAAGCCCAGATAACCAGCGTCATAAACACCGCTTCCCCACGTTGAACGCCCGATTCCAGCGCGAAGGCGCTAAAACCGACGAAGGATGTCATGAGAATAAGCGAGGGCAGCGAGAATATGCCCCGCATTCCCCTGAAAAACCAGCCGCGCAGGGGGATTGTATCGCTGTCTGCTGATTGCATTGCTTGGTCCACTAATGCATGTCGTCCGAAAGTGCGCAGCGGTTTCGGAATGACAAGAAAAATAAAGCGCGTTTCACGAATCCGGTAAAATCCGACGCGCTTCAGGCATGAAAATGCCGGGCTTTCGCCCGGCACCAATTTGTCGGTCGGAAGACCGTTATCATTTCTTCTTCGGCACCTTCGGCACCGTATTCGCCTTGCGGCGCGGCTTGCTCTCCTCGTCGGGCTTGCTCGCCTCGGCAACCAGAACATCCGCTTCCTCATTGGCAATCGCTGCCTTCGAGGCGGACTTCGTCTTGGCCTTAGACGCCTTGCCCGGAGACTTGGCAGCATTGAGCTCTGCTTCCGGCTTCGGCTTTACCGGCGCTGTTTCCGGCAGGACCTCGAGCTTGAGGCCGTCGGAACCATCGTCCTTCTTGCCGACGGTGACGCTGACGACACCGCCCTTCTTGAGCTTGCCAAAGAGGATTTCGTTGGCGAGCGGCTTCTTGATGTGTTCCTGGATCACGCGCGACAGCGGGCGAGCGCCCATCTTTTCGTCGTAACCCTTTTCCGCCAGCCAGGAGATCGCGTCTTCGTGCAGATCGAAGGTGACATTCCGCTCGGAGAGCTGGGTCTCGAGCTGCATGACGAACTTCTGTACCACCTTGTGGATAACGGCAGTCGGCAGCGGCGAGAACGGAATGATCGCATCCAGACGGTTGCGGAATTCCGGTGTGAACAGGCGATTGATCGCCTCTTCATCCTCTCCCGTGCGTCGCGAAGAACCGAAACCGATGGCCGATTTTGCCATTTCGGAAGCACCCGCATTGGTCGTCATGATGAGGATGACGTTGCGGAAGTCGATCTTCTTGCCGTTATGGTCGGTCAGCGAGCCATGGTCCATCACCTGCAACAGGATGTTGTAGATATCCGGATGGGCCTTCTCGATCTCGTCCAGCAACACCACGGAATGCGGATGCTGATCGACGCCATCGGTCAAGAGACCGCCCTGATCGAAGCCGACATAACCGGGAGGTGCACCGAGCAGACGCGAAACGGTATGGCGCTCCATATATTCCGACATGTCGAACCGCAACATCTCGACACCGAGCGAGGCGGCGAGCTGCTTGGCCACTTCGGTCTTGCCCACGCCGGTCGGGCCGGAGAAGACATATGAGCCGATCGGCTTGTTCGGTTCGCGCAGACCGGCGCGTGCCAGCTTGATGGCGGTGGCCAGCGCCTCGATGGCGATGTCCTGACCATAAACGACCGAGCGCAGTTCCTTTTCGAGGTTGGCGAGAACCATCTCGTCATCCTTGGAAACGGTCTTCGGCGGAATGCGAGCCATCGTCGCGATGGTTGCTTCGATTTCCCGTTCCGTGATCAGCTTGCGGCGCTTGGACGCCGGCAGCAACATCTGCGCCGCACCGGTCTCGTCGATTACGTCGATCGCCTTGTCCGGCAGCTTGCGGTCGGAAATGTAGCGGGCCGACAATTCGACCGCAGCCTTGATCGCTTCGTTGGAATATCTGAGGTGATGATAATCCTCGAAGTAGGGCTTCAGGCCTTTCATGATCGCGATAGCATCGTCGATCGACGGCTCGTTGACGTCGATCTTCTGGAAGCGACGCACCAGCGCCCGGTCCTTCTCGAAGAACTGGCGATATTCCTTGTAGGTGGTCGAACCGATGCAGCGGATCGCGCCTGACGAGAGCGCCGGCTTCAATAGGTTCGATGCATCCATTGCGCCGCCAGACGTCGCACCCGCACCGATGACGGTGTGGATTTCGTCGATAAACAGGACTGCGCCGGGATATTCCTCGAGCTCCTTGACGACCTGCTTCAGGCGTTCCTCAAAATCACCACGATAGCGGGTTCCGGCCAGAAGCGTGCCCATGTCGAGCGAGAAGATCGTGTCATTGGCCAGCGCTTCAGGCACCTTGCCTTCAACGATACGCTTGGCCAAACCTTCGGCGATCGCCGTCTTGCCCACGCCCGGATCGCCCACATACAGCGGGTTGTTCTTGGAGCGGCGGCAGAGGATCTGGATGGTGCGGTTGACTTCCTCATGACGGCCGATCAACGGGTCGATCTTGCCGTTTTTCGCCTTTTCATTGAGGTTGACGCAATAGGCCTTCAGCGCATCCTGCTGTTTCTTGGCGGATGAGCCTTCTTCCTCGGGATTGCTGCGTGCAGCCTTGGGGTCGGCCTCCGGCTCGTCTGCGCCACGCGGAGCGCGGGTCTGCGACGTGCCCGGACGCTTGCCGATGCCGTGGGAGATATAATTGACCGCATCGTAACGGGTCATTTCCTGCTCCTGCAGGAAGTAGGCAGCGTGGCTTTCGCGCTCGGCGAAAATGGCCACAAGCACGTTCGCTCCGGTCACTTCCTYGCGGCCAGACGACTGAACATGAATGACAGCCCGCTGGATAACCCGCTGGAAGCCGGATGTGGGCTTGGAATCCTCGTCATAACCGGTCACGAGGTTGGTCAGTTCGTTGTCGACGTAATCGCTGACAGTCTTGCGCAGCGCATCGAGATCGACATTACAGGCGCCCATCACGGCAGCGGCATCCGCGTCGTCGATCAGCGCCAGAAGGAGATGTTCCAGCGTCGCATATTCGTGGTGACGCTCATTTGCAAAGGTCAGTGCCTGGTGCAGCGCCTTCTCGAGACTTGGGGAAAAAGTTGGCACGTTGCGATCCTCATTTCTTTTCCATGACGCATTGCAGCGGATGCTGGTGCTGTCGGGCGAAATCCATGACCTGGCTTACTTTCGTCTCTGCGACCTCATATGTAAACACCCCACATTCTCCTACGCCGTGCTGGTGCACGTGCAGCATGATGCGGGTCGCCGCTTCGCGATCCTTCTGGAAAAAACGCTCCAGAATATGAATGACGAACTCCATTGGAGTGTAATCGTCATTCAGTAAAAGAACACGGTACAAATTCGGTCTTTTCGTCTTTGGCTTGACGCGGGTTATAACGGACGTTCCGCGGTTCGTACCGCCGTCTTCCCCGTCGCCCTCGCCCTGCATGTAGATCGGCTCAGCGATCATCTTTCATCATTCTCCAAACCGTTCTCAAACCGGCAGTCATCACCAGGAGGGAGAACTTCGCCTCTACATATCTAGGTCGTTAAGATCGGATTTTAAGCCCCCTGTGAAACGGTGCAATCACTATTGCGTTTGCGAAGAGGCAAACCTTGGGAAAAACAGGGGGCTTGCGATAGCATTGCGGGAAAGCGCGGTGCTATCCGCCTTTCCTGACGTGGTTTCAGCCTTGACGCCAAGCGCCTGCAAGGGAATCGCGAGCAACAGCGGACCTAATCTCACGCCCGCGCCATCCACCGTCATTCCTTGTTGTCGAGCATTTCGCGAACGGCGATCGCCAGCTGTTTCAGCGAGAAGGGTTTTGGCAGGAAGCCGAACTTGGCATCCGCCGGAAGGTTTTTCGCAAACGCGTCCTCGGCATAACCAGAAACGAAGATGAATTTAAGATCGGGATAGGATTTGCGCAATTCCCTCAGGAGTGAAGGACCGTCCATCTCCGGCATGACGACGTCCGACACGACGATATCGACCTTGCCTTCCAGCTCTTCCATCACCTCCAGCGCCTCGACACCCGAACCCGCCTCATGAACGGTGTAACCACGGGTTTCCAGCATGCGTTTGCCGCCGCGCCGCACTGCCTCCTCGTCCTCCACCAGAAGCACGACGGCGGAGTTGCCGGTCAGATCCAGCGGCTCTTCCTTCACCGGTTCGGGCAGAGCCACAGGGGCGAGTGCCGCTTCACCGGGCTGCTGGCCCGGAACGTGCACCACTTCCACCACGTGGCGCGGCAAATAGATGCGGAACGCAGTGCCTTTGCCCACTTCCGATTCGGGATAGATGTAACCGCCGGACTGCTTGACGATGCCATAGACCATCGACAGGCCGAGACCGGTGCCCTTGCCGACATCCTTGGTGGTGAAGAACGGCTCGAAAATCTTGTCCATGATCTCCGGCGGAATGCCGGTTCCGTTATCGGCGACTTCCACCATGACCATGTCTTCCGCCGGGACTTCCGGCCGACCGAGCGCTGCGGCTTCATCCGCATCCACATTGCGCGTGCGGATGGTGATCTTGCCGCCATCGGGCATGGCATCGCGCGCGTTGACGCAAAGATTGATCAGCACCTGCTCAAATTGCGACAGGTCGGTCTTCACCGGCCAGAGATCGCGGCCGTAATCCACTTCCAACTTGACATTGGTGCCGGAAATCAACCGGTCCACCAGCATGCGCAGGTCGCCGATAACGTCGGTCAGGTTGAGGATCGCCGGGCGCATCGTCTGTTTGCGCGAGAAAGCGAGAAGCTGTCGCACCAGCACCGCCGCGCGGTTGGCGTTGCGCTTGATCTCCATCAGGTCGGCGAAGCTCGGGTCTGCGGGCCGGGCCTGCAACAGCAGATGGTCTGATGACAACAGGATGGCAGTCAGCACATTGTTGAAATCGTGGGCGATGCCGCCTGCCAGCGTGCCGACGGCGTTCATCTTCTGCGTCTGCGCCATCTGGGTTTCGAGCGCCTTCTGCTCCGTCACCTCGATCGCATAAACGATTGCCACCTCTTCGGGCGCCTCGTCGTCCTGATCGATGACGGCATTGACGTAGAAACGGAAATGGCGGCCCTCGTCGCTCGGATGGCGGGAATCGAACGGGGCGATATCGCCCTGCCGGTCCTTCGCCTCGGCCAGCGCCTGCTCAAGCCTGGGTTTCTCATTGTCGTGGATGATGGCTTCGAGGGCAACACCGCGATCAATATCGTCACGCCCGACGACGCCGGAGAATAGCTTCAGGAATGGCGCGTTGATACGAAGAATGCGGCCCTCGCCGTCGAGCGAGGCAATCGCCATCGGCGTGTTGTTGAAGAAACGCGTGAAGCGCATGGCGGACGAGGATTCCGTATCCTCCTGCCCTTTCGGACGCATCAGAACAATCGTCCGGCTTTCGCCGGGCGCGCCGTCCTTCGAGGTAACCTGATGCACAAGGCGGGCCGGCATGCTCTGGCCGTTGACCCGGCGCATGTCGAGATCGAGAATCTCGGTGCGCTTGGCTGAACCCTGCGGATGGACGGATTCGATCAGCGCCATACCCTCGCCGGCGACGATGTCCGACACAGTCATCGAACCGGGCGAAAATTGCGCGAGATCGATGCCGAGCCATTCGGACAGGGTGGCGTTCAGATAAACGATCTCACCCTTGCGACCTGCGGAAAAGAAACCGGCCGGCGCGTGGTCGAGATAATCGATGGCGTTCTGCAATTCGCGGAAGAAGCGTTCCTGATCTTCCCGCTCAGGCGTGATATCGGCAATCTGGAAGACGTGCAGCGCCTCGCCGCCCGCATCCTTCAGCACCCGACCTTTCAGTCGGTACCAGTGCGGTCCGCCGGAAGTGGCCTCCCCGAGCGGTTTCAGCAGACGGAACTCCTCGTAACCGTCACGCCCCTCCCGCAAAACATTGATGAGGCGATACAGCGCCTCGGTCGATTCCCGGCTGCGCGAGAGCAGCGTCTCCAGGCTCTGGATATCGCTCGCCTTCGTGGTGCCGCTCATCCGGCAATAGGTGGCGTTGGCGTAGACCATATGCCCCTTGGCATCGGTGATCAGCGTGCCGTCCGGGTGCGCCGACAGGAAACGGCGGGCCAGCCCGTCCGATTGCGACTGCGGCATGACCTCGATGAAACCGATGATCGACGACACCAGAAAAAAGATACCCATCATCGCCAGCACGCCGAGAATGCCGAGCACGATTTCGTTTTCCAGCGAATCCTTGAAATAGACGAAAGCAGCGGCCGCGGCGATGAGCACCAGCGCCAGCAGGAGAATCCGCAGAACCGTGCCGGAACGGGCACGCCTGTCCACCAGCGGAAGGTCGTTGTCGCTTGTCTCGCGCACCCGTGTCATCTTGGCCTCGCAGTCCTGCAGGTCGTCATTCGGTCAGCCCTATTTCCTCAACGGAATCGGGCAGTAGAATTTCTTGTAGCAACTCGCTTGACCGTCAAAAAGCTCCGCTGCACCACAAAGGCTTAAAATCGCACAGAGAAACGGCCCTAAAGAGGCGCAAATGCCTCAGAAGCCTATTTTGCGGCTGCAGGTCAACGCTTTAACCTGGCATTGAATGCGCGGCGCGGAGCAGACAATATTGCCATCCGCAACCGTGCAAACCGAGCATCCATCCGTGAAATCGATACAGGATGGATTGTCTCTTACGAACTCAATCATGTTCGCAGGATTTTCGGACGCCTTGTCATCCGCCGTCTCGGCCTGAGCGGGAAAAACAAATCCTGGCAATCCAAATAAAACAACAAAAATGAAAACTCTTACCGGAAACCCGTCAACGAGCAATTTCGCAAGCATTTACAATCGCTCCTTCGAAGAGAGAATTGCAACCTTCATTGCTCCCCGGCATTGAAGGGAAAGATATGGCGCTTTGGAGGCGCCCGGCCGGCTGACGAGACGATCCTATGAAGCGATCCTGGGGACGAAATGAATAAACCT
The DNA here is from genome assembly GCF_056393925.1 of Agrobacterium sp. 10T429. Taxonomy (NCBI): domain Bacteria; kingdom Pseudomonadati; phylum Pseudomonadota; class Alphaproteobacteria; order Hyphomicrobiales; family Rhizobiaceae; genus Agrobacterium; species Agrobacterium sp. 10T429. Next base: position 552,321 of record NZ_JBFTGV010000002.1, read on the forward strand.
TGTATCACGCTTAAAAAAATCGTCTTTTCCTGCTTGACGTTCACATTATAAGAACCACGGCAATATTAATTGCACGAAAAAATCTGAAGGGATGATCTCCATGATGGAAGATTTTATCGGCACCTATGGAAACAATCTCATCGTCGCCGTCGTCGGTGTCGGTCTCGCCCTGCTTGTTCTGGCAATTGTTCTCTGGATACTGCGCAGGCGCGGCGGGGCGGCCCCGTTTATCCGTGGCGGTCGCAACCGGCAGCCGCGCTTGCAGGTTCTCGATGCGACGGCGGTGGACGCCCGGCGCCGTCTGGTGCTGGTGCGCCGCGACAATGTCGAGCATCTTGTCATGATTGGCGGTCCAACCGATATCGTCATCGAGAGTGGTATCGGCGCGATCCCAATCGTCAGGGAAGTGCGCGAACCGCAGGAAGCGGAACTCAAGGCGCTGCCGCGTCAGGACAGCGAACCTAAAAGGGCTGAACCGCCGATCCCTCGCGAAAGCCGCCCAGCTTTGCCACAGCAGCCAATCGCAGCGGCATCTCCAGCCTCCTTGCCGGAAGAGCCCGTAAAGCAGCCGCAGCGGCCGGAACCGCCTGCCCCGACTGCTCGTGCAGCACCCACCCCTGCACCGGCCGCATCGCTGCCACCACGTCCGTCTACGCCGCCGCAACCCGTATCCACGCCCACGACGGCACGCGAGCCCGTTGCACCGATAAGACCTGCCGCCCCGGAAAGGGATGCTACCCGTCCTGCGCCACCACCGGCATCGGTCGTTGCGGCACCGGCCGCCGCTGTTCTGCCTCTCGCCGCCGCATCGCTCGACATGCCCGCCGAGCGACCGGAACAGCGTCGCCCTGATCCCTTCGCGCCGGCCCCTCTACCCTCGGCGCCGCCCGCACCGCCTGTCCAGGCAACGGTTCCTGAAGAACGGCCGACGGTCGTTGCCCCGCCGGTTTTTGCCGCGCGCGAACCGGTCATCGACCAAACGAATGCCGCAGATTTTCTGGATGCCGCGCGCGAGCGCGTTCTACCCGGCCTGAAACCGGGGCAAGATGCGCCTGCGCCCTTTGCGCCAAAGCCTGAAAATCCGCCTGTCGTCTCCGCTAACGCCGAGCCGAAGTTTTCCGATGACCTTGCCAGCGATTTCGAAAGCTTTCTTGAGGCGGAGATCGCCAAGAGCAAGGATGCGGATAGCGAACAGGCAGTCGCCGCTGCTGCGGAAAAGCCAAAAACCGAACCCGTCTCGCCGCCTGTTACCGGTGCAACGCCGGATGGCGACATGCAGAAGGAAATGGCGCGTATTTTCGGCGAACTTTCCGTTACCCGCGACCGCTGACAGGTTCACATCTGTCGGCAGACAGACATTCAAAACAAAAAAAGGGCGCGGAAACAAATCCGTGCCCTTTGTCATTTTTGGTTCTGTTCGCTGGCCGACTCGCCGAAGCGCCCGGAACAACGCTGGCTTTATTCGTCGCGGTAGACTTTTTCACGACGCTCGTGACGTTCCTGCGCCTCGATGGACAGGGTCGCTATCGGTCGTGCGTCGAGGCGCTTGAGACCAATAGGCTCACCCGTTTCTTCACAGTAACCGTAAGTGCCGTCATCAATCCGCTGAAGGGCAGAGTCGATCTTGGAGATCAACTTGCGCTGGCGGTCACGGGCGCGAAGTTCGATCGCCCGGTCAGTTTCCGAAGATGCCCGATCGGCTAGGTCGGGATGGTTGGCGCTTTCTTCGGCGAGATGTCCGAGGGTCTCGCGCGCTTCTCTCAGGATGTCGTTTCTCCAGGCCACCAGCTTCGCGCGGAAGTAGGCACGCTGGTTTGCATTCATGAACTCGTCGTCTTCCGAGAGCACATATTTGCTAAGATCGATCTTCTCACTCAACGCGATTCTCCTCGAAGAACATCTCAATGCGGCGGTGTATACTCCAATGATATAGGCTGATTCAAGTCTACAGATCAGTTTTCAGGCATTTTTAAAACTGACACAAAAATCATCTAAATGACTAATTTTTATCCTTTATTCGTATTCAAGCGATCTCTTCTTAAATCACTTAAACGCGACTTACCAACAGGAAAGAGGACTTGCGGTCATGCAACCCTATCCTGTAGCATTCCTCCATTGCCTCCCATTCGAACGTCGGTCCCCGCCCTTGACAGCATCTTCTCCGAGCCGAGTGTATCTTTTGCGCCACGCCAAGGCCGCCTGGGCGACACCGGGAGAACGCGATTTCGACCGGGGATTGAACGAGGCCGGTTTTGCCGAGGCGGAGATCATCGCCGACCTTGCCGCCGACCGGCGCTACCGCCCGGACGTGCTCTTGTCCTCCACGGCCACGCGCTGCCGACAGACCACGCAGGCCTGGCAGCGGGCCTTCAACGAGGGCATCGACATCGTCTATATCGACGAAATGTACAATGCGCGCAGCGAAACCTATCTTTCTCTCATCGCCGCGCAAACGGACGCACAGTCCGTGATGCTGGTCGGGCACAACCCCACAATGGAGGCGACGCTCGAGGCGATGATTGGCGAGGACCTGCTGCATGCCGCACTGCCCTCCGGTTTTCCGACATCCGGTCTTGCGGTTCTCGATCACGACGACAGTGCCGGGAATGGTAAAAATCGCTGGCGGCTGGTCGATTTTCTCTCGCCCGGCAAATAGCCGCAGCAGCGTGTGACCAATGCGTTGCCGAAGCCGGACTCGTTGAAAATCCATTGGCGCGCTTCTTTTTTGGGCAACCGCCCCTTCCTATATTGCAGCTGTGACCGTGAAAAATAGCTGGGAAACTGCCATTGCCGCCTTCTCTTACGTCCCTGACAGACAGTGCGCTCATTGCGTTCGACAATCTGGCCGACCGTGCGAGCACCCTTACAAATCCGACATTGCGGCTTGGCGTCACCGGTCTTTCGCGGGCGGGCAAGACGGTTTTCATCTCCTCGCTCGTCCACAATCTTCTGAATGGTGGTCGTCTGCCGCTGTTTGAGGCCATGCGTTCTGGGCGCGTCTCGAATGTGCGTCTGGAGCCGCAACCGGACGATGCCATTCCCCGGTTTCAGTATGAGGACCATATTCAGGCTCTGGTACGCGACAGGCTCTGGCCGGATTCGACACGGGCAATCTCTGAACTGCGGATCACGCTCGACTACCAGAGCGCCAGCGGTTGGGGCCGTTGGTTTTCCTCAGGCAAGCTCTCCATCGATATCGTCGATTATCCCGGCGAATGGCTGCTCGACCTGCCGCTGCTTTCGCAGGACTACAAGAGCTTCAGCGACAGCACCGTCGCGCTGGCGCAAAATGGCATCCGCGCCGAACTCGCGCAGGAATGGTTGGCAATAGCCTCCTCGCTCGACATCAATGCGCCCGCCGACGAGATGACGGCGCGACGCCTCGCGGAAAGCTTCGCCGCCTATCTGAAGGCCTGCAAATCCGACGAGCGGTCGCTCTCCACCTTGCCGCCGGGCCGTCTGCTGATGCCGGGGGATCTCGAAGGATCACCGGCGCTGACCTTTGCGCCCCTGCCGGGCCTGACAGACGACAAGGCACCAAAGGGGTCGCTGCGCGCCATGATGGAGCGGCGCTACGACGCCTACAAGGCAATCGTGGTGAAACCCTTTTTCCGTGAACATTTCGCCCGCCTCGACCGGCAGATCGTGCTGATCGACACTCTTCAGGCGGTCAATCGCGGCCCGGAGGCGGTGCAGGATCTGGAACGGGCGCTGGGCGATGTTCTCGCCTGTTTCCGCCCTGGCACCAACAGTCTTTTGTCATCGCTGCTGGGCCGGCGCATCGACAAGGTGTTGATTGCCGCCACCAAGGCCGACCACCTGCATCATGAAAGCCACGACCGGCTGGAACGGCTAACCCGCCGTCTGGTGGACCGCGCCATCACCACCATCGGCATGAGTGGTGCCGGCATCGAGGTCATGGCGCTGGCTTCCGTGCGCGCTACGCGGGAAGCAAGCGTGAGACAGGACGGTCACGAGCTTCCGGTCATCGTCGGCACACCGATGGCGGGTGAAACCATCAACGGCGAGATATTTGACGGCAACCGTAAGACGGCGATCTTTCCCGGCGACCTGCCCGAAGACCCGGAGCCGCTTTTCCGCAGCATCGACAGAGATGGCGACAAGGCGACGTTGCCGGACGTCAATGTCGTGCGTTTCCGCCCCCCCAATATCGATGAACCCGGCAGCGGCGGCATCCGGCTTTCCGTTCCCCACATAAGGCTCGACCGCGCCATGCAGTTCCTGTTTGGAGACAAGCTCGCATGAAGGCTCCCATACCAAACGATCCGCAGACACGCCGCCCGGCGGCTTTCACGCTCGAAACCGAAGAAACGGCACGGCCAACCGTCGCGCAAAAACGCGCACCGCGCAGCTTCGACACCGAGATTTCCCTGACGCCCGATGAGGATGATCCATTTTTAGCACCTGAAGAGACGGATTCCGCCGCATTGCCGGTGGCCGTGCCGAAGAAAAGCCGCTTCTCCTTCGGCAAGCTCGCGCTTGGTGCACTCGGCGTGCTGTTCTCGCTGGCCTTCGGGCTCTGGGCGGATCAGCTTATCCGCAATCTCTTTTCCCGCTCCGACTGGCTGGGTTACACGGCGAGCATTGCGCTCCTTGTTGCGCTTTTTGCCGTCCTCGTTCTGGTCGGACGAGAAGTGTTCGGCATCATGCGGCTCAACGCCGTCCAATCGCTGAAAGCCGATGCGGAGACGGCCAGCCTCGACAAGAGCCCGAAACCCGCCCGCGCCATCGTTACCCGCCTCAATGCAGTTCTCTCCCACCGCGCCGAAACGGCCAAGGGGCGCGCCGCACTCAAGGACACCGAAAACGACGTGATCGACGGGCCGCATCTGATCGAGCTTGCCGAACGCGAATTGCTGGTGCCGCTCGACCGGCAGGCCCGCGCGCTGATCCTCAACTCCTCCAAACGCGTCTCCGTCGTTACCGCCGTCAGCCCACGCGCCGTGGTCGATCTCGCTTATGTGCTGTTCGAGGTGACAAGGCTGGTGCGCGCCATGGCGGAACTTTACGGCGGCCGGCCGGGCACGCTCGGCATGCTCAGGCTTTTGCGTGACGTCGTCGCCCATCTCGCGGTCACAGGTTCGATCGCCGTCGGTGATGGGCTTGCCCAGCAGGTTCTCGGTCACGGGCTTGCCTCAAAACTCTCCGCACGCCTGGGTGAAGGTGTCATCAACGGTCTGATGACGGCGCGAATCGGCATTGCGGCGATGGATCTCTGCCGCCCGCTACCCTTCAAGGCGGTAAAGCGACCCGGCATAGGTGATTTCATGTCTGACCTCACTCCCGATCTTGGTGGCGGAAAAACCGGTCAAAAAGCCTGATCAGCCGGACTTGTACGGCTCAAAAGGTTACGGACGAAGGTGTAAATAAAGCCGAAATAAACCAAGCATTAACCATTCCGCCGGTAGATTGCCGCTTATCGAACAGGCTTCTTCGCCGGGGAAAGTATCATGTATTCGCGCTTCTTTTCGCTTGTGGGCGGACTTGCCGCCATATTGTCCGTCAGCGGCAGCTTCGGCCTGTCTGACGTCCATGCCGCATCGCGCGATCGCGACGACGTGTTTTTCCGTTCCGTTGCCGGAAGCTGGAAAGGTCCGGGCGAAATCGTCGCCGGCAAGTACAAGGGCACCAAGTTCACCTGCGACCTGACGGGCGAGCCACTCGACGACAAGCAGACGGGCATCAAGCTCGCCGGCACCTGCCGCGTCGGCGTCTTCAGCCAGCCCATGTCCGCGGTCATCAGCCAAAAGGGCGGCTCTTACGAGGGCAAGTTCCTCGACGGCGCCGAAGGCAAGGGACTGGACATCATTTCCGGGCAGGTCAGCGGCGACAAGGTCGTTGTGGGCATCAATCGCGCCAAGCTCAACGGTGCCATGGTCGCCCGCGTCTCGAACGACAATTCGATGAACATCACCATTTCCGTCAAGGTCGCCGACCAGATGATCCCGGTTATCGGCGTCACACTCGCGCGCGACATCGACCAGATCGCAGTCGGTTCGATCAAGCCGTAAAACCCGCGACCTTTTCAGCCATCGCCAAGCGGGAGTGTCCACCACTCCCGTTTTTCGTTTGCGCTGATGATGCCGGTTGTATCCGCCTGCCGCAGCCATTCCCGCACGGGCTTGCCCCGGACTTCGAGATCGGGTGCGATATCGGCTAGCGGCATCAGCACGAAGGCACGCTCCGTCATGCGCGGATGCGGCACTTCCATGCTTTCCGTAACGACAACATCATTACCATAGGTCAGCACGTCGATATCGATGGTGCGTGGCCCCCAGCGCTCCGTTCTGACCCGTTTCATGCCCTTTTCGATATCGAGGCACAATTGCAGCAGTGCGGGTGCTGAAAGCGAGGTTTCGACCAGCGCACAGCAATTGAAAAAATCCGCCTGGTCCGTCTTACCCCAGGGCGGCGTGCGATAAAGCCCGGAGACAGACAGCACCCGGCAATAGCCGTGTGCATCCAGTTCGCGCAAGGCTCTGGCCATTGCAGCGGCGGGGTCACCGATATTCCCGCCAAGGCCTAGTGCGGCAACTGTCATCCTGTCAGGCACGGTGTTCAACACTCACCTGCGCATAGTCGAGAATGCCGGGAACCGGCGCAGAGGGCTTGCGAACCGTGATACGCAGCCAGACAATCTGCGGATAACGCGCGCGCAGGGCCTTGGCGATATCGTTCGCGAGGGCCTCGATCAGGTAACGGCGCTGGCCGACGACGATCTTTTCGATAACGGCGAAGGCGACGCCATAATCGACGGTATTTTCGATATCGTCGGTCTCGAGCGCGTTACCCGCTTCAACCTCCATCTCGGCATCGACGAAAAAGCGCTGGCCCAGCACCTCCTCCTGCTCGAGAAGGCCATGACGGGCGAAAAAGGAACAGTTTTTCAGAATAATGGTGTAGCGGCTCATCGCATCGCCTCCATGGCGGGGTTATACCGGAATAGCCGGCCTCTTTTAAGGCATGCGGCACTCCGGCATCTATTGATCTATGCATCGGGCCTTGCCGACGCTTTGGCAAGAACCGCGTCGGCAATTGCCAGCGCATCGCGTGTTACGGCGACATTGTGCACGCGAAAAATCGCGGCACCCGCCAGCCTGAGGATCACTGTCGTCGCTGCTGTTCCGATATCGCGTTCGTGGGCCGCATCCCTGCCCGTCAGCGACCCGATGAACCGCTTGCGCGACGTCCCGGCCAGAACAGGCAGGTCAAACGCGGCAAGTTCGCCAAAGCGCGCCATCAGCTCGACATTTTCACGCTCGTCCTTGGCAAAACCGAAACCGGGATCGAGCACGATGGCGTCGCGGGCGATTCCCGCAGCTTCCGCCATCTCAAGCGAACGATTGAGGAATTCGAACTGATCCTCGATAACATCGGCGCGCTTCTGCCTGTCGCGCCCGGTATGCATGATGCAGACGCCCGCGCGCGCGGCGGCAACCACGCCCGCCATGTTCCCGTCCTTCTGCAGGCCGAAAACATCGTTGACGATATGGGCACCCGCCTCGATCGCCAGCCTTGCAGTGGATGCGCGGTAGGTGTCGACGGAAATCAGAACATCCGTCTCGCGACGGAGCCGTTCGATAACCGGCAGCACGCGATCCTGTTCCTCACCCTCGGTCACCTCGGCCGCGCCCGGGCGGGTGGATTCGCCGCCGATATCAATGATATCCGCCCCCTCCTCAACACAGGTCAGGGCATGGGAAAAAGCCGCATCAACGGCAAGATAACGGCCGCCATCCGAAAAGGAATCGGGCGTCGCATTGACGATGGCCATAATACGGCCACGTCCATCAAGTTTCAGGGAGCGACCATGGGCCGCTTGCCACACATTGCTGCCGGCTGTTATCACGTAACACGCGCCTTTCGGGAATAACGGAGTGTTATGCCAATTCTTATAAGTTCCGCTCCGCCTATGCAGCAAACGTTTTTCAAGTTCAACCGGAAGGCCGGGTTATGACCATATCTTCACGTGCTCTTTGCGCCGTTTTCGCTGGCGCATTAGCCCTTTCCATGCCCGGATCGGCCTTTTCCGAAACCATCGTCAGCAAGACCTATTCCTATTTTTCGATCAGCGGTAAAACCGCCGCTGACCTCGACAAGCAGCTTTCCAAGCATGGCCCGCTGACGCGCAACACCGGCGCACGCCATCCCGGTGCCACCGAGATCAAATTCGGCGGCGAACTCACCTATGTCGAGAAAAACGGCATGTGCAGCGTTGGAAGCACCAAGGTGTTGCTGAACACCCGTATTCTCCTGCCGCAATGGAAAAACCGCCGCCGCACCACGGCGGAACTGGCCTTCATCTGGGATACGTTGCTTGCAGATATCAAGCGCCACGAGGAACGGCACGCGGAAATCGCCCGCACCCATGCCCGCTCGCTCGAAAGGCAACTGACGGCGCTTCGTCCGCAAAAAGACTGTGAAACGCTACAGGCAATGGTCGGCAAGATCACCCAGACCGTCATGGACGAGCACGACAAGGATCAGTTGCGGTTCGATATCGTGGAATCCAAAAACTTCGACGCGCGCATGACCCGGCTTTTGAAGAACCGGATCGAACAGGGCCAGAACCGGCGCTGAGCCGCCTTTCCGCCCATACTCCCCTGGACGCGAAACGCAACGCTAACATGACGTTACGTCATGTTCGATATCACCCGTGACTTCTCGTCATGGTGCGGTCGACAAGACTCATTGTAGCTTGTTCACATGGTTTTTAACGGTGGTGATCCGCAGGGGTCCGGCGTTCGAAACCACCTCCGGTTCTCCCGGTGCGCACTTGAGGCTCGCAGGTGTTTCCTCCCTCGCTTGCATGCTGCGTACCCGCCTCGCCCCGCTCCCCGCTAACAGGTGAGCGGGGCTTTTTCTGTGGCGTATAATTCGGCTTGCCGTCAGCCCTGACGTTCGGGAACGTGAACGACAAGGCCGTCAAGCTCGTCCTTCATCTTGATCTGACAGGAAAGACGCGAGGTCGGGCGTACTTCGAATGCGAAGTCCAGCATGTCCTCTTCCATCGGCTCGGGTCCGCCGACGCGTTCCGCCCATGCGTCATCCACATAGACATGACAGGTCGCACAGGCACAGGCGCCGCCGCATTCCGCATCGATGCCGGGTATGGAGTTGCGCACGGCATTCTCCATGACTGTGGAACCGTTGCTTACGTCGAGTTCATGGGGCGTGCCGTCAAAGGCAACAATGGTCAGTTTTGTCATGCCGGAGATCCAAAATGGTGTCTAAGAACTGTTCTAAACAAACACATAGAAAGGCCGGTTCGCCTTGGCAACCCGCTTCTCGCAGGCGCCAAGCGCAACCGGCCCTGTAAAACAGACTGGGTTCGCCTTAACGGCAGAGCTTGAGGATGAAATTTTCAGCTTCGACAATCGCTGCCGCAAGTCTGGCTACGGCCGCGCTATCGTTGCCCTTGTCCTCCACTGCCGCCGCCGCCGTGGAAACGGTGGAGGCACCAACCGCCTGCGCGGCCCCCTTCAGACGATGGGCAGTTGCCTTGACGGTCTTGTCGTCAGCGCCGGCCATTTCATGCAGGGCAGCACGGGCGTTACGGCTGAAGAGTTGCAGCACCTCGATTTCAAGTTCCTTGTCGCCCATCGTCTGGCGGGCGAGATGTTCGAAATCGATTGGTCTTGTCGCGGCGGCCGGCGCACCACCAAAATTATCCGGAGCTTCGAAAGCAATACTGACGGCTGCCATATCTGAAATTCCTTTGTCTCGCCGTTTCCTGTTTCGTGTCACATCTGTGTCGTATTTACGCATTGAAGCCGGTGCTATCAGCTTAAATTACGGCGTGACGCGGGCGAAAATCTTCTGCTATGGTTAATTTATGTTAAACTTATGCGAAACAAGGCGTTCAGCGTGAAACTCAGGTTTAAAAACTGTTAAAAAGCCGACACTTCGCTGCTGCGGCAAACCCGCATTAATTGTTTCGAACACCTAAATGTGTCACTACGGTACTGCCGTTCCGACGAGGCTTATGCTCAAGCTTTGTTATTCCGGCACAGTGATGTAATTTCGCCCGAAAGCTGGACCACCAGCAATTCGGGATTGGTAGTGGCGGAATTGTTCTCTTTAACGGGATAATGTTCCGCTGGCATGATGGCGGCAGTCCATTTGCGGGTCGCAGATGGTCAAACGGCATGAAGCCGGGCGTATGTGTAACGAGGCGTAACCGCATGGCGAATAACAAGATCAGCGACTCTGTCGACGAGACTGCATTTCAGGCGTTGGAAGACGCCCTGCAGCTTGGTGCTTTCGAAGACAAGCCGGAATCGCGGAAGACGACAGCGCCAAAGCAGCCGGAGGCCAGATTGAAGGAAGCAAGCAGACAGACCCCTGCTCCCGAGGCCGCGCGCGCGCCTGCCGAACAGGCGCCCAGATCCCCCAATCTGGAAGCTGCCAACGACGGCTCCAAGCGCAGCCCGGCCATGATCCTGAAATCGCTCGAAGGCGGCTCCATCGGCGGCGCGCTCAGAAACGCGACGATCATGTCGGTGATCTGGGCGCTCGGCGGCCTCGGCATCGCGCATCTTATCTACGGCAGTGCACTCTGGAACATCGGCTCGGTTGCCGATCTCGCCGCAATACCTGGGCTGATGGCGATCGTCGTCGGCATCGTCGTTCCGATCATGCTGTTCTTCGCCTTCGCGATCATGATGGCGCGTGCCCGCGATCTGCGCAACGCTGCCCGGTCGATGGCAGAAGTCGCCCTTCGTCTTGCCGAACCCGAAACTGTCGCCTCCGACCGGATCATGTCCGTCGGCCAGGCGGTTCGCCGAGAAGTCTCGGCCATGAACGACGGCATCGAGCGCACCATTGCCCGCGCGACGGAACTCGAAACGCTCGTCCATTCTGAAGTCAACGCGCTTGAGCGCAGCTATGCAGACAATGAACTGCGCGTGCGCAGCCTCGTGCAGGAACTGAGCGCTGAGCGTGACGCCATCGTCAACCATGCGGAGCGCATCCGCTCCTCCATCGTCGGCGCGCAGGAACAGATCAAGGAAGAGCTTTCCATCGTCGGCGAAGAGCTTTCGATGCGGCTTTCCACCACCGGCGAGGCCTTCGCCTCGATGATCGACACACGCTCGGCCGCGCTGCTCGAAAAATCGCGCGCCTCGACTGAGGCGATGGGCAGCCTGATTGCCGCCAAGACCGAAAACCTGCTTCAGGCACTGAATTCCTCGGGCGCAACGCTGTCGAGCGAATTCGACATGCGTCTGCACAACCTCACCTCGACGCTGGACGAGCGCGGCGAAGTGCTGCTGGAACGCTTCGCGATCCACGCCTCGACGCTGGACAGCGGCGCGGAAAGCCTCAACAGCGCACTCGAGGAACGCACCCGCCAGCTCAACGAGACCCTTTCCACCCGCACACTCGAACTCAACCGCAATATCGATCGCGGCCAGCAGATCATCGGCGGTTCGCTGGATAACGTGCTCGACAAGCTGTCCACGACGCTTGAAGAAAAAGGCCTGTCCTTCCGCCAGAGCCTGCAAAGCACGGCTGATGACGCGATCATGGACCTCGATCTTCGCTCCGGCCTCTATGAAGAACGCCTGCAGGCGACTGTCGGCCAGGTCAACTCCGCCTTCGACGAACATGTGGCGGATTTCGCCAGTGCCTTCGACCAGCGCGCCGGCAGCCTCGACAGCAAGCTGATGGAGAGCCTCGCCCGGATCAACGAAACCGTTGCCGGCGGCTCCGAAGCCCTCGACACCATGCTGACCAGCGGACTTGAGCGCATCGGCAACACCATGACCGATCAGTCGCTTGCACTTGCAACCGCACTGGGCACCGGCCAGGAAATGCTCGAAAGCGCGCTTGAGACCCGTACCCGCGCGTTCAGCGACGCAATCGGCCAGCGCACCGCTGAAATCACCGATGCCTTCGCCAATTCGCACGAGAAGATCGACGGCGTGCTGGCGGAGCGCAGCAATGCCCTGTTTGGCGCGCTTTCGGCAAGCCAGGACCGTTTCGACGAGGCGCTTGCAAGCCGTTCGCTGGCCATTACCGGCTCGGTCTCCGGCACGGCGGAACGTCTAGCCGCGATGCTTGAGGAGCGTGCAGCCGCAATCAACAGCGTCGTTGCCGATGTCGAGCGCCGTCTTTCGGAAACGCTCGAAACCCGCGCCGCCGCCATCACCGGCGCCGTTTCCGGCATCGAGGACCGCATTTCCGATACGCTGGAAAGCCGCACGGCTGCCCTGCACGACGTCGTATCCGGTGCGGAAAACCGTATTGCCGAGACGCTGGATGGCCGCACGGCCGCTCTTTCCAGCGCCATTTCCGGCGTCGAGGAACGCATCGCCGACACGATGGACAGCCGCACGCTGTCGCTCGACATGACCTTCGCCAACGTCGAGGAAAGGCTGTCGGAAACGCTCGACAACCGTACCTCCGCTCTGTCCGGCATTGTGGCAAGTGCCGAAGAGAGGATTGCGGGCGCACTCGACAGCCGCACGTCCACCTTCGGCGACGTGGTTGCCGGCGCCGAGAGCCGTATCGCGGAAACGCTTGATGGTCGCACGGCAGCACTCAACGCCGTCGTTTCGGGGGCTGAAGAACGCATTGCGGATGCACTCGACAGCCGCACCATGGCACTCGACATGGCGTTTTCCGGCGCCGAGGAGAAAATTACCGAAGCACTCGATACCCGCACCGCCGTGCTTGGCGAATTGGTGGCCGGTGCCGAGACCCGTATCGCGGAAACGCTCGATGGCCGCACGGCGGCGCTTAACGCCGTCGTCTCCGGCGTTGAAGAACGCATTGCGGATGCACTCGACAGCCGCACCATGGCATTTGACATGGCGTTTTCCGGCGCCGAGGAAAAAATTACCGAAGCGCTCGATACCCGCACCGCCGTTCTTGGCGAATTGGTGGCCGGTGCCGAGACCCGCATTGCCAGCGCACTCGACAGCCGCACGGCTTCGCTCAAAAATGTTGTATCCGGCGCGGAAGAGCGGATCACGGACGTGCTCGACAGCCGCACCATGGCGCTCGACCTGAGCTTCTCCGGTGTCGAGGAAAAGATCGCCGACATCCTCGACGGACGCACTGCTGCGCTTCACTCGGCGGTTTCCGGAGTCGAAGATCGTATTGCCGACGCCCTGGACAGCCGCACCGCCGCCCTTTCCGGCATTGTCTCCAGTGCGGAAGAACGCATCGCGGACGCGCTCGACAGCCGCACCATGGCGCTCGACATGACGATTTCTGGCGTTGAGGAGCGTATCTCCGAGGCGATGGATGCCAGAACCGCATCACTGTCGCTCGCGGCCGCAGGTGTCGGCCAGCGACTGGAATCGACGGCTTTCACGCTTGAAAACGCACTTGCCAGCGGCCACGAGCGGCTGGAGACCATGCTCGGTTCGCAGGCCGAACGCATTGCCGGTTCGCTTGAGCGCAATAGCGGCCTGATCGAGCAGAGCGTCTCCGGCGCGGCCAGCCGCATCGAAAGCGTCGTGGAAGACGGCAGCAGCCGTTTTGCGCAGACGGTGGAAGAAGGCGTCTCCCGCCTCGAAAACAACCTCTCGCAATCGCATGAAGACATCCGTACCGCGCTCGAGCAGCGCCAGGCGGATATCGCCGCGACGTTGAGCTCAGCCACGACCCAGATGGGCGACATGCTCTCCGAACAGGCGATGATGATCGGCACCACCGTTGCATCCAGCGCCAGCATGCTCGAACTCTCGCTCGAAACCCAGCAGGAGACGTTGCAGAAGGCCATAGACGGCAGTGCAGCCACGCTGGAACAGCGTCTTCGCAACAGTGCCGGCGATATTGCCGTCAAGATCGGTGAGGCCGCCCGCGAAATCGGCGGTGCGACCGATGCTCTCTCCTCGCGGATCGAAACCTCGATCGGAAGCGTCACGGGCAGGCTCGACCAGACCGGCACCCGCATCGAGACTTCGCTCGGAGCGCTGCAGGAGCGTGTGTCGAGCGATCTCGGCAACGTCAACACGTCGATCGAGGATGCCGGACGTCGCTTTGCCGACGCGCTGGAAGACAAGACAGCCGCCTTCGCCCGCACCAGCGACGATGCGGCTCAACGTATCACCGGCATTCTGGACGAGCAGACGATACGGGTTGCCGACACGTTCGAAAGCCGCACCAGCCGTCTGGCGGAAACCTTCGATGCCGGTTCGGCCCGCATCGATGAACGCCTCGGCACCATGGACCGCGCGCTGACGATCGGCCTCGAAAACGTCAACCGCACCATCGAAGGCAAGGCGAGTGAGCTTGCGGTCGGCCTGCGTGGAGCGGTCATTTCCGCCACCCAGAGCATCGACGAGGAAGCAGTTCGTTCCACCGCCCTGCTTGCGAAAACCGGCTCGGAATTTGCCGAACAGGTGCAGGCGCAGAACGACGCCTTCACCAAGGCGATCGAAGAACGCTCCGGCGAGATCGTCAACCGCATCTCGGATGCACAGACACGCCTGTCCGGCCAGGCGGCAGCCGTCGCCCAGACCTTCTCCGAGGCGGGCAACATCATCGTCAACAAGGTTGCCGAGGCCGAAGCGGTCGTGCGCTCGCAGGTGGGCGTCATTTCCGAGACCCTGACCGGTGTCGAATCCGCTCTCGATGCGCGCGGCGAATCCATCCGCTCGGCGCTGGACAACCGCACCCGCGAACTCAACTCGATGCTGGCCAGCCGTTCTGCTGAACTGTCGCGTCTGATCGAAGAGAAGGCAAAGCCTGTCGTCGACGAATACGCCACCATCGGTCGCGAAGCCGCCGAAAAGATCGTCTCCGCCGCCCAGCAGAGCGCCGAACTTCTGTCGCAGAGCAACAGCGGCATGGTCGGCATGGTGGAACAGGCGATCAGCGATTATGCCAATGCCGGAAGCGAGGCAGCAAGCAAGCTTGTCGCGGCAACCCGCCAGAGCACGGACATGCTGTCGCAGACGCATACGGCCATGGCCGACGCCGTCGAAGAGGGTATCGACAAATACACCCGCACGGGAAGCGATGTGGCAAACAAGCTTGTCGCCGCCACGCGCCAGAGCACGGATATGCTGTCGCAGACCCATAACAGCATGGCCGAAATCGTCGAAAAGTCGGCAAACAACTTCAACTCTGCGGTTGAGCGCGCCGCGCAGGAATTCGGCACGGCCGACGAAGCGTTGAACGCATCGGCCACCCGCTTCTCCGAGTCCGCCTCGCAGGCCGCCGACATGGTGTCCAGCTCCAGCCGTCTGCTGGAAGGAAAGATCGATCGTCTGTCGAATATTTCTGGCCAGACACTGGCGCAGGTTGCCGGCATCGTCGGACGTTTCGAGGAACATTCAAAGGTTCTGAGCCAGGCGTCCGAACTGCTCAATGCCGCGCAGTCTAGCCTTGTCGGTACGCTGGAAGAGCGTCAGGATGCACTTCGCAGCCTGTCTGTCGGACTAGTCAAGCGTTCCGAGGAAATCGAAACTGCCATGCGCGGCGTCGTCAGCGTGGTGGAAACCACGCTCAACGAGGCCGAGGAGCGTTCGCAGAACGTCGCCGGCAACCTGCGTGACAATCTGCAGGCATCCTTCTCCGATATCGGCCGTTCGCTCGACGAGACGGAACAGCGCGCCCGCTCGGCAGCACAGACCATGCGGGGCGCCCTGCTCGCCGCTGGTCAGGATGCCAGCCGTTCGATCGAGAGCACGCTTTCCGACGCGCAGAAATATTCCGACGAGCTGGTCAACCGCCTGCGTGGCGGTGTCGAATCCTCGCTTTCGGAAGTCGACAACCTGCTCGGCAGTGCCTCGGAAAAATCCAATGCCGCCGCCGCCAACCTCAAGGAAACGCTGCGTCAGGCAGTTGAGGAAGCTGTCAGCCGTTTTGCCGGCGCGACGGACGAAATCCGCCGCTCCAGCCACGATATCCGCCGCGAGCTGGATGCGACCCGTGCCGAACTGAAGCGTGGCGCGTTCGACCTGCCGGAAGAGGCCAAGGAAAGCGCCGCAGCGATGCGCCGCGCCGTTTCCGAGCAGATCAAGGCCCTGCAGGATATTTCCCAGCTTGTCGGTCGCTCGACCCAACAGATGGAAGTTTCCGAACCCGTCGCCCGCGCCATTGCAGCGACCCAGCCTGCCGCTGAACGCCGTGTCGAAGCGCGTCCGCAGCCGGCAGCAGCCACGCCGGCACAGCCACCACGCCCGGCTCAGCCGCAGCCGGCAGCCGCACCCGCCTTGCGTGGCGCCCTGCCGCTTGAGAACCGCCAGGTCGAAAACCGTCAGGCGCCTGCCCCGTCCCAGGCGGCTGCGGCGCCTGCCGCACGCCGCGAAGAAGGCGGTGGCTGGATCAGCGATCTTCTGCGCGGTGCCTCGCAGGAATCGGCCGCCGCTTCCACACCCCGCGCAAGCGGCGATCAGCAGCCGACCCGTGCTGCCGATACCCGCAATCCGCGTCACATGGTGGAATCGCTGAACTCGCTGTCCGTCGACATCGCCCGCGCGATCGACCACGATGCGTCGGTGGAACTGTGGCGCCGGTACCAGCGCGGCGAACGTGACGTCTTCACCCGTCGCCTCTATACGCTGAAGGGCCAGACGACGTTTGACGAGATCAAGCGCAAATACGAGCGGGAGGCCGAATTCCGCACCGCCGTGGACCGCTACATCACCGATTTCGAAAAGCTGCTCGCTGATGTCGCCCGCACGGACCGTGACCGGACAGTCACCCAGTCCTACCTCACCTCCGATACCGGCAAGGTCTACACGATGCTTGCCCATGCGGCGGGTCGGTTCAACTGATCTCTGGTTAAGACCAGAAACAATAAAACCCCGGTCATGGCCGGGGTTTTTCTTTTTGGTTGGCAGGTAGCTTTTCGACTGTAGTTCAGTCGCACACGTTGAAATCAGATCTCGAACGTACCCGATGCTACACGGACCGCGTGGCCACCGATGCGGGCGCGGGCGATTTCGTTGTCCTTGATGTCCATGCGCAGATGGATGTGGGAAGGACGTTCCATCTCCACGCCCTGCTCTATCAAGAGCGGATAGTGACCGTCTGTCAGGCCGTCGAAATGATGGATTGCGCCAGAAAGGGCGGCGGCGGCGGAACCGGTGGCGGGGTCTTCCGAAATCCCCATTTCCGGGGAAAACATGCGGGCATGGAACTTTGCCGCGTGATTGACGCCGCCGCGACAGTAGATATAGGCCGCCGTCAGGCGCCCCTCCACCAGCGGTGCGGTGCGCAGCCAGAGATTGGCGTCGAAATCCATTTCGCTGATAGCGGCAATATTGTGCAGCGGCACGAGCAGGAACGGCACACCGGCCGTCCAGATCGACGGTACGTGGTTCTCAAAGCCGAGATGGCCTTCGCTCACGCCCAGCGCATCGGCAAGTGCGGCATGATCGAGCGGCAGGGTGACGCGGGACGATTTGCGCGGCAGGTCGAATTCGGCGAAGCTGACCGCACCGGCGCGCATTTTCACCGCACAGCGGACCGGACCCACCTTTTCCTCCAGCACACAGACCATATCGATATCGTCGTCACCTTCGTTGCGATTGCGCTCGGCTATCGCGATCGCTGCGCCAACAGTCGGGTGGCCAGCGAAAGGCAACTCACCTGAAGGCGTGAAGATACGCAGCGAAGCCGCGTGGGCCGGGTTGCCCGAGCGGTTGACGAAAACGGTCTCGGAGAGGTTCATTTCTCTGGCTATCGCCTGCATCGTCACTTGGTCGAGGCCATCCGCGTCATACATGACCGCCAGCGGATTTCCCGCCATTTTGGTCTCGGTAAAGACATCGTAGATATTGTAATTCAGCACCACGCCCGTCTCCTGCCACTCGCCGTTCCGCTTGTTTCGCGCAAGTTGCCTCACGTCGCGCCGCATCGCAACCCTTGTCGAAGGCCGGAAACCAAGAAGCTGTGGACCGCACGCGGGCAAACCCGCCTGCTGCGAACGCCTGTCCGCCGGAAAGGCCTTGTCGCCTGCTGCCGTCTTCATGTACCAAGGATGCGTCTTGTGGCTTGCGATCGACCATTTTATCGACGTTTGGAGATTATGAGCTGCTTCAACAGGTTACAGCATCGTCCGCATATCGATTCCGGTATGCGTCGTTGCCGAGGGAAGCGAATGTCGCATTCTAACTGTTCACTATCCTTCGTGGCCTCCGCAACCGAGGAGGCGCAGAGGGCGCTGGAGGAGCTGAAAGGCGCTTACGGCAACACGCCCTTCGACGAGGCGGAAGTGATCGTGGCGCTCGGCGGCGATGGCTTCATGCTGCAAATTCTCAACGAAACGATGAATTCCGGCAAGCGGGTCTATGGCATGAACCGGGGATCGGTCGGCTTTCTGATGAACGACTACCGGGTAGACGGCCTGGTCGAGCGTATTGCGGTGGCGACCGGCAATGATTTTCATCCGCTGCGCATGACGACGACGGATTCCGACGGCGATGAATTTACGGCGCTTGCCATGAACGAGGTCAGCCTGTTCCGGCAATCGCATCAGGCCGCCAAGCTTCGTGTCGAGGTGGACGGCAAGACGCGGCTTGAAGAGTTGATTTGCGACGGCATGATGGTTGCGACACCGGCAGGATCGACAGCTTATAACTTCTCAGCCCATGGACCGATCCTGCCGTTGGAATCACCGCTTCTGGCGCTCACACCCGTCAGCGCCTTCCGGCCAAGGCGTTGGCGCGGCGCACTTTTGCCCAACAAGGTGACGGTCGATATTCACGTTCTAGAGCGCGACAAGCGTCCGGTGAACGCGGTCGCCGACCATACGGAGGTGAAATCCGTACGGCATGTGCGGATTGCGCAATCGCAGGACAGGACGGCCAGAATTCTCTCGGACCCAGACCGTTCATGGTCAGACCGCGTACTCGCCGAACAATTCAACAATTGACGCCAACCACTGATGATGGCCATGCCCCTGAAAAAACCTCTTCTTGCCGCCCTCATTTTCGCCGCCACAGCGCTTCCCGTGCGGGCGCAAACGGAGGCGATCGACAACTTGCCGGTATCGGCGATCTTCGTTGTCAGCAGCGGCATGTGGGAAGAGCATAATCTTGAGCCGGTGAAAGGTCCTGACGGCCAGTTGCGGCCGCCGCCAGCGACACCCTCGCGCGGTTATTACAAGGTGGTTGCAATCCGCCAGGGCGATGGCACCGCTAAAGTCTATCTGCAGCGCATCGCCACTACCGCAAACGGACCGAACCTTCTCGAAAACATCGAGCTGGAAGAGTTCAGCCAGATGAAGTCCTACGTCACGGATATTCGCCCCGAAAGCTCAAACGGTGCATCGGCCTCGCCCGGCCTGTTTGTGACCGTCTATCTGAAAACCGATCCGCAGATCAGGGAAGCGGAAAGCTGGACGATCCTGATCGACGAACTCGGCGAGATGAAGATCGAAAAGGCCTCGAACTGAGGGCGAGAGAACGTCGGTTTGAACGGAATCGTTGGAGGTTTCTCTACCCCTTTGATTACACGCAGTTCTACTGGAAACTCTCTACGCGTTAAGCTCATGCGGCCCGGCCAGAACCGCGCCGAAATGATGTTTCCATAGTCTGGCGCCGAGTTCGCCGCTGCGATCGAGGCTGGAGCCCACCGTCAGCCATGGCAGAAGCGTGGGATGAAGCCCCGCATCGAACAGGGCAAAACCCGCAGCTAGCACGCAGGTATCGGCCTGAATGCCGCAGACCAGCACCCTATCGAGCTTTAGAGACAGGAGGTGGTCGATAGCCGCCCTTGGCGGCGCGTAGCCGTGCTTTATGAAAATCCAGTCCGCCGCAACCAGCGAGCAGTCGTCCCTGCCCGGCTTCCAGCCGAGTTGCCGCTCGAAAGGCGTGACGCTTTCATCATGGCGCTCGACGCTGGCAACGCTTGGCATGGTGGCGGCCAGGGCGGATATGTCCGCCACAAGCGCAGCCGGCGGATTGAAGCTCGGCTGAACGTCGACGATGTAAAGCGCCTGTTTCATGCATCTCCTCCAACGAAAAACCCCTCGCAATGGGTTTGCGAGGGGTGATTTTTTCACGCGACGCTGTGGCGCGTCAGTCGATATCAGCCACTTCCACGTCTGCGCCACCGCTGATGCGGTGCGCGAGGGCCGCTTCCATGAACTGGTTCAGATCGCCATCCAGCACGTTGCCGGGTGCGGTGCTTTCCACGCCGGTGCGCAGGTCCTTGATCAACTGGTAGGGTTGCAGAACGTAGGAGCGGATCTGGTGGCCCCAGCCGATATCCGTCTTGGATGCGGCCTGAGCGTTTGCCGCATCTTCCCGCTTTTGCAGTTCCACCTCGTAGAGACGGGCGCGCAGCATGTCCCACGCCTTGGCGCGGTTCTTGTGCTGGGAACGCTCCTGCTGGCAGGCCACAGCAATACCGGTCGGTATGTGGGTAATACGCACGGCCGAATCGGTGGTGTTGACGTGCTGGCCGCCTGCACCGGACGAACGATAGGTATCGATGCGGCAATCGCTCTCGTTGATGTCGATCTGGATCGAATCATCGACCACCGGGTAAACCCAGACGGAGGAAAACGATGTGTGGCGACGCGCATTGCTGTCATAAGGCGAGATGCGGACGAGGCGGTGTACGCCCGATTCCGTCTTCAGCCAGCCGAAGGCATTGTGGCCCTTGACGAGGATCGTCGCGGACTTGATGCCGGCCTCTTCGCCGTCATGAACTTCCAGCACTTCAACCTTGAAGCCTTCGCGGTCAGCCCAGCGGGTATACATGCGCAGCAGCATGTTGGCCCAGTCCTGGCTTTCCGTACCGCCGGCGCCGGAATGAACTTCGAGATAGGTATCGTTGCTATCAGCTTCACCGGAAAGCATGGCTTCCACCTGACGGCGGTTCGCCTCGCTCCTCAGCGCCTTCAGCGCATCTTCGGCGTCCTTGACGATCTCGTCGTCGCCTTCCATCTCGCCGAGTTCGATCAGCTCGACATTGTCCTTGAGCTGCTGCTCAAGCGCCTTCACGCCATTGATGCTGTCATCCAGCTGCTGGCGCTCGCGCATCAGTTTCTGCGCTTCGGTGGCATCGTTCCAGAGGGTCGGGTCCTCTGCCTTGTTATTCAACCAGTCCAGTCGTCTTATCGCCTGGTCCCAGTCAAAGATGCCTCCTCAGCAGGCTTATGGCCTGCTTGATTTCGTCGACTACGTTCACAATTTCATTGCGCATTTCGCTGGTTCTTCGCCTTCATTTAAACTGGTAGCTCAAATAAATGCGGGGGGCGCGGATGTAAAGACCCGCGCCCCCCGCCAAACATAAGACTGGTATCAATAAAGACCGCCGCCACCGCCGGTGATGGCCTGCTGGGCCTGTGGCGAGGTCTTCAGAATATCCTCCTGCGACATGCCTTCCGCGCCGATCACCGAGAAGGTATCGGCCGGGCCGGTGCCCGGCTTGAAGGCTTCCATGATCGTATCAGGTTCGCCTTCCGAAGCGGCCATGCCGGTCTTGCGGTTGACGGCGATGAACTTCATGCCTTCAGGCACGATGAACTTGCTCGGTTCCAGGTGCTTGGCCGCATCGGCAATGAACTCGCCGAAGATCGGTGCCGACAGCGAACCACCGGTGCCGCCGCGCCCAAGCGGTGCGGGCGAATCGAAGCCGATATAAAGACCGGCAACCATGTCCGGCGTGTAACCGACGAACCAGGCGTCCTTTTCATCGTTGGTGGTGCCCGTCTTGCCAGCAACCGGCAGATCGACCTTGATCTTGCCCGCCGCCGTGCCGCGCTGCACGACACCTTCAAGCATGGAGGTCGTCTGGTAAGCGGTCATCGGGTCGAGAACCTGCTCGCGGTTATCAACGATGACCGGCTCGTCCTGATTTTGCCAGCTGGTGGCGTTGCAGCCCTCGCAGGCACGCTCCTCATGCCGGAAGATCGTCTTGCCGTAACGGTCCTGGATGCGGTCGATCAGCGTCGGCTTGATCTGCTTGCCGCCATTGGCGATCACAGAATAGGCCGAGACCATGCGCATGATGGTTGTTTCGCCCGAACCGAGCGACATTGCCAGAAGCGGCGGCATCTTGTCGTAGATGCCGAAGCGTTCGGCATATTCAGCGACCAGATTCATGCCCATGTCCTGCGCCAGACGCACTGTCATGAGGTTACGGGATTTTTCGATGCCGAGACGCAGGGTCGAAGGACCGGCGGAACCCCCGCCGTAATTCTGCGGCTTCCAGACCTGGCCGCCCGAAACAACCTCAATTGGCGCGTCTAGAATGACCGAGGCCGGGGTATAGCCGTTGTCGAGTGCAGCCGCATAGATGAACGGCTTGAAGGAGGAGCCGGGCTGGCGCATCGCCTGCGTGGCGCGGTTGAATTCCGATTGCGCATAGGAGAAGCCGCCGACCATGGCCAGAACGCGGCCGGTGTGCGGATCCATCACCATCATGCCGCCCTGCACCTTCGGGGGCTGGCGCAGGCGATATTCGTTGCCGGAACCGGACAGCGGCTGTGCGTAAACGACGTCACCAACAGCCAGAACGCCAACCGGAGACTTAGCCGTCGGCTTTTTGCCTGTGGCATCGCGATAGGCCCAACGCATGTTTTCAGCGGAGATATGGCCGCGTGTGCGCTTGTCGCCATCCTCGGCATCAGGATCGACCTGCACGCCAATATCAATGCCATCTGCAGCAACGGCGAGGACAACTGCGATCTTCCATTCGGGAACGTCGCGAAGGCCCTTTACCTTGGCGAGCGCCGCAGTCCAGTCACCGGTTGTCTCGATCTTTTCGACGGGTCCACGGAAACCGCGACGCTCGTCATATTGCACCAGACCGTCCTGAAGCGCCTTGCGCGCCTCCATCTGGATCTGCGGATCGAAAGAGGTGCGAACCGAAAGGCCGCCTTCAAGAAGCGCCTGCTCGCCGTATTTCTCGACGATCTGGCGGCGGACTTCCTCGGCGAAATAGTCAGACGCGAAGATATGCGCGCCGCCACGGCGCAGATTGACGCCAAGCGGCTGCTTCTTTGCATCCTCGGCATCGCCGACCGTGATGTAGCCGTTCTCGGCCATGCGGTCGATCACCCAGTTGCGGCGTTCCAGCGCCGCCTTCTCGCGGCGGATCGGATGGTAGTTGGCCGGGCCCTTCGGCAGCGACGCGAGATAGGCGGTTTCCGCGATCGTCAGTTCCGTGACCGATTTGTTGAAATAGGTGAGTGCCGCACCCGCGATACCGTAGGAATTCAGGCCGAAAAAGATCTCGTTGAGATAAAGCTCGAGGATCTTGTCCTTGGAATAGGTCTGCTCGATGCGGAAGGACAGAAGCGCTTCCTTGAGCTTGCGGTCGAAGGTCTGGTCGTTGGTGAGCAGGAAGTTCTTTGCCACCTGCTGGGTGATTGTGGACGCGCCGACCGGACGACGGCCGGAGCCGATATTCTGGAGGTTGACGAGAACGGCACGGCCGAGACCCCAGATGTCCACACCCGGATGGTTGTAGAAATTCTTGTCTTCCGCCGAAAGGAAGGCTGCCTTCACCCGGTCCGGGATAGCCTGGATCGGCAGGAACAGGCGTTTTTCATGGGCGTATTCCGCCATGAGCGCGCCGTTGCCGGCGTGCACGCGGGTTGTCACCGGCGGCTCATAAGTGCTCAGAACTGCGTAATCCGGCAGGTCCTTCGTCACGCCGTGCAAATAAATTGCACCGGCGGCGGCGGCGCACAGAAAGAGCACGCTGGCCAAGCCGAAAAAATATCCAATCAGTCTGATCATACCAAGCTACCGATAATTCGAATCGTAACCATCAACGCCCGATGATACGGGCGCATCCTTGCATATCGCGTGCCGTTTTGCACACCATACCTTCGATGACAAGCCGGAACGACAGCATTCGCTGATATGTTACCGGGCCGACTGCCGCAATTGCGGTTCCAGCCGCAATGGCGGATCACCACAGAATCCGCTTCCGCAATAACGCGGCGAATGTGAGTAAAATAGGGCTTCGCCAACGTAATCGTCCGCAAGGCCCAAGAATTGAACAGCTTTTCGGCAGCAAGGGGCACGGCGACAACGGGGGCGCCACTCGCCCGCCCGGCCCTTCAGCCGCCGTTCGCCATGGCCTTGGTGCGGTATCGTCCGACCGCAGTTGCAAGCGTATCGGCGACCTTCTTGCGCCATTCCGCATCAAGAAGGAGTTTTTCATCTTCCGGATTGGAGAGAAAGCCGAGTTCCAGCAACACCGATGGCACGTCATGGGCGCGCAGCACCATGAAACCGGCATAACGATGCGGATTGTTGATGAGGCCGACCTGTCCCTCGAAGGACGATACGATATTTTCTGCCAGCGTCACCGAAAAGGCCTGCGTTTCGCGCCGGGTGAAATCGAGAAGGATATCGGCCACCTCAGGCGGCTCGCTGGAGGCTGCCACACCGGCAATCTGGTCGGACTTGTTTTCGCGCTCGGCCAGCTCCTGCGCCCTGCGGTCTGAGGCGCGGTCTGACAATGTATAGACGGTCGCGCCTCGGATGCCCTTCTGCTTCAGTGTATCGGCGTGCAATGAAATGAACAGGTTGGCATTGTTCTGCCGGGCGATCGTGACCCGTTCGGACAGAGCGAGAAACGTGTCGGAATCACGCGTCAGGAACGCCTTGATGCCGGGCTCCCGGTTCATCCGCTCCACAAGTTCCTTGGCAAAGGTCAGCGTGATGACCTTTTCCTCCGTGCCGGTTACGCCACCGGAAGCGCCGGCATCGATGCCGCCATGGCCGGCATCAACAGCGATGACGAAATCCGTCTGCCGCGATGTCTTGTCGTCAGGCGTGATCGCCGCTGTCGAGACCGGCGCCGGCGCGCGCCATTGCTGCTCTTTCACCAGTTCAGCAAATTTGGCCTTGGTGGTGATCTCCGCATCCAGGACGAAACGGAACGATGTGCCGTCCTCGCCCTTCTTGGTTTCGGCAACGGCCACCTGAACCGGTTTTTTTGCCGTCAGCACGATGCGGGCGCTGTCTTGCCCCATGCTACCGAAGCGAATGTCCGAGAAAAGGCCGGTTGGCGCCAGAGCCGATGCGGGGAACGCAAAATTCACCGCCGGAAAGTCCACGACGATGCGGGCGGGCGAATCGAGATAGTGAATGTCGAATTCCGGCTCCTCGGCAAAATCGAGAACGATGCGCGTGCGCGCCTCGTCGCCGATGATGCGTGCCTGATTGGCGATGAGCGGCTCCACGGCGAAGACCTGTGGAACGCAGGAGACGAATGCGGCGACCGAAAAGACAACCGGCAAAACAAGGGCACCCGCAAGCCGCGCGATTCGCGCGCCAAGCGGCCCTGCCCCATCGAATATCGCTGCGCTGCGCGTGAAATTCATGGTCTTCAAGAAATTCCGTATTTCAGTCATTTTTCATAAATGGTGCGGCAAAGTGCCGGGAACGTCGTAATTTCGGCCACGCCGGACACGTGTTTGTGCGTTTGCGCCCCACAATCGCAGGCGTTGGTGAACCAATTGTTAACCCGGAAATTCCACCAACAATATGGCATATTTAGCCAGCCTATTGCTATTATGACAGAGAAAACATACAACAAGGATGAGGGTTAAAAGTGTTGACGGGATAGATGCCCGCCGGCTGCCAATCGAAAAAGACGCTGGCGCTGCAAAACGGGCAATCATCTGCCGTCGTTACATTTATCCTGAAACTGGATCAATTCCGGCCGTGGCCGGAGACCTACCCGGTGGCAATGCCACCGCTGCTCTGAGGAGAGCAAATTCATCGGACCCCAAGGGGTCTATATATTATTGTCGTTCCGCCTGGCCAATGATGTCGCAGCAGTTTTCATATGAACCGGATACCAGGAGCAGGCCAAGCGCCTCGCCGTCGGTCCGGATGCTGCCAGTTTACAGAGGCCCGGCTGGAGACTTCATTTCCGGCACATCCTTGCACTCATATGAAAGGCTCGTCCGTGTGGCGGGCCTGTTCTCGTATAAAACAAGGCTGCGCCGAGGAGCACAGCTTACATGGCAGACAAAATGCTTATCGACGCCTCCCACGAAGAGGAGACACGCGTAGTCGTTGTCCGTGGGAACCGGATCGAGGAATTCGACTTCGAATCGGAACACAAGAAACAGATCCGCGGCAATATCTACCTTGCCAAGGTCACGAGGGTTGAGCCCTCCCTTCAGGCGGCCTTCGTCGATTACGGTGGAAATCGCCACGGGTTTCTCGCTTTTGCGGAAATCCACCCTGACTATTACCAGATCCCGCTCGCCGACCGTCAGGCGCTCCTCAAGGCGGAAGCCGAGGATCATCGCCGCAGCGACGACTTTGAATCGGCTGACGCCCCCGAGCCCGGCGCACCGGCTGTCGATCTATCGCAGGCGGACCAGCCGGATGTCGGCATCGTTGCCGTCAGCGAGACGACTGACGCCGTGGTCGTGGACGAAACCGTTGCCGCTGCCGCTGCCGCTGCCGAAGAGGTATCCGAAGACGTGACTGCTGTGGCCGTCGAGGCCGTTGCGGAAGAAGCACCGAAGAAGCGTACCCGCCGCCCCCGCGCCAAGAAGAAGGTCGCGGAAGAAGAAGCCGTTTCCGACACTACTGCTGAGGCCTCTTCCGAAGAAGACGGCAGCACGGGCGGCGAAATGGCTGCCATGGTCGATACAGATACGATTTCCGAGGAAGTCGAGGGTCTTCGCCGTGGCAATGACGATGATGACGACGACGATGATGACGATCATCACGAAAAGGAAGTGATCGAATCCGTCGGCGCCGAAGACGCCATGGAAGAGGTTCCCGATCGCGTTGCCCGCAAGCCGCGCAAGCAGTATCGCATTCAGGAAGTCATCAAGCGCCGCCAGATCCTTCTCGTGCAGGTTGCCAAGGAAGAACGCGGCAACAAGGGTGCCGCACTCACCACCTATCTGTCGCTTGCCGGCCGTTATTCCGTGCTGATGCCGAATACCGCACGCGGCGGTGGCATTTCCCGCAAGATCACCCAGCCGACCGACCGCAAGCGCCTGAAGGAAATCGCGCGCGATCTGGAAGTTCCGCAGGGCATGGGCGTCATTCTGCGTACCGCAGGCGCCAACCGCACCCGCGTCGAGATCAAGCGCGACTTCGAATATCTGATGCGCCTGTGGGAAAACGTCCGCACGCTGACGCTGAACTCCACGGCCCCCTGCCTCGTTTACGAGGAAGGCTCGCTCATCAAGCGTTCGATCCGCGATCTCTATAACAAGGATATCAGCGAGATCATCGTTTCGGGCGAAGAAGGCTACCGTGAAGCAAAAGACTTCATGAAGATGCTGATGCCGAGCCACGCCAAGGTGGTTCAGCCTTACCGCGACATCCACCCGATCTTCTCGCGCTCGGGCATTGAAGCCCAGCTCGACCGCATGCTGCAGCCGCAGGTTACGCTGAAATCGGGCGGTTACCTCATCATCAACCAGACGGAAGCTCTGGTTGCCATCGACGTGAACTCCGGTCGTTCGACCCGCGAGCATTCCATCGAAGAAACGGCGCTGACGACCAATCTGGAAGCGGCGGAAGAAGTGGCTCGCCAGCTGCGTCTTCGCGACCTTGCTGGTCTTGTTGTCATCGACTTCATCGACATGGAAGAAAAGCGCAACAACCGCTCCGTCGAGAAGAAGCTCAAGGACTGCCTGAAAAACGACCGGGCGCGCATCCAGGTCGGCCGTATCTCGCATTTCGGCCTTCTGGAAATGTCGCGCCAGCGCATCCGCGCTTCGGTGCTGGAATCGACCACGCAGGTCTGCCAGCATTGCGGCGGCACGGGTCACGTTCGCTCGGAATCCTCCATCGCGCTGCACGTGCTGCGCGGCGTTGAGGAATATCTGCTGCGCAACACGACCCACAACATCACCGTGCGCTGCACGCCGGAAACGGCTCTCTATCTGCTCAACCACAAGCGCGGCACGATTGTCGATTATGAAGGCCGCTTCGGTGTGGCGATCATCATTGCGGCCGATGCCGGCGTCGGCGCGCAGCATTTCGCCATCGATCGTGGTGAAGCGGTTGAAAATCCGGTGAAGATCGAAAGCCTTATCCAGATGCTCCCGAGCTTCGTGGAAGAGGAAGACGATTTCGTTGTTGAGGTGGAAGAGGACGAGGAAGAGGAAGAAATCGTCAAGGCGCAGGCCAGCGAGCCGCGCCAGCAACAGCAGCAGGGCGACAATGGTGAAGACGGCAAGCGTAAGCGCAAGCGTCGTCGTCGCCGTCGTGGCAAGGGCGGACAGAACGACCAGAACGGTGCAGTTGATGCGCAGGCTGGCGATGACACCGGCGCTGATGATGCGGACGACGAAGATGGCGTCGAAACCGATGAAGCCGCAGACGACGCTGATGAAAACGGTGTGAACGAAGCTGCAAGCTCTGATGAAGAGGGTAAGCGCAAGCGTCGCCGTCGTGGCAAGCGTGGCGGCCGTCGCAACCGTGCTGAAGACGAGGCTCTCGATGCCGCAGGCACTGAGTCCGGCGAAGAAGGCGAAACGGAAGGCGAAAGCGAAGAGGTTTCCGCCGCAGCATCCGTAACCGAAGAGCCTACCGCTGCCGAAGTGGTGGAAGGTGTGGTTGCCGACGTCGTGGAAGCGGAAGCCCCGAAGAAACCGCGCCGCACCCGCAAGGCGAAGGCCAAGACCGAAGACGTACCGCCGGCTGAAGCGGCACCGCAGGCTGAAGTCGCAGCCAAAACCGTTGAAACGGTCGAGCCGGTGATCGTCGAGCCCGCAGTCGTTGTGGAAACCGTCGTCGATGTCGCCCTCGACGAAGTGGGTGAAGCCTCGGCCGATCTGGGTTCGGAAGCCRGAGCACCGGCGACGGAAGAAAAGGTTCGCGCGAACCGGGGCAGCAATGTCTCGAATTCGGAGCCGGTCGTGACCTCTTCGGGCACGCCCGCCAACCCTGACGGCGACGAGCCGAAGCCGCGCAAGGGCGGCTGGTGGCAGCGCAAAGGCTTCTTTTGATAGAAGACACTGAAACGAAAAACGCCCGCAACCATGTTGCGGGCGTTTTGCTTTGTTGGCGGATGTTAGGTTTATCTCCTGCCGTAATCAATCCGGCATCCAGCCACGGCGCGCCTGCGCCGTGAAAGAAATCTCTCCCGATCAAGGACTTGACCGCGTTGGCAAAGCACTAAGTCCGGGTGACGGAAGCCCGATATGCCAATCGTCAAACAGACCGTGTCAGACCACCATCGACGCGGATGTTCTGGCCGGTGATGTAACCCGCACCTTCCGAGGCGAGAAAGGCAACGGTTGCGGCTATCTCCTCGCTCGTTCCATAACGCTGCATCGGCACACCCTGGCGGCGCTCTTCCGTGGCTGGCAGGCTATCGATCCAACCGGGCAGAACATTGTTCATGCGCACATTGTCGGCCGCATAGGTATCGGAAAAAATCTTGGTGTAGGAAGCAAGGCCGGCGCGGAACACTGCAGAAGTCGGGAACATGCTGCTCGGCTCGAAAGCCCAGGCAGTCGAGATGTTGACGATCGACCCGGCTTTCTGTTTCACCATGAATGGAGCCACAATCCGTGTCGGGCGGATGACGTTCATCAGGTAGACATCAAGTCCCGTGTGCCATTGCTCATCGGTGATATCGAGGATGGAGGCGCGCGGGCCATGGCCTGCACTGTTCACGAGAACGTCGATACGTCCGAATTTTTCGAGCGTCAGCTCCACTAGTCGATTGAGATCGTCGTTGGACTGGTTGGAGCCGGTGACGCCGATGCCGCCCAGTTCCTTCGCCAGCGCCTCTCCCTTGCCGGAGGACGACAGGATCGCGAGCTTGTAACCATCAGCGCTTAGACGTTTCGCCACGGCCGCGCCCATGCCGCTGCCGCCTGCCGTCACAATCGCCACTTTTTCTGCCGACATCGTTCTTCTCTCCATGTCCAATCGGGCGGACCGCCGCGTGGCAGCCCTTCTCCATCCATAACCCGCTCCATCTATAGCGGGTTTTGGCAGCGAGTTCGAACCAGAAAGCCTTGGACCGGCTTGCAGAAAAACTGATCTGAACGCCCGTCAACGCCGCACTTGATTATCCGCCGCATGGACCTGTCTGCTGTCGGTCGGGGCCTCCTCCCTCACCTTCAAACCATAGTCCCGCATCACGGTGGCGATACGCAGGCGGTAATTGCAAAAGACGCCTGACCGTCCCAGCGACTGTGCTGCTCGATGCGGCGCGGTGTTGCGCCATGCCTTCACCGCCTCCTCATCCCTGAAGAATGACAGCGAAAGCATCTTGTCGGGATTGCTGATGCTCTGAAAGCGTTCGACGGACAGGAAGCCGTCGATGGTTTCGAGCTCGGCGCGCAGGCTGGCGGCAATATCGAGATAATGCTGTTTTTCGCCCTCAGCCGGCCAGACCTCGAAGATGACGGCGATCATCGTCCGCCTCCGCCGTGCGGCGCAGATGCCAGCCTCAGGAACAGCCTGTCCTCACGGCGGATGAATTGCTCGCGCCGGGCAAATTCATAATTTTCCCGCCCTGCCGGGTCGGCGGCAAGTCGCGCCCGGTAGGCTTCGTACGCGGCAAGGTTTTCGATGTTATAGACGCCGTAGGCAATAGTGCTCGATCCCTCTTTCGGCGCGTAATAGCCGATCAGATCGGCGCCGCAGCGCGGTATCGCCTCACCCCAGTTGCGGGCATATTGATCGAAAGAATCGACCTTGAAGGGGTCGATCTCGTAACGGATGAAACAGGTCAGCATCGTCGGTCTCCTCGTGTTCTGCCTTGCCTGTCTACGCCATTGCCTCACATCAATGCTTCGGCTATCATCGAACTATGAAAGACGGACCCTTGATCGCAAATGTCGCCGCCCTGATCGGCGACCCCGCCCGCGCCAACATATTGACGGCGCTGATGGACGGACGCGCGCTGACAGCAAGCGAGCTTGCCGAAGCCGCCGGCGTGACACTGCAGACTGCTAGCGGGCATCTGTCAAAACTCTCCGACGCCCAATTGCTCAAAGCGGAAAAACAGGGGCGGCATCGCTATTTCCGGCTTTCCGACGCGGATGTAGCGCAGGTTCTTGAAGCGCTGATGGGACTTGCGCAGCGCACCGGGGCCGTGCGCGTGCGTACCGGACCAAAGGACACCGCGCTTCGCGAGGCGCGCATCTGTTACGATCATCTGGCCGGAGAAAGCGGCGTGGCACTGCTTTCGACTATCACCGCAAAAGGTCTCGTAACGTCAGGCGACGATCCCGCACTTACGGATAGCGGGCGGGATTTCTTCTCGAGCTTCGGCATTGATCTTTCGCCGCTGGAAAAGGCAAGGCGCCCGGTTTGCCTGCATTGCCTGGACTGGAGCGAACGTCGTCACCACCTCGGCGGCGGGCTCGGCGCATCGCTTCTAAAAGCCATGCAGCAGCGCGACTGGCTGCGGCAAGGAAACGGGCGCGTGCTGACCTTCACCACAAAGGGTGAAAAGGCCTTTGCCAGCACCTTCGGTTGTTCGCCCGCCTGATCCCCGCCAAGGGGAGAAAAACCCAAGGGCTTATTTCAGCCAACCAGCAATGCGCCCAACGGCCTCGGCAATATCCGACACCGAACCCGCATAGGAAATGCGCAGCGCCCTGTGGCCCTCCTCTGGATCGAAATCCATGCCGGGCGTCGCCGCCACGTCGATTTCCGCCAGCATGCGTTTGGCGAAATCCATGCTGTCGTTGGAAAAGCGGCTGGTATCGACATAGGCGTAAAATGCGCCATCCATGGGAGACGCCAGCGGCAGGCCGATTTCCGGAAGGCGCGTCATCAGGAAATCGCGGTTCGTGCGGTAGCTTTCCCGGTAGACGTCGAGTTCCTCTGCCGCCGAAAAGGCTGCGGTTGCCGCCAGTTGGGATAGTTCCGGCGGTGAAATATACAGGCTCTGAGCAAGACATTCGACCGGACGGACGAGATTTTCCGGCAGGACCATCCAGCCGATGCGCCAGCCGGTCATGCAATAATATTTCGAGAAGGAATTGATGACGACGGCATTGTCGGTGAGTTCGAGCGCGCTCGTTTCCTCGCCGACGAAAGTCAGGCCGTGGTAGATCTCGTCGGAAATGAAGGCGATATCCCGGCTTTCACAATAGTTTGCCAGCCGTTTCAGCGCTTCGCGGCCGGTGACCGTGCCGGTTGGGTTGGCCGGGCTTGCCAGGAGCACGCCCTTTAACTTGCAGCCCGCCCTCGTCTCCGCCCGCTCGAGGCTGGCAGGCGTCAGCGTATAGCCGGTTTCCGCCGTTACCGGCACTTCCACGACATTGAGGCCAAGCGCTTTCAAGATATTGCGATAGGCGGGATAACCGGGTCTTGCGATCGCGACATGATCACCGGCATCGAAAAGGCTGAGGAAGGCGAGGTTGAAAGCGGCAGAAGACCCGGTGGTAACGGCAATGCGCGCCGGATCGACGATAACCTGGTGGCGCAGCCGGTAGTGACCGGCAATCGCTTCGCGCAATTCACGCAGGCCCAGCGCATCGGTATAGCCGATCCGCCCATGCTTCAGCGCCTCCTGCGCGGCCGCCAGAGAGGCTTTCGGTGCGGGATGGGAAGGCTGGCCAACCGCCATGGAAATGACGGGGCGTCCCGCCTGCCGTCGCCGGTTCGCCTCCGCCAGAATATCCATGGCGTGAAAGGGTTCGACTGCGCTCCGCTTCGACATCGTTATCAAGGGCATGCTCTTTCCTGAACCGTATTTCAGAGACTTGCCCCAGAATCACACGCTTCACAATCGTGCGACCATAATGCGGACAACTATTTTTGGCGTATGGCATTTGGCTTAAAGTAAGGTAATTGCATCATAACATTCATGAGGCATTGGCCGCACAGTATGAGGACCGATATGGCGCATCTTCTCCGTTCAACCCTTCTCGCCAGCGTAACGGCCCTTTCCATGGCTTTCGCTTCTCTGCCCGCCCATGCCCTCGATGACAAGCAAAAGAAGGAAATGGGCGAGTTCATCAAGCAATATCTGATCGAGAACCCCGAGATCATGCTTGAAGTTCAGGACGCGCTTGAACGCAAGCAATATGCGACCCGCAACGCCAAGGCGGCGGAAGCCGTGGCCGACAACCAGAAGACCATCTTCGAATCGAAATACGATCTGGCGCTCGGCAATCCGGACGGCGACGTCACGCTGGTCGAGTTCTTCGATTACAATTGCGGTTATTGCAAACGCGCCATGGGCGACATGGACAATATTCTGAAGACGGACAAGAAAGTGCGCGTCGTGCTCAAGGAATTCCCGATCCTCGGGCCGGAATCGGTCGCAGCGCATCGGGTCTCCAACGCAGTCAAGCTGCTTGCGCCTGCCAAATATCCCGAATTTCAGCGCGCCTTGCTGGGCGGCCGCGGACGGGCGAATGAAGACAGCGCCATGGAAGTCGCGACGTCGCTCGGTCTCAAGGAAGCCGACATCCGCAAATCGATGGCAGAAAACCCCAACGACGCGCAGGTGCAGGAAACCTACAAGCTCGCCAACAGCCTCGGCATAACAGGAACACCGTCCTATATCGTCGGCAACGAGGCTGTTTTCGGCGCTGTTGGTGCGGACCCGTTGAAGGAAAAAATCGCCAATATGCGCAGCTGCGGAAAAGCCACCTGCTCCTGATTCCGCAAAAAGCCGCTGCATTCCCTGTGGATGCCGGGCCTGCCGGCTGTTTACGGCTTTCGGGGGCTTTTCCTTGAAGGCTGCGCAGTCTATAGGTGTCGCTGATTTTCTTATGGAAACACGAATGAGCAACATCATCATCGTCATCAACGGCCCCAATCTCAACATGCTGGGAAAAAGGGAACCGGGTATCTATGGTGGCAAGACGCTGAAAGACATCGAGAATGATTGTCTTGCTGCTGGTGCAGATCTCGGGTTCGCTGTGGAATTCCGCCAGTCCAACCACGAAGGCGTGCTCGTGGACTGGTTGCATGAGGCGGGAGAGAGAGCGGCAGGTGTCGTCATCAATCCCGGCGCCTACAGCCACACCTCGATCGCGCTGCATGACGCCATTCGTGCGATTTCCACGCCCGTCGTGGAAGTGCATATTTCCAACATCCACGCGCGGGAAGAGTTCCGTCACAAATCGATGGTATCGCCCGCCGCGAAGGGCATGGTCTGCGGTTTCGGACCATATGGCTACATCATGGCGCTTCACGCGCTGAAGAACATCACGGCATAAAAAGAAACAAAGAATAGGGTTTGTCATGTCTGAAAAGAAACAGGGTATCGACAAGGAACTGATCCGCGAGCTCGCGAATATCCTCAACGATACCGACCTTTCGGAAATCGAAGTGGAGCAGGAAGACCTGCGCATCCGCGTTTCCCGCGCCGCTCCGCCCACCACGGTCTATGCCGCAGCGCCCACCGGTTACGCAGCACCGGCGCCAGCCCCTGCAGCGGCGGCAGTTGCCGCTCCGGCAGCACCTGCGGTCGCCGCAGCACCTGCCCGCAACCCGGCCAATACCGTTACCTCGCCAATGGTGGGCACGGTTTACCTGTCGCCTGCTCCGGGCGCACGTCCGTTCGTCGAAGTGGGCGCGACCGTCAAGGAAGGCCAGACCATCCTCATCGTCGAAGCCATGAAGACCATGAACCAGATTCCGGCTCCGAAGTCCGGCAAGGTCGTGGAAATCGTCGTCAACGACTCACAGCCCGTGGAGTATGGTGAAGCTCTCGTGGTCATCGAATAAAGGCGGTTCAGCATGGTTTCGAAGATCCTCATAGCCAACCGCGGCGAGATTGCGCTGCGCGTCCTGCGCGCTGCCAAGGAGCTTGGCATTCCGACAGTCGCCGTGCATTCCACCGCAGACGCGGACGCCATGCATGTGCGCCTTGCCGACGAAAGTGTGTGCATCGGCCCGCCGCCTTCGCGTGACAGCTACCTCAACATCCACCAGATCGTTGCGGCCTGCGAAATCACCGGTGCGGACGCCGTTCACCCCGGTTACGGCTTCCTGTCGGAAAACGCCAAGTTCGCCGATATCCTCGACGCGCACGGCATTACCTTCATCGGACCGACCGCAGAGCATATCCGCCTTATGGGCGACAAGATCACCGCCAAGCAGACGGCGCAGGAACTCGGTATTCCCGTGGTTCCCGGCTCCGACGGCGAAGTGAAGCCCGAGAATGCGCTCGAAATCGCCCGGACGATCGGCTTCCCGGTCCTGATCAAGGCGACGGCAGGCGGCGGCGGTCGCGGCATGAAGGTGGCGAAGACGGAAGCGGATCTCGACGAGGCGGTCTCGACGGCCCGCTCCGAAGCGGCAGCTGCCTTCGGCAACGACGCCGTTTATATGGAAAAATACCTCGGCAAGCCGCGTCATATCGAAGTGCAGGTTTTCGGCGATGGGGAAGGCAACGCCATTCATCTTGGCGAACGCGATTGCTCGCTGCAGCGCCGTCACCAGAAGGTGCTGGAAGAGGCGAACTCCCCGGCCCTCACCGTTGAACAGCGTATGGAGATCGGCGAAATTTGTGCAAGCGCCATGCGCAAGCTGAAATATCGCGGTGCCGGCACCATCGAGTTCCTTTATGAAAACGGCGAGTTCTATTTCATTGAAATGAACACGCGTCTTCAGGTGGAACATCCAGTCACGGAAGCGATCACCGGCATGGACCTCGTGCAGGAACAGATCAGGGTTGCTTCGGGACAGGGCCTGTCGGTGACGCAGGCGGATATCGAATTCCATGGCCATGCCATCGAATGCCGTATTAATGCCGAGGACCCGCGCACATTCGTTCCCTCCCCCGGCACGTTGACCTATTTCCATACGCCGGGCGGCCTTGGCGTGCGCGTCGATTCGGGTGCCTATCAGGGCTACAAGATCCCGCCTTATTACGACAGCATGATCGGCAAGCTTATCGTTCACGGTCGCGACCGTGACGAATGCATCCGCCGTCTGCGCCGGGCACTGGACGAGTTCGTCGTCGACGGCATCAAGACCACGCTCCCGCTTTTCCAGGATCTTCTTCAGAACGAAGATATCCTCAGCGGCAATTACGACATTCACTGGCTGGAAAAATACCTGGCCGGTGATGCGTCTCACTAAGAGATATGGTTGGGCGGCGCAGCAAAAATAACGGCATAACCGTCGATATATTGCTGCGCGCCTATTCCGCCGGCCTGTTTCCGATGGCCGATTCGGCTGATGATCCAGAGCTTTTCTGGGTCGAGCCGGAAATACGCGGCATCATTCCGCTCAACGATTTCCACATTTCCAAAAGCCTCGCCAAGGCGATGCGCAAGAAGCCGTTCGAGATACGCTTCAATACCGCTTTCGAAGCGGTGATGGCAGGATGTGCGGCTGAAGCGCCGGACAGGCCGAGCACCTGGATAAACGCCACAATTCGCAAACTCTACACCGAACTGCACCAGATCGGCCATGCCCATAGTGTCGAGGCGTGGGATGGCAAGGAACTTGTCGGCGGACTTTACGGCGTATCGCTTGGGGCCGCATTCTTCGGCGAGAGCATGTTTTCCCGCCGCACCAACGCCTCGAAAATTTGCCTCGTGCATCTGGTGGAGCGGCTGAGAGCAAGCGGTTTCGTGTTGCTCGACACTCAATTCACCACCGAGCATCTGAAGACATTCGGCGCGATCGACGTGCCGAAGCAGCAATACGCGAAAATGCTCGATCAGGCCGTCAACCAGCCAGACCTGCAATTCTAAAAATCATAACGTAACGTTATTTGCTTGCCGTTGAGGGAGCGGGAACTTCGGAGTCCTGCTTGCAGCCAGTCAGCCATACGTCGTAGATCGGGTGCTCGACGGCATTGAGGCCGGGGCTGTCGGCGAACATCCAGCCAGTGAAAATCCGCTTTATCTTGCGGTCGAGAGTAATTTCATCCACCTCGATGAAAGCATCGATCTTCTGGGCTTCCGTCTGGTCGCGCGAGTAACAGACCTTAGGCGTCACCTGGAGCGCGCCGAACTGAACCGTTTCGTCGATATAGACATCGAAAGACGTAATGCGGCCGGTGATCTTGTCGATGCCGGAAAACACTGCCACGCGGTTTTCAAGACGGGCGGCGGAGACGGGCGATACGAGGATGACAGCAGAGATCGCTGCAAACAGCGAGACTGTCAGCGCACGCAAAGAACGATCCCGCGTGAATATCCTCATACGATATGTCTCCAAAAAATTGCCTGTGTCGGGACGACGACCGGATCAACGCGTAAGGGCGGAATGTGGCAAAAACCGGTGAGGTCGTGTGCCAAGCGCGGCGTTTTGCACAACACCGCGCATCGCAATGCTCATTTTTCCCCTGCTCAGTTGCCGGGGGTCCAGGCGTCGTAGTCGCCGGTTACGCGTGGACGCTCGCCTGCGACCGCCAGCGATCCCTGTGGGCGATAGGCCTTGGATGTGCCGGTAAGGTTGGCCTGATGCGCCTTCTGCCATTCCCGGGGAACGTATGTTTCCTGGGTCGGCGGCACGTCGGTGCGGTAGTGCATCCAGCCATGCCAGCCGGGCGGAATGGCCGAAGCTTCAGCATAACCGTTATAGATCACCCAACGGCGCGGCATGCCCCAGGAGGTGGTGCCGCCTTCGTAATAGGTGTTGCCCAACTCGTCCTGTCCGACCTTCTTGCCGAAACGCCAGGTGTGAAACCGCGTTCCGATCGTCTGGCCGTTCCACCAGGTGAAGATTTGCGTCAGGAGAGTCTTCATTATGCGTTCCTCGGGCTTGAATGCGCCGCAGCGATTTTCCGTGCACGGCACAAGACAAGCTTATGCCGCCCCTCACGGCGATTGTCCAGTATTTCCCGATATATCCGCGCTATTTCAGCTTCATCCTGAAACCGAAATGCCGCTTCTCGAAACCCAGCCGCTCGTAAAAGCGATGGGCATCGAGCCTCGCCACGTTGGAGGTGAGCTGCACGGCTTTCATGCCCTTGGCGCGCGCTTCATCAAGGCAATAGTTGATCATGACCGCACCGATGCCACGGCCGCGCATGTCGGGCCGCGTCTGCACCGCTTCAATCACCATGGATTTGGCGCCGCGCCCGATAAGCTTGGTCAGGATGGCCGTCTGGAAAGTGCCGACGATCTCGCCGTCCAGTTCCGCCACGTAAAGCGTCTCGGTGGGGGACGCCTCGATATCGCGGAAGGCTGCGAGATAGTCCGGCAGCGCCGATTCGTCGGCCGTATCGCCGTGGCCTCCGATTTCGTCAGCGGCATAGATGGCCGCGAGTGCGGGAACATCCTCTTGCCGTGCCGCGCGGATTATCAGCGTATCTAATGTCGCATTCATCGTTTCAGGCTCTTTTCCATGACGATACCGGGAAAACCATCGATACCCGCCATGC
Organism: Agrobacterium sp. 10T429; assembly: GCF_056393925.1. Classification (NCBI taxonomy): domain Bacteria; kingdom Pseudomonadati; phylum Pseudomonadota; class Alphaproteobacteria; order Hyphomicrobiales; family Rhizobiaceae; genus Agrobacterium; species Agrobacterium sp. 10T429. The sequence continues at coordinate 590,529 of NZ_JBFTGV010000002.1, forward strand.
GCTCGATTCGGTCAACCTCGCTAAATCCGACGCCTTCATAAAAGGCTATTGCGACAGTATTTTTGGGCTCCACTTCCAGACGCATGATTTCCGCATCCGGAAAGCAGGTTTCAAGCTCGGCGAAGAGATCGCGGCCGACCCCCTGACGCTGGAATTCGGGCCCGACATAAAGCTGGTGCAACAGGGCTGTCTTGCTCATCTTCGCAGACATGGAAGCATAAGCCATACCGCCGATCTGCCGGCCATTATCGGCCACCAGAAATTCGCCGCCCTTTTTCTCGATGCGGTCCTTCATGGCCTGTGGCGAATGCCATGCGGCAATCAGCTCCTTCACCTTGTCTGCGCCGTAGATCGCGTCATAGGTCGCATGCCAGGTGGTAGCCAGAAGCGCCCGGACCGGCTCGATATCGCGCTGGCTTGCCGTGCGTATAAAAAACATGATGTTTGCTCCGTCTCGAAACAGAAATGCCGGGCGTGATCCCGGCATAAATCAATGTCAGTCCCAGTGCTCGACGTCATCCTCGGGCTTATGCCGAGAATGACGGACGAGAACTTGCTACTTCAATGCCATTGTACCGGCACGGGAAGCAGCGTCCGCTTACTCGTCCTCGATGCCGAGCTTGGCCTTCACCAGCGCCTGCACGGCCTGCGGGTTGGCCTTGCCGCCCGTCGCCTTCATGACCTGGCCGACGAACCAGCCGGCAAGCGCCGGCTTCGCCTTCACCTTCTCGACCTGATCTGGGTTGGCGGCGATGATCTCGTCCACGGCCTTTTCGATGGCGCCGGTATCCGTCACCTGCTTCATGCCGCGCGTCTCGACGATTTCGGCCGGGTTGCCGCCCTCGTTCCAGACGATTTCGAACACATCCTTGGCGATCTTGCCGGAAATGGTCTCTGCCTTGATGAGATCGATAATGCCGCCCAGCTGTTCGGGAGAAACCGGCGTCGTCTCGATGTCCTTGCCTGACTTGTTCAGCGCACCGAGAAGATCGTTGATGACCCAGTTGGCGGCGGCCTTCGGGTCGCGGCCGGCAGCAACCGCCTCGTAATAATCGGCGATGGCCTTTTCCGAAACGAGGATCGAGGCGTCGTAGACCGACAGGCCAAGATCGGCGACGAAACGGGCCTTCTTGTCATCAGGCAGTTCCGGCAGATCGACCTTCAGCGCCTGGACGAAAGCATCGTCGAATTCGAGCGGCAGCAGGTCCGGATCAGGGAAATAGCGATAGTCATGCGCGTCTTCCTTGGAGCGCATGGAACGCGTCTCGCCCTTGCCGGGATCGAACAGGCGAGTTTCCTGATCGATGACACCGCCGTCTTCGAGAATGGCGATCTGGCGGCGCGCCTCATATTCGATGGCCTGGCCGACGAAGCGGATGGAGTTGACGTTCTTGATCTCGCAGCGTGTGCCGAAACCTTCGCCGGGACGGCGCACGGAGACGTTGACGTCGGCGCGCATCGAGCCTTCGTCCATGTTGCCGTCGCAGGTGCCGAGATAACGCACGATGGACCGCAGCTTGGTGAGATAGGCCTTTGCCTCATCCGACGAGCGCATGTCGGGCTTGGAGACGATTTCCATCAGCGCCACGCCCGAACGGTTCAGGTCCACGAAGGACATGGTCGGGTGCTGGTCGTGCATGGACTTGCCGGCGTCCTGCTCCAGATGCAGGCGCTCGATGCCGATCTCGATATCCTCGAAGTTGCCCTGACGGTCCGGACCGAGTGAAATCGTGATGATGCCCTCACCGACGATCGGGTCCTTGAACTGCGAAATCTGGTAGCCCTGCGGCAAATCCGGATAGAAGTAGTTTTTGCGGTCGAAGATCGAACGGTTGTTGATCTTGGCCTTCAGGCCGAGACCGGTGCGCACGGCCTGCTTGACGCATTCCTCGTTGATGACGGGAAGCATGCCGGGCATGGCGGCGTCCACCAGCGACACGTTGGAGTTCGGCGCATTGCCGAAAGTGGTCGAAGCGCCGGAAAACAGCTTGGAATTGGAGAGAACCTGCGCATGCACCTCCAGGCCGATCACGATTTCCCAATCGCCGGTGGCGCCGGGAATGAAGCGTTTCGGGTCGGGGGTGCGCACGTCTACAAGGGTCATATGAAGCTCACGATATACGGGTTCTTTGGCTTTGGTGGGTAGAACAAATGGAGCGCGGGCGCAAGACATCTTGCACCCTGTCGCGCCAGGCACCGGATTTTCGCCGGAACCGGATACGCGTTTTTTACGGTTCTCAGTTTCAATTCACGTCATGACCATGATCGCTCTCTGCTTCATGACCTATATGGCCTTCAATGTTTTCGTCTTTCTTGTCTATTGGTGGGACAAGGAGGCGGCAAGAAACGGTGGCTGGCGCATTCGGGAAAGTACTCTGTTATTGCTTGCTTTCATTGGCGGCAGCATGGGCGCAGTCTCGGCTCAACAACTGCTGCGCCACAAAACCCGCAAGGAACCCTTCCGCAGCATCCTGATATCCATCGTAATTCTACAGGTGGGCCTTGTCGCGTCCCTCGCCATCATGCCGGACTGGCCGATACGCCTTGTAACCGGCTTGCAGACGCTCTCTCAGAACCCCGGCCCATAAAGGCCGCTCTCGACCTCGACCAGCTGCTTTTGCAGGCCGACGGATTGCACGTCGCGATCAAGCTTCGGCGCATAGGAGACGGAGAGCCAGTGGACGCTGTAACCGTGATGACGGAAAAAGGCGACCGCCGGTTCGTTCTGCGCATGGGTTTCAAGCCGGATGGTTTCGAAATCACGTTGCAATATCTGCCGTTCGATATCCGCAAGCAGGAGGCTGCCTATACCCCTGCGCTGAAAATCCGGATCGATCCAGAAATCGGAAATCGCCTCGTTGAAATGTTCCCGTGCCGCCCATCCGGCAACCGCGCCCCCGAACTCGGCCACGCGGATGGCAAGCCAGGACGAGCGGGTGAAATTGGAAAAGGCACTGGCGGCGTTATCGTAAAGCGTCGCGGTAATGCCGAGCGCCGTTGTGGCCTGCCGCCACGCCCTGAGGCCGATGGCTGCCAGAACCTCCGCTTCCTGCTCCTGCGCATTGCGAATGACGATCAAGCCGCGCCCTCCATGGCCCAACGAAGTAAAGCACCGGCGGTGCGATTCGGCCAGTGCGGTTTCCACACCGCCCTGCCCGCCCAGTCGGGTGATGCCCGTGGGACTTGACCGCGCAGGTCTCCCCCGCTAACCAAAAAGAGCAAACAAGGAGCTTTTATGTTCGCTCAATCGGAGTCCCGGTAACGGCCCTGCCCGCAAGTTTCTTGCGCGCCGGGCCATGATGAAACCGACCTGGATGCCTTAACGGCACCCGGACTTGTTTTCATGCGTCTAGAAGACGCCGACCGGATTTCCGACAATGGACATTTCCCGCGCCGAACAGCGCATTCTTCACCTGCTCGCCCAGGGCGGCAGCATCGAACTCGTTCGAGACGAGCATCACAAAATCGAAAAACTCGCGCTCTATACGCGCGACGGCTGGATTTTCAGCGGTCTCGATCTCCTCACCTTCCGCAAACTGAAGCAGAAGAGAGCCATCGCCTCCTCGGGCGGCAAGCCTTACCGCATCACGACGCGTGGCTTGGAACTCGTACGGGGTGAGCTGGACAATCGATAAAAACAAACGGGCGGCACTTGATGCCGCCCGTGACAATTATAGAGCTTTTGTTCAGCCGCTTACCACCACTTTGCAGGCGTGAACTTGCCGGCAGCCTGCTCGATGGCATGCGCCGTCTTGAAGAGCGTCTCTTCTTCGAAAGGCTTGCCGATGAGCTGCAAGCCGAGCGGCAGGCCCTTGCCGTCCAGGCCGGCAGGCACCGAGAGGCCGGGAAGACCGGCCATGTTGACCGTGATGGTGAAGACGTCCTGGAGGTACATCTTGACGGGATCGGAGGCGAGTTCCTCATCGCCGACAGCGAAGGCGGAAGACGGGGTAATCGGCGCCAGAATGGCGTCGACGCCCTCATGGAAGACGTTTTCGAAATCGCGCTTGATCAGCGTGCGGACCTTTTGCGCCTTCAGGTAATAGGCGTCGTAATAACCGGCTGACAGCACGTAGGTGCCGACCATGATACGGCGCTGCACTTCCTTGCCGAAACCGGCTGCACGGCTCTTCTCGTACATGTCGGCAATGTCCTTGCCGTCCACGCGCAGGCCGTAACGTACGCCGTCATAACGAGCGAGGTTGGACGAAGCTTCCGCGGGCGCGACGATGTAATAGGCCGGAAGCGCGTATTTGGTGTGCGGCAGCGAGATATCCACCACTTCGGCACCGGCATCGCGCAGCCATTCGACGCCCTTTGCCCAGAGCTTTTCGATTTCTTCCGGCATGCCATCGACGCGATATTCCCTGGGGATACCGATCTTCAGGCCCTTGAGCGACTGGCCGATGGCCTTTTCGTAATCCGGCACCGGCAGGTCGACGGAGGTCGTATCCTTTGCGTCAACGCTCGCCATCGTCTTCAACAGGATAGCGGCGTCGCGCACGTCACGTGCGATCGGGCCGGCTTGATCGAGCGAGGAAGCATAAGCAACGATGCCGTAACGCGAGCAACGGCCATAAGTAGGCTTGATGCCGACGGTGCCGGTAAAGGCAGCTGGCTGGCGGATGGAGCCGCCGGTGTCGGTTGCCGTGGCGCCGGCGCACAGATGCGCGGCAACGGCTGCGGCCGAACCGCCGGAGGAGCCACCGGGCACCAGCTTCTGCTCTGAGCCGTTGGCGCGCCAGGGGTTGATGGCCGGACCGTACCAGGAGCTTTCGTTGGACGAGCCCATGGCGAACTCGTCCATGTTGAGCTTGCCGAGCATGACGGCGCCCTGGTCCCAGAGGTTCTGGGTGACGGTCGATTCGTATTTCGGCTTGAAGCCATCGAGAACATGCGAACACGCCTGAGTGTGCACGTCACGGGTGGCGAAAAGGTCCTTCACGCCGAGCGGAACGCCTTCCAGCTCGCCCGCCGCGCCTGCGGCGATGCGGCCATCGGAGGCTTTCGCCATGTCGCGCGCCTTTTCAGGCGTCAAGGCAACATAGGCGTTCAGCGCGCCGTTGGCGGCGTCGATGGCGGCAATATAGGCGTCGGTCAGCTCGAGGGCGGAAAACTCTTTCGCCTTGAGCTTTTCGCGGGCTTCGGCAATGGTCAGGCTCGTCAGGTCGGTCATGGTCGGCAACGGCTTTCGAAATCTTGAAAAAATCGGGCGGCAAACGGCGGTCGGATTACTCGACCACTTTCGGAACCATGAAGAAGTCCCGGTCGGTAGCAGGCGCATTGGCGACGATGTCTTCCGCCTTGTTGCCGTCGGTCACGACGTCGGCACGCTTTTTCATATCCACGGGGGTAACGGAGGTCATCGGCTCGACGCCGTCAACATTCACTTCCGAAAGCTGCTCCACGAAACCGAGTATGCCGTTCAACTGGCCAAGCATATTTTGTGCTTCGTCTTCAGTAACAGCGATACGGGCAAGGCGCGCAACGCGCTTTACGGTGGCGAGATCGACGGACATGGTTCTACTCCGGTCAGAATTTTCCTAACCGCTATAATCACCATGTCCGCCATTCGCAACGGTAGAAAGCATGTCGCGTAAAACTGTGTAGCGGTTTTGCTGTAGCGACATGCGTCAGCAAAATGTCAGAAGGACAGTATTTCGCCCGGCTTCGGCGTGTGGACGCGCGCATCCGAGCCTTCCATGCCGGCCACGAACTTCTCCGGCGTCTGGTCAACGATCGGGAAGGAACCATAGTGGCAGGGAATGACGTTGGCGAATTTGAAAAAGCGCTGGCAGGCGAGTGCAGCCACCGCACCACCCATGGTGAAGCGGTCGCCGATTGGCACGAGACCGATATCCGGCTGGTGCAATTCGTTGATGAGCTTCATGTCGGAGAAAATATCCGTATCGCCCATATGATAGACGGCCGGACCGTCTTCGAAATGCAGCATCAGTCCATTGGCGTTGCCGAGTGAATGGGAAACGCCATCCTCAGTGATCTGGGCGGACGAATGCAGCGCATTGGTAAAGGTTACGGAAAAACCGTCGAAATGTACCGTGCCGCCGGTATTACCCATATCGACCTTCGCCACGCCCTTGGTGGAAAGCCAAGCGGCGAGATCGGCATTGGCAAGCACCGTCGCGCCCGTTTCGCGAGCAAGCTGGACGGTATCCCCCACATGATCGCCGTGGCCGTGGGTCAGGAGAATATGGGTGATGCCTTCAGCCGCGCTTTTCGCATCCTGTCCGGCAAAACCGGGATTGCCGGTGAAAAACGGATCGATAAGGATCTTCGCGCTGCCGTTTTCAAGGCGGAAGGCGGAATGGCCGAGCCAGGTGATTTTCATGGGAAGTTCTCCTTTGTATTGCCCGTATATTATGACATAGGACGGCTTGAACAACCGCACTACCGATATTTCAGAGAGGCGACAATGGCCGCGGATAATGACGATTACGTGTATGACGAGGCGACCGGCGAATGGCGGCCTGCGTCCGAGCTGGCCGCAGAAGCTTTGCGCGCGAACGAAGTGCGCGATGCGGCAGGCAACGTGCTTGCGGATGGTGACCAGGTAACGCTGATCAAGGATCTGAAGGTCACAGGCACCAATACGGTCATCAAGCAGGGCACTGTCATCAAATCGATCCGCCTGACCGGAAATCCGGAAGAAATCGATTGCAGGCACGAGACGGTCAAGGGTCTGGTGCTGCGCACCGAATTCGTCCGAAAAAGATAAAGGACAGCGTACGACATGGCGATACTTACCATCGAGGAGCTCGCGGAAACGCTTCAGCCGGCACAGGCGATTGCGGGCCTCGACCTTGGGACGAAAACCATCGGACTTGCCATGTCGGACCTGTCGCGGCGCTTCGCCACGCCGCGCCCCGTCATCAAACGGGTCAAATTCACTCGGGATGCCGAGGTGCTGCTGGCCTTTGCCGAAAAGGAAAAGGTATCCGCTTTCATCATCGGCCTGCCCATAAACATGGATGGATCGGCCGGACCACGCGCTCAGGCAACACGCGCCTTCGTTCGTACCATGGGGGAAAAAACCGCCCTGCCCTTCATTTTCTGGGATGAACGGCTTTCAACGGTCGCCGCCGAACGTGTGCTTCTGGAAATGGACGTCTCTCGCGCCAAACGGGCCGAACGCATCGATTCGGCAGCCGCAAGCTTCATTCTTCAGGGCGCGCTGGACAGGCTTTCGGCACTCGCCCGCGCAACGGGCTGACGTCCCTGCCACCAATTGGCAATCTGTTTTCGCTTGCGGAAAGCAAGGATCGCAAAAACGATCAGGCTGTCGACCGCTATGGCGCGCGCGACCAGCGGCGGCAGGCTTTCCGGCGGCAGGCCGAGGATATTGCCGTAAATCTGGAATACCAGATCATGCGTCTGGCGCGTCAGCATGAAGAAGCCGAAGCTCAAGTCGTAATATGATAGCCAGTACCAGCTGCCGAGCAATGCAACGGGACCGGCCCAGAGGATCAAAAACCACTTCATGCAGTCTGCTCCCGCGTGAAAATCGTATCGGGAATGCCAGCAAGCACCGCCCAGCGCACCAGAGCCATCAGGCAAAGGTTAAACGCTGGCGCGTCAATATCCAACGGCAGCATAGCAAAAAACGTCATCATGACGCCCAAAGCTGTCCAGCGGCTCACTTGCGGCTCCCTTATACGCAGTCATTGCGCATGGTTAACATTTTGTTAATGCACACTGGACCGGTAACCATGGCTAAGCAAATGAAAGCTGTCGTTATGGTTAACGGTGGCGGGTCCGGCTGTGGAAAACACCCCTCACGAAGCCAACGGCATGCGATGCCGCAAGGTTGCCGGACCGCTGAAAACATGGTTGATTTTTCGTCAAATAACGGCCGATTTTGTTGAGGCGACCATCTCGCCCGGCTCGTTACGCCGCGCTCAGCCGTAAACGCCGCGCACCAGTCTTTTGACGGCGGTTGCAATCTTGTCCCAGTCCTTGTCCGACTTCAACGGCACGCCGGCGAACTGGCCGCTGGTGGCGGCGGAAATCACGAGATGCTGGATGGCGGCGAACAACACGGCATTGACGGCTGCGGTATCTACGCCCTTGGGTGCTGCCAGCGATCCGCGCATGCGCTCCAGCCATTTGCCGAGCGATTTGGCACGGGCTTCGGCAAGCTGCCTGACCTGCGGCGAGCCATCCGACACTTCCCAGGCAATGATCTTGCAGACGAGAGGATCGCTGCGCAGCGCATCCATGAAATAAAGCGCCAGCTTTTCCATGAGATCGCCATAGGTCAACAGGAACATGCCGCCGGTATCTTCAGGAATACGGTCCTTCACCCAGGATCCGAGATCCTCGCCGATCGCCTCGATCAACCCTTCCAGACCGCCGAAATAACGGTAGATCAGCTGCTTGTCGCATCCGGCGCGGCGGGCAACGGCATTGATGCCAAAACCCTGAAAGCCCTCTTCGGCCAGAAGCGACCGGGCTGCCTCAAAAATCGCCTTCTCGGTCGCGGCGCGATCCTTGATGCGCTTTTCCGGCTTGTCGGCTGAAATCACCTCTGCGGTCGCCAGCATGCTTCCCTACCCGTCTTTTAAAAGGCCTGACCCAACGGGTTAACAAAGCATGAAGACGAGGACAATGCAGCGCAGCGGCTGGGGAGAAGGTTCCTGTGGATGAATGAAGATCGAGGACCCGTACCCCGCAAATAATCACTCCAGCGCCATTCCAAACCACACGGTGCCTGGTGTGTCGTGGGTTTCGAGACGTTTGAAGCCGCGGGTTTCCCAAAAGCGGATACCCGCCTGGTTGCGCTCGCTGGCGCCGAGGTGGATGCCGTAGACGTTGTTTTGTCTCGCCATATCGAGCCAGCGCGACAAAAGCCGCGTGCCGCCGCCCTTGCCCTGTGTGCGTGGCAGAAGGTTCAGGTGGATATGGGCCGGAAACGGATCGGTCAGCCAGGTTGGCGTGTGGCGCGGGTGGTGGATGAAATGTGCACGGCGCTGATCGGCGTCCCATGTTTGCTGGTCGCCAACGGGGTCGGGATAAAGGGCGCGCAGATGCGGCCACCACTCACGCTCCAGCCGCTCATCATGCAAGGCGGTATCGAGCGCGCCGGCGATGTAACCGCAGACACCCTCTTCGTCTTCCGCCACAAAAACGGCATCGGGCCACAGATGCAGATAAGGCACGGAATAAATATGCCCCACCATGCGGCCATCGCGATAAAGCGGGGTGGCATCCTGCCCGGCATCGCCGGTGGCAAGACTGATGGCGTAGAGCGCCTCTTCATCTTCAGGACGGGCGGAGCGGAAGGTCAGCATCTGCTATCGACCCCCATCTCCATGCGCGCGCACGCGCCCAACGACTTAAAGACAGAAATACGCCCCACGCCAACGCCTTTTCTCAAATCCGATACCCCTCCCACAGGGACTGCAACAACAGCCTTCCACCCTTTATCGGTCAGGACGCGGGCGGATACAATAAATCGATTATATAATTCGGATCAAAGCGAGAATCGAGCATGCCGTAAGTATGTCGCCAACCACCCGCCAGACGGGTTTCGAGGAAGGCGTCTGCGATCTTGCCGGCGCCGAGCCGGCAAAGCTCGGCGGCAGCGGCAGCAAGTGCGAATTGCTCCACCAGCAGGCGGGCAGCACCCTCATCGCGTTCGGCAAGCGCGATTGCGGCGCGCAGCACATCCGTGGTCTTTTTTCCGGCGGGTCCGAGGTCGCGCTCCAGCGTCTGGAAAACGAGATCGAACAGATCCTTGCCGCGCTGAAGAACACGCAGCACATCCAGCGCCATGACGTTGCCGGAGCCTTCCCAGATGGCATTGACCGGCGCTTCGCGGTAGTGGCGGGCAATCGGCCGTTCTTCCACATATCCGTTACCGCCAAGGCACTCCATCGCCTCGTAAATCAACGCCGGCGCGATCTTGCAGCACCAGTATTTCACAATCGGCGTCATCACCCGCGCATAGGCCGCCTCGGCGGCATTGTTGCGGGCGGCATCGAATGCCGATGCCAGCCGGAAGGAGAGTGCCGTTGCGGCTGCGACATCCAGCGCCATATCGGCGAGAACACGCGTCATGATCGGCTGGCTGACCAGCGTCTTGCCGAAGACGGAACGGCCGCGTGCGAAATGCACGGCTTCGGCGAGCGAAGCGCGCATCATGCCTGATGATGCCAAAGCGCAGTCGAGCCGCGTCAGCGTCACCATGTCGAGAATGGTGCGCACACCGCTGCCCGGTTCACCCAAAAGATAACCGAAAGCATCGGTGAACTCGACTTCGGCGGAGGCATTGGAGCGGTTGCCGAGCTTGTCCTTCAGGCGCTGGAAATGCAGGCCGTTGGCGGAACCGTCTTCCAGATAACGCGGCACCAGGAAACAGCCCATGCCGTCGCCCATCTGCGCCAGCATGACGAAACCGTCGCTCATCGGCGCGGACAGGAACCATTTGTGGCCGGACAGGCGATAGATGCCCTCGCCCACCCGCTCCGCCGTGCTGCGGTTGGCGCGCACATCCGTGCCGCCCTGCTTTTCCGTCATGCCCATGCCGACGGTGACGGCGGTTTTCTGCAAGGCCGGCTTCTGCGAGGAATCATATTTCCGCGACAGTATCTTCGGCACCCATTCCTTCTGCACACGCGACGAGGTCATGATGGCGGCAACGGAGGCGCTGGTCATGGTCAACGGGCAGAGATGCCCGGCCTCGAGCTGCGCGGTCAGATAAAATTTGGTGGCGCGCGCCTTGTGTTCGTTGCCGCGCGTCTCAGCCGCATTTTCCCAGACGCTGGAATGAAGACCCGATGACATGGAACGGCGCATCAGTGCGTGCCATGCGGGATGGAACTCAACCTGATCGAGACGTTCGCCGCGCGGGCCATGCGTGTGCAGCTGCGGCACGCCCTGATTGGCCATGCGCGCCAGTTCCTGCGCTTCGTGCGAGGTGACGTAACGGCCGAGCTGGTCGAACTCGTCTCTCAGATTGCGTGACAGGCCGGATGTGAGGTCGACGATCAGCGGATCGGAACGATAGGCATTAATACCGGACCATAGGCTAGGCTGGTTTAGTTCGGCGAGCGATTCTTCTGTCCGGTTCATGCCTGTCATTCGCATCCTTCTATCGGGATTCGTGCTTTATTGCGTGTATATGCCAAAACCCGGCTTATCGCATGCTTGCCCGCAAAGCCACCTGTCTTTATAGACCCGTTGACTATTGCGACCCGGAGGACAATTTCCATGGTCTATTTTCCCCACCGCCATCTCCTCGGCATAAAGGGGCTTTCCCATCAGGATATAACCCTGCTTCTCGACAAGGCCGACGAAGCGGTGAAAATCAGCCGTCAGCGCGAGAAAAAAACCTCGACGCTTCGGGGCCTCACGCAGATCAACCTGTTCTTCGAAGCTTCGACCCGGACACAATCCTCCTTCGAACTTGCCGGAAAACGGCTTGGCGCCGATGTGATGAACATGTCGGTCAGCAATTCCTCGGTGAAGAAGGGCGAAACGCTGATCGACACGGCGATGACGCTGAACGCCATGCGCCCCGATGTGCTGATCGTGCGTCACTCCTCGGCCGGTGCCGCAGCCCTTCTCGCGCAGAAGGTTGCCTGCTCTGTGGTCAATGCCGGCGACGGCCAGCATGAACACCCGACGCAGGCCCTTCTCGACGCGCTGACCATTCGCCGCGCCAAGGGTGATCTTTCGGGAATAACGGTGGCGATCTGCGGCGACGTACTGCATTCGCGCGTTGCCCGCTCCAACATCATTCTGCTCAACCAGATGGGCGCGCGCGTGCGCGTCGTGGCTCCCGCAACGCTTCTTCCCTCCGGTATCCGCGACATGAGCGTCGAGGTCTTCCATGACATGAAGGAAGGCTTGAAGAACGCCGATGTTGTGATGATGCTGCGCCTGCAGCGCGAGCGCATGTCCGGCTCCTTCGTGCCTTCGGTGCGCGAATATTTCCACTATTACGGTCTCGATGCCGAAAAGTTGAAGGCAGCGAAAGAAGACGCGCTGGTCATGCATCCCGGCCCGATGAACCGTGGCGTGGAAATCTCATCCGAAGTGGCTGATGGTCCGCAGAGCGTCATCGAAAGCCAGGTGGAAATGGGGGTTGCCGTGCGCATGGCTGTCATGGAAACCCTGCTTGTCTCGCAAAATCAGGGTGAGCGCGTATGAGTGCCGTGACCGTTCTCAAAAACCTTCGCATCGTTGATCCCTCCCGCAATCTGGACGAGGTGGGCAGCATCGTCATCGGTGCCGACGGCACGATCCTCGCCTCCGGCGGGCAGGCACACAACCAGGGTGTGCCCGAGGGTGCGACGGTTCGCGACTGCAAGGGGCTGCTGGCCGTTCCCGGTCTGGTGGATGCCCGCGTCTTTGTCGGTGAGCCGGGTGGCGAACACCGTGAAACCATCGAATCCGCTTCCCGCGCGGCAGCGGCCGGCGGCGTCACCAGCATCATCGTCATGCCGGACACCGACCCCGTTATCGACGACATTGCGCTGGTAGAATATGTGAAAAAGGCGGCACGCGACAAGGCGCTCGTCAATGTGCATCCCGCCGCAGCCCTGACCAAGGGCCTCAACGGCGAGGAAATGACCGAGATCGGCATGCTGAAGGAAGCCGGTGCGGTTGCCTTCACCAATGGCCGCAGGGCGCTTTCCGACACGCTGGTGCTGCGCCGCGCCATGACCTATGCGCGCGAATTGGGTGCGGTGATTGCACTTGAGACCCGCGACAAATATATCGGCGGCGGCGACATGAACGAGGGGCTTTTCGCAAGCTGGCTCGGTCTGTCCGGAATCCCCAAGGAGGCCGAGATCATTCCGCTGGAGCGCGACCTGCGCATTGCCGGTCTGACGCAAGCGATCTATCACGCCGCCAAGATTTCCGTGCCGGAGTCGGCAGAAGCGATCCGTCTTGCCCGGCAGCGGGGCGTCAAGGCGACCTGCGGCATCTCGATCAACCATCTGACGCTGAACGAGAACGATATCGGCGAATACCGTACCTTCTTCAAGCTCTCACCTCCCTTGCGCGCCGAAGACGACCGCAAGGCCATGGTCGAGGCGCTGAAGGATGGCACGATCGACATCATCGTTTCCTCGCACGACCCGCAGGACGTGGACACCAAGCGCCTGCCCTTTTCGGATGCGGCAAGCGGTGCGGTGGGGCTGGAAACCATGCTGGCGGCGGCGCTTCGCCTTCACCATAGCGGCGAGGTTCCGCTGATGCGGCTGATCGATGCGCTTTCCACCCGCCCGGCGAAAATCTTCGGACTGGATGCGGGAACGCTTAATGCCGGCGCGAAGGCTGATATCACGCTGATCGACCTGGACGAGCCTTGGCTGGTTGCAAGAGATCAACTGGTGTCGAAATCCAAGAATACGCCGTTTGAGGATGCCCGTTTCAGCGGCCGCGCTGTCGCCACTTATGTGGCTGGCAAAGCGGTTCATTCCTTGGCATAAGATCACGGGCATGGGATCACGCAGGCGCGCGACGAGAGGGAACGTTGAATGAGTGCTTTGACTGACTGGCAGACGGCGCCTGCCCTTCTCGCGCTTGCGGCGCTGATTGGCTATCTATTCGGCTCGATACCCTTCGGCCTGCTTCTTACCCGCATGGCGGGGCTGGGCGATGTGCGCAAGATTGGTTCCGGCAATATTGGCGCCACTAATGTGCTGCGCACCGGCAACAAGAAGCTCGCCGCAGCGACATTGCTGCTTGATGCGCTGAAGGGCACCGCCGCAGTGCTCGTCGCCAATGCGCTCTGGGGTTACGAGGCGTCGCTGGTTGCCGGTTTCTTTGCCTTTCTCGGCCATCTGTTTCCGGTGTGGCTCGGTTTCAAGGGCGGCAAGGGCGTGGCGACCTATATCGGCGTGCTTTTAGGCGCTGCCCCCCTGATGATGCTGGCTTTTGCGCTGATCTGGCTCGCAACCGCGTTCATCACCCGGTATTCCTCGCTGTCGGCGCTGGTTGCCATGCTTGTGATCCCGGTCGCCCTCTGGATAGTCGGGCCTGAAAAGACGGCGCTTCTGGTAACGTTGCTGAGCGTGATTTCCTGGTGGAAACACCGGGAAAACATCGCACGGCTTCTGGCCGGCACGGAAAGCAGGATCGGGCAAAAGGGCTAAGGCAAGCTTTAAGGATAAGTCATGCCGCATGAGGAAACGACACGGCAGGGCATAGAGCTTTCCGCGCGGCAGCGGGTCGCATGGCTTCGGCTGATCCGCAGCGACAATATCGGCCCCGTCACCTTCCGCGAACTCATCAATCATTTTGGCAGCGCTGAAAAAGCGCTCTCTGCCCTGCCCGAGCTTTCAAGGCGCGGCGGTTCATTGCGCAGTCCGCGCATTGCCACACAGGCGGAAGCGGAAGGCGAAATCGAAACGGCTGAAAGATTCGGCGCTCGCTTCGTCGGCATCGGTGAGCAGGACTACCCGCCTGCCCTGCGACAGCTCGACGGCGCGCCGCCACTGATCGCCATGAAGGGATCAGCATCCACCGCAACAAGACCTTGCGTCGGCATCGTCGGATCACGCAACGCCTCCATCAACGGCGCGAAATTCGCCGCGATGCTGGCGCGCGATTGCGGTCGTGCGGGCTATACGATCGCTTCCGGGCTGGCGCGCGGCATCGATGCGGCAGCGCACCGGGCAAGCCTTGCAACCGGCACGGTGGCCATGCTGGCGGGCGGTCTCGACCGTCCCTACCCTCAGGAAAATTTTGGGCTCTTGCAGGACATCTACGAACAGGGTGGCGCGACGATCAGCGAAATGCCCTTCGGCTGGGAGCCACGCGCGCGGGATTTCCCCCGCCGCAACCGGCTGATATCAGGCGTCTCGCTCGGCATCGTCATAGTGGAAGCGGCGGAACGATCCGGTTCGCTGATCACGGCGCGGCTTGCCGGCGAAGCGGGACGGCTGGTTTTCGCCGTGCCAGGCTCCCCACTCGATGCGCGCTGCGAAGGCACCAACCGGCTGATCAAGGAAGGCGCGATGCTGACCACAGGGGCGGCCGATATTCTCGATGCGCTACGACCGCTGATGGAACCGCGATTGCCCTATGACCGCAAGGTCGAGGAACCACGATCCGATGCGGAAATGTCACCGCCCGGAGATGACGAGCGCAGCATCGTTGCCGCCGCTCTCGGGCACTCGCCCGTCGAAACGGACGATATCATTCGCCACACGGGTTTTTCCGCGGCCACGGTTCACATGGTGCTGCTGGAACTCGATATTGCCGGGCGGTTAAACCGGCACGCCGGGGGGCGGGTTTCGCTCCTCGCGGATTGAAAGCTTACGCCGCCCGCTCTGGATATCGCCGACTTCCACATAGGCCATTTCAATCAGATAGCACAGCATGTCGGCGCCCTCGCGATTGGCGACGAGCCTCAGTTCCGCGAGCATCTGGCGAATGTAAGCCAAGTTCTCTCTGGTCCCTTCATTATCGGCATTATTGTTTGTTGCGTTCGGGACCATATATCTATCCTGGAATTTCAACCTGAAACAAAGATCATTACGTCAATTCAAATCATGTTGGTCACTATAACAAATTTACCAAAGATTGCAATACAACGACAGATTATCCATAGGTTGCAATTGCCTTGGAGCGATAAAATCGGGCTTGCCTCTTGACCCGCGCGCATTACCTGTCCATGTCGAATTATAAAGAAGGCGAATTGCGGCATTATGCCGTGACCCGGCTATGTTAACGGACCAGTTCCAGAGAAAAACAATATGAATGTCGTCGTCGTAGAATCTCCTGCCAAAGCCAAGACGATCAACAAGTATCTTGGTCCGGGCTACAAGGTTCTTGCATCCTTTGGCCACGTCCGGGACCTTCCTGCCAAGGACGGATCTGTGCTGCCCGACCAGGACTTCGAAATGTCCTGGGAGGTCGATAGCGCATCCGCCAAGCGCATGAAGGACATTGCCGACGCGGTGAAATCCTCCGACGGCCTGTTTCTCGCAACCGACCCGGATCGCGAGGGTGAAGCGATTTCCTGGCATGTGCTTGATCTCTTGAAGAAGAAGCGCGTTCTCGGCGACAAGCCGGTGAAGCGCGTGGTCTTCAACGCCATCACCAAAAAGGCGGTACTGGACGCGATGGCGAACCCGCGCGACATCGACGTGCCGCTGGTCGATGCCTATCTTGCCCGCCGTGCGCTGGATTATCTCGTCGGTTTCAACCTGTCGCCGGTTTTGTGGCGCAAGCTGCCGGGCGCCCGTTCCGCCGGCCGCGTACAGTCCGTTTCGCTGCGTCTCGTCTGCGACCGCGAAGCCGAGATCGAGCGTTTCGTCTCCGAGGAATACTGGAACATCAGCGCGCTGTTGAAGACACCGCGCGGTGACGAGTTCGAGGCGAAGCTGGTTTCCGCCGATGGCAAGAAGCTGCAAGGCCGTTCGATCAAGACAGGAGATGACGCCAACCGCCTGAAGGCGCTCCTGGAAGGCGCGACCTATATTGTCGATACGGTCGAGGCGAAACCCGTCAAGCGCAATCCCGGCCCGCCCTTCACCACCTCGACGCTGCAGCAGGCTGCCTCCTCGCGCATGGGCTTTTCCGCCTCGCGCACCATGCAGGTGGCCCAGAAGCTTTATGAAGGTATCGACATCGGCGGCGAAACCGTTGGTTTGATCACCTACATGCGTACCGACGGCGTGCAGATGGCGCCGGAAGCGATCGATGCCGCACGCCGCGCCATCGGCGAGCAGTTCGGCGACCGCTATGTGCCGGAAAAAGCACGCTTCTACTCAACCAAGGCAAAGAACGCGCAGGAAGCGCACGAAGCTATCCGTCCGACCGATTTTAACCGCACACCGGATCAGGTGAAGCGTTACCTCGATGCCGACCAGTTGCGTCTTTACGACCTGATCTGGAAGCGCGGCATTGCGAGCCAGATGGCATCTGCCGAAATCGAACGTACCACGGTGGAAATCCTTGCCGACAAGGACGGTGAAAAGGCCGGGCTTCGTGCCGTCGGTTCCGTCATCCGCTTCGACGGCTTCATTGCCGCCTATACCGACCAGAAAGAAGATGGCGAGCAGAGCGACGACGGTGACGATGAAGGCCGCCTGCCGCAGATCAATGCGCGCGAGAACCTCGCCAAGCAGAAGATCAACGCCAGCCAGCACTTCACCGAGCCGCCGCCGCGTTATTCGGAAGCATCGCTCATCAAGAAGATGGAAGAACTCGGCATCGGCCGTCCTTCCACCTATGCGGCGACACTGAAGACGCTAAGTGACCGCGAATATATCATCATCGACAAGCGCAAGCTCATTCCCCATTCGCGCGGACGGCTGGTGACGGCTTTCCTCGAGAGCTTCTTTGCCAAATATGTCGAATACGACTTCACCGCCGATCTGGAAGAAAAGCTCGACCGCATTTCCGCGGGCGAACTGGACTGGAAGCAGGTGCTGCGCGATTTCTGGAAGGATTTCTTCGCGCAGATCGAAGATACCAAGGAATTGCGCGTTACCAACGTGCTGGATGCGCTCAATGAAGTTCTGGCCCCGCTGGTCTTCCCCAAGCGTGAGGACGGCTCCGATCCGCGCATCTGTCAGGTTTGCGGCACCGGCAACCTTTCGCTGAAGCTCGGCAAATATGGCGCTTTCGTCGGTTGCTCCAATTATCCGGAGTGCAACTTTACCCGCCAGCTCACGTCCGATGGCTCGGAAGCCGAAGCTTCCGTATCCAACGAGCCGAAAGCGCTGGGTGCCGATCCGATGACCGGCGAGGAGTTGACGCTTCGGTCTGGCCGTTTCGGCCCGTACATCCAGCGCGGCGATGGCAAGGAGGCCAAGCGCTCCTCGCTGCCCAAGGGCTGGAAGCCTGAGGAGATCGACCACGAAAAGGCGCTGGCGCTCATCAACCTGCCGCGCGATATCGGCAAGCATCCCGAAACCGGCAAGATGATTTCCGCCGGGCTTGGCCGCTACGGACCCTTCCTGTTGCATGACGGTTCCTATGCGAACCTCGAAAGCATCGAAGATGTGTTCTCGATCGGCCTCAACCGTGCCGTTACCGTCATTGCCGAGAAGCAGAGCAAGGGACCGGGGCGCGGCCGCAACGGCACGCCTGCGGCGCTGAAGGAACTGGGTGATCACCCGGATGGCGGCCCGATCACCGTCCGCGACGGGCGTTACGGCGCTTACGTCAACTGGGGCAAAGTTAACGCCACCATTCCAAAGGGGCAGGATCCGACCTCCGTGACGCTGGACGAATCGCTGGTGCTGATTGCCGAGCGTATCGCCAAGACCGGAACCGGCGGCAAGCCCGCCAAGGCCAAGAAACCTGCTGCCAAGAAGGCCGATGGCGACACAGCCGCAAAGCCGAAGGCGACAAAAGCCAAGGCCGCAACGAAAAGCAAGACGGCTGCCAAGCCGAAGGCCGCAGCCAAACCCAAGAAGGCAGAATCGTGAGCAAGGCGCCGCGTCAGAGACAGGGTTCCGCCAGCGACGGCTTCGGACGTACCGGGCGCGGCAAGCGGACAAATGAAGGTGAAGGCATCATCCATGGCGAGGTGCCTTCCCGCGAAGTGCTGCTGAAATTCATCGCCGAGCATCCGCAGCAGGCCTCCAAGCGCGAAATCGCCAAGGCTTTCGGGCTGAAGGGCGACGACCGCGTTGTGCTCAAGGCACTGCTGAAGGAGCTTGAAACCGACGGCATGGTGCAGAAGAGCCGCAAGACGCTGACGCGACCGGGTGGCCTGCCGCCGGTGACGGTTCTCGACATCACCACCCGCGACAAGGACGGCGAATTGATCGGCCGGCCTGCCGAATGGCCTGAAGATCAGGGCGCGGCCCCCGCCGTGCTCATCCGCCAGTCCTCGCAGGATCGCAGTAAGAAAGCCCCTGCCGCCGGTCTCGGCGATCGCATTCTGGCAAAAATATTCCCTTCCAAGGACAGCGTCGGCCCGGCCTACACGGCCCGCGTCGTCAAGCTGATCGACCGTCGTCAGAACGCACTGCTTGGCGTGTTCAAGGAAACGGAAGGCGGCGGCGGACGCCTGATGCCGATCGACCGGCGCGGCGAGGAAATGGTCATCGACCCCGAGGGTGTGGGCGATGCCAAGGACGGCGACCTGATCGAGGTGGATACCTCGCGCAACAGCGGTCGTTACGGCCTGACACGCGCAAAGGTTCTTTCGGTCGTCGGCTCAGTCGCCTCGGAAAAGGCGATCTCGATGATCGCGATCCATGCCCACGGTATTCCGCACATCTTCCCGCCGAATGTTCTGGCCGAGGCGGATGCCGCAAAACCCGCGACCATGTCTCACCGTGAAGACTGGCGCGACCTGCCGCTGATCACGATCGATCCGGCCGACGCCAAGGACCATGACGACGCGGTCTATGCCGAACTCGACCCTTCGCCCGACAATCCTGATGGAGTGATCGTCACCGTCGCTATCGCCGACGTGTCCTGGTATGTGCGATCAGGCGCACCGCTCGACCGCGAGGCGCTGAAGCGTGGTAACTCCGTCTATTTCCCTGATCGTGTCGTGCCGATGCTGCCGGAACGCATCTCCAACGACCTCTGCTCGCTGAAGGAAGGCGTCGACCGCCCTGCCCTTGCTGTGCGGATGACGTTCTCGAAGGAAGGCCGCAAGGCGAGCCACACTTTCCATCGCATCATGATGAAGAGTGCCGCCAAGCTCTCCTACCAGCAAGCGCAGGCCGCAATCGACGGCCGCCCGGACGACAAGACCGGCACGCTGCTGGAGCCGATCCTGAAGCCGCTGTGGCACGCCTATGCCGTGATGAAGCGCGGCCGCGATCGCCGCCAGCCGCTGGAACTCGACATGCCGGAGCGCAAGATCCAGCTCAGGCCCGACGGCACGGTGGACAAGGTCGTCATTCCCGAACGCCTCGATGCGCACAAGCTGATCGAGGAAATGATGATCCAGGCGAACGTCGCCGCCGCAGAGACCCTGGAAAAGAAAAAGCAGCGGCTGGTCTACCGCGTGCATGACGCCCCCACACTTACCAAGCAGGAAGTGCTGCGCGAATTCCTCGGCACCATCGGCATCTCCATGGCCAAGGGTGTCGCGATGCGCGCCAATTCCTTCAACGGCATTCTGGCGCGCGCACTCGACACGCCGCACCAGATCATGGTCAACGAGATGGTGCTGCGCAGCCAGAGCCAGGCGATCTACAGCCCGGAAAATATCGGCCATTTCGGCCTCAACCTGATGAAGTACGCGCATTTCACCTCACCGATCCGCCGTTATGCCGACCTGATCGTACATCGGGCGCTGGTCGGATCGCTAGGCCTCGGCGAAGGCGGCATCACCCCGCAGGAAGAGGCGACGCTTGACGATATCGCCGCCGAAATCTCGACCTTCGAGCGCCGCGCCATGGCCGCAGAGCGCGACACCATCAACCGGCTGATCGCGCACCATCTTTCCGAGCGCGTCGGTGAGGAGTTCGATGGCCGCGTCGCGGGTGTCACCAAGGCGGGACTATTTGTCGCGCTGCCGCAGTTTGGCGCCGACGGGTTTGTTCCTATATCTACACTTGGAACCGACTATTTCCTCTACGACGAAGCTCATCAGGCTCTGACGGGGGAAAAGACTGGTCTCGGTTATCAACTCGGCGATACGGTTCAGGTGCGGCTTGCAGAAGCGGTACCCTTGGCTGGTGCGCTGCGGTTTGAAATGCTGAGCCCGGGGCGCAAGATGCCGGTCGGCTCGCGGTCGTTCCACAAGGCAGGCCGGCGGACATCACGTCCTTCCGCCAAGCCGGGAACAAGGCCGCCGAGAGGACGTCGGTAACAAGACCGCGTCAAGCGGTTAAGACAAACGGGAGAAGGACTTCAGGATGAGTGCAAATCAGGGCTCGGAAACGGTTACCTTCGGAGATGGAAGCGCGGAGCGTCCGCTTGGCCGCTCGATCATGCGGGGCATGGCCAATCGCTGCCCGGCCTGTGGCAGCGGTCGCCTGTTTCGGGCCTTCCTGAAGCCAGTGGACAATTGCGCGGCCTGCGGCGAGGAAATGCATCATCACCGTTCCGACGACCTGCCGCCCTATATTTCCATCGTCATCATCGGCCATATCGCCGTTGGCGGCTTCATGATGACCGATCTCGTGCTTTCCGTTCCCATGTGGGTACACTTCGCCATCTGGGTGCCTATCACCATTCTGGCCGCGCTTCTGACGCTGCAACCGATCAAGGGTGGCGTCATCGGCCTGCAATGGGCACTTAGAATGCACGGCTTCGACGGAAAACAGCCAAAAGTGCAGATCGACGGCTCCTCCCACTGACGGCGGGTGGGAATTTGAACGTGTCCGAGCTTCCCTCGAGCACCCAAGCGGCGAGCGGCCCACTGCGGCCGCGCGATGCCGCCTCGATCATCCTGTTTGATCGTTCCGGCCCTGCTATTCGCGTGCTGATGGGCCGGCGCAGTAATGCCCACATATTCATGCCCGGCGCTTACGTGTTTCCCGGCGGCAAACGCGATCCGCGCGACCACGCCCTGCCCTTCTCCGGCGATCTGCACCCCGCCGTGCTGCGCAGCCTCACCACGTCTGCCGCGCGCCGCCTGAGCGCTGCCGGGGCACGGGCGCTGGCGCTTGCCGCCGCGCGCGAGCTCGTGGAAGAAACCGGCGTCGATATGGGCATGGACGCCGATGGTCCGGATCTTTCGCGTTTTCGATATGTGGCGCGCGCAATCACCCCGCCCGGCAATATCAGGCGTTACGACACGCGATTCTTTTGCTGTTACGCCGACGAGTTGCGGCTGGATACCCGGCTAATCAGGGATTCAGATGAGCTGCACAATGTGCAATGGCTTGACATGACAGCGCTTTCCAGTCTGAACATGCCGAAAATCACACGCACGGTTCTCGAAGATGTCACAAAACTCATGATAGGTGATCCGTCACTGCCCTTTGAAAGCCCCGCGCGGCTCTATGTCACGCGCCACGGCCGATTCATTCGAGACTTTGTATAAAGGCCGTCATGTCACAAATGAAATGCGAAGCGGACGCCATTCACTGGCCCTCACTGATCGCCGCCATCTCCGCCATCAGTGCGGTCGGTGTCGCCATCGGCCTGGGCCTGCCGCTCCTGTCGATCATCCTTGAGAAGCGCGGCATCTCCTCCACCATGATCGGGGTAAATTCGGCAATGGCCGGCGTTGCGGCGATGATGGCAGCGCCGGTGACCACCAAGATCGCCCATGATTTCGGCGTGGCGCGAACGATGCTATTTGCCGTTGTCGTGTCGGCTCTGAGTGCGCTCTGTTTCTATTTTGCCGACGCCTTCTGGATGTGGTTTCCGCTGCGAATCGTCTTCCATGGCGCAACCACCACGCTGTTCATCCTCTCCGAATACTGGATCAACATGACCGCACCGCCGAAAAAACGCGGCATGGTTCTCGGCATCTACGCCACCGGACTTGCGGTTGGCTTTGCGGTTGGCCCGTTATTGTTTTCCGTGGTCGGCAGCGATGGCATCCTGCCGTTTCTGGTCGGGGCAGCAATCATACTGCTTGCCGCGATCCCGATCTTCCTCGCGCGCGGCGAAAGCCCGGAGCTGAGCGAAAGGCCTAACCACCATTTCGCCCGTTATATATGGCTGGTGCCGATGGCTTCTGCGGCGGCCTTCGTGTTCGGCGCCGTGCAAGCGGGCGGTCTGTCGCTCTTTCCCATCTATGCGACCCGCGAAGGCTTCAACGAATCGCAGGCGGCACTTCTGCTGACCGTGATGGGCATCGGCAACATGGTCTTCCAGATACCGATCGGCCTGCTTTCGGACCGGATGAAAGACCGGCGCACAATGCTGGCGCTGATGGCCTTTGCAGGCGTTTGCGGCACGCTGGCGCTGCCCTTGCTGGTGGATAGATGGATTCTCGTCGCGGCCCTGCTGCTGTTCTGGGGCGGCCTCGTATCCGGCATGTATACCGTCGGCCTTACCCATCTGGGATCGCGTCTCAAAGGGGCCGATCTGGTGGCCGCCAACGCCGCCTTCATCTTCTGCTATGCCATGGGCACTATAGCCGGACCACAGGCCGTCGGCATTTCCATGGATGTTGCGGGTACCGACGGTTTCGCCTGGGCGCTTGCCGTGTTTTTCGGGCTTTACGTGGTGCTTTATGCCTTCCGTTTTGTTTTCAGGGCAAAACAGACTTGACTTTTCAGGCGCGATACGTAGTTTCGCGCCAGATTTAGCCGAGGTGAGAAGCGCCTGCGGCTTCTCTTTTGTTTAAAGGCAGGACGACCATGGCGAAAGCTACAACAATCAAGATCAAGCTGCTGTCGACAGCCGACACCGGTACCTTCTACGTCACCACCAAGAACAGCCGTACGTTCACGGACAAGATGACGAAGACGAAGTATGACCCGGTTGTACGCAAGCACGTTGAATTCAAGGAAACCAAAATCAAGTAATTCTTGATCGGGTTCTCCGGCAAAAGCGCGCCCAACGGGCGCGTTTTTTGTTTGTACGGAAAGGATTGCCGCCAACGGCATTCTTTGCGCCAGCGCCCTCGCAAGGCCCGCCACGGGCCAACAAATCGCAACCTTCCTAGTTGCGGTTCTTGAGTTTGGAACCCAGTCGGCGCTATCGGCACTGCGGTAAAGCTCTTTATCACCGTCTCGCCTAACCAGCGCCTCTCCTAATCAGCGTCTCATCGGCCAAATGCGCCAACCGCTGCGACAGCGCGCTGCCTGCGCGCGCAGCCGGATGTGCTGCGCTATAAGCGGCAGCACAAGCACAGAATATTTTGGGAGATAAGGCGGTCGGCTAACGATGTGATCACGGCACGAGGAACCGATTCGGACATCGTCAGCCGACCGACCCCACGATCCAGGAGATGCGGCGGACCTGAGCATCATGGGGCATTCAAACTACGCAATACCAGCCCCTGACGACCGAAACATCAGCGGTGTAAACCGCCATCGTTTCTTCATCACTAGACGGAAAAACCGCCGGAAGAACTGTTATTCTCGATTGGGAGTGTGCGCAGAAGTAAAATAAAAATCAACAAATTCTTAAGCCAGAGATACATCACCTGGAAAACATGGTTAAATATACAACGCTGGCACACTATAGTTCCGTGAGCGATTGAATTCAACGTATTTTTCAACTTGAACTCTATTAACCCTGTTAGACTTCACCCCCTCATTGTAAGAAGATAAAATACTGGCAAGGTCAGGGACTTCGCGCTTGCCACAGTTTGCCGTCAGGTCTTTGGGCGGCTATCGATAACGGTAAACGTCGAAAGTCTCAAAAGGCGGCATGGATTGTCAGCGTCATGGGTCTGCGCCTTTAGGCGGCGGCCGCCACGACGCGGTTGCGTCCTGTGTGTTTCGCCTCGTAGAGCGCCCTGTCGGCCTGCTTCAGAAGCTCGTCCGGCGCGCCGAATGCTCCGCTGCTGGTGGCGATGCCGAGCGAAGCCGTGATACTCAACTCGCGGTCGATGGAACGAACGTGAAACGGCTTGTCCTCGATGATTGCCCGCAGGCGTTCGGCAACGCTTGTGGCAAGCTCCATCGGCGTGTCGGGCATCACAACCACGAATTCCTCCCCGCCATAACGGCAGGCAAGATCGGCGCCGCGCACCGTGCTGCGGATGCGGGCTGCAAACTCGCGCAGAACCTCATCGCCGACATCGTGGCCATAGGTATCGTTGACCAGCTTGAAGCGGTCGATATCGGTCATGCAAATGGAAATCGGGCGGCCACGCACAGCGGCGCGGTCGAAAAGTATTTTCAGATGATTGTCGAGATAACGGCGATTGTTAAGACCAGTCAGCCCGTCGACGATAGCAAGCTCCATCGTGTGCTGGAGATTGAGCCGCAGATGCTCGTTATAGCGCTTGCGCCGGATCTGCGTCAGGGACCGGGCGACAAGTTCGTTGGGATCGATCGGGCGGAGAATATAATCGTTCACGCCAAGATCGAGCGCCCGCGCCACCATGTCGTCCGCCCCCTGTTCCGCTACCAGAAGCAACGGCAGGAACCGGGTACGCTCCAGCGAACGAAGCTGCGAACACAGTCTCAGCGGATCGTAATCCTCAAAATTGGAATTGACGATGACAAGCTCGAAGGGGTTGCTCGCGGCCTTCAACAGGGCCGCCTGAGGCTCCGTGACGGCATCGACCTCGGCAATCGGCTTCAGCGCCCTGACGATGCGTTCCTGCGAGCTGGCGCGGCCATCCGCCACCAGAACGCGGCCAGGCGTCTGCATGAGGCCATCGCTGCGCAGCATCTCCTCGATGCCGATCTCGCGCGCGGTCTCGGCCCGCAGCCGCAATTCGTCACTGACGGCCTTGAGGCGCACGAGGCTTTTGACACGGGCGATCAATTGAAGGTCGTTAACGGGCTTGGTCAGAAAATCATCGGCGCCGGCTTTCAGGCCGCGCACGCGGTCTGAGGGCTGATCGAGTGCGGTGACCATGACAACAGGAATATGCGCCGTTTTCGGATTGGCCTTCAGCCGTTCGCAGACCTCGAAACCGTCCATGCCAGGCATCATGATGTCCAGCAGGATGATATCGACCTGTTCCTGGTCGCAAATATCAAGCGCCTTGAAACCATCCTCGGCGGTTACGACGTCGAAATATTCCGCGACAAGCCGGGCTTCGAGAAGCTTTACGTTTGCGGGTATGTCGTCAACAACCAGAACTCTCGCCGTCATAACAGTTCCCCAACCGCCTTACGCATCGCCTAGATAGGTCTTGATGATTTCGATGAATTTCGGAACGGAGATCGGCTTGGACACATAGGCCTCGCATCCGCCCTGACGAATGCGCTCCTCATCCCCCTTCATGGCGAAGGCGGTTACCGCGATGACCGGAATGACGTGCAGCTCATCATCCTCCTTCAGCCATTTCGTCACCTCCAGCCCGGAAACCTCCGGCAGCTGAATATCCATGAGAATGAGGTCGGGGCGATGCTTGCGGGCAAGATCCAGCGCTTCCATGCCGTTGCGTGTCTGGATCGTCGTATAGCCAGACGCCTCGATCAGGTCACGAAAGAGCTTCATGTTCAGCTCGTTGTCTTCGACTATCATGACCTGCTTGGGCATGGTGGGCAGTCCCCGTTTCGCTTTGAAACCTTCTTCTAGACATATAGGGTGCCAGAGAACCGATTCCATCGTCCATTTGTTGCGCAAGGCTAGAACGATTTGGTTTCAAAATAGGTAACTTCGGTAGAGAAATGCTGAGAGATACAAAAAACAAAGACAATGCCGGAAAAGATCCGCAAGAAACGGCGGCCGCCATACTTGGCTGGCTGGCAAACGAGCCGGAAATGCTCGGGCGTTTTCTGGCGCTGAGCGGATTGCAGGCCAATATGCTGCGCCATGCCGCCCACGATCCCGGCTTTCTGGCGGGGCTCACCGATTTTCTGATGAGCCACGAACCAGACCTCATGGCCTTCTGCGCGGCGACCGACACATCCCCCGAAACGGTTGCCGCCGCCTGGCACCATTTTTCCGGCCCGGGGTTGGATTCGGGTGAGTATTGACAGGCCACCCCTTGAGCCACCGTCACGGCCGGAGTATGGTTGGCGACGTTCTGGTTTTGTTTTCGGCCCATGTCCACGTCGCATCTCTATGATCCCGGTTTTTGCCGCGACTGTCTGGTCGGCCAGCCAGCGGACCTGAGGCGTTGTCGCGCCTGTGGCAGTCCCCGCCTCGTCTACCATGACGAACTCTACGACCTCAGCATCGCCCATATCGATTGCGACGCCTTTTACGCCTCCGTTGAAAAACGGGACAATCCCGATCTTGCCGACAAGCCGTTGATCATCGGCGGCGGAAAACGCGGCGTGGTTTCCACTGCCTGCTACATTGCCCGCATCCAAGGCGTGCGCTCCGCCATGCCGATGTTCAAGGCGCTGGAAGCCTGTCCGGACGCCGTGGTCATAAAGCCCGACATGGAAAAATACAGCCGCGTCGGCCGTCAGATCCGAACCATGATGCAGGATTTGACACCGCTCGTGCAGCCGCTTTCCATAGACGAGGCGTTTCTCGATCTTTCCGGAACGGAGAGGCTGCATCACGATCCACCTGCCCGGGTTCTGGCGAAATTTGTGAAACGGGTGGAAAAAGAAGTGGGCGTGACCGTCTCGGCCGGGCTGTCCTACTGCAAATTTCTGGCCAAGGTCGCGTCCGACCTTAAAAAACCGCGCGGCTTTTCGGTGATCGGCGAAGCGGAAGCGCTTTCCTTTCTGGCAGCACGGCCCGTCACGACGATATGGGGCGTTGGAAAGGCGTTTGCGGCGACGCTGGAGGCGGACGGCATTCGCATGATCGCGCAGTTGCAGGAGATGGAGGAAGGCGACCTGATGCGCCGCTATGGCGTGATGGGACAACGGCTGTTCCGGCTTTCGCGCGGCATCGATGAACGGCACGTGCACAATAACGACCCCGCGAAAAGCGTGTCTTCCGAGACCACCTTCTTCAACGATATTTCCCGCCACGAGGACCTCGTACCGATCCTGCGGTCGCTTTCCGAAAAAGTTGCCTGGCGCCTGAAGAAGAGCGGCATTTCCGGCCAGACTGTTGTGCTGAAAATGAAGACGGCCGATTTCAAACTCCGCACCCGCAACCGCAAGCTTGATGACCCTACCCAGCTTGCCGACCGCATATTCCGCACCGGCCTTTCGCTGCTTGCGAAAGAAACCGACGGCACCAAGTTTCGCCTGATCGGCATAGGCGTCAGTGATCTGCGCGATGCGGACCTTGCCGATCCTCCCGATCTCGTCGACAGGCAGGCGGAACGGCGGGCGGCGGCGGAAGCGGCAATGGACAAGCTGCGCGACAAGTTCGGCAAGGGCAGCGTCGAGACCGGCTACACTTTCGGCACACGCAAATAGCGGCCATGCCGCTTGCAAACGCCGTGAAACCCTGCGGCCTGCAACACCCCGCCCCTATTTTAGATATTACACAAATTAGTGATGTGGCAGACGCCGTATCCTTAAACTTCATTAAACTTCGCGTGGTTGAGTAAACGAAGTTTTGTGCATGTGGTGTATTGCGTCATGTCCCTTCGCTTCCGTCTTCTGACCGGCATGCTGTCGGCCAGCATTCTTGCCTTTCCGGCGCTTGCCGCCGACAACAAGTCCCTGCAGATCGTCGTTTCGAAAAGCGATCAATCGCTGGCGCTTTACGAGAACGGCGAGATCGTTGCTACATCCAAGGTCTCAACCGGCAAGGCCGGGCATGAGACGCCGAGCGGCATTTTTTCGATTCTGGAAAAACGCAAATACCACGAATCGAACATCTACTCGGCCGCGCCTATGCCTTTCATGCAGCGACTGACATGGTCGGGCATCGCGTTGCACGAAGGCAAGGTGCCAAATTACCCGGCCTCGCATGGCTGCGTGCGCCTGCCTTCGAAATTCGCGCAGTCGCTGTTCGGCGAGACCCGCTACGGCGTGCATGTCATCATCACCGACCGGCCGGTTTCTCTGCGCTCCGTACAACATTCAGCCCTGTTTGAGCCGCGGGACGATGCCGATGACGGCAAGCTGCTTTTATCCGACGTCGAGCTGCGCCCCGCGACCTTCGACGCCGCATTGGGCACCGTTGAGGTGGCCGTGAATGAAAAAACGCAAGCCATCAAACCGATGGCCAAAGGCAAGGAGCCCTCGCCCTTGCGCATCCTCATCACCCGGCGCGGCGAGCGCGAAAAGGTGATGGATATTCAGGCCGTGCTGACGCGCCTTGGCTTCGATGCCGGCGCACCGGACGGCTATACCGGAGAAATGACGATCAGCGCCGTCAACGGGTTCAAGCGCTGGAAGGGGCTGAAAACCACCGGGCCGCTACTGACCGACGATTTCGTCGCTGCGCTTTACGCATCCGCCGGCGAAGATCATCCACCGAATGGCCAGATCATGGTGCGACAGGATTTCAAGCCACTATTCGAGGCTGCGATCGACATCAAGGATCCCGAGGTGGCACTCGGAACGCATTTCTTCGAAGCCGTTGCCGTCAACCGCGCAGCCGGAACCGCCGAATGGAATGGCGTAACACTGGAAAACCATCTGCCGGCCGCAGCCCGCAAGCGGCTTGGCATCACCGTTACCGAAGCGCCCGGTGGCTTTGACCAGCTAAGCGCCGTACTAGGCCGCCTTGAAATACCGGCCGAAATTCGCTCCCGAATCGAGAAAGAGCTTTCAACCGGTAGTTCGATTACCGTTTCCGACCTCAGTCACCAGATGGAGACAGGGATGGGGACGGACTTCATTACCGTGACAAAGGAAGGGCCGGTTTGAGGGCTTGAGGCCTCACACCAGCTCCACATCAACAACGCCGGGGGCAGAGCGAAGTGCGGCGGCGATCTCAGGGGAAATACGATATTTCTCCGTCAGCTCCACCTCGATCTCACGGCTCCCCTCGTCCTTGATGACGATGAAATAAACCGATCCGTCACCTTTGGTATTGAGGTGGCGGGCAACGGTTTTCAGCGGGCCTGAATCTCGCACATAAACCCGCAACGCCTTCTGCATTTGGACGGATTTTTCCTCGAGCGATTGCGCCGTCTGGATGCGCAGACCGATGCCTTCCGGGCGCTCTTCCGCCTGCACGGTGATAACAAGGGATTTGCCCACCTCGAGCAGATCGCGAAACTGGGCAAGCCCTTCGGAAAACAACACCGCCTCATATTGACCGGAGGCATCGGAGAAGGTGACGATACCCATCTTGTTGCCAGTGCGGGTCTTGCGCTCCTGCTTGCCGGTGACGGTGCCGGCCAGACGCCCGGCGGTCGCCCCCTGTTTCACTGCCGCGGAAAAATCGGCGAAATTCTGCACCCGCAACTTTTCCAATACAGGGCGGTAGGTATCGAGCGGATGTGCGGTCAGGTAAAAACCGAGCACCTGATATTCGCGCAGCAGTTTCTCCGAGGCGAGCCAGTGCTGGAAGGCAGGCAGGATGAGCTTTTCCGGGCCGCTTGCGCCGCCTGAGCCGAACATGTCCGACTGGCCGGTAACGCGGCTTTCCTGCGCGCGTTGCGAATAACCGATGATACGGTCCAGCCCGCCGATCATCTCGGCACGGTCGCGGCCAAAACAATCGAAACCGCCAGCATTGATGAGGCTTTCGAGCACACGCCGGTTGATCTGCTTCGGATCGATGCGCAGGCAGAAATCCTCCAGGCTCGCAAATGGCTTGCCGTCGCGCACGGTAACGATGTGCTCCACCGCGCCCTCGCCCACGCCCTTGATGGCGGCCAGCGAATAATAGATGCGGTTCTCACCCGTCTCGAACTGCCGGAAGGACGTCTGCACCGAAGGTGCCACGACCTCTATACCGAGACGGCTGGCATCCTGGCGGAAATCATTGAGTTTTTCCGTGTTGGCCATATCCAGCGTCATGGAGGCCGCAAGGAACTCAACCGGATAATGCGCCTTCATATAGGCGGTCTGATAGGACACGATGGCGTAAGCGGCGGCGTGGCTCTTGTTGAAGCCGTAATTGGCGAATTTCGCCAGAAGGTCGAAGATGGTGTTGGCCTGCGGCTTCGACACGCTGTTTCTGATCGCGCCGTCTACGAAGCGCTCGCGCTGCTGGTCCATCTCCTCCTTGATCTTCTTGCCCATGGCGCGGCGCAGAAGATCGGCTTCGCCGAGCGAATAACCTGACAGAACCTGGGCGATCTGCATCACCTGTTCCTGATAGACGATAACGCCCTGCGTTTCCTTCAGGAGATGGTCGATGGTGGGGTGGATCGACTCCAGCTCCTCCTCGCCATGCTTGCGGGCATTGTAGACCGGAATGTTTTCCATCGGACCCGGACGATAAAGCGCCACCAGCGCAATGATGTCCTCGATGCAGTCCGGGCGCATGCCGATAAGCGCCTTGCGCATGCCGGCACTTTCCACCTGGAACACGCCGATGGTTTCGCCGCGTGACAACATCTCGTAGGTTTTGGCGTCGTCCAGCGGAATTGCGGCGAGATCGACCTTGATGCCGCGTTTGGCAACGAAATCGACGGCAACCTTCAGCACCGTCAACGTCTTCAGACCGAGAAAGTCGAATTTGACGAGGCCTGCGCTTTCCACCCACTTCATGTTGAACTGGGTAACCGGCATGTCGGAGCGCGGATCGCGATACATCGGCACCAGCTTCGACAGCGGCCGGTCACCGATGACGATACCGGCAGCATGGGTGGAGGCGTGACGGTAAAGCCCCTCGATCTTCTGGGCGATATCCAGAAGTCGGGCAACGACGGGTTCCTTGTCCGCCTCTTCCTGCAGACGCGGCTCTTCCTCGATCGCTTTAGACAGCGGCGTCGGATTGGCCGGGTTGTTGGGGACCAGCTTGCAGATCTTGTCCACCTGCCCATAGGGCATTTCCAGCACGCGGCCGACGTCGCGCAATGCCGCGCGCGCCTGCAACGAACCGAAGGTAATGATCTGCGCCACCTGCTCGCGGCCATATTTGCGCTGCACGTAGCGGATCACCTCTTCGCGGCGGTCCTGGCAGAAGTCGATATCGAAGTCGGGCATCGACACGCGTTCGGGATTGAGGAAGCGTTCGAACAGCAGCGAGAAGCGCAGAGGATCGACATCGGTGATGGTCAGCGCATAGGCCACGAGCGAGCCTGCACCCGAACCGCGGCCGGGGCCGACCGGAATATCCTGCTGCTTGGCCCATTTGATGAAGTCCGCAACGATCAGGAAGTAACCTGGAAAACCCATGCGTTCGATGACGCCAAGCTCGAAATCCAGCCTGTCGCGATATTCCTGCTCTGTGTAGCCAGGTGCCATGCCGAGGGCCGCAAGGCGAAGATCAAGACCTTCGACGGCCTGACGGCGAAGCTCTTCGGCCTCTGCCCGTTGTGCCGCTTCGGGATCGTCGCTGGCACCGGTGAAGCGCGGCAGGATCGGCCCACGCTTCTTCAGCACATACGAGCAACGCATTGCGATTTCGACGGTGTTTTCCAGTGCCTCCGGAAGGTCGGCAAACAGCTCCGCCATCTCCTCACGGCTTTTCATATAATGGTCGGGGGTCAGGCGGAATCGGCTGTCATCAGAAACGATGGCGTTATGCGCCACCGCCATCAATGCATCATGCGCCTCATAATCGGCCCTCGAAGGGAAGAAGGCCTCGTTGGTGGCGACCAGCGGAATATCATGTTCATAAGCAAGCCCGATCATACGCCGCTCATGGGCGCGGTCGAAACCGGACTGACGCTGCAATTCGATATAAAGCTTGTCACCGAAGAGTGATTTCAGCGCCAGCAGGCGTTCTCTCGCCTGCGCCGTATGCCGTTCCTTCAGAGCCATATCCACCGGACCACCGGAGGCACCCGTCAGCACGATCAGCCCGGCATTGGAGGCTTCCTCCAGCCATGCACGGGTAATATGCACGGACTGGCCACCGCTTTCGCCCTCCAGATAAGCGCGGCTGATAAGGTCCACCAGCCGCTCGTACCCTCCGGCATCCGCCGCGAGCAGCACGATGGCCGGAAGCTTGGCAAGGTGGCTGTTGTGGTTGCGGCGATCATCCACCGCATCCTGCATGTCGATCGACACCTGACAGCCGATAATCGGCTGCAAGCCCTCATCACGCGCCTTTTCGGAAAACTCCAGCGCGACGAAAAGATTGTTGGTGTCGGTAATGGCTATGGCCGGCTGGCCGTCTGCAACGGCCTTGGACATGATTTTCTTGAGGGGTAAAGCCCCCTCAAGCAGGGAGTAAGCGGAGTGAACCCGCAGATGGACGAAACCGGGTGTTTTCAGCGTTTCGCTAGAGGTCTCTCCACGCGTAACCGTCTCGCCCATATCGTCATCCTGTCATTCTGAATCGAGGGGGCGATTTTCCGATTTTCGGCCTTCAAAGTCCACCGCCTTTCGGCGTCTATACAGGCTTCTGCGCCGGTGTGCCCTTCACAGGGCAGTGAGGATCACCGAAAAGCTGGCGACAAACACAGCGATGGAGGCGAAAGCGGCAACGTCACGGATGAAATCAGTCATTGGTCTCTCCTTACTCGTTATGTTCTAACTTTGTTCTCATTTTGTTCGATTGTCAACAGGCTTTTATTGATAGTCTCCTTGCTAACGCGGCAGAATCGGCTGCGGTTCCACCTTCGTGAATGGCAAGCCACTGACTCCAAAGCAAAAAAACCCGGAGGCAAAAACACCTCCGGGTTCGTGAAAATTCAATTGTGGAAGGACGAGTGGCCTCGCGGGAAACCTGACCGTAGACAGACTCAGCCGCAGAAAAGATCGCAAAGGCGGCGTTCTGGTCGCCTTATTGCATCACGATCAGAAGTCTACGATCTTGCCGTCTGCAAGCGTCACGCGGCGGTCCATGCGGTTGGCAAGCTCATGATTATGGGTGGCGATCAGTGCGGCAAGGCCGGACTGGCGCACCAGCGCCTCCAGCGCATCGAACACGTAATGCGCGGTCTCGGGATCGAGATTGCCGGTCGGCTCGTCGGCGAGAAGCAGGAGCGGTGCGTTGGCAACGGCGCGCGCAATCGCCACACGTTGCTGTTCACCGCCGGAAAGCTCAGCCGGGCGATGTTCGCCGCGATGGCCGACGCGCATGTAATCGAGCAGCGCGCTCGCACGCTTGCGGGCCTCGCCCTGCGTCAGACCGGCGATGAGCTGCGGCATCATCACGTTCTCCACCGCCGTGAACTCCGGCAGCAGATGATGGAACTGGTAGACAAAACCGATGTCGCTGCGGCGGATCGCCGTGCGCTTTTCATCCGGCAGACCATTGCAGGGCGCGTCATTGATGAAAACCTCGCCAGCATCCGGATGTTCGAGAAGCCCAGCGAGATGCAACAGCGTGGATTTGCCGGTGCCCGAGGGGGCAACAAGCGCCACCATCTCA
This sequence comes from Agrobacterium sp. 10T429, assembly GCF_056393925.1. Lineage (NCBI taxonomy): Bacteria > Pseudomonadati > Pseudomonadota > Alphaproteobacteria > Hyphomicrobiales > Rhizobiaceae > Agrobacterium > Agrobacterium sp. 10T429. The sequence goes on from NZ_JBFTGV010000002.1 coordinate 624,324, forward strand.
CCGCTCTTCAACTCGAAATCGGCCTTGCGCAGAATGGAGAGCGACGTCTCGCCCTGACCATAGGTCCTCTCGACGCCGGTAAGCCGCAGCACTGATTTTTTTGCCATATTGTGAAGCGGTCCTTATTCGTAACGCAGGGCCTGCACCGGATCGAGCTTGGAAGCCCGCCATGCCGGAAAGATGGTTGCCAGGAAAGAAAGCGTCAGCGCCATGATGACGACGGTAATGGTCTCGCTGATATCCATTTCGGCCGGAAGCTGGCTGAGGAAATAGAGCTGCGGATCAAACAGCACCGTGCCTGATACCCAGGAGAAGAACTGCCGGATGGATTCCACATTGAGGCAGACGATGACGCCGAGTGCCACACCGGCGAATGTGCCCACCGTGCCGATGGCAGCTCCCGTCATGAAGAAGATACGCATGACGGCGCCGGAACTGGCGCCCATGGTGCGCAGAATGGCGATATCGCTGCCCTTGTCCTTAACCAGCATGATGAGGCCAGAAATGATGTTGAGCGCCGCCACCAGAACGATGAGCGTCAGTATCATGAACATCACGTTTCTTTCCACCTGCAGGGCGGAAAAGAAGGTCTGGTTACGCTGTCTCCAGTCGGTGATATAGATCTGCCGTTCAGCTGCCTGCTCCACCAGCGGGCGGATGCCGTCTACATTGTCGGGGCGACTGACGTAAAGCTCGATGGATTGCACCAGGCCTTCGGCATTGAAATAAAGCTGGGCTTCGGACAGCGGCATATAGATCATCGACGCGTCATATTCCGACATGCCGATCTCGAAGACGCCCGAAATCTTGTAGGATTTGACGCGGGGGTTGACACCCATCGGCGTCACATCGCCTTCAGGCGAAATGAGGGTGATATCGTCACCCGCCGTCACGCCAAGCTGTGCGGCAAGCCTTGAGCCAACCAGAACCCCGTCGCCCGCCATGAAGCCGACGAGATCGCCGGTCTTGACGTTGGTGGCGACTTCCTTGATCTTGTCGATATCGTCCTGGCGAACGCCGCGCACGAGCGCACCGGAGCCGGCGCCACCGCGACCGGAGGCCAATGTCTGCCCCTCTACCAGCGGCAGGGCCATCGTCACGCCCGGAATGGCGGAGAACTTCTTCGCCAGCTCATCGTAATTGTTGAAGGGCTGATCGATCGGCTGGACGATCATATGGCCGTTGATGCCGAGAATGCGCGAAATCAGCTCCGTGCGAAAACCGTTCATGACAGCCATGACGATGATAAGCGTCGCGACGCCCAGCATGATGCCGACGAAGGAAAAGCCGGCGATGACGGATATGAACGCTTCCTTGCGCCGCGACCGCAGATAGCGCCAGGCCACCATGCGCTCGAAAGCAGAAAACGGCCGGGCGGTCCTTTCCCGGGCGGAAGGAGCCGCACCCTTGTCAGCCTCGGCTTTTGCCATGTCGTCTCCCTGATCTGAACTTGAAAGGCCGGTTTTCACAAAAAACCGACCCCTGATCTTGATCTCATAAAGCTGGAGCGGATTTCAGGCGAAAACCGCTCGTCACTTTCACCATTTCGCGCTTAGCCAAGCACCCTGTTCATTGCCGCTTCGATTGTGACGGTTTGACGGTCGCCGGTCTTGCGATCCTTCACCTCGACTTCACCGTTCGCTGCCGAACGTGGGCCGACGATGATCTGCATCGGCACGCCGATCAGGTCAGCAGTCGCGAACTTCTGGCCCGCGCGGTCGTCCGTATCGTCATAAAGAACATCCTTGCCGGCATTGGAGAGCGAGTAATACAGCTTTTCGCACGCCGCATCACAGGCTGCGTCACCTGCCTTCATGTTGATAATCACGACATCGAAAGGAGCGACCGAAGCCGGCCAGATGATTCCGTTTTCGTCATGCGATGCTTCAATGATGGCGGGAACAAGGCGTGTCGGGCCAATGCCGTAGGACCCCATGTGAACGGGGTGTTCCTTGCCATCAGCACCCTGCACCTTGGCGCCCATCGGCTCGGAATATTTGGTGCCGAAATAGAAGATGTGGCCGACTTCGATGCCGCGCGCGGAAAGGCGCTGGCCATCGGGAATGGCCTCATAAGCAGATTCGTCGTGCATTTCCGAGGTGGCGGCATAGTCGGCCGTCCATTCGTCGAAAACGCCCTGAAGGGCTGCGACGTCGTCGAAGTTGGTATCATCGGCGGGGATGGCGCGGTCGAGGAAGCTCTTGTGGCAGAAGACTTCGGATTCGCCGGTATCGGCCAGAATGATGAATTCGTGGCTGTGATTGCCGCCAATCGGGCCGGTATCGGCACGCATGGGAATGGCGCGCAGGCCAAGGCGCTCAAAGGTGCGCAGGTAAGCCACGAACATCTTGTTATAGGAGTGGATCGCGTCTTCCTTGGTCAGATCGAAGGAATAGGCATCCTTCATCAAAAACTCGCGCGAGCGCATGGTGCCGAAACGGGGGCGCACCTCGTCGCGGAACTTCAGCTGAATATGATAGAGGTTCAGCGGCAGGTTCTTGTAGGATTTCACATAGGACCGGAAGATGTCAGTGATCATCTCCTCGTTAGTGGGGCCATACAGCATCTGGCGGTCCTGACGGTCCTTGATGCGCAGCATTTCCTTGCCGTAATCGTCATAACGGCCGCTCTCCTGCCACAGCTCAGCGGTCTGCAGCGTCGGCATCAGAAGCTCGATCGCGCCCGAGCGGTCTTGCTCCTCGCGGATGATCCTGTTGACCTTGTCCAGAACGCGCTTGCCCAGCGGTAGCCAGGAATAGATGCCAGCCGATTGCTGCCGGATCATGCCCGCACGCAGCATGAGGCGATGGGAGACAATCTCCGCTTCCTTGGGGTTTTCCTTCAGGATGGGCATGAAATAACGGCTGAGACGCATGACGACTTCCATTGGTATGGGCAACAACACGCAAAGGCGCGGGAATCGCCCCGAATAGAGGGATATTGGCGCCGTACATAGCTGTTTCTGACCAAGAAGAAAACCCGCCATGCAAAGACCTGCCTAGGCGATTTCGTGGCATTTTCGCGATAGCTAATTCGCGTCAAAACGCTTTGGCCGGAATATTATTCTTGATCCGGTGCGACAAATTGCACCACAGGGAATTTTTTGCCGACTGTAACAAATATGCAAAAAATGAGATGACAAGCATGGGTGATTGGGCTAACTTTAGCTCACAAAAGAGGCAGGAAGTCTAAATTCTTGCCGTTTTCGCGGTCAGTCTTGGGAGGATTCGATCTTAGGCGCGCTTGTCGCTGCCCCGGTAACGGTTACAGATCACGCGAAACCTGAAAAACAAGGCTGAAATGCCTTGTTTTTTTTTGATTCCGGCGAAGTTCACAACCCCGAATGGTTATTCCGGTAAAATTGTGACAGAGAATTGCCCGCCAGACACTCTCATGGTGTGTGCACGACTGATATGACATCCATGTGACAGCACTGGCGCATCTTTTGGCGACCGTGCATAAAACGGCAGCACGGCTTATGTTGCCTTAAATCGCATCAGGAAGCCCGCCACGCTGCAAATTCTACGGCGCGCTTAATCCTGGCGCGTGGGTGAAGTGCTTCAGTCGAAAACCGGGATAATTCTCGGAAGGTCGTCCATGCTGACGCCGAACCACCAGGTTACGCCGTACCAGAGCCCGCAGATCAAAGCCGATATCAGCGTTGTCCACAACACGATGCGCCCGCCCCTGAACCTTGACGGGGCGCTTGCAACCGTGCCGATCGCCACATCGCCGTCTTCCTCCTGGGTGCGAAGGCCAATCGGCAGCACAACGAAAAGCACCGTCCACCAGACGATGAAATAAATGGCGAAGACCGAAAGAAGCGGCATGACGTCCTCCTGCGTGGTGCGCCCCTTGTAACGCATTCATCCGCGAACCGGAATCACTTCCCTGCAAGATGTGTAAAAAGCTGCAAGAGAGGAGAAGGAACGATCGCGGACAGCGATTGCGTCATGTCCGAGATGGTCCGGACATGACGGGGCGTGACGGTTTGAAAACCCGGTATTTTCCGGTTCAGACCTTGGTGACGAAAACCGTCACGATCGGCTTCTTGCCCCATGCCTGATTGGCAGCGGCGCGTACGGCGCGGCGCACTGACTCGCGCAGCAGCGCAAGGTCCTTGCGGCGGGCCCGGGGGATGCTTTCCACGGCGCCCAGTACGGCGTCATAGAGCGTATCTTCCATGTCCTCGCCCTCATCATCGAATTCCGGCAGGCCGAAAGGTACGACATCGGGATCTCCGAGGAAGTCGTAGCGGCTGTCCAGCAGCACATTGACGGAGACATGGCCGGCGAAGGAAAGCTTGCGGCGGTTGCTGATCCCCATCTCGTCGAGGTCACCGATGAGGTTGCCGTCCTTGAAGACGCGGCCGTGCGGTGCGTCGTTGATGACTTCCGCAGGACCAGGCGCCAGACGCAGAATGTTGCCGTTACGAACCTTCGGCACCTGAGAAATGCCGGCCTGTTCGGCCAGTTCCTTCTGCGCCACCAGATGCGCCGCCTCGCCATGCACCGGCACCAGGATTTGCGGCTTGGTCCATTCGTACATCCTCAGAAGTTCGTTACGGCGGGGATGGCCGGAGACATGCACCAAAGCMTCATTGTCGGTAACGATATGGATGCCCTGCTCTATCAGGCCGTTCTTGATCTCGATGATCGCCTTTTCGTTGCCCGGAATGGCGCGCGAGGAAAATACCACCGTATCACCGGCAGCCAGCGCCACATTACGCATCTCATCGCGCGAAAGCTTGGCAAGGGCTGCCCGCGGCTCACCCTGCGAACCCGTGAGAATGACGACCACCTTGTTGCGCGGAATATAGCCGTATTCGTCTTCAGCCAGGAACGGCTTGATACCTTCCATGATGCCGAGATCCTGCGAAACGTTGACGACGCGCTTCAGCGACGAGCCGAGCAGCAGCACTTCGCGTCCGGCAGCTTCCGCAGCCTGCGCGATGGAGCGGATACGGCCAACATTGGAGGAGAAGGTGGTGATGGCCACGCGACCCTCGGCATTTTCAATGATCTGGCGCAGCCCCTCAGACACTTCGTGCTCCGAAGGCGATACGCCGTCACGCAGCGAGTTGGTGCTGTCGCACATCAACGCCAGCACGCCCTCCTCGCCGATGGCGCGGAAACGCGCCTCATCCGTCAACGGACCGAGAGACGGCGCCTCGTCAATCTTCCAGTCGCCCGTGTGGATGACATTGCCAAGCGGCGTGCGGATGACCAGCGACATCGGCTCGGGGATCGAATGGTTGACGCCGACGGCCTCGATTTCGAAAGGGCCGACATTGATGCGATCACCCGCCTTGAACGGGGTGATTGGAATTTCGGCACGACTGCCCTCGTAGGCGCGCTTTGCCTCCAGCATGCCGGCGGTGAAACCCGAGGCATAGACGGGCACGTTGAGGCCCGGCCACAGATCGTTCAGCGCGCCGTAGTGATCCTCATGGGCGTGGGTGATGATGATGCCTTTGAGGTTCTTCTTCTGCTCGGCGATATAGCTGATATCGGGGAGAACCAGATCGACACCAGGCAGATCKAGGCCGGCAAAGGTAACGCCGCAATCCACCATGATCCATTGGCGCTTGTTTTCCGGACCGTAGCCGTACAGCGCCAGATTCATGCCAATTTCGCCGACGCCGCCAAGCGGCAAAAATACCAGTTCGTCCTGTTTAGTCATTGTTCTTCTTATCCACTCACGAGAGCGCGCTGGCGACGGCAATATGCCGCGCCCAGCCGCCCGTTTAACAGCATCGGACATGAAACATCATATGATCGACCGGGCCGATGCGGAGCCGGTCTGTCACCCTGCTTTTCATGAGCAGCAGGAAAGCTCCAACCTGTGGGAAGAGGTTCGGCGCGGGTCCTTGAAGACACGCCGTCCACCTCATCCAAAAAACACGTCGCCGGCGGCGATGGAGCGCCTTGTGCCCTCATCCTCATCCAGCAGCAGATAACCATTATCATCAATTCCAACGAAACGCCCGCCGATCGAGCGATCCGGAAAATTGACGGTGATATGTTCGCCGATACCGCAGGCAGCCGCCCGCCATCCGGCCATGACCCCGGAAACGCCCCTGCCCTCATCCCAGCTTTGCAGCACATCCGCTGTCTCGCGGAAGAGATGCGCGAACAGCTCGTCGGGGGAGCACGACGCCCCGTGTTCGGACAGCATGGTGACGGGATAAAGCGGATTTTCAGGCTTGTGGGCGATATTGATGCCGATGCCGATGACGATGGCGCGGCGTCCATCCGGCAGAAGTTCGGCTTCCATCAGAATGCCGCAGGTCTTCCGGCGCCCGATCAGCACGTCATTCGGCCACTTTATCTCTAGCGGATCGCCACCCGTCGGCAGCACAGCGCGAATGGCGCGGTAGACGGCGAGCGCAAAGGCAAGCGGCAATGAACCGATGCGGTCCATTGGCGCGGGATCGATGAGAAGAAGCGAAGCGTAGAGATTGCCTGGTTCAGACACCCAAGGCCGGCCGCGGCGACCGCGCCCGCCAGTCTGGCGGATGGCGGTGATCCACAGATTGCCGCCATCGCCTGCCCTTGCGCGGGCGAAACATTCGATGTTGGTCGATGGCGTTTCCGCCATCTCCTCGTGCCGGAAGTCATCGATGGACATCCGGCCCGTATGCTTGTGCGTATTGCTCAAAAGAACGTCTTTGCCGCAACCGTGACTGCATTGCCGAGCGCACCACCGAAGACGATGAAAGCGACGACGAACAGTCCAGAGAGCGCATAAACGATTTTCAGTTCGCCAGCCGGACGCTCGAAGCTGCCCTTGGCTTCATCGAACCACATGACCTTGACGACGCGGATATAATAATACGCACCGACAACCGAGCCGATCACACCGATGACGGCAAGCGGATAGAGTTTGGCTTCGATGGCAGCAAGGAAGACGTAGTACTTGCCGAAGAATCCGGCGAGCGGCGGAATGCCGGCAAGCGAGAACATCAGGATCGTCAGAACAACTGCCATGAAGGGGTTGGTGGACGAAAGCCCGGCCAGATCCTCGACATTTTCGACATTGCCGATTTCCTTGCGACGCATGGAGAGAATGCAGGCGAAGGTGCCGAGCGTCATGACCATGTAGATGGTCATGTAGAGAATGACGCCCGAGATACCCGCCTCGGTGCCCGCCGCAAGACCAACCAGCGCGTAACCCATGTGACCGATGGAAGAATAGGCCATCAGGCGCTTGATGTTCTTCTGGCCGATTGCCGCGAACGAGCCGAGCAGCATGGAAGCGATGGAGATGAAGACGACGATCTGCTGCCAGTCGGCAAAGACCGGCTGGAAAGCGTCCACGACGATGCGAACGAAGATCGCCATGGCGCCGATCTTGGGAGCGGCAGACAGGAAGGCTGTGACCGGTGTCGGCGCACCCTCATAAACATCAGGCGTCCACATGTGGAACGGCACGGCGGAAATCTTGAATGCCAGACCGGCAAGAACAAAAACCAGACCGAAGACGAGGCCGAGCGAACGGGTCTCCGCCGTCAGAACCTGGGCGATTTCGGTAAAGCCGGTATTGCCGGTAAAGCCGTAAACCAGCGACATGCCGTAAAGCAGCATGCCCGAGGAGAGCGCACCGAGAACGAAATATTTCAGGCCCGCTTCGGTGGAGCGCAGGCTTTCCCGGTTGATGGCGCAGACGACGTAGAGCGCAAGCGACTGCAGCTCCAGCGCCATATAGAGCGAGATCAGGTTGTTGGCCGAAATCATCAGCAGGATGCCGAGCGTCGCCAGAACCAGAAGCACCGGATACTCGAACCGGCCGACCGGCTCGAAACGGCTCTGGCCGACAGAAAGGATCATGGCGGTGATCGACCCGATCAGCGCCAGCACCTTCATGAAGTTGCCGAAGGCATCGGCGACGTAAACGCCGCCGAAAGCCACACCCGAAGCGGGCGCAAAGACGATCCAGAGACCGACGACGAGCAGCAAGGCCACGGAGAGGCCCGTGACCGTCGTTGTCGACTTGTCGCCCGAGAAGACGCCAATCATGAGCAGCGCCAGCGCGCCGACCGCAAGGATCAGTTCGGGCGTCGCGATGTGCAGACTGGCAAAAAGAATTTCAGCGGTCATGTCCAACGGGTCCTGTCGTCAATTCATAGAAAGCGCAACATTTTGCGCCGCCTGCAATGCAGCCGTATAGTTGTTTACCAGAAGATCGACCGAAGCGGCTGTCGCATCGAAAACCGGAGCCGGATAGACGCCGAAGAAGATCGTCAGCGCAACCAGCGGATAAAGGATGACCTTTTCGCGGGTCGACAGATCTAGCATCGATTTCAGGCTTTCCTTCTCAAGCGCACCGAAAATCACGCGGCGGTAAAGCCACAGCGCGTAAGCGGCCGAGAGGATGACGCCGGTTGCCGCAAACAGCGCGACCAGCGTGTTGGCGCGGAATACGCCGATCAGCGTCAGGAATTCACCAACGAAGCCGGAGGTGCCGGGCAGACCGACATTGGCCATGGTGAAGATCATGAAGGCGACGGCATATTTCGGCATGTTGTTCACGAGGCCGCCATAGGCAGAGATCTCACGGGTATGCAGCCGATCGTAAACGACGCCGACGCAGAGGAAGAGCGCGCCCGACACGATGCCGTGCGACAGCATCTGGAAGATTGCGCCCTGCACGCCCTGCACATTGGCCGCGAAGATGCCCATGGTCACGTAACCCATGTGGGCAACGGAGGAATAGGCGATCAGCTTCTTGATGTCGTCCTGCATCATCGCCACGAGCGAGGTGTAGATGATGGCGAGAACCGACAGCGTGAAGACGAAGGGAGCGAAATAGTCCGACGCCAAGGGGAACATCGACAGCGAGAAACGGATGAAACCGTAACCGCCAAGCTTCAGCATGACGCCTGCCAGAATGACGGAACCCGCGGTCGGCGCCTGCACGTGCGCATCCGGCAGCCAGGTGTGTACCGGCCACATCGGCATCTTGACCGAGAAAGCGGCGAAACAGGCAAGCCATAGCCAGGTCTGCATGCCGGCCGGGAAGCCGTATTTCAGCAATTCCGTCATATCGGTCGTGCCGGACTGCCAGTACATCGCCATGATGGCGAGCATGGTCAGAACCGAGCCAAGCAGCGTGTAGAGGAAGAATTTGTAGGATGCGTAGACGCGATCCTTGCCGCCCCAAACGCCGATGATGATGAACATCGGGATCAGCGTTGCTTCGAAGAAGACGTAGAAAAGAACCGTATCCAGCGCCACGAAGACGCCGATCATGACGACTTCCAGAAGCAGGAAGGCGATCATGTATTCCTTGATGCGCTTTTCAACCGACTGCCAGCTTGCCAGCACGCAGAAAGGCATGAGGAAGGTGGTGAGGATGACGAACAGCATGGAGATGCCGTCGACGCCCAGATGATAGGCGGCGATGTTGCCGAACCATGCGTGTTTTTCCACCATCTGGAAACCGGGGTTCGAATTATCGAAGCCGATCCAGACGAACAGCGACACCAGGAAGGTGAAAACGGTCGTCAGCAGCGAGACGTTGAGAATGTTGCGGCGACCGTAAGGGCCGTTCTCATTGGTCAGCAGCAAGAGCACCACGCCGACGAGCGGCAGAAAGGTGACCGTTGAAAGAATTGGCCAATCGGTCATCAAAACGCACTCCCGAGCATCATCCAGGTGACAAGCGCCGCGATGCCGATCAGCATCGCAAAGGCATAGTGATAAAGGTAACCGGATTGCAGGCGGACCATGCGGTTGGTCACGTCAACCACACGCGCTGCAATGCCGTTCGGTCCGTAGTGGTCGATGACGGCCACGTCGCCCTTCTTCCACAGGAAGCGGCCAAGCGCCTTTGCGGAACGCACGAAGAGGAAGTCGTAAAGCTCGTCGAAATACCACTTGTTCAAGAGGAACTGATAGAGGCCGCGATGGGTCGCTGCCAGACGCTTCGGCGTCTCCGGCGACTTGATATACATGTACCATGCGGTGACAAAACCAAGCGCCATGGCGAAGAACGGGCTCCACTTGACCCACAGCGGAACATGGTGGAACTCGTCAAGGATTTCATTTTCCGGAAGCGTGAAGAGAGCACCCTTCCAGAACTCGGCATATTCATGGCCGAAGAAGTAACCTTCGAAGACAACACCGGCGAAGATCGCCCCGACGGTGAGGATGAAGAGCGGGATCAGCATGACCATCGGCGATTCATGCACATGGTGCATCACGTCAGCCGAAGCGCGCGGCTTTCCGAAGAAGGTCATGAACGCCAGACGCCAGGAATAGAAGCTGGTGAACAGCGCTGCGATGACCAGCAGCGTGAAGGCGAAACCCGACAGCACCGAATGGGACGCATAAGCGGATTCGATGATCACGTCCTTCGAGAAGAAGCCGGCAAAGCCGATCATCGTGCCCGGAATGCCCACACCTGTCAGCGCAAGCGTGCCGACGGTCATCGTCCAGAAGGTGATGGGGATATGCTTGCGCAGGCCGCCCATGTAACGCATGTCCTGCTCGCCATCGACGGCATGGATAACCGAACCGGCGCACAAGAACAGCAGTGCCTTGAAGAAGGCATGCGTGAAGAGGTGGAACACGGCCGCGCCATAAGCACCGACGCCAAGTGCCACGAACATGTAACCGAGCTGCGAGCAGGTCGAATAGGCAATCACGCGCTTGATATCGTTCTGCACGAGACCGACGGTCGCTGCGAAGAAGGCGGTGATGGCGCCGACCAGCGTCACGACAGTGAGCGCATCATGCGACAATTCGAACAGCGGCGACATGCGGGCAACCAGGAAGACACCGGCGGTGACCATTGTTGCGGCGTGAATGAGGGCGGACACAGGGGTCGGGCCTTCCATCGCGTCCGGCAGCCAGGTGTGCAGCAGGAACTGCGCCGACTTACCCATGGCGCCCATGAAGAGCAGCAGGCAGACGCCCGTCATCGCATTGGCCTTGTCCAGCTGCATGCCGAACAGGTTGATGACGGTTTCGGTGGAAGCTGCACCTTCAGCCGGCAGATAGGTGCTGGCGGCAGCGAAGATGGTTTCGAAATTGATCGAGCCGAACAGCACGAAGACGCCTGATATGCCGAGAATGAAGCCGAAGTCGCCAACGCGGTTGACGATGAACGCCTTCATGGCAGCAGCAGACGCCGAAGGCTTCTTGAACCAGAAACCGATCAGCAGGTACGACGCCAGACCAACGCCTTCCCAGCCGAAGAACATCTGCAGCAGGTTGTCGGAGGTCACCAGCATCAGCATGGCGAAGGTGAACAGCGAAAGATAGGCAAAGAAGCGCGGACGATGCGGATCGTGGTGCATGTATCCGATCGAATAGAGGTGCACCAGCGTCGAGACGGTGTTGACGACGACGAACATGACGGCCGTCAGGGTATCGATGCGGAACGCCCACTCGACGTCGATGCCGCCGGACTGGATCCAGCGCAGCACGGTGACCTTGATCACCTCGCCCGGCTCGCCATGGGCAAGCGCGACGGAGAAGAAGACGATCCACGACAGGACGGCGACCACGATCATCAGACCGGTGGTGAGATATTCCGAAGCCTTGGCGCCGATCGACCGGCCAAACAGGCCGGCAATCAGGAAGCCGATCAGGGGAAGAAAGACGATAGCCTTGTAGATCATAGCCTTATCAGCCCTTCATCATATTGACGTCTTCGACAGCGATCGATCCGCGGTTGCGGTAGAAGACAACGAGTATTGCAAGACCGATGGCCGCTTCGGCGGCTGCGACGGTCAGAATGAACAGTGCGAAGACCTGGCCGACGATGTCGTTCAGGAAAGCCGAGAACGCCACCATGTTGATGTTGACCGCCAACAGGATGAGCTCGATCGACATGAGGATGACGATGACGTTCTTCCGGTTGAGGAAGATACCGAAGATGCCGATCGTGAAGAGGATCGCGCTGACCGTCAGGTAGTGGGAAAGACCGATTTCCATATTCTGTTTCCTTGGATCCGTTCGCGCCTTCAGATGCCCTGGCCCGGCTTGACCTTGACCGTGGTGACGGCGGTCTTCGGGTCACGTCCGACCTGCGTGGATATGTTCTGCCGCTTGATGTCGGTGCGGTGACGCAGCGTCAGCACGATGGCGCCGATCATGGCCACCAGCAGCACGAGACCGGCAAGCTGGAAGAAGTAGACGTAATTGGTATAGAGCACGTCGCCCAGCGCGGCCGTATTGGTGCGCACGGCCGGTGACGGGATCGGCATGGTAATCGATTTGGCCGCCTGCGGGTTGAGCACGCTGCCGCCGACCACGACGATCAGTTCAGCCGCGAGGATGATACCGATCAGCGCACCGATCGGCGCATATTGCAGCACGCCGGAGCGCAGCTCCGCAAAATCCACATCCAGCATCATGACGACGAAGAGGAAGAGCACCGCCACCGCACCGACATAAACGACGAGCAGGATCATGGCGAGGAATTCGGCCCCCGTCAGCAGGAACAGCGCGGCTGCGTTGAAGAAGGTCAAAATCAGAAACAGCACCGAATGAACAGGGTTCTTCGATGCGATGACCATGAACGCAGACGCCACGGCGACGAAAGCGAATATATAAAAGAATACAGCGTGCAGACCCATGTTGGTGCCTTCTTGTCCTCATCCGGGCAAAGACCGCGCAATCGCGCGCTCTACCCGTTTCGTCCCCGCCGGCGATAACCGTGCAGGCTCTTTTACTCTTTCTTCGCTTCCCGGGGTCTCCCCCGGAAAGACGGTTGCGCCTTAACGGTAAGGCGCATCCAGTGCGAGGTTGCGCGCAATTTCACGCTCCCAGCGGTCGCCATTGTCGAGAAGCCTTTGCTTGTCGAAATAAAGCTCCTCGCGGGTTTCCGTCGCGAATTCGAAGTTCGGGCCTTCGACGATGGCATCCACCGGGCAGGCTTCCTGGCAGAAACCGCAATAGATGCACTTCACCATGTCGATGTCGTAACGCACCGTGCGGCGGGTGCCGTCATTGCGGCGCGGACCGGCTTCGATGGTGATCGCCTGAGCGGGACAGATCGCCTCACACAGCTTGCAGGCGATGCAGCGCTCTTCACCGTTCGGATAACGGCGCAGCGCATGCTCGCCGCGGAAGCGCGGAGACACCGGGCCCTTTTCGAAAGGATAATTCACCGTGGCCTTCTGCTTGAAGAAGTGGCGCATCGTCAGGAAGATCGCACCGACGAACTCCTTGAGGAACAGTGAATTGACGGCTTGGGAAAGGCTGGCCATCTCAAACTCCAGATTTCTGAGCGAGGCGTACGGACATCAACCGGCCCACCCCGTCAGCTTCAATACGAATGCAACAATAACGACCATGGCGAGCGACAGCGGCAGGAACACCTTCCAGCCAAGGCGCATGAGCTGGTCATAGCGGTAACGCGGAACGAAGGCCTTCACCAGAGCGATCATGAAGAAAACCATGCAGCCCTTGAGCGCGAACCAGACAATGCCCGGAATCCAGTTCAGGAACCACACATCCACGATCGGCAGCCAGCCACCAAGGAACAGGATCGTCGTCAGGCAGCAGATCAGAACGATCGCAGCATATTCGCCGAGCATGAACATCATGTAAGGCGTCGAGCCATATTCGACCATGTGACCGGCCACCAGTTCCGATTCCGCTTCCGGAAGGTCGAAGGGCGGACGGTTGGTTTCGGCAAGGCCCGAGATGAAGAACACGATGAACATCGGGAACAGCGACAGCCAGTGCCAGTCGAGGAACGAGGCCGGCAGACCTATCATTGTGCCGAGGCCGGTACGCTGCGCCAGAACGATATCCGTGAGGTTGAGCGAGCCGACGCACAGAAGCACGGTGACGATGACGAGGCCGATCGACACTTCGTAGGACACCATCTGCGCCGCCGAACGAAGCGCGCCGAGGAACGGGTACTTCGAGTTCGAAGCCCAGCCGCCCATGATGATGCCGTACACTTCAAGCGAGGAAATCGCGAAAATGTAGAGAATGCCGACATTGATATTGGCAACGACCCAGCCATCGGCAAAGGGGATGACCGCGTAGGTGGCGAGCGCCAGCGTTACGGCAACCAGCGGCGCCAGAAGGAAGACCGCCTTGTTGGCGCCCGCGGGAATGACGGGCTCCTTCAGGATGAATTTCAAAAGGTCGGCGAAGGACTGGAACAGACCAAAGGGGCCGACGACGTTGGGACCACGGCGCAACTGCACGGCTGCCCAGACCTTACGGTCGGCAAGCAGAAGGAAGGCGATGGCCACCAGAAGGCAAACGAGAAGCAGCAGGGACTGGCCGACCATGATCAGCGCGGGCCAGACGTAGCTCCAGAAAAACGATTCCATAATCCCCTACCCTTACTCTGCCGCAGCCTGGAAATTGTTGCGGGCCAATGCGGAACACTCGGCCATGACGGCGGATGCGCGCGCAATCGGGTTCGTCAAATAAAAGTCTTTTACCGGCGAGGCAAACGCAGACTTTTTGAGGCTGCCCGCGCGAGCGGCAAGTGCCTCGACATCCGCGCCGTTGCCGGCAACGATCTCATCGGTTTCCGCCAGATGCGGATGCGCGACATAAAGCTGGCCGCGCAGCGCCGACAGCGAATCGAACGGCAGCTTCTTGCCGAGCACGTCGGAAAGCGCACGCAGGATCGCCCAGTCTTCACGGGCCTCGCCCGGTGCGAAACCGGCGCGGTTGCCCACCTGAACGCGGCCTTCGGTGTTGACCCAGATACCGGATTTTTCGGTATAGGCCGCACCCGGAAGGATGACGTCGGCGTTCATCGCGCCATGATCGCCGTGGCTGCCGATGTAGACGGTGAACTTGGCGCCCTTGTTCGACAGGTCGATTTCATCGGCGCCGAGCAGGAAGAGAACGTCCATGGACGTTACCATTTCGGCAGCAGCAACACCGCCCTCGCCCGGCACGAAGCCGATGTCGAGACCACCGACGCGGGCAGCGGCAGTGTGAAGCACCGAGAAGCCGTTCCACTCTTCGCTGATTGCGCCAACCGAAACGGCAAGCTTCGCAGCGGCCGCGAGAACGGCTGCACCATCGGGGCGTGCCAGAGCGCCCTGGCCGATGATGATCAGCGGGTTCTTGGCGGACTTCAGCTTCTCAACGAAGCTGTGAGAGCCATTGGCGAGATCGGAAAGCGTTTCCGCGCCGGAGCCGAGATATTCATAATTGTAGCGCAGCTCACCGGCTTCGCCGATCACGCCGATCGGGAAACCACCGCGACGCCAGCGCTTGCGGATACGTGCATTGAGCACGGCCGCTTCATAACGCGGGTTGGCGCCGACGATCAGCAGCGCATCCGCGTGCTCGATGCCTTCGATTGTGGAATTGAACAGGTAGCTGGCGCGACCCAAAGACGGATCAAGCGCTGCGCCATCCTGACGGCAATCGACATTGGCCGAGCCGAGCGACGCCAGAAGCGACTTCAGCGCGAACATTTCCTCGACGGAAGCAAGGTCACCGGCAATCGCGCCGATCTTGCTGCCGCTGGTTGCGGCAACCGCCTGCTTGATAGCGCCGAAGGCTTCACCCCAGCTTGCGGGCTGCAAGCGGCCATCCTTGCGGACGTAAGGGCGGTCGAGACGCTGCGTCTTCAGGCCGTCCCAGATGAAGCGGCTCTTGTCGGAGATCCACTCTTCGTTGATCGCCTCGTTGACACGCGGCATGACGCGCATGACTTCGCGGCCACGGGTATCGACGCGGATTGCCGAACCGAGAGCGTCCATCACGTCGATGGTTTCGGTCTTGTTCAGTTCCCACGGACGGGCAGTGAAAGCGAAGGGCTTGGAGGTGAGCGCACCGACCGGGCAAAGATCGACGACGTTGCCCTGAAGCTCGGAGGTCATAGCCTGCTCGAGATAGGTGGTGATTTCAGCGTCCTCGCCGCGGCCGATGAGGCCGAGTTCGGCGATGCCGGCAACTTCCGTGGTGAAACGGACGCAGCGGGTGCAGTGGATGCAGCGGTTCATCACCGTCTTGACGAGCGGGCCGATATATTTGTCTTCAACCGCACGCTTGTTTTCCGCGTAACGCGAACCGGCGATACCGAAGGCCATGGCCTGGTCCTGCAGGTCGCATTCGCCGCCCTGGTCGCAGATCGGGCAATCGAGCGGGTGGTTGATGAGAAGGAACTCCATCACGCCTTCGCGGGCCTTCTTGACCATCGGCGTGTTGGTGAAAACCTCAGGCAATTCGCCATTCGGGCCGCCGCGAACGTCGCGCACGCCCATGGCGCAGGATGCGGCGGGCTTGGGCGGTCCGCCCTTCACCTCGATGAGACACATGCGGCAGTTACCCGCGACCGACAAGCGCTCATGAAAACAAAAGCGCGGAACTTCAGCACCAGCCTCCTCGCACGCCTGCAACAGCGTGAAATGATCCGGAACCTCGATCTCTTTACCGTCAACCTTGAGCTTTGCCATGGTTCTACTTACGTCCTGTTGCCTGTTCGTCCCGTGTCTCTCACACGGTCCGCAACAAATCCTTAATCGCGCCCGACACTTCATCTCGTCGGTCAGGCGCTTCATGGTTTTCCGGCGCCGGGATCATCCCCGCGCCGCATGCAAACTGCGAAAAGCTTATTCGGCAGCTTCCAGAACAGCGCCATCATCCATGGCCCTGTAGGTATATTGGTCGATGCGCTTTTCGATTTCCGGACGGAAATTGCGGATCAGCGCCTGTACCGGCCATGCGGCGGCGTCGCCGAGCGCACAGATGGTGTGCCCTTCAATCTGCTTCGTCACTTCGAACAGCATGTCGATTTCGCGCTTCTGCGCGTTGCCCTTCACCATGCGTTCCAGCACGCGCCACATCCAGCCGGTGCCTTCACGGCACGGCGTGCACTGGCCGCAGCTTTCATGCTTGAAGAACGCCGCGATGCGGGCGATCGCCTTAATGACGTCGGTGGACTTGTCCATGACGATCATGCCGCCGGTGCCGAAGGACGACTTCACTTCGCGCATGCCGTCGAAGTCCATGATGGCGTCCTTCATGTCCTCACCGCGCACGATGGGGCAGGATGCGCCGCCGGGGATGACGCCAAGCAGATTGTCCCAGCCGCCACGAATGCCACCGCAATGGTGTTCGATCAGCTCACGGAAGGACAGGCCCAGCGCATCTTCGAAGGTGCATGGACGCTCGACATGGCCGGAGACCATGAACAGCTTGGTGCCGACATTGTTCGGACGGCCGATAGACGAGAACCATGCCGCACCTCGGCGCAGAATGGTCGGAGCAACGGCGATGGATTCGACGTTGTTGACGGTCGTTGGGCAACCGTAAAGACCCATATTGGCCGGGAACGGCGGCTTCAGGCGCGGCTGGCCCTTCTTGCCCTCGAGGCTTTCGAGCAGGGCCGTCTCTTCGCCGCAGATATAGGCACCTGCGCCGTGATGGACGTAGATGTCGAAATCCCAGCCGTTCTTGTTGTTCTTGCCGAGCAGGCCGGCATCGTAACATTCGTCGATGGCGGCCTGAAGCGCCTCACGTTCGCGCATATATTCGCCGCGCACGTAGATATAGGCGGTGTGCGCACCCATGGCGAAACCGGCGATCACGCAGCCTTCGATCAGCGTATGCGGATCGTTGCGCAGGATTTCGCGGTCCTTGCAGGTGCCGGGCTCGGATTCGTCGGCGTTGACCACGAGATAATGCGGACGGCCGTCGCTTTCCTTGGGCATGAAGGACCACTTGAGACCCGTCGGGAAGCCTGCGCCGCCGCGACCGCGAAGGCCGGAAGCCTTCATCTCATTGATGATCCAGTCACGACCCTTTTCGATGATCTGCTTGGTGCCATCCCAGTGGCCGCGCGCCCTCACGCCCTTCAGGGACTTGTCCTTGAGGCCGTAGAGATTGGTAAAGATGCGATCCTGATCTTTTAACATGCTTCACCCTTTACCGCGGCTTCTTGCCGAAGACCCTGATATACTCGGCTTCGCCACCCTTGGCGAGCGCCTCGGCCTGCTTGATCCACTCATCGCGTTCGATGCGGCCCTTGAAATTCAAATAACCATCCACCCAGTCGCACTCGGCCTTCTTCCAGCCGGCAATCTGCGCATAGGTAAAGATACCGAGCTCGTTAAGCGTGCCTTCGATCTTCGGGCCGACGCCTGAAATGAGTTTCAGGTCATCGGGCGCAGCGGGCTTTTCAATGCCTGCCGGACGGTCGGCTGACTCAAGCGACGGTCTGGATGCTGTCGCTTCCTTGCCTGCCGATTGCTGTTCCCCTGCCTTTGCGTTTTCCGCAGAAGCCTTGGGCTCGTTCGCAGGCGTCTTCAGCTTCGGATCGGTTTCCGGTGCGTCAGTCTTCGGCTTGGCGGCATTCGAAGGAAGAACGGGGGCTGCTTCCGCCGGAGCTTCCGCAGGCTTGTCGAGATTGGAGCGATCTGGCTTGATCTCTTCCGTCAGCGTCGTCAGGCCGCCAACGGGCACCGACTGGTGACGGTCGATCTGGGGGCCGGTCTTGACCGTGTCGCCCTTGCCTGCCTCGAACGTGTCGATGATCTCTTCCAGGCGCTCGGGCGTCAGATCCTCATAGGCATCCTTGAAGATGATGACCATCGGCGCGTTGACGCAGGCGCCCTGACATTCCACTTCTTCCCAGGACAGCGTGCCGCTCTCGTTGGTGTGCAGCGGATCATGGTGGATCTTCTTGCGGCAGACATCCATCAGCGCTTCGGAGCCGCGCAGCATGCAGGGCGTTGTGCCGCAAACCTGAACATGGGCGCGTGTGCCGACCGGCTTCAGCTGGAACTGGGTGTAGAAGGTCGCTACTTCCATGACGCGGATATAGGCCATATCCAGCATGTCGGCGATTTTTTCGATGGCGGCGCGGGTAACCCAGCCGTCCTGCTCCTGCGCACGCATAAGCAGCGGGATAACCGCCGATTGCTGGCGTCCCTCCGGATATTTCTGGATCGTCTTTTCCGCCCATGCGGTATTATCCGCGTTAAAGGCAAATGCCACGGGCTGGAACTGATCTTCGGCTAGTCGACGAACGGACATACTTCCTCACGCCTTTTCAGTTTAACGTCTCACAACGCGATCTCGCCACCGTGACGAATTCGCAGGCATAAGCCGCCTTGTCTTTCTGCATGAACACGATGAACTTGCTGCCATTGGGAACCGAGGCCTTGATCTCGTATCCCGATGACAGAAGCTGCTTGATGGTGGAACCACCGCTGCTTGATAGCGATACGCCCCCCTCGTCCGTCGCCGTCTGGGCGAGAACGGAGGTCGACATCGCAGCAAGAAAAGCCAAGATGGCCAGCGGCAGACGCATCAGCGGTCGACCTCCCCGAACACGATGTCGAGGGAGCCGAGCACGGCTGTAACGTCGGCAAGCTGATGGCCCTTGCACAGGAAATCCATCGCCTGCAAATGTGCATAACCCGGCGCGCGGATCTTGCAGCGGTAGGGCTTGTTCGAACCATCGGCGACCACGTAGACGCCGAACTCGCCCTTCGGCGCTTCGACGGCGGCGTAAACTTCGCCGGCGGGAACGTGATAGCCTTCGGTATAGAGCTTGAAGTGATGGATAAGAGCTTCCATCGAACGCTTCATCTCGCCGCGCTTGGGCGGAACCACCTTGCCATCCAGCGAGGAGACCGGGCCGATGCGGTGCTTGCCGGAGAGAAGATCGACGCACTGCTTCATGATCTTCACCGATTCGCGCATTTCCTGCATGCGGATCAGGTAACGGTCATAGCAGTCGCCGTTCTTGCCGACGGGGATATCGAACTCCAGATCGGAATAGCACTCGTAAGGCTGCGCGCGACGCAAATCCCAGGCAGCACCCGAACCGCGCACCATGACGCCCGTGAAACCCCAGGCAAAGGCATCTTCAAGCGAGACGACGCCGATATCGACGTTACGCTGCTTGTAGATGCGGTTGTCGGTCAACAGGCCTTCGATATTGTCGAGAACGGTAATGAAGGGATCGCACCATTTGCCGATATCTTCGACCAGTTCCGGCGGCAGATCCTGATGTACGCCGCCCGGACGGACATAGGCCGAGTGCATGCGGGCGCCACAGGCGCGCTCGTAGAACACCATCAGCTTTTCACGTTCCTCGAAGCCCCAGACAGGCGGCGTCATTGCGCCGACGTCCATGGCCTGAGTCGTCACGTTCATGATGTGCGACAGGATGCGGCCGATTTCCGAATAAAGCACGCGGATCAACTGGCCGCGCATCGGGATTTCGAGACCCAGAAGCTTTTCGACGGCGAGCGCGAAAGCGTGTTCCTGGTTCATCGGCGCGACGTAGTCGAGACGGTCGAAATAAGGCACCGCCTGAAGGTAGGTCTTGGTCTCGATCAGCTTTTCGGTGCCGCGATGCAGAAGACCGATATGCGGATCGACGCGTTCGACGATTTCGCCGTCCAGTTCCAGAACCAGGCGCAGCACGCCGTGCGCGGAAGGGTGTTCCGGACCGAAGTTGATCGTGAAATTGCGGACGTTATGCTCAGTCATTCTAGTGCTCCGCCGAGGTGATCATGGCGATGAATTCGGGGCCGGTCATGTTCTGCGTGGTTTGCGCGAAAGAATAGCTCGAAGGCTTCTCATCCGTGAAAATCTGCGACGCAAAATGGAAACTGGAAGGGTTGTCGAAAGCCTGCAACGAGACGGCAAAATGCTTGCCATCCTTGGAGCGCCACATCAGCGTGCTGCCGCAATTCCTGCAGAAGCAGCGCTCGCCCCATTCCGACGAGGTATAAACACCGAAATGTTCCTCGTTCTCGATGGCGACGTCAGCGCATTCGACAGCCAGAAATGTCCCGCCGGACCAGCGGCGGCACATCGAGCAATGGCAAACGCCGAATTCGCGGGCGCCGATGCTGGCATTGAAGCCAACGGCGCCGCAAAGACATTGTCCGTGCTCTGTCGCGGGGGCTTCGCTCATTGCTTGGCCTTTTCGTCACCCGGGAGAACATAGTCAGTCCCCTCCCAGGGAGAGAGGAAATCGAAATTGCGGAATTCCTGCTTCAGTTCGACCGGTTCATAGAGAACCCGCTTCAGAACGTCATCGTAGCGTACTTCCACAAAGCCGGTAACCGGAAAATCCTTGCGCAGCGGATGACCTTCGAAACCGTAATCGGTGAGGATTCGGCGAAGATCCGCATGGCCTTCGAAAGGAATGCCGTACATATCCCAGGCTTCGCGCTCGAACCAGTCTGCACCCATGTAAACGGAGGTTGCCGAGGGAACGCCCTCGTCTTCCGCCACCTGCAGCTTGATGCGCACGCGCAGATTCTGGCGCGGCGACAAGAGGTGATAGACGACGTCGAAACGCTTCTCGCGCTGCGGCCAGTCGACGCCGCAAATATCGATGATGTTGACGAAACCGCACTGCACATCGTCACGCAGGAACGTCAAAAGCGCGATAACGCTTTCCGTCGTCGTGTTCAGCGTCAGCTCGCCATAGGCGATATCGGCCGAAACCACGAGGGAACCACGCGCTTCCTTAACGTAAGCAGCAAGATCGTTTAGAGCTTCGCTCATTCCTTAATCCGTCCTTTGCCCTTAGCGCTCGATGGTACCGGTACGCCGGATCTTCTTCTGCAGCAGAAGCACGCCGTAAAGCAGCGCCTCCGCCGTGGGGGGACAGCCCGGAACGTAGATATCCACCGGCACGACTCGGTCGCAGCCGCGCACGACGGCGTAGGAATAATGGTAATAGCCGCCGCCATTGGCGCAGGAGCCCATGGAGATGACGTAACGTGGCTCAGGCATCTGGTCATAGACCTTGCGCAGTGCCGGCGCCATCTTGTTGGTCAGCGTTCCCGCGACGATCATCACGTCCGACTGGCGCGGCGAGGCGCGCGGGGCGACACCGAAGCGCTCCATGTCGTAACGCGGGCCGGAAGCCTGCATGAGACCCTCGACGGCGCAGCAGGCAAGACCGAACTGCATCCACATCAGGGAGCCGGTACGCGCCCAGGTGATCAGCTCGTCGGTCGAGGTGACGAGAAAGCCCTTGTCGGCCAGCTCGTCGTTGATTTCCGTGAAGTAGGCATCGTTGCTGCCGACAGGCTTGCCGGTCGCGGGATCGATGATCCCCTTCGGCTGCGGTGCAACGAGCGTGCTGTTGTTCTGGCTCATGCCCATTCCAGCGCTCCCTTCTTCCACTCATAGATAAAGCCGATGGTGAGAACGGCGAGGAACACCATCATAGACCAGAAACCGAACCAGCCCATATCACCGAAGGACACAGCCCAGGGGAACAGGAAGGCGACTTCCAGGTCGAAGATGATGAAGAGAATGGACACCAGATAAAACCGGATATCGAACTTCATGCGGGCGTCGTCGAAGGCATTGAAACCGCACTCGAAAGCGGAGAGCTTTTCCGGGTCCGGCGCCTTATAAGCGACAGCGAAAGGCGCGATGAGAAGCGCCAGGCCAATGACAAGAGCGATACCGATAAAGATTGCGATCGGAATATAGGAACTGAGGAGTTCAGTCATGGTCTCTTCCCTGTCCGGCCGGGTGCCGGACCTGCCTTTGCGACTGAAAGTCTAAAGGCGCACAAATATGTTGCAACGCCAAAGTGGTTAGCGCAGCCGCGCTCTCTCTGCAAGAGTTTAGGCACCATTTCAAGACACCTGCCGCATTGATTGGCAACAATATTGCCGGAATTGACGCAAATTTGGGCCACAATTCCGGGCTAAGCCCCTCAAATACAATAATAATCGATTGAACGACGCAACCGCAAAAAAGTCACACGAATTTTACGTCAAAATGGCAGCGAAGTGACGATCTCTCGATATCGAAACTTGACTAAAAACAGCAGGAAAAACCGCGCTCGCGAATGTCGGAAACAGGCGCTGAAATCGCCATTGCCGATATGGCAGGACGATGCCTGCTTGCTTCGTTTGGGAGTGTCATTTCGGTGAAAGAAATGGCGCGAGTGACGGGGCTCGAACCCGCGACCTCCGGCGTGACAGGCCGGCACTCTAACCGACTGAGCTACACCCGCGCTCCACAGACATTCGTCTGCGTTTTTTTCCGAGGAACAGGATGGCGCGAGTGACGGGGCTCGAACCCGCGACCTCCGGCGTGACAGGCCGGCACTCTAACCAACTGAGCTACACCCGCTTATCCTGACCGACAAGACCTTAGTCTCGCCGTACGAACCAGCCT
The DNA here is from genome assembly GCF_056393925.1 of Agrobacterium sp. 10T429. NCBI lineage: Bacteria > Pseudomonadati > Pseudomonadota > Alphaproteobacteria > Hyphomicrobiales > Rhizobiaceae > Agrobacterium > Agrobacterium sp. 10T429. The sequence goes on from NZ_JBFTGV010000002.1 coordinate 647,435, forward strand.
CGGCTGTTCGTTGAGCGGCTAACTACGGCGTTCGTGCGGGGGTGTCAAGCAGGTTTCACGACAAAAGAATAAGCTTCTTCATTTTGATCGGAAAAAACTGAAAGGCCTTTGACCGGCATTGCAGCGAATGCCTTGTTTTCCGGGCTTTTCCCAACAAAAACAAAAAACTTGTCCACAGCCGGGGCGTCCGTAACGCGATTTCAGCATACCGCCAAAGGTAACGGTCGGGCTTTGTTTTTATAGAAAAGCCCGCAGTTCCCGGCTTTTTGCCGATCACCCCTGCCAATGGGCAAAGCTGTCCGGAAAAAAAACAAAAAAACTTCACAAAAGCCCTTGCGGTTTTTTTCCGATCCGAATACATCACGGCCACCGACGCGGCAGACACGGTCTGCAAGACGCGAAGGGCGATTAGCTCAGTTGGTAGAGCGCCTCGTTTACACCGAGGATGTCGGGAGTTCGAGTCTCTCATCGCCCACCATTTTCCAGCTTCTTCAAATTGTGCGCATTAACAAGCCGAAGCTCTTTCGGATGTCGGTGCGTTTCGCCGTAAACTTCCGGCATTGGGAATCACGGGCCCTGCCCCCGATTCTGTAGACGGCCGCGCCCTTGGGCTGGTGGAGCGGCTTTTCCGGCATGAGTTTATGCCAGATCGGCACTTCTGTTCCACATTCATACAGGCCGGCTCCAATAGGTGTGCCACCCCGCAACATACCGAAAAATAAGCAGATTCAGACTTTTTAAAGAGATTTCATGCATTGTTTTCGAGCCGTTTCATGATGAACGGTATAAATGATGGATGAAACCATGTCGGTCGACGCGTTTGTAACACTCGCGCTTATTGCGCTGCCTGTTTATATTTTTTTCCGCTGGGTCCAGCAGGACTCAGAAAAAGACAGCACTCCCAAAAGCAAGAATTCCATGGGGCGGTGATCTCTAGCGATCTGGTCCACTGCACATTCATGGAAGTCCTCCGGATAACACCCTCGATTATGCGATAGCGACGCGACCATGCCGGTTTTAACGGCTGGTATGCGACTCATCGTGGGGAATCGGCATTCCCCAGATCGGGGTTTCTTCCGCCGCACAAAAAAGCCGGGCTATGCCCGGCTTTTCTCATTTGCGATTCTATTCGGACCGATCAGTTGATCGCCTTTAGATCGACGGTAAAGAACAGCGTTTCGCCGGAAGATCCGTCGACGCCGTCATTGTCAGTGACGACATAGGCCGTTCCTGCCTTGTCGAAGGTGAAGCCTTCCAGCTTGTCAACGGTATAGCCATTCGTCTGGGCCTTGAGGTCCGGCAGGAAATCATGTGCTTCCTGCTTGGCCACCAGCGGCAGTTCGCCACCGATCTTGCCCGGCTTCAGGTCAGCGATCGCGACGCGGTAAAGCTTCTTGATCTTTGCCTTGTCACCGACCTGATTGTCGCGCTCGACGATATAGACATAGTCGCCCTGTGCGGCGATTTCAGAAAGGCCGACCCAGCCTGCCTCGGTCTTGTCGAGCGGGTAACGCACGGCGCCCCATTCCTTGGACTTCGGATTGTAGGAGACGAGTTTGACGACACCCTTCTCGTCCGTGCCCCACTCGCGCTGTACGGCCATCCACAGCGTCGCGTTGTCGCCCTTGCCGATCATGGTCACGCCTTCGAAACCGAAGCGGGTTTCGCCAGCCAGCAGTTCCTTCGGCAGAGCGATCTCAGCCTTGATCTCGCCCTTGGCGCTGACATTGTAGAGTGCGTGGGGCACGAGCTTGGCACTGTCACCTTCCGAGGCCAGCCAGAAGCCGCCCTTACCGTCAAGCGTAATGCCTTCGATGTCGAGTTTCTGGGCTGCGATACCGTCGCGCTTGATGCGCAGGGCGCTGGTTATGGTGGCGGGCTTCTTCGTTGCGTCGATGGTGTAGATCGACGGCTGGTTGCCATAGACCGAGTCGGACACGGCATAGAGGATGCCAGGCTTTTCAGCATCGCCCACCAGACCGGAGAGCGCGCCCCAGCCGATCGGTGCGCCGTCAACGGTGGCGGACGCGAGCTGCGGGTAGGCAATCTGGCCTTCTGCGCGTTCATAGATCATGACATGCGAGCGAGCGCCGCCATCTTCGACGAGATCGGCTTCGTTGGCAGTGACGAGAAGATTGCGCGACGGAATGGCGACGGCGCCTTCGGGCGAAATGCCCGAGGGCAGAAGCTGGACCAGTTCCGGTGTGCCGCCCGTATCCTTGTAGACAGCAGCGAGAGACGCGCGCTCGGCAAGAACGAAGAAGTACTTCTGGCCATCGAAGGTTGCCGCCTCCAGACCTTCCGGCTCGATGCCCTTGGCCTTGGAACGCTTTTCCGGATAGTGGCCGATGCTGGCGGCAGCGTGCTCAAGGGTGGCACCGGCTTCATAAAGAAGCTTGCCGGTCTTGTCGAAAATGGTGAAGCCGTGCGCGCCGCCCTGCCAGTCACCCTCATTGGCGATGACGATTCGGTCATTGTCCAGCCACTTCACGGCATCTGGCTCACGCTTGCGGCCTTCCTGCTTGTCGGTGAATTTGATCTGGCCGTCCGTCTTCGTGTCGACGCCTTCCAGATCAACCGTGCCAGCGGAGAAATGCGTCTTTACCGTACCGGTCTTGCCGTCGATGATGACGATGTGGTTGTTTTCCTGCAGCGTGAGCGCGATCTCGCCATTGGCATTGATCGAGACGAATTCCGGCTCCGGATCTTCCGGGGAGATTTCGGCAAGGCCGGTCACGTCGATCTTCTTCAGCGTCGCGCAGTCAGCAACACCGTTCTTCAGACCGACCGTCACCAGATAACCGGCGGGCATCTGTGGCAGGGCGCCTTCGTTCACCTCTTCATCGCGTTCGTTTTCGATCGCGATGGCGGCGAAGGTCTTGTCCGGGGAAATTGCGACAGAATCTGGCTGGCCGCCGAGATCGCAGCTCGCTTCAATCTTCTTGGTGGCGATATCGACCGTCACCAGCTTGCCGGACGGCTTGGCGCGGTTTTCGGACGTGTTGACACCGGCCAGAACCTTGGCGCCAGCAACGGCAACCGAGGTCGGTTCGCCTTCCAGCAGCAACGCGCCGCCAGCCTTGGGTGCCTTCGCGTCGGTGATGTCAACGAAACCAATGCCGCCAAGCGGGCTGTCCGAATAGACCAGCGTCTTGCCATCTTCGCTGGCGGTCACGATTTCAGCTGAAGTGACGGCCTTCGCGTCCTTGTCCGCTGGCAGGTTCTTTACGACCGGGAAAGATGCGATGCGGTTGAAAACCGGCTCGGCAGCAGCCGGAAAGGCCGCGGACGTGAGCAGAGCAGCAGTCAAAGCCATCTGAGAAAGTCGGAACGCCATTATAAATCCCCCTTGGATCCAAAAAAACACCCTATGGCTTCTGCGTCAGAGACATGACAGCGGCATGACATTTCCTGTCGGAGGAATCAAAAAGCCCGACCATGAAGGCCGGGCTTTCCTGTTCGTGCGCACATTCCGCGTATCAGAGCGCCGTGTGACCGGATGGAGGCTACACAGGCGCGCTCTCCTACTTTCAAGTACATCTTGCCGGTTCGAAAAAAGGGCCATCCGAAAAAGCAATTCGAAAAGCCGCCCGGTTTACGTGCCGGCATGATGGCGTCAGGGCGTCAAAACATGTTTCCTCGTGAACCTGAAAAGCCGCCCGCCCGCCGCCGGACGTCACGGCCTTTCGGAAACCTTACGAGTTGACGGCGTCCTTCAGGCCCTTGCCTGCGGAAAACTTCGGTACGTTGCGAGCCGGGATATCGACTTCAGCACCCGTGGAAGGGTTACGACCCTTGGAGGCTTCACGACGGCTTACGGAGAAGCTGCCGAAGCCAGCGAGACGGATGTCGCCACCGCTCTTCAGTTCGTTCTGTACGGTTTCGAATACGGCATCAACAGCGGAAGCAGCATCTGCCTTCGTGAGACCAGCCTTTTCGGCAACAGCAGAGACGAGCTCGTTCTTGTTCATGTTTCCACCCCTTTCAATGGTTTGAAACGACTCAAATTAAGCCGGCGCAGAATACGTCTGTATCCGCGCGCAGCAACTCAAAAGCGCTGGAATCGCCTGAAAAACAAGGGGTCTGCGGGGTTTTTCACAAAAAAGGCCGACATTTCTGCCGGCCTTTCCCTTAAACGTGCCAATTTCGCACCAGTTCTGCGAGCATCAAAGAAGCATCGCGCCTTTCGGCATCTAACACATTGAATCTATGCACAGGTGTCGCGAAAACCGATTCTGGCTTTCACAACGACGTGGCAATCAATGTGCGATCGTCTGTCCGCCCTCGTCGACACCGTCGACAGTTGCGATAACAGGCGTTTCGATGCTACCGTCCCACTCGATTGGCTCGGGCATGCGAAGCAGCGCGTGCTTGATGACCTCACCCATGCGAGAAACCGGGATGATCTCCATCTCGTTCTTCACATTGTCAGGAATATCCGCCAGGTCCTTGGCGTTTTCTTCCGGGATGAGCACCTTCTTGATGCCGCCGCGAAGCGCCGCAAGCAGCTTTTCCTTCAGGCCGCCGATCGGCAGCACGCGACCACGAAGCGTGATCTCACCCGTCATCGCCACATCCTTGGAGACCGGGATACCGGTCATGATGGAGACGATGGCGGTTGCCATGGCAACACCGGCAGACGGTCCGTCCTTCGGGGTAGCCCCTTCCGGAACGTGAACGTGGATGTCGCTCTTGTCGAAACGCGGCGGTTCGATGCCGAAGTCCACGGCGCGCGAGCGGACATAAGATGCCGCTGCCGAAATGGATTCCTTCATCACTTCCTTGAGGTTGCCGGTGACCGTCATGCGGCCCTTGCCCGGCATCATCACGCCTTCGATGGTGAGTAACTCACCGCCGACTTCCGTCCATGCCAGACCGGTGACGACACCAACCTGATCCTCACGCTCGGCTTCGCCGTGGCGGAACCGCGGAACGCCCAGATAATCCGGGACATTGGCTGCGGTGACTTCCACGGACTTGACCTTGCCCTTGATGATCTCGGTCACGGCCTTTCGGGCAAGCTTCATCAACTCGCGCTCGAAGCTGCGCACGCCCGCCTCGCGGGTGTACTGCTGGATCACGATCATCAGAGCGTCATCGCTGACCGAGAACTCTTCCGGACGCAGGGCATGTTCCTTGATCGCCTTCGGCAGCAGATGACGCTTGGCGATTTCGCGCTTTTCGTCCTCCGTGTAACCGGCGATGCGGATCACCTCCATACGGTCCATCAGGGGACCTGGAATGTTCAGCGTGTTGGCCGTGGTCACGAACATCACGTCGGACAGGTCGTATTCCACTTCAAGATAGTGGTCCATGAAGGTGGAGTTCTGTTCCGGATCGAGCACCTCCAGCAGTGCGGAAGACGGATCGCCACGGAAATCCATGCCCATCTTGTCGATCTCGTCGAGCAGGAAGAGCGGATTGGACTTCTTGGCCTTCTTCATCGACTGAACGATCTTGCCCGGCATGGAGCCGATATAGGTACGGCGGTGACCGCGGATTTCCGCCTCATCACGCACACCACCCAGCGCCATACGCACATATTCGCGGCCGGTCGCCTTGGCTATCGACTTGGCGAGCGAAGTCTTGCCGACGCCGGGAGGACCGACGAGGCACAGGATCGGGCCACGGATCTTCGAAGCGCGAGCCTGCACGGCCAGATATTCAACGATGCGTTCCTTGACCTTGTCCAGACCGAAATGATCCTGATCGAGGACCGCCTCGGCGCTGTTGAGATCAACCTTGACCTTCGACTTCTTGCCCCAGGGCAGGCTGAGCAGCCAGTCCAGATAGTTGCGCACGACAGTCGCTTCCGCAGACATCGGGCTCATCTGGCGAAGCTTCTTCATTTCCGCCTCGGCCTTATCCTTGGCCTCCTTGGAAAGCTTGGTCTTGGCAATGCGCTCTTCCAGTTCGGCCATCTCGTCACGGCCATCCTCGCCGTCGCCGAGCTCCTTCTGGATCGCCTTCATCTGTTCGTTCAGATAATATTCGCGCTGCGTCTTCTCCATCTGGCGCTTGACGCGCGAGCGGATACGCTTCTCGACCTGAAGCACGGAAATTTCGCCTTCCATGAAGCCGAGCGCTTTTTCAAGCCGCTGCTTCACGCTGACGGTTTCCAACATTTCCTGCTTTTCGGTGATCTTGATCGACAGGTGCGAAGCAACCGTGTCGGCCAGCTTCGAATAATCGTCGATCTGGCCGGCAGCGCCGACAACCTCGGGCGAAATCTTCTTGTTGAGCTTCACATAGCTCTCGAACTCCGAAACGACGGAACGCGACAGCGCCTCGATCTCAACCGGGTCTTCCGCAGGCTCCTGCAGCGGCGTCGCAGACGCTTCGTAGAAATCCTCGCGGTCGGTATAGGCCTCGATCTGGGCGCGGCCCTTGCCTTCCACAAGCACCTTCACGGTGCCGTCGGGCAGCTTCAGCAGCTGGAGGACGTTAGCGACCGTGCCGACCTTGTGGATGGCTTCCGGGGACGGATCGTCATCGCTGGCGTTGATCTGGGTAACAAGCATGATCTGCTTGTCCGAGCCCATGACCTCTTCGAGAGCGCGAATGGATTTTTCCCGCCCGACGAACAGGGGAACGATCATATGCGGGAAAACGACAATGTCGCGCAGGGGAAGTACCGGATAGATACCGCCGGATGCCGCAGACGTGATGTTCGTCATATCATTTCCTTTCATGGTCCCTTTCAGGACACTTTGCCTGACGTCTTGGGGCGTCCGGCATATTCATTTCTCGAGACTGAAAGTGGAGTTTCGGAACGCCGATTTCAAGTCACCGGAAGAGACGACCCCGCGCAACGGCACGGCCGTAAAATTCAAACAAATACAGCGCCGGCTATTACTCCCGACATTTCCGGTTATCCCACAGGATCAGGAACCGGGTCGCCGACGGTAATTCACATTTCCGTCATATCGCGATGCAAATCAGTTTTAAGACTTTATCAGCAAAGCGCAATCCGCTCCAAACGCAAAATCGGGTTACTCCAAGTTAGCGGCAAGTTTCGCACCTGCCACAACAGAAAAGGCCCGCACGAGTGCGGGCCTTTTGAATTCATCAAAGCGTCGGATCGGTCAATCAAGCCGAAACATTGGCCTTTTCTTCCTGACGATCCGCATAGATGTAGAGCGGGCGAGCAATGCCGCTGACGACATCGTTGGAGATCACCACTTCGCGCACGCCTTCCAGCGTCGGCAGTTCGAACATGGTATCCAGAAGGATTTTTTCCATGATCGAGCGCAGACCGCGGGCACCCGTCTTGCGGGTAATCGCCCGGCGGGCAATCTCGCGCAACGCGTCCTCGTAGAAGGTCAGTTCCACATCCTCCATCTCGAACAGACGCTGATACTGCTTGACCAGCGCGTTCTTCGGCTCGGACAGGATCTGGATCAGCGCATCCTCGTCAAGGTCCTCCAGCGTAGCCAGAACCGGCAGACGGCCGATGAATTCCGGAATAAGACCGAATTTCACCAGATCTTCCGGCTCCAGTTCGCGAAGCACCTCGCCAACGCGGCGATCGTCTTCCGCCTTGACGGTCGCACCGAAGCCAATCGAGGTCTTTTCGCCCCTGGCCGAGATGATCTTGTCCAGGCCGGCAAACGCGCCGCCGCAGATGAACAGGATGTTGGTCGTATCCACCTGCAGGAATTCCTGCTGCGGATGCTTGCGGCCGCCCTGCGGCGGAACGGAAGCGACCGTGCCTTCCATGATCTTCAGAAGCGCCTGCTGAACGCCCTCGCCCGACACGTCACGCGTGATGGACGGGTTGTCCGACTTGCGGGAAATCTTGTCGACTTCATCGATATAGACGATGCCGCGCTGGGCGCGCTCGACATTGTAATCCGCAGCCTGCAACAGCTTCAGGATGATGTTTTCGACGTCCTCGCCGACATAACCGGCTTCGGTCAGCGTTGTTGCGTCCGCCATTGTGAAGGGAACGTCGATGATGCGGGCGAGCGTCTGGGCAAGATAGGTCTTGCCGCAACCCGTCGGACCGACGAGCATGATGTTCGACTTCGCAAGCTCGACATCGCCATTCTTGGAGGCGTGCGCGAGGCGCTTGTAATGGTTGTGAACGGCCACCGACAGGATCTTTTTCGCCTGCTTCTGGCCGATGACGTATTCGTCGAGGATCTTGATGATGTCCTGCGGGGTGGGAACACCCTCGCGCGACTTCACCATCGACGTCTTGTTCTCCTCGCGGATGATGTCCATGCACAATTCGACGCATTCATCGCAGATGAATACCGTCGGTCCGGCAATGAGTTTCCGGACTTCGTGCTGGCTCTTGCCGCAGAATGAACAATAGAGTGTATTCTTAGAGTCGCCGCCGTTGCTGCCGCTGACTTTGCTCATATCACTTTCCTTCCAGCACGCCGCAGGTCCGCCAAACGGATCGCGGTCAACTTACCGCCCGCCGATACGGCCGCCCTTGGGTGCATCGCCGTATCCGCCTCGTTTCCCGGGGTACTAACCGGTATCAGATACATGAGCTGACAACCGGCTGCAACGAATTCCCCATCAAACCAAAGGCCACGTCATAAAAATTCAACACAGCCTTTATATATACTAATATCGCTTTCTGTTGCGGTTGAAAGCCCCGAAATTACTTTGCGGGGTTAAACAACCGTCAAAAAGCGTCGCGCCTTAATTCGCGGCGGCGCCTTCCATTTCCTGGCGCGAGGTGAGGATCTTGTCGATCACACCCCAGTCCTTGGCCTCGTCGGCATCCATGAAGTGGTCGCGATCAAGGGTTTTTTCAACCTCTTCCAGCGTACGGCCGGTGTGCTTCACGTAGACTTCATTAAGGCGACGCTTCATTTTGATGATGTCGCGGGCGTGACGCTCGATATCCGAAGCCTGCCCCTGGAAGCCGCCGGAGGGCTGATGCACCATGATGCGGGCGTTCGGAGTTGCGAAACGCATTCCCTTTTCGCCAGCAGCCAGAAGCAGCGAGCCCATGGATGCGGCCTGGCCGACGCAAAGCGTCGAAACGGCAGGACGGATGAACTGCATCGTATCGTAGATCGCCATGCCGGCGGTCACGACGCCACCCGGCGAATTGATGTAGAGCGCGATTTCCTTCTTCGGGTTTTCAGCCTCGAGGAAAAGCAGCTGCGCGCAGACGAGCGAGGCCATCTGGTCTTCCACCGGTCCGGTGAGGAAAATGATGCGTTCCTTGAGAAGACGGGAAAATATGTCATAGGAGCGTTCGCCGCGATTGGTCTGCTCTACGACCATCGGCACCAGAGCCATGGCGGTATCAACTGGATTTTTCATGTCCGTCCTTTGTCAAACTCTGCCCTTCGCGGAAAACCGCTCCGGAATCACTTCTAACCTTCGTTCTCCCTACATAGAGTGTCCCTGCCCGGTACTTCAAGACACGAAGCCGCATATCCTTAACGGCTCAACAGCGTTTACGGGCGTTTTCCACCCGCGGGGTAACGGCTATGGACAAGCCGATGCCAACCGGACCATTCTCTGTCGCCCGCATTATTTTTTAACAGGAGCAAACCGCAAACGCAAAAACCGGTGTGTTGCCCAGATATAACTTCTCACTGGCAAGAACTCGTTAGGTATTTGCGGCTGATACTACGACCGCGAATTTCCGGTTTCCCGTAAGGGGGCGGGAGCCTCTTTTGAGGCGAAATGGCATCTCCACCAATTCGGCGGGCATTGCGCACATCGTGCAGCGAACCGCTTTTACGGCATGATAGCGCAGATAGGATTTTGCAATGCTGGATGCAAAGACGGGCATGCTGCTTTGGGCGTCGGAAACGCTGACCCTTGCCCTGCTGCTGGGAACCCTGTGGCTGCACCGCCCTGCCCGCCGGCACAATATCTATTTCGCCGCCGGTTTTGCCGCAACGAGCGCCGGCACGGTGATGGTGGCGCTGCGCGGCGATATTCCCAACTTCCTGTCGATCGAAGTCGGCAATACGCTTGCCCTTTCGGCCTTCAGTTTCTGGCTCGCCGGTCTCCTGTCCTTCGAACAGCGCAAGACCGCCGGCTGGATCGCCATTCCGCCGCTGTTATGGGTGGCGGGCATGCTGATCGGCCCCGTACGCGAAAACATGGTCCCGCGCATCCTCCTCTATCACATCTGTGCCGCCACCGGTTATTTCATGCTGGCCGGCATTCTTCTGGCCAGCAAGGCACGCGCGTCATTCAGCCGCAAGGTGCTGGCGGCCACCTTCATCGTGCAGGCATTTTGCGGGGCGCTCGTGGCGTCCATCGTCATTCCCGTCAACGCCGCCGCCCCCAACGCCATTCCGCTGACGGCAGCGCTCGCCTTTTCAGGCATTCTCGGCTTTACCATCATCGTCATGATGAGTGCCAAGATCATCATGGAAGACACGGAAACCCGCCTGCACCGGCTGGCCATGACCGACCACCTGACCGGCGTCCTCAACCGGCGAGGGCTGCTTGAAGAGTTCGAACACATCAAGAAAAGGTCGCCCGGCTCCAGCCGTTACGTGGCGCTGGCGCTGTTCGACATCGACCATTTCAAGAAGATCAACGACAAATACGGCCATCAGTCGGGAGACGCGGTGCTTGTGCATTTTTGCAATATGGCGCAGCGGGTCATCGGTGAGCGCGGCCTGTTCGTCAGGATGGGCGGAGAAGAATTCGCGCTCGTCGCCGAAGTGGAAAGCCCCTCCAGCACCGTGACGCTTGCGGAAGCCATCCGCAGCAACCTGCGCCTTTCGAAGATCAGCGCACGCGGCGAAAACATCGAGGTCACGACCAGCGTCGGCATATCCGAAGCCATGATCAAGGATGCGGACCTGAGCGTGATGATGACGGAGGCCGACCGCGCGCTTTACGCGGCCAAGAAGGCCGGCCGCAACCGCACCGTGATCCACCTCAATTCAGCCAATGTTGTCGTCCCCTCCCCGGACCGGAACGAAAACCCGATGGACAACAATGCCAACCGGCAGGTTGCGGCGCTGAACCGGATAGCGGCCATMGCCAACCGGTGACAAAGTAACCACACAGTGACATGCGGATAAACACACGGAACGGTATTTTCACGCCCTTCCCAAAGTGCGGCGCGCGGAATAAACCATGGACATGACAGCGACATTTCCCTTTCTCAAAATCGATCCCGCCACGCGTCGTGTTTCACTCGATGCCCGCAATCCGGCTTTCTACAACGATCCGAACCCGGTCTATGCTGCCCTGCATGCCCAATGTCCCACTTTCTATTGGGAAGAGCAGCGGCAGTGGTTTTTCACCGAATACGACCATGTCAGCGCCCTCCTGCGCGACCGCCGGTTCGGACGGCAGATCCTGCATGTTGCGAGCCGCGAGGAGATCGGTCTGGCAGAGCCGCTCGAGCATGTGAAGCATTTCGACGCCGCAGAGCAGCACTCGCTTCTGGAGCTGGAGCCGCCGGAGCACACACGGCTGCGCACCCTCATCAACCGCGCCTTCGTGTCGCGGCATGTCGACAAGATGAAGCCGGAAATCGAGGAACTCGCCAACCGGCTGATCGACGCCTTTGAGGGAAACGGCAAGACGGAGCTGCTTTCCTCCTATGCCGACATCATCCCCGTCACGATGATCGCGCGCATGATCGGCATTCCCGAGGAAATGGGGCCGCAGCTTCTGAAATGGTCACATGCCTATGTCGGCATGTACATGTTCAAGCGCACGCCCGAGGACGAGCTTCTGGCCGACAGGGCAGCACATGAGTTTTCAGACTATGTGCGCAGTGTGATCGCGGAGCGCCGGGCGGAGCCGAAAGACGATCTGCTGAGCCACATGATCCATACGGAGCACAAGGGCCAGTATCTGACCGACGACGAGCTGATCTCGACTACCATTGTTCTGTTGAACGCCGGGCACGAGGCGACAGTGCACCAGATCGGCAATTCCGTGCGCATCATTCTGGAAAGCGGCATCTCGCCCGACACACTTTTCCACGACGAGACGGCAACCGAACGCACGGTGGAAGAAACGCTGCGTATCTGCGCGCCCGTCCATATTTTCCAGCGCTGGGTTCTGGAGCCGGTCGAGATCGACGGCGTGGAATTCAAACGCGGCGATAAGGTCAGCCTCATTCTGGCGGCCGCCAATCTCGATCCGGCCAAGTTTTCCGATCCCCTGGCATTCAGGCCGGACCGAAACGAAGGCGCCAACGTCTCCTTCGGCGCCGGCATCCATTTCTGCATTGGCGCGCCGCTGGCAAGGCTGGAGCTGAACCTAGCCTTGCCTCTGCTTTTCAAGCGACTGCCGGGCCTGAAGATTGCCGAGCCACCCAAGGTCAAGGACGTCTATCACTTCCATGGTCTGGAACGGCTCGATCTCAGCTGGTGACAGCCACGCCGGGAACAACCTTTATCCCGGCGATGGACCAATAGAAATCATCCGGCCCCTACAACCGGATGACATAATCCTTGCGGGTCGTTTCGATGACCTCCCAGGTTCCCTTGAAGCCCGGCCGCAGGACCAGCCTGTCGCCCGGTTTCAGATCGCGCGGGGATCCGCCATCCTCCGTCAGGATCGAGTGACCCTCGAGGATGTTGAAATATTCCCATTCGTCATAGACCACCCGCCATTTGCCGGGTGTCGACTGCCAGATGCCGGCATAGATGCCACCGGGCGCTTCCTCCAGATTCCACGTGGTGAATTTGGGGTCGCCGGAAATCAGCCTTTCCGGTGCGGGTGCACTGTGCTCCACGTCCGCCTCGACATCACCGGCCGTAGCGGTTCGTGTATCTTCGAATGCGAGAAAATTCGTCATGACGACCCCGGTCTCTCAGAGCTTCGCAAGCGATTGTTCGAGATCGGCGATGATGTCCTTGACATCCTCGATGCCGATCGAGAGGCGCACCACATCCGGTCCGGCACCCGCCGCCGTCTGCTGTTCCGGTGTCAGCTGCGCATGTGTCGTGGAAGCCGGGTGGATGACGAGAGAGCGTGTATCGCCGATATTGGCGAGATGGGAGAAGAGTTGCAGACCTTCCACCAGCGCCTTGCCGGCGGCATAACCGCCCTTGATGCCGAAGGTGAAGACGGAACCAGCGCCCTTTGGCGAATAATGCTGCTGGATTGCGTAGTTGTCGCTGTCCTCCAGCCCGGCATAATGCACCCAGCCGACCTTCGGGTGCGCCTTCAGCCATTTGGCGACGGCCAGGGCATTGTCGGAGTGGCGCTGAACGCGCAGCGGCAGGGTCTCTATGCCTGTGAGGATGAGGAAGGCGTTGAAGGGCGAGATCGCAGGGCCGAGATCGCGTAAGCCAAGAACGCGGCAGGCAATCGCGAAGGCGAAATTGCCGAAGGTCTGGTGCAGCACGACGCCGGAATATTCTGGCCGGGGCTGCGACAGCGACGGATATTTATCCGTGGCCGACCAGTCGAAAGTGCCGCCATCGACGATGATGCCACCCATGGAATTGCCATGGCCGCCGAGGAATTTCGTCAACGAATGCAATACGATATCCGCGCCATGTTCCAGCGGCCGCAACAGATAGGGGCTTGCCATGGTGTTATCGACGATGAGCGGCAGGCCGTGACGATGAGCGACATCGGCAATCGCGGCGATATCCACGAATGTGCCGCCCGGGTTGGCGAGGCTTTCGATGAAGATGGCGCGTGTGCGGTCGTCGATCTGCCGTTCGAAACTGGCCGGATCAGCCGCATCGGCCCAGCGCACCTGCCAGTCGAAACCCTTGAAGGCGTGGCCGAACTGATTGATGGAGCCGCCATAAAGCTGGCGTGCCGCGACGAAATTGTCGCCGTGTTGCAGCAATGTGTGGAAGACCAGCAATTGAGCGGCGTGACCGGATGCAACGGCAAGTGCCGCCGTGCCGCCTTCAAGCGCTGCGACACGCTCCTCCAGAACCGCCTGGGTTGGGTTCATGATGCGCGTGTAAATATTGCCGAACTCTTTTAATCCGAACAGCGCGGCTGCGTGATCGGCGTCACGGAAGGCATAGGCCGTTGTCTGGTAGATCGGCGTCGCGCGCGCACCGGTGGTCGGATCGGGCTGTGCGCCCGCGTGCACGGCCAACGTTGAGAACCCGGGATTGCTGCTCGGCATGATGTTTCCTCCAATGATATTTTGGAGGGATCATAATGCCTTGCCGCCAAATGATAAGTCCAATCCGTACCAACTATCGCACAATATTGAGACGCGGATATTCAATTGCGGGGCAACGGTCCATCACCACGTTCATGCCGTAGGCCTCGGCCTTGGCCGCCGCATTGTCGTCTCTGACCGACAGCTGGCCCCAGATCACCGATGGCCGCTGCGGCAGCAATATCGCCTCTTCGACAATTGCCGACAAATATTCCGGCGCCCGGAACACATCGACCATATCAACGGGTTCGGGAATGTCGGCAAGCCGCGCATACACCTTCTGCCCCAATATCTCCTTGCCCGCCTGACCAGGATTGACCGGAAACACGCGGTAACCCTTGGACAGCAGAAAGCGCATGACGCCGTGGCTCGGCCGATCCGGATTGGGAGAGGCGCCAAGCAGGGCGATGGTCCTGACATCCGTCAGAATTTTTCTGAGGTAATCCGGTTCATAGGTATCATGCTGCATGTCAACTTTTCCCTCTGCCATATCGCGCGGTTCAAGGACCTCATGCGCTGGCTCGACGCTCAGCGGCCCAGCGAGAATTGCCTCTCCCGCATAAATCCGCGGACGAGCTTTTCGCACCGCTTTTTTGCGGCCGCTTTCCTAAATCTAGGAACCCTCATCCTTCTCTTGAACCCCCGCCCGAATGAAAATATTGAACAAGCCGGACTCGTGGTGTCACGAAAGTACACCTAGTTTGCGCAAAATGATTTCACAAAAACACCTTAAGCGGCGTTGTGCTGAGTATTTTTATCCAGTTTTTCAAAAGCATACATTTCGATGAATATTTGCTGAAACAACATTTGCGTGCATCTTATGCGCCCTTCGTCTCCTGTTTGTTTTCATTCCGTTCACCGATGCATTAGGCGTATCTAATTTTCAGAAAGTTATTCTGTAAATCAAGTTATAGGTAAAACTGTAACGTTGTAGCGAGCCATTCAGTAATGAATTGAAACTTCTTTTCATTTTGAGCCTGCATGTGCTCGCTTGATTGATACAGTTTTATCTTCTGGATATGGGCAATTTTGAGCAGGAATAATCGCCGCAATCGGTCGCATTTTTGCGAAAAACACGTTCCACAGCAAAACCATAAGCTGTGCATCCGGCATCGGCGCGTATGTCCTGCTGATGAAATCGTGAGCACGGCCGCATATCGCCTCTCGCACAGTTACCCACTCCATCCCGCAACACGCACAAACCCGAAACTTGACACGCGTCATAATCCGCAAAGAAGCAACCGCTTACGACAGGAGGATTTGCGTCTCCCACAGCCACCACGGAAAATGGATTCCGGTTTTCAAGCCGATGCTGTAGGTTGCCTAGAATAGCCCATGAGCGAGTCTTTATCGTGACATTTGACATTCTAATTCTGGTGCTTCTGGGCGCGATATTGCATGCCGGATGGAATGCGCTGGTAAAATCCGGATCCGACAAGTCGCTGGACGCCTCGCTGATCGCGGCGGGCGCCGCAGCTTGTTCTTTACCCTTCCTGCCCTTCCTGCCGTTTCCCGCGCCGGTGGCCATTCCCTTTCTCATCGCCTCGGCCGTTCTGCAATTTGCCTATTTCCGCCTAGTCGCCGCCGCCTATACGATCGGCGATATCGGCCTCGTCTATCCCGTCATGCGTGGCGTGGCGCCGCTGATCGTCGCAGCGACGAGCAGCCTTTTCCTCGGCGAGATTTTAAGCCCGCTTGCGCTTGCCGGGATTGCCATCATTTCCGGCGGCATCCTGACGCTTGCCTTCGAGGCGCGGCGCGGCGGCGGAAAGGCGATCATTGTCGCGCTCATCAACGCCTTCGTGATTGCCTCCTACACCTTCGTTGATGGTGTCGGCGCAAGGCTTTCCGGCAACGCGATTTCCTATACGCTGTGGATGTCGCTTCTGCCGCCTGTGCTGCTTTTCGGTTTTGCCTTTTACCAGCGCGGCGTAAGCGCCGTTACGCACCATGTGCGGCGAAACTGGTGGCGCGGCCTGATCGGCGGCGGCGGCTCCATCCTCTCCTACGGGCTGGCGCTCTACGCCATGACCAAGGCCCCCGTCGCCGTTGTCGCGGCGCTGCGCGAAACCTCAATTCTGTTTGCGCTGGTGATCTCCGTCGTCATCCTCAAAGAACGCGCCAGCGTCTGGCGTTATCTCGCTGGCGGCATCATCGCAGCGGGTGTTCTGGTCATGCGGCTGGGATGAAACAGGTAGATCTATGGGGTAAAATAATACCACATAAATAAAACATTGTTTTTATTGATTTATTTTTACAGTCAGCAAAATCCGTCATATTGACGCTTCATCCAGCACACCGTATAAGCGCGCCAGATCGGATTCTAAAGGGAATATGGTCATTTGCGGTCGCCTTCGGGTGACCAAACCAAGCAACAAGAAACGCCCGTATGCTCTTACTTTAAAAGAGGATGACGGGTCCACGTTAGAAAGTGAAATCCATGTCTACTTTCGTTCAGAAGCCTGCTGAGGTGGAGAAGAAGTGGGTCATCATCGACGCCGAAGGCCTCGTTGTTGGTCGCCTCGCCACCATCATTGCAACCCGCCTGCGCGGCAAGCACAAGGCCACCTACACCCCCCACGTCGATGATGGCGACAACGTCATCGTCATCAACGCGGAAAAGATTGCCTTCACCGGCAACAAGTACGCCGACAAGAAGTACTACTGGCACACCGGTCACCCGGGTGGCATCAAGGAGCGTACGGCTCGCCAGATCATCGAAGGTCGCTTCCCGGAGCGCGTCGTTGAAAAGGCCGTCGAGCGCATGATCCCGCGCGGCCCGCTCGGCCGTCGTCAGATGAAGAACCTGCGCGTTTACGCCGGCTCGAACCACCCGCACGAAGCACAGCAGCCCGTCGTTCTCGACGTAGCCGTGCTCAACAAGAAGAACGTAAGGAGCGCCTGATAATGGCCGATCTTTCCTCTCTGAAAGACCTCGCCCCTGCATCGGAAGCTTCTGCTCCCGTGCACGTCCGCAAGGTTGACACTCTCGGCCGCTCCTACGCGACCGGCAAGCGCAAGAACGCCGTTGCCCGCGTATGGGTAAAGCCGGGTTCTGGCAAGATCATCATCAACGGCCGCGATTTCACCACGTATTTCGCACGTCCGGTTCTGCAGATGATCCTTCAGCAGCCGATCGTTGCCGTTGCACGCACGGGCCAGTTCGACATCATCGCTACCGTTGCCGGTGGTGGTCTGTCCGGTCAGGCCGGTGCCGTTCGCCACGGTCTGTCCAAGGCCCTCACCTACTTCGAACCGGGCCTGCGCGCCGTTCTGAAGAAGGGTGGCTTCCTGACCCGCGACAGCCGCGTTGTCGAACGTAAGAAGTACGGTAAGGCCAAGGCCCGCCGTTCGTTCCAGTTCTCCAAGCGCTAATCGCTTCTCGGAACCGTTCGTTCAAAACTTCGAAAAGGCGGGGCTTCGGCTCCGCCTTTTTTCATTGCCATCCTCCTTGTTTTTTCGGCGAGAAGACAGCACCCTCAGCGTAAACCGCAATGGGGTGATCAATGCCATCAAAAACCATCGACCATGCCTTCACCGCAGCAACGCTGACATCGGCTGCGACCGACCCGACCCATGCGGGCGTCCTCTCCTTCATGCGGCGCAAATATACCAAGATCCTCAAGGGCGTATCGACGGCCGTCTGGGGTGTCCCCTTCGATGCAGCGACATCCAACAGGCCGGGTGCACGCTTCGGGCCGCAGGCGATCCGCCGCGCCTCCGCGATTTTCGACAACGACCCGCAATATCCCTTCGCCCGCGATCTTTTCGCCCATATGCCGACCATCGATTATGGCGACTGCCTGCTCGACTACGGCAATCACTGGAAAACGCCTGATACAATCGAAAAGGAAGCGCGTAAGATCATCTCCAAGACGGATTATCTGCTGACGCTTGGCGGCGACCATTTCATCACCTGGCCGCTGCTGAAGGCGCATGTGGCAAAGCACGGCCCGCTGGCGCTGGTGCATTTCGATGCGCATCAGGATACCTGGTTCGACGACGGCAAACGCATTGACCATGGTTCCTTCGTGGCACGCGCCGTGCGCGATGGTCTGATCGATGCCGATCGTTCCATCCAGATCGGCATTCGCACCCATGCGCCTGAGGATTTCGGCATCCGCATTCTCCACGGTTACGAGGTGGAGGAGATGCGGGCGAGCGACATCGCCTCGCTGATCATCAAGCACACGGCAGGGATGCCCACTTATCTGACCTTCGATATCGATTGCCTCGATCCAGCCTTCGCTCCCGGAACCGGTACGCCCGTGGCCGGTGGGCCGACAAGCGCCAAGATATTGTCCGTCCTTCGCGGACTCGGCCAGCTCGATATTCGCGGCTCCGACGTGGTGGAGGTCGCGCCCGCTTACGACCATGCTGATATCACTGCCATTGCCGGAGCGACCGTTGCAATGTATATGCTTGGCCTGCGCGCCGAACGGCTGGCGAAGGCCGGCTGAACCGACGCCCGGGCGCTTAGCAAACTGAATCCGATTACCCTCGCAACCCTCTGAAAAGTCAGGACAAGGACATGACAGCGAAGATCTTCATCGATGGCGAACACGGCACAACGGGTCTGCAGATCCGCACGCGCCTTGCTGGTCGCCGCGATATCGAGTTGCTGTCCATTCCCGAAGCCGAGCGCCGCAACGCCGCTATCCGCGAGGACATGCTCAACAACGCCGACATTTCGATTCTCTGCCTGCCGGATGATGCTTCCAGAGAAGCTGTCACCATGGTGGCAGGCAACAACAATGTCCGCATCATCGACACCTCGACCGCCTATCGTATTCACAAGGACTGGGCTTACGGTTTTGCCGAAATGGACAAGGAACAGGGCGAAAAGGTTCGTTCCGCCCGCTTCGTCGCCAATCCGGGCTGCTACCCGACCGGCGCGATCGGCCTTCTGCGTCCGTTGCGCGCCGCCGGCATTCTGCCCGATGGTTATCCCGTCAGCGTCAACGCCGTGTCCGGATATACCGGCGGCGGCAAGCAGATGATCGCGCAGATGGAAGATCAGAGCAGGGACGATGCGATCAGTGCCAACAACTTCCTCTATGGCCTGACGCTTGCACACAAGCACGTGCCGGAAATGACCATTCACGGCCAGCTGGACCGCGCGCCGCTGTTTGCACCCTCCGTCGGGCGCTTCCCGCAGGGCATGATCGTGCAGGTTCCGCTGTTTGCCGCCGACCTCAAGGAAGGCACGACCATCGAGACCGTGCATGCCGCGCTCACCGCCCATTATGCCGGACAGGACATCGTCAGCGTCGTTCCGCTTGCCGAAAGCAAGGGGCTGTCCCGCATCGATGCCGAGGAATTGGCGGGCAAGGACACGATGAAGCTGTTCGTCTTCGGCACGCCGGGCGGCGAACACATTAATCTCGTCGCGCTGCTCGACAATCTCGGCAAGGGCGCATCGGGTGCGGCTGTCCAGAACATGGAGCTGATGCTCTCGGCATGAGGCTTTCTGCGTGAACCGAGCTATCCCCTTTTTTCCGGCCTCGTGGAATATCGAGGCCGCAAAACAGATTGCCGATACGCCGGCCGGGGTGGTTTACGAAGTCAGACTTGGCAATGGTTCCCTTGCCATCGCCAAGGTACTTAAACACAAGGTTCTGAAAGACAGCCTTCGCGGGGCGGATTTCATCGAATGGCGGGCAGGTGTCGGCTGCGTGAAGCTGCTCGATCGCTCCGACGACATATTGCTCATGGAACATGCCGGCAATGAGACATTGCGCGACGTGCTTTTTCGCGACGGCGACGATGATGCCACGACCGCAATCGCCGCCGATGTTCTCCTTCACTATCACCAGCCTTCAACGCAGACGCCACCAGCAAGCCTGCTGACGCTGCCGCAATATTTCGAAAGTCTGTTCCGTAAAGCCGAGCACGATCGCAGCGAAGGCACCGACAGCCCCTACATCGAAGCCGCTTCGCTTGCCGAGGAGCTTATCGGGCACCAAAGCAATATTCGACCGCTGCACGGCGATCTGCATCACGAAAACATCATGCGCAGTGCGCGTGGCTGGATCATCATCGACCCGGCAGGCCTGATCGGCGATGCAGCACTCGACGTCGCCAACATGTTCTCCAATCCGCTCGACCGCTTCGATCTGACACGCAGCGAGGCACGCATCGCCTCCATGGCGTCGACTTTTGCGAAAGCGCTCAAACGGAACGAACGGGTGCTTCTGCAATATGCGTTCGCCTACGGCTGCCTTTCGGCGGCATGGCACGAGGAAGATGGCAACACGCGCGAACGCGACGACGAACTGGCCGTCGCGACAACCATCAAGTCTGTCCTGAAGCAATTTTAATGGTTTTCAGTCCCTGATCTCAACCGCGACAGGTGCCGGGTATTCGCCGAGGAAGCCTCGCCAATGGGCGACTGCAAAACCAAGCACCAGCAGCGCCATGCCCTGATGGGCGAGCGCCACATGAATGTCCACATGCATCAGAAGCGTGGTGATGCCGAGCGCCGCCTGAATGGAGATCAACACGAAGAACAGTACGGCGCGGCGGGCATGCGGCGTGCCGGGCAAGGCGCGAGCCAAGGACACCATATGCCACAGCGTGGCGGCAAACAGCGTATAGGCGCCGAGGCGGTGGACGAACTGCACCGTCTTCGGGTTTTCGAACAAGTTGATCCACCAGGGCTGTTGCAGGAAAAGATCGCCGGGCACCAGGGAGCCGTCCATCAGCGGCCACGTGTTGTAGGACAGGCCGGCATTCAGCCCCGCCACCAGCGCGCCGAGATAAATCTGGAACAGACAGAGGAAGGTCAGCAGCGCGGCAAAACGGCGGCCGGTCGTTTCATTGGCAGCATCGGGCGAATGGTGCGACAGGCCGCGCAATATCCACATGCAGCCCGCAAAGATGAGGCACGCGATCGTCAGATGCGTTGCCAGGCGATATTGCGAGACATCTGTACGGTTGACGAGGCCGGAAGACACCATCCACCAGCCGACGAAGCCCTGAAAGCCGCCAAGCCCCAGAAGGCCGATGAGCGGCAGGCGCAAGCGCCTTTCGATGCGGCCGGTCAGCCAGAAGAAGGCGAGCGGCAGGGCGAAGATGAGACCGATGGCGCGGGCAAGCAGTCGATGCGCCCACTCCCACCAGAAGATCGTCTTGAACTCATCGAGCGACATGCCCCGGTTGATTTCCTGATATTGGGGAATACGCTTGTAGAGCTGGAATTCCTCTTCCCATTCGGCAACGGAAAGCGGCGGAATGGCGCCGTGGATGGGCTTCCATTCGGTAATTGACAGGCCAGACTCGGTCAGCCGCGTGGCGCCGCCGACAAGCACGAGACAGAACAGAGTGAAGAGGACGACGCGCAGCCAGATGCGCAGCAGGCGGCGATCCTTCTCCTGTTTCTGCAGGGCAGCCTCCACCACCATTTCCGCAGAACCATTTGCCATCGTCATGCCGCTCGAATGCATCTTTGAGGTCTCCATCATACAGTCATGTTGATTAGCCCCAACCGGCACAACAAAACAAGGCCTCAGGGTTTGCGGCATCCGGTCGCGGCGGTATAGTTTCGCCAGACACTAGATCGTCCTGTCTCTGCTTCGAATCACCAATACGATCTAGATTTTTTGTTTTACGCATGTCTTTTCCCCAAAACCGATGACACTTTTGGGATACATGCTCGGTTACGGAAGATTTCATGCACCCTCGCCTCAGATCGCTCATCGGCACCATCGTCATCATCTGCCTCGTCGTCATCTACGCCGTAGCGGCGACAGCCATCGCGTCGGCGACGCTGGCGCAATCTCCATGGTGGGTGCATCTTGCCTACTTCGTGCTGAGTGGGCTTTTGTGGATACTGCCCGCCATGCTGGTCATCAAATGGATGGCCGGCTCCAAAAAACAGGAATAGGCACCTGCCTTCTACGGGACATCCAGAGGTCGCAATTTTATAAACCTCTTGTTTGCCGCTCAACGATATAGTCTCACCGAAACAACCGGAGAGCGTGGATGGCGGCTGAAGCGCCGGTCATAGTCAGCGAGGGTGAAGGACCAGCCGCCGTGCAAAACGAGCGGCGGGGCGCCGATCGCCTGGCTATCGATCTCGTCGACGATGCCTCCACTATCCGCGCCGACTGGGAACAGCTGGAGAGCGACCCGCTCAATTCGCTGCATCAGGGTTACGGCTGGTGCTCCATCTGGGGGCAAACGCAGGACAGACCCCTCCTCATCATTCGCGGCAGGCAAAGCGGAAAGACCGTGTTCCTGCTGCCGCTCGAAATCGTTCTGGAAGGCGGCATCCGCAAAGCACGTTTTCCCGGCGGCCGTTTCAACAATATCAATACCGGGCTTTTCGACCGGTCCTTCGCCGAAGCAGCCAGCCACAAAACGGCGGCAGCCATTGCCCGCGAAGCGCGAAAGCTGCTGCGTGGCCAGGCGGATATTCTGGCCCTGCAGAACATACCGCTGATCTGGCGTGGCAGGACCAACCCGCTCTCGCATCTGGCATCCGTCGAAAACCAGAACCCGGCCTTCCAGATTCCCTTACTGGCAAATTTTGAGAGCACGCTTCGGCAGATCAACGCCAAGAGGCGCCGGAAGAAATTCCGCATCCAGAGCCGGAGAGCCGAGGAAATGGGTGGTTACAGCCATGTGATCGCCCGTTCGCCACGGGAAAAGTGCGAATTATTGCAGACGTTTTTCCGACAGAAGGCAGCCCGGTTCGCATCGCAGGGCATTCCGGATGTTTTTCGCGATCAATCGGTAAAAGACTTTTTCTATGACCTCGCAAATTTTCCGGAGATCGGCACAGACAGTCTTCTGGAACTCCACGCCATTCGTCTGCATGGTCAAAATGAAGGTTTCATCGCTGCCATATCCGGCCTTTCGCGCAAGCAGGATCACATCATCTGCCAGTTCGGTTCTATCGATGAGACCTTCGCGGAAATCAGCCCCGGTGAGCTGCTGTTCTGGCTGATGATCGAACGGGCTTGCAGTGAAAATGCGGCGATCTTCGATTTCGGCGTCGGTGACCAGCCCTACAAACGCAGCTGGTGTCCGCTTTTCACCGTGCAGCATGATATTTTCCTGCCGGTGACGTTGAAGGGCCGCGCGGCGGCCTCTGCCTATGTTGCCATTGCCCGGACAAAGAGCCTGATCAAATCCAATCCGGCACTCTATGCGTTCATTCAGCGTTTCCGCGCCGGTCGGCCGAGCATGGACGCAACGCCCGCTGCCGACTGACCGGTTATCGGCCACAGCATCTCAGGCGGCGCTCAGACGGTCCGGTTTGCGCATGCCGGTCATCGGCAATGCCTGCTCGTAGCCGTGGGCAACCAGTTCTCCGAGGGTCTTTTCCAGCAATTCGCTATCATTACCGGGAACGGACACGACGATTTCCGCCGGCAGATTGCGCAGCATTTTCTCAAGGCTCGATATCTGAACCGCGCCGCACTCCACGAGAACCGTGTCATAGGCGTCGGAAAGCGCGCTGAGGATCATCGTCAGCCGGTCGATGGCGCGCATGGCCTCACGCGGCTGCGCATTGCCGCGCGGCACGATATGGGCATCGGAAAGCCGGTCGCCGTGAATGGTTTCGCCAAAGGCGGCGGCACCCGCCAAAAGGTCCATGACGCCCGGCAGTCCGGTCTCAGGCGCCATCAGGCGCGTCGGACAGGCCGATGCCGTCATATCGACGAGAACGACCGAACGGCCCATTTCGGACAGGGCGCGCGCCAGCATGACGGTGGTGGTCGAACCACTATCACCAGCTGGAGACACGACCGCTGCGACGGATTTGGCAAGACGGGTGGCGAGGAAAGACGCGACGGCGTCGATCGAGAAATTGTCGGCGTTGTCGATCTCTTCTTCCGCAGCGTCCGCTTTCGCAGCCATGGCGTCTGCAACTGGCAAGGCCGATGTGGCAGCGACAGCCGCGACCGGTATCTGCGCTTCCTGTTCGAGAATGGACTGGCGGGCAGCGGCAGGCATGGAACGAACCGCAGGCGGCGCATCCTCTTGACGTGCGGGGAGCGGTTGTTCCGGCGTATCCGGTGTCTCATCCGTGTCAGCACGCGCTTTGGCGGGTGGTGGCGGATCGGACAGCGGCGGGACATGGGTCTTGCCAACCGGCTTCAACGCCCGCCCGGTGAACAGTTCCACGAGCATGACGACGATGCAGGAGAGAAGGAAGGCCGCCAGCGTGACGACAATGGTGATGGCGCCGGTCTTCGGGAAATAGGGTTCGCGCGGCTCCACTGCCGTTGAAATCACGCGGGCATCGGCGGGCGTGGATTCGGCTGAACCGGCGCGCGACGTCGCCTCGCGATAACGGGCGAGATAGGTTTCAAGAAGCTGGCGCTGGGCCGAGGCCTCGCGCTCCAGGTCGTTGAGGCCAACCTGCTGCTCACCGGCGCGTACACTTTCCGTTTTCAGCACGTTCAACTGCTGAACCAGTTGCCGCTCCCGCAGGCGGGACACATTGGCCTCGTTTTCGAGACTTGCGAGCACCTTGCGGGTCTCTTCCTGAATCTGCCGCTGTATGCCGTCAATTTGGCTGCGCAGCGCCTTGATACGCGGATGGCCTTCCAGCAGCGAGGAAGACAGATCGGAAATCTGGCTGCGCATGGCAGCCTCGCTTTCCTTCAGTCTCTGGATCATCGGCGAGGCGACGACGTCGGGGAAAGTATCGAGTGGGCGGCCGCTCGAAAGCGCGTTGCGCACGCCTTCTGCCCGCGCCTCCGCATTCGCCCGCTCGCCGCGGATACGGCCAAGTTCGGTCGAGATATCGCTGAGTTGCCGGGTGGCGAGCGTTTCGCCCTGCCCTGCCGACAGAATATCGGACGAGGCGCGGTAATCCGCGACCTTCCTGTCCGCATCGCGAACCTTCTCACGCAGACTGGCGATTTCCGGCTCCAGCCAGCGTGCCGCCTCCGTGCTTGTGTCCAGTTTCGCGCCGCTCTGCAGCGCGATGTAGGCCTTCATCATCGCGTTGGGGACTGCTGCCGCAAGCATGGGGTCCTCGGACGAGAACTCGACCGTGATGACGCGCGAGCTTTCGACCTGGTAGACCTGCAACCTCTCCTGGAACGCTTTCAGTATCCGTTCCTCTGGCGGCACCTGCTGCGGATCTTTCTTGACGCCGACAGCAACCAGCAGCTTCGAGACGAGAGAAGGACGCGCCGCCGGGTCAAGCTCCTGCCGCTCATAAAGCTTCATATCTTTCGCGACCTGCTTGATGAGGTCAACAGATTGCAGGATCTGCACCTGGCTGGAGATGGTCAATTCATCGAGCACGGGTTCGGCGGGCGCATTCGACTGCTGCGACGCACCGAAGGAGGCTGCGCGCGATTCGATGAGGACGCGCGCCTCGCCCTTGTAAGCGGGCGACATCATGCTTGCGACAACGAAGGCGGCGCCCCCGGCAAGCAGCGTGATCGCCGCTATCCTGCCCTTGCGCTGCCATATGGCAGCGACGAGCCGCGCGAGATCGATATCCACATCCCTGTCATCAATGCGATCGCCGTTCATACGGGCTCCGTAACCGAGATACACCTCGGGCGCTCAAATATAGAGGCCAATTTTCGCGAAGTTTAAGTCTTTCCGGTAACACAACAGTTAATTGTGACGAAACCCACGAAATAAAGCCGATATTACCGTCCTTGCGACTGGCTGTTTACCGCCCATTAACCCTAACAGAACGATAAGAATGCTCATAGTTCGACTCGGAGCCAGATGAGATGCCGCTCGCCGGATCACGACATGTCACCGCACTGACACTTGCCGTTCTAACGGCCCTTTCCGGTTGCGCGGCATATCAACCTGCGCCCAAGGCGTTTCACGAGGGCGCCCTGCAGCCCTATCATGTAGATAGCGGTGACAGGCTGCGCATCAACGTGTTCGAACAGACCGGGCTGACAAATACCTATACGGTCGATCAGGCTGGTTATGTCGCCTTCCCGCTCGTCGGTCAGGTTCCCGCCCGAGGCAAGACGCTGCCGCAGCTCGAAGCCGCCATTGCCGCCAAGTTGCGTCAGGGTTATCTGCGCGATCCCGATGTGACGATCGAGATCGATCGTTATCGCCCCGTGTTCATCATGGGCGAAGTCGGCCGTCCCGGCCAATATTCCTACGTGCCGGGCATGACGGCGCAGAACGCCATCGCCATCGCCGGCGGCTTCACGCCACGCGCCAATCAGGCCGATGTCGATATCACCCGCAAGATCAATACCGAGGTGATGACCGGCCGGATCGGGATCACCGCACCAATTCTTGCGGGCGATACGGTCTATGTGCGTGAACGCTTCTTCTGAAAAACGGAGCGGCTGACATGGCGGATGACGGTCCTCCCCTGCGCATCATTCACTGTTTCCGCTCTCCCGTCGGTGGCGTGTTCCGCCATGTCCGCGACCTGATCGAAGAACACGTCAAGCAGGGCCACAAGGTCGGCATCGTCTGTGATAGTTCGACCGGCGGCGCGCATGAGGAACGGCTTTTCGCGCAGATCGCCCCGATGCTGGAGCTAGGGTTGACCCGCCTGCCGATCAAGCGGTCGATCAGCCCCGGCGACCTGTGGGCGCTCGTTAAGTCCTACAACCATATCAAAAGTTTGCGGCCGGATATTTTGCATGGGCACAGCGCCAAGGGTGGCGCTCTGGCCCGGCTGATCGGCTCACTGTTGCGGGTGAACAAGTATCGCGTAGCCCGCCTCTATTCGCCGCACGGCGGCAGCCTGCATTACGATCGCAAAAGCCTTAAAGGGCAGTTATTCCTGCGTATCGAGCGGTTTCAGGAGCATTTCACCGACGCCCTGTGTTTCGTTTGCAATTTCGAACAGGAAACCTACGAAACCAAGGTCGGCAAACCACGCACCCGCACGGCGATGATCTATAACGGCGTGCAGGAAAGCGAGTTTGAAACCGTGCCCACCCGCGAAGGGGCCGCGCGCTTTCTCTATATCGGCATGTTGCGTGACCTGAAGGGCCCCGACGTGTTCATCAAGGCATTCGCCAAGATGGAACGCAGCATCGGCCAGCCCATGTCCGGCGTCATTGTGGGCGATGGGCCGGACAGGGACAAATATGCTGATATGATCGCCAAGGCCGGACTTTCGCAGCGGATATCCATGCATGCCGCCATGCCCGCCAGACAGGCATTCGCGCTGGCGACCACAGTGGTGGTTCCCTCACGCGCCGAGGCGATGCCTTACATCGTGCTGGAAGCGCTTGCTGCGGGGAAAACCGTCATCGCCTCGCATGTTGGAGGCATAGCTGAGGTTCTGGGAGAAGACAGCGAGGCGCTCGTTCCGGCTGGAGACGCCGATGCGCTGGCAAAGATAATGGTCAAGGATGCCGAGAGCCCGGACTGGGGGAAACGGGTGATGCCCCGCCCCGACAGCTTCAAGGCGAAATTTTCAACGCCTGTCATGGCCGACGACATGATGAAGCTCTATCGTCACCTGCTTTCGCTCTAGAAACATTTCAAAAACACGATTTTTAATTGTATATTCCGCCGTCCTGTAGAAACTCATCATAAACGTTTCTTAGCATGTTTCGGCTAGTTTCCTGCTCGTAGAGCGCACGTATCCGCACGGATGCGAAAACTGTGCTCTACCACTTTGAAGTTGCGCATCGTTCCCTTCGAAAATCGATTCCGGTTTTCGGGCCGATGGGCTGGAGGGTGCGGACCAAAGCAATGACCAAGGCTGACAAGGGAAGACTTGAATTCGATCTGGCGACGTTGCGCCAGCAAATCTCCGAGCGCGATGCGGGTGAGCCTTCCGCATCGGAAAGCGTTGTTCTCAATCCGCTTGCACGGCAGATCGCCAACCAGCTTCGCGCCGGCAACCATTCGCCAAACATGGTCATCGGCCAATTGCGTCTTCTCGAATTTTCGATGCTGGCGATCATCGCGGCTATCGTCAATGGCATCGCTGCCCGGCAGGGGCTTGAAACCTTTCTTGCGGTTTTCGGCATTGGGGTGCTGGGCGCGGCGGTTTGCGTGTTTCTTTTGCAGGCCGGCGACTGTTACCAGTTGCCGACGCTGCGCGCGCCGCTGAAAATGTTTGCCCGCATTCAGGGCGCCGTCTGCCTGTCCTTCGTCACCGTCGCCGGCATCCTTCTCCTGTTTTTGCCGGAAGCGCTGCATTCCTGGCAGACTTTTGCCATCTGGTACGCCACCGGCGCAATCGCCATTTTCACCGGACGGCTGATCCTCGGCTTCGCCATTCGCCACTGGGGCCGCAACGGCGTGATGGAGCGTCGCGCCGTGATCGTCGGTGGCGGCGATGCCGCCAAGGACCTCATCCGCTCGCTCGAACAGCAAACGGACAATGATATCCGCATCTGCGGCATTTTCGACGACCGGAAAAGCGAGCGTTCACCCGATGTGGTTGCCGGCTACCCCAAGCTCGGCACCTTCGCGGAACTGGTGGAATTCGCCCGCCTGACGAAGCTCGACATGCTGATCATCGCCCTGCCGCTCAGTGCCGAGGCGCGTATCCTCCAGCTCCTGCGCAAGCTGTGGGTGCTACCCGTCGATATCCGTATCGCGGCCCATGCCAACAAATTGCGTTTCCGCCCCCGCGCCTATTCCCATGTCGGCGCAGTGCCGATGCTCGACGTGTTCGACAAGCCGATACGCGACTGGGATTCGGTCGGGAAACGGGTGTTCGACATCGTCTTCAGCATTATCGGCATCGTTCTGTTGTGGCCGGTGATGCTGGGCGCAGCGATTGCCGTCAAGACGACATCCAAAGGCCCGGTGTTCTTCAAGCAGAAGCGTCATGGCTTCAACAATGAAACGATCAATGTCTGGAAGTTCCGTTCCATGTATACGGAACTCAGCGACCCCACGGCGAAAAAGGCCGTCACGAAAAACGATCCGCGTGTCACGCCGGTCGGGCGGTTCCTGCGAAAATCCTCGATGGACGAGCTGCCACAGCTTTTCAACGTTCTTTACGGCGATCTTTCTTTGGTCGGGCCGCGTCCGCACGCCGTGCACGCCCAGACGGGCGACCTGAAATATACCGAGGTGGTGGAGCATTATTTCGCCCGGCACAAGGTCAAGCCCGGTGTTACCGGCTGGGCGCAGATCAATGGCTGGCGTGGTGAGATCGACCACGGCGACAAGATCAAGTTCCGCACCGAATACGATCTCTATTATATCGAGAACTGGTCGCTGCTTCTCGATCTAAAGATCCTGTTTCTGACGCCGATCCGGCTGCTCAAATCGGAAAATGCCTATTGACCCACACCGGTTACCAGCACGCACCGGATTTTGACGCACCGCTTGCCGCCATGCGGCTGGTCGGCGCGTTCTTCATTGCCTTCGGCGTCTTTCTTTCCGGCTTCGTGATTTCCGAACCGGCGCCCTACGAGCTGATGATGGTAGGGCAAGTGGCAATCTGGTTCCTGCTGGGCTTGCGCCTTTCGCGCACCGTCGTCCTGCTTTTGTGCCTGCTGCTTGCCTTCAATGTCGGCGGTTATCTTTCGCTCACCACCATGGCCAATCTTGACGAGGGGCCGCTTTATCTCGCCGTATCGACCTTTCTGGCGCTGACCTCGGTTTTTTATGCTGCCATCATCGAGGACAAGCACCAGCGGCTGCTGCTGATTTTCCGGGCCTGGCTCGCCGCAGCGTTGATTACCTCCCTGCTCGGCATCATCGGATATTTTCACGCCATTCCCGGTTTCGAGGTCTTTACCCTTTACGATCGCGCCAAGGGCGCCTTTCAGGACCCGAACGTCTTCGGTCCCTTCCTGGTGACGCCGTCGCTGTATCTGATTTACGGCCTGCTCTCCGGCAAGGCGATGCATGCGCCATGGCGGATCCTTGGCCTGCTCATTCTGTCTCTTGCCGTGTTCCTGTCGTTTTCACGCGCCGCATGGGGCCTTTTCCTGTTTTCCGCAGTGCTTCTGGTTTTCGTCATGCTGCTGAAAGAGCGTACGGCGGCATTCCGGCTGAAAATCCTCGTTCTGTTTCTCGTCGCCGTGGCATTGATGGTAGCAGCCGTCATCATCGCCCTGCAATTCAAGCAGGTAGCAGACCTGTTCTCCAGCCGCGCCTCGGCGGTGCAATCCTATGATGGTGGCCATCTCGGGCGTTTTGCCCGCCACTATCTCGGTTTCCTGATGGCGATGGAACATCCGCTCGGCATCGGCCCCATGGTGTTCGACGACATCTTTCCCGCCGCGGAACATAATATCTGGCTGAAGAGCCTGACCACGCATGGCTGGTTCGGCTTCGTCATCTATCTCACGCTGATCTGCTGGACCATTGCCGCCTGCTTCAAACTGCTGCTGCGCCAGCGGCCCTGGCAGCCGTTTCTCATCATTTCCTGGGTAACCTTTGTCGGGCATGTGATGATCGGCAACGTCATTGACACCGACCACTGGCGGCATTTCTTCCTGCTGCTCGGCATATTGTGGGGATGCATGGCTCTGGAAAAGCGCGAAAGCCTGCGCCAAAGCAGAAGTGCCACCTAAAGTCCTTACCCTTACGGAACCTTACATTATTTCATGCGTTTAGCCCGCGATCATGATTGTCAAACGGGGAGACATCCTATGACGCAGACGAACAATCTCTATTTCATCATTGGCGCACTCCTGGTGGTTCTTGTCGGCCTTGGAGCCTATGTCTGGCACGAAGAAAGCAAACCGAAGGGGATCGAGATGAATATCGGCCCGAACGGTGTTTCCGTGCAGGAAAACTGAGCACTTCCAGTAAAATGCGTAGCGGTTTCATGACTGAAACCAAGGCATTGAGTGCGTCCAACGCTTCCGTTGATTAGAGACGCACTATATGTCCGCAAGCGTCGCGCAAAGTTCGGCTATTAGACCGGGTGCATCCCAAGCTTGAGACGGCTGCGGATACACCCGGTCTTCTTATGAGAGGAGACGAAAGGCGGGATCGAGGATCTTCGCCGAGCCGGTTCGGTATGCATGACGTGTATCGGCCTGATCATGGAAACAGTGAGCGCAATGGTCTCCTCCGTCGACCTGTCCACACGCATCAACTCCACCAAACTCGCACTCAAGGCCATCAAGGAGCAGGAGGACAATTCCGCTTCGACCTCCTCGCCACGAACTGCGATCCTCGACTCCTACGGGATCGACACCTCGCCCTCCTCCACCAATACGCGGCTGACACAGCTTCTGGCGCAATATGCGCAAGTCTCCGGCAATGACGCGGAGACCGACGACACCAGCACACAGGCGCCATCCGGCGACATTACACAGGCCAGTTTCATGACAAGCCTGAAGACGACGCTGGAAGAACTCTCCAAGGACCCCAGCAAAGCTACGCAAGCCAAGGCAATGCTGGAAGCGCTGGCCGCTGGAACGCTGACAGTCTCCGATCCGACCGAAGGCGCAAAGATAAAAGCCTGGGACGTGGAGGCCGACAAGACAACCACCTCAAAACCGGCAACCGAGATCACCACGACCGGCTGGAGCGATTTTCTGAAGGACCACCTCAAGCGCGACGGTTCGGCTTATGCAAAAACCACCGGTGGCGCCTATGTCGACAGTATTTCCGGCGACAACGCATTTTTTGGCAATGTCGGCAGTCGGTATTATTATCTGACCTGGCCGCAGGCGAAAACCGGAACGCTGACGGTTTAAGCCAACGTTTCCGGTGAGGGTCGCAAAGAGCGCCGCCGCACTTTTATAGATCTGCTGCGACATGAATCATGCCGCAGCATCTTCTCCCTGCCTCGTTCAGACGGCAGGCGCTGCGGCTTGTTCCGTTCCGCCGGAAAGCGCCTTTTGCAGTTGCGCTTCCTGCTCTGGCGAAAGCGAGGTTTTGATGACCCGCCCACGAAGACCTTCCAGTTCAGCCATCACCTTTTCCGGCTGCACCTTGCGGATCAGCACGAACAACGCCGAAGAGCCATTCGGGATGGTTTCACCCAGAGATTTGATGAAATCGTCGTCGATGCCGTAATCCGTCAGCGACCCCGCAAGCGCACCCGTTCCCGCACCGATCGCGCCGCCAATCGCAAATCCCGCGAGCGGATTGAGGAACAGCAGGCCAACGAGGCCGCCCCAGAGACCACCGGAGAGAAAACCGGAGCTTGCACCGATCGCCGTCAGATTGACGCTCTGCTTCAGGTGCACCTTGCCGTTTTCATCGCGAACGACGACGACGGCATCTTCCAGATCGACCAGATATTCCTTTTTCATTCCAGCAAGTTTCAGAAGGACCCGGTCGGCCTCTTCCGTTCCGTCAAAACCGACAACGACGAGTTCGGACATGTTTCATCTCCCTGAATTTCAGTTTCGCTTAGATTGGAACGCCAAAGAACACGGCAGGTTCCCGCCATGATGGAAGGATGATGTGTCACGCGTTTGACGGGCAACATCTTCGGGAAGAAAGTCCCTGCCCACCGTCCACAGCCTTTGTTCCTTTTTTCAAGAAAAGGCTATTTTCCGCTTGCGCCCTAACAGGCTTATATATAAATGGCTTTCAGGTTCGGAGCGTAGCGCAGCCCGGTAGCGCACTTGACTGGGGGTCAAGGGGTCGTGGGTTCGAATCCCGCCGCTCCGACCATTAAAAACAGATAGATAGCCAGTTCCCCCAGAGCTGGCTATAATTTTTTCAGCCACATTCTCGCCGGCGCCATGCGCGAATTGACAAGATGCGGTGTGGGTGTGCGTTTATCCAAGCCTGAGAGCGAGGTGTGCTGTGATGGTCAAAAAAACAAAAATTGAACACTCGGAATTCTCAGGCGAATTTGAAGACGACGGTATCACGGTTCTGGTTGATATCTACCGGCCGGCTGGCACCCAGCAGGATTGGACGCTCGAGGTTATCAGCGAGCATGATGATGTCACCACCTGGGAAGAACCTTTCACGACAGACAAGGACGCCTGGGAAGAATTCCTGGCCACCTGTGAGAAAGATGGAATTCGCAGCTTCCTGGACGGCGAAGATCCATCCGTTCATTGACGCTTGACATTGCGGTGCGAGGCCGTGGCGGGCGCGAGTGCATTCAACGATAATTCCAGAAATATACTCTTATTGCAAAGCCTGTGACCGTCCAGAGACGGCACGCATTTGCCTTGTTGACTCTCTGCTAAAATTAGAACATTTAGTGAACAAACGAGAGGTCAACCGATATGCCCGATGCGGAAAAAATCACCCCTGTACGGCCTGACGACATAGCTGGATATGTCATCCAGTGTCATGATGGCGATGCGAAGGCGGCTGTTGAAACGCTGCTGGGCGAAATTGAACATTTGCAGGAACAGCTTTCCCTTGCGGTTGCCATCATGGGAAAAGGCTATACGCGTGGATGGACGCCGGATTTGGGAAGTGACTGAACCAGCCACAAGCTGCGTTTGATGCAGCTTGTGGAATATCACTGAATGCTGCGCAGCCTTCAGGCCTTTTCAGCCAGTTCGCCGATTTCGCGGTCAATCAGATAAAGCGCATTGGGACCGTCACCGATCAGCTCGATCTTGCCCATTATCGTGCGGCACAGGCTGTCCTCCTCATGCTGTTCGTTCACGAACCATTGCAGGAAGGATGTGGTCGCATGGTCTTTTTCAGACCGCGCGAGATCAACCGCCGCGTTGATGGCGGCGGTGACACGCGATTCGTGTTGCGCGACAATTGCAAACAACCCCTTGATATCGTTTGCAGTGACCTGTGGAGCCGGCAGCTCGGTGAAAATAACTGGAGCTCCGAGATCGTTCAGAAAGCTGAAGATGCGGTGCATATGCTCCAGCTCTTCGGCAGCATGGCCAAGCAGAAACTTGTAGCAACCATCGAGATTGCGCTCAGCCGCCCAGGCGGCTGCCTGAAGATAGGCGTGGTGGGCGCGCAATTCGCCGTTGAGCAGGTCGTTCAATGTCGTTTCGACTAGTTTATTTGCCATTGGTTTATCCTTGTTATGGTGATTGCAGCCAATTTTTTCGTGTGGGCTGCTTCACACACCCGGCGAGCGAGATTTGAGGGATCGAGCGTCCCATCCGGTCGAGCACGGAGATGGCGTCATTGCGCCGGCGTTAGCTGTGCCAGAGCCGCGTCCAGCCTTTCGCCCTTCATGACCAGTTTGGGGCGCAGCTTCTCCGCCTTTTGCCTGACCGCTTCCAGATTGACGGGCTTGCCGACCTGGATCACACCGATCATCGCCATCATCAGATGCGGCGGGCAATAATAGAGATAGACACCTTCCTTCTCGACGGTAACGGTGAAGGCCTCATCGAGCTTGCCTTTCCAGGGCGTTACGCCTTCCGGAACGGCATAGGACTGCACGTAATGGCTGGAATTTTGCGGCACGAAGGTGATGGTGTCGCCGGGCTCTGCCTTTACATAGGAAGGCTCAAACACCATGCTGCCGTCCGTGCCGTAATTGAGCATCAGCACCTTGTGTTCGGCAGCAAAGGACGGCGCGACAGAAAAGGTTACCGCCAAAGCCGCGGCAAACGTCATCAAAAATCGTTTCATGCAATTATTCCTTCAAGGGTTTTCAAATGTTCGGGCAGCGGGTCGCCAGCCGGCTGAATGACGGGATTGCCGCGCCTGTCCCGCAAAACTTCCACCGTCACCCCGTAGGTCTCGGAAATGAGTTTCGGCGTAACGATATCTCCCGGCGCACCGGTCGCCTTCAATGCGCCATCGGAAATCACCAGCAGGTTGTCGGCATATTGGCAGGCGAGGTTGAGATCATGCAGCACGACCAGCGTTACCCAGCCATTGGCGCGGGTTTCCTGCCGCACCAGATCGAGAAGCGACACCTGATGTTTGAGGTCCAGCGCGCTGACCGGCTCGTCCAGCAGCATCGCCTGCGGCTCGCGCATCAGAACCTGCGCGAAAAGCGCCATCTGCCGCTGCCCGCCGCTGAGGGAGGCGATCTCCCTGCCCGCCAGATGCGCTATTCCCGCCTGATGCAGGCGTGTCATGGCCAGGTCGAGCGTCTCGTCGTCAATATGCAGCGACAGACGCCCGAAACGGCCGAGTGCCACCACCTCCAGCACGCTGAGCGCAATATCGGCCGTGGTGTCCTGCGGCATGTAGGCAAAGCCATCGCGCCACTGCCTTATATACCGCCCCGCCCGCTCCCCGGCCCGAAGACGGCGGACGCCGAGGCTGATCGAACCGGCAGCAAGTGGCAGATCGCCGAAGATCGCTCTCAGAAGGGTCGTCTTGCCCGTTCCGTTTGGGCCGATGACGGCATGAATATGCCCCGCCTCCAGACGCGCCGACAGCCCTTTCACAACAGTCTGTCCGCCGCGCTCGGCGGAAATCGAATCGAGAACCATCATCGGCCGCGCCTCTTCGGAGCGAAAATCAGCCACATCAGAAACGGCACGCCGACAATGGCCGTGACGATGCCAACCGGGAACAGCGCACCGGGAACGATCGATTTGGAGAGGATCGAGGCAGCCGACAGCATCAGCGCGCCGCTCAGCACCGACATGGGCAGGAAGAAGCGCTGATCCTCGCCCACGGTCATGCGGGCGATATGCGGCGCGACCAGCCCGATAAAACCGATGACGCCGACGAAGCTGGTGGCCGTCGCGGTCATGATGGCGACGATGACGAGAACCTTCATGCGCAGCCAGCGGACATTGATGCCGAGGCTTGCCGCCCGCATCTCCCCCATTCTGAGCGCGGTCAGCTTCCAGCAATCCGCCATCAGCAGGGTGCAGCAGAGGGCGGTCACGGCAGCGGTCAGGCCAAGCGTCGGCCAGGTCGCCTTAGTCAGGCTGCCGAACAGCCAGAAAAGGATCTGCTGGGACAGCTCCGGTGAGGACAGGAATTGGATGAGCGACAGCAGCGACTGAAACAGGAAAAGAAGCGCGATGCCGCCGAGAATGATGGTTTCGGTCGTCATCTGCCGCATGGAGGCCAGCGTGAAGAGAAAAAGTGCTGCGAGCATGGAAAAGACGAACGCGCCCAGCGGAACGGCAATCGTGGCATCCAGCCCAAGACCGCCAAGCGCCAGTACCAGCGCCGCACCGAAACCGGCCGCTGCGGCCATACCGAGCGTATAGGGGCTCGCCATGGGATTATTGAGCAGGGTCTGCATTTGCGCGCCGCCTGCCCCGAGTGCCGCACCGACGGCAAGCGCCATCAACGCCATGGGCAGGCGAAGGCCGCGCACGATGGAATCGGTCATGGCGGCCCGTTCGCCAAGGCCGGTCAGCGACTTCACCACTTCGGCGGGCGACAGCAGCGAAGGACCAGTGGCGATATCGAGAACGAGGCTCACTGCCATCAATACGAAGAAGATAGAGACGACACGCCAGCGACGGCGCTCGCGCAGCCGGTGCGCACCGATGGCCTCGGCGTTGCGGGCAGCAATTGTCATGAAAACCTGCCTGAAAGGACTGTCTGGAAAAGCGGACGCCGCAACGGCGGCGTGCGCGAGATTTCGCCACTGTGGCGGCGAAGAAAGCACGTTTCTGCGCCGCCACAGGCAAGCGCGATATCAATCCTTGACGGCGATGGCGAAAGTGCCTTGAGGCGTTACCGGAAGGTACTTCTTGTAATAGCCGAGATAGTTGGCGATCGGATCGACATCCTTGAACTGCTCGGGATATAGCTGCTTTGCGATGTACTGAACCATGGCGAAATCGGAGAGCGTGCGCGACGCACCCTGGTAAACACCGAACAGCTGGCCGTTCTTGATGGCGGGCAATTCGCTCCAGCCCTGACGGGCCTCAAATGCCTTGAGTTTCTCGCCTGCGTCTGCCGCCTTCACCGCCTGTCCCATGGGCAGCGCTGCCGGGTTTTTGTTGTTTTCGCGACCGGAAATGAAGATGGCGTCAGGCTTGGACGCCAGAACCTGTTCTGGATTGATCGGTCCCCACCATTCGACGAAGGGAGCGGCAATGTTGTCGCCGCCAGCCGCAGTGGACATGGCGCCCCACATGTTCTTGCCGTAGGTGAAAGAATATTCGGCCGGGCCCTTATTGCCGAACTCGACATAGACCTTCGGTTTCGGCTTTCCGGACTTGGCGACCCGGTCAGCGACCTCTTTCAGCGAACCGGCATAGAAGTCGGCAATTTCCTTGCCACGCTTCTCCTGGCCGGTCAGGTCGCCAAAAAGCCGGGTCGAGGCGACGTGCCGCTCGACCGTCTGGGCGTTGTAGTCGACGACGACGACGGGAATGCCTTCTTCTTCCAGACGATCGGCATCGAGACCAAGCGCTTTGTATTGCCAGTCTGCCAGAATCACCAGGTCGGGATTGAGGCTCAACACTTTTTCGACCGAGAAAGTCTGCGCTTCCACTTCACCGACATCGGCAATGTCGGCAAGCGAGGCGCGATGCGCGAGGTGCATCTTCCAGTTGGCGGGTACCCAGCCTTCCCAGGCTTCGCGAGAAATGCCGACGACGGAATCATAGGCTTTCTCGCCGCCGACCGCCATGTAGTCCTCGAAGTAGAAACCGAGAACAACGCGCTTTGCTGGAAGGTCAACCTTCACTTCGCGTCCGATGACATCTGTGATGGTCTTTTGTTCAGCCATTACATAAGGGGCGGTAAAGAGAATAGACAAGAGCGATGCGGCAAGGCCGCTCATAAATGATTTTGGGGTCATGATGCGATCCAGAAGTTGAAACAACGTCGCTCTATAAAAGATGATTAAAGGAGTCAACTTAATTGTTGGATCGCATAAGTTACTAATATATAGACAAAAAATGTGATTTCCGACGAACCTCGAGAGGGAGAAAGCGGGTCGCCTGATGAAAGACAGGCTGCGTCGTTGAAAACTCAACAGTTAAGAAACCAAGCGTTTGGGCCCCGTCCCGACCGTTGCGCGATCAGAACAGAACGCAAAATCCCGCTTCAGGAGATCGATCAGCAATTTTGCGGACGTTATGCCCGACCTTTTTCAAAACTCGTTTGAAGCAATTGTGAAGTCGTCGGCGATCGACATGTGTTCGACATTTTCCCAGGTCTGGTCCATCGCATAGGTTTCAGACAGATAGGGGATGCCGATATGGCCGTAGCGGACGGAAAGCTGGCTCTCAGCCGCCTTTTCACCGAGATACGCGACGCGGCCGAGATAAAGCGCGGTCGCAAGGCCTGTCCTGTCCGCACCGGACTTGCAATGAATGAGGATGGGCTTCGGCGCATCACGCATGATCGCGACCAACTGGTTCACCTTGGTCATGTCGAGTTCGTGGCGGGCTGACATGCCAAAATCGATATGGGTCAACCCAAGCTCGCGCGAGGTTTTGATCTCATCCTTGTACCAGTCCTCGGATTCATTCTCTCCGCGGAGATTGATGACCGTCTTGATGCCATGGTCCCTGGTATAGCGGACCAGCTGCTCACTGCTTGGCTGGTTGGAGCGGTAAAGCTGCCCTGCCACCACCTCGTGAAAGTTGCCGAGAAGCTGGATGGCGAGGAGATAACCGCCTGCGGCAAGCACAGCAATACCCATGCCCCCCAAGGAGCACTTCCATAATCTTCGCATAATAAATCGGTTCTCTCATTGGACGAGACAACCGATACAGCTGGATTCTGACAGTAGGCTGAAAGTTATGCGACAGTATTGTAAGAGTAGAAAAACTGCGTTTAGTCAGCGCACGAAAACGTAGACCGCATAGATGGCGATGAGCGCTGCGGCCACAGCGGCGGCGATAACACCAAGGCGTTTTTCGATGAAGTGGCGCACCGGTTCACCGTATCTTTGCAGCAACCCGGCGAGGATGAAAAAGCGCGCGCCGCGCGTGACGACAGCCGAGAGAATGAACAGGCCGAGGCTGATATTGGCCGCACCGGAGAGGATGGTGACAACCTTGATCGGCGGCAGATGCGCAAAGCCCGATGTCACCAGCAGGAGAATGATGGTCTCGTAATTTACCGAATTCTTGAGCTGCTCGAAGCTGTCCAGCTTGCCGTAAAATTCCAGAATTGGCCGCGCGATACTCTCGAAAGCATAGTGGCCGAGAAACCAGCCGGCAATGCCACCGAGAACGGAAGCGACCGTTGCTACGAGCGCATAAAACATCGCCTTTTTTGGCTTTGCCAGCACCATGGGCAGGAAAAGCACATCCGCTGGCACAACGAAGACGGAGCTTTCGACGAAGGCCACGATCGCCAGCCACCACACGGCGCTTTTGCGCGCGGCAAGCGCCATCGTCCAGGCATAGATGTTTTTCAGCATTTAATGTCCTCGGGAAGATCGTTTTAGACCGAAGGCAAGGCGGGAGCCAAGGCATCTCAGTGGCGGTTTGTCAGCGGCGGACGGTCTGACTATCGACCGCCGCCAAATCAGGATTAGAGACAACGCAAGAGAATGGCAAATGTTGGAAGATTTATTTTTTGCGTTGCGGCAAATGAGAAAAACAAACAATTCCAGACCGCAGCGACGGATGGTTGCTGCGATGCGAAATTTCATCTTCAGGTAGATAAACCGGCCTTTTTGCGGTAGAATAAGGTGTGGCGGAAAGAGGAGGAAGTTATCATGGACTATGTAAGCTTCATTACGTCGATCAATCCGGTCATACTGGTCATCCTGCTGATTGTTCTTCTTGCAGGCGCCTACAGCAGCTGGGTTTCCCACTGACAAAGGCGGGCAACAGCACCGGCCCGAAAAGACGCTGATTTTCCATCGGCGGTAGGCATTCGGCCTGATGAATGTTATCAAACCCGGAGTTAAAGCAACTTCCGGGAAGCCTGATGTCGAACGAATTCGCATTCACTGATACGTCTGAAAAGCTCAGCACCACGCTTGAAAAGCTGATTGGGAAACTGCAAGGTCAGACGATCACATTGCGCGAGCTGATGGAAGCAATCGGCGAACAGGGCCTGCTGCTCATCTGTGCCATAGCTTCCCTGCCCTTCCTCATTCCGGTCTCCATTCCCGGCGTCAGCACCGTGTTTGGCGCAGCGATCATTCTCGTCAGTCTGGCCATCACCCTCAACCGTCTGCCATGGCTGCCGGCCAGGATTCTCGACCGGCAGATGGAAACGGCAAAGCTGGTACCGGCACTGCAGAAAGGCGTCGCCATCGTCTCCAGGCTCGATCGCTTCATCCGCCCGCGCCTTCCGGCGCTGACGGCGGGCATCGTCGCCAATAGAGTAAACGGACTTGCGCTGATGACCGCTGGCGTGTTGCTGATGATGCCGCTCGGCTTCATTCCCTTCTCCAACACCCTGCCTGGCGTCGCCATCCTGCTTTTTTCGGCGGGTATGATCCAGAGGGACGGTGTGACCGTTCTCGGCGGGTATCTGTTTCTCATCCTGACAGCGATTTATTTTGCAGCACTCGCCTACGCCGCCTTCTGGGCTGGACAGGGCCTCAGCAGCTCGATGGGCGGCTGAGCCTTATTGTCCACCTCTATTGCGGGTGTTGCGACCATTGCGTCGCGATGCCCACCAGACTGCCAGCCGCCGCCGCCTGCGGCGAACCGCCGGCAAATCGTGGGAAAGCACGATAAGACCAAGCGGGACCATCCAGAAACCGAGGATGGGCAAAAACCCGAGCGTTCCGCCCACCACCAGCGCCGAGCCGGTGGCGATCCTGCCGACGCGCGAACGCGGCATTGCGACGCTCCATTTTCCGAGATTGAGACGACCCGTTCTGTGGTCCATTCCAAATTTCATTCCATACTGCCCTTTAACATCTGGCCTGTGGATAATTTTTTCACCGTCGATAAGCCCGGAAAATCGGGACTCCGGCGAGATAAAACAAGATGAATGCGTTTTTTTTGAAAAAAGCGCTTGGCAAATCGGAAAAGCATTTGTATTACCCCGCTCACACCGCGCCAAGCAGCGCACGTTCCCTGGTAGCTCAGCGGTAGAGCATTCGACTGTTAATCGACAGGTCGCCGGTTCGAATCCGGCCCGGGGAGCCATTTTTTCCAAAATATGGCATGACGAGCGAGATGCCGCAGCATTCGCTCTATATCGATCTTGGCATAGGCGCGTAGCTGGGCGCTATTGACCTCAGGTCTTCTTCGCCACACGCTTCGTCGCAGTAGACGCGTTGGTGAGTGCCGGCGGATCGCTTGCCGGGAAACTTTCCTCCAGGCTTTCGGTCAGGTCGTCGTCTCTTCGGCTGGTCTCCGCTTTTTGCTCTTTCTGAAGAGATTTTACCGCTGGTGATTTGGCATTTTTTGCCGAAGCCTTATCCGCAGTCACCTTCTTCTGGACCAAGGGCTTGGCGGCAGCGGGTTTCTTCGCGCCATTTTTGCCATTAGTCTTTCCGGTTTCCGTGCTTGCCGAGACCTCCCGTTCCGCCTCCATCCAGTGGCGTTCGTGATGTCCCTCCGGCCTGCCTTCCCTCTCCCATATTGCGCGGGCTTTTTCGCGGATTGCTGCTTCGCGATCATGGTTCATAACGTCCTCCTCTTTGCGTCGCATCGGCTTTGACTGTGCCAATTGAAAAACAGAAATGGCCGGAAATTGTTCCGCGTCCGGAGATTGCACATGCGCATTTCCCTGAAAAAAGGGAACCCTACTCACTGCAGGATCGTTTGCCCGGCAGGAACCCGCAGGAGGACCATCCATGAGCGATCCGAAACAGAAGAAAAACGAACCTCTCGATATCAAAGACGAAGATTTGCCGCGTTTCGAAACGGACAGCGAACTCAAATCTAAAGAAAGTGAGATTTACCCCGATGAATCGATAAGCCTGCGCGCACGCCGGCAGGCAGCGCGGCAACACGAGGATGCCTTCATCGTCGCCACAGACCTTGAGGACGATGACCAGCGCGATGCGGCACCCGGCACAAGGGAACAGCCATAGGGGCCTTAAAACGCATAAGGCGGGCCACAGCCCGCCTTTATAAGGATCGTAGTAAGTTGGTCCGGTGTTCAGCGACGCACAGAAACGATGGCCTTGCGGTTGAAGTTCGACACCTGTACCCGGCCGGACTGATTGCCGCCGAGAATTTGCGCTGTCTTGCCGCTCATGCTCTTCAATATTCCGGCGTGATAACCGCGGCCGTTGCGAATGACGACAACATCGCCCGGTTTGGCGGCGGCGACGGGTACGGCGTAACCGAATGACGTCCAGGATTTTGCAAATCCATAGGATTTGGGCGATGCGCGCCCGGCCTTGCTGGCAACGGCGTGCAGGAACAGGCCACACCACGGTGTGCTGCGGGGATTTGCCCCAAGAATATTCTTCAGGCTCTTGTTGTTTTTGGATTCATGCAGTCCGGTGTATTTTTCAGCCTGGTTCAGCATGCCAGCCGACGCGGGTGCCACGACTGTAAAAGCCAAGGCAACGGATAGAATTAACGCGGATACTCTCAAACGTCTCGCCCTTATGTTAGAGGGCGTCCGTGTATTGTGACAATTTAGCGACAATTTGACGAGAAAAGGGCAGAAATCAGACGGCTATTCATGTGAACTGATCTGTCATTGCTTTAAAACAGGCTGCCCTGTGCATCGTCAGCACGGCTGCGGCCGGCATTTTCGAGATCCAGCATACGTAATTTGGTGTTCGTTCCGCCCGGCGCGGAAAAGCCACCCAGCCGGCCGCCAGCCGCCAGAACACGGTGGCAGGGAATGATCAGCGGCACGGGATTTTTCGCCATGGCCTGCCCGACGTCGCGGGCCTTTTCCATGGAGAGGCCCAGCGTTTTTACGATACCGCCATAGGTCGTCGTGCGGCCCCAGCCGATATGCCGTGCCACCTCATAGACATCTAGAAAGAACCGCTCCTGCCCGGCAAGATCGAGTTCCACGGGCGTAAAATCAATCTCTTCACCATCGAAATAGCGGGTAACCATCGCAATCGCCTCACGGGCGCGTGTGTCGGGTACAGCAATGGAAGATGACGGCAGGCGTTTCTGGATAAGTTTCTCGGTTTCACCGGCATCTGCGCTGGGCAATTGCAGACGGGCGATACCGCGCTCTGCCCATGCGAGGCCGCAATGGCCGAGAGCTGTCGGGAAAACAATATAGCCGTAGTGGTTGGTCATTGCCGTATTCATCCGCTTTGCACGCGCACGATGCCATATCCTGCGTTCGACACAACCCGTTTCTGGCGGCGGATAAAACAAGGCCACCCGGCTTTACGGGTGGCCTTTCACATCTCAATCCGGGAACGCTGTCAGGATGCAAGTTTGCCCTGATCTTCCACCTTGTTTCCGGCCTCCAAGAGGCATTGCGCCTGGCGGCTTGCGGTAACGAAGGCGGCGCGCGCAATCTCTCCAGCCACGTCCCCCATCAGCGAGGCGCGGCACAGACGCAGGGCCTGCTCATGCGCCTTGTCACCGCGTTGTGGCCATTCGTGCTGGAGAAAATCGAAGGCCTCGTAAACGCCGTTGAAAATCCGGGGAGCACCGTTTTCCAAGGATATGGTAACAGGCTTTTCCCACTTAACGTCTTTCAGCAACATTGATTGTACTTCCATGCTCTATTAACCAGCGAAAAACGCCGGCTCCTCCAGTTGGTTCCCTTCACTTTTGGTTTCAAGGTCGAAAAAATAGCCCTCGAAAAACCATGTGCCTCCAGCTTTCCATTCTACGCGATTTGAGGAACAAAGCGTTTCAACACTCGTTCAAGCGGAAGTGAACCGGATCCCTTCATGCCAACAAAATCCTCTCCTGTTATCGTCTGGTTCCGCAAGGACTTGCGTCTTGCGGACAATCTCGCCCTTCTCGCAGCGGTGGAGCATGGCGGCACCGTCATACCGATCTATATCCGTGAGACATCCAGCGGCCCGCTGGGCGGCGCGCAGGAATGGTGGCTTCACCATTCGCTTGCCTCTCTTTCCGCGGCGCTGGAAAAATGCGGCAGCCGTCTACTGCTCAGAAGCGGCAACGCAGAGGAGACGCTGCGCCGGCTTATAGCCGAAACCGGCGCGAATGCAGTCCTCTGGAACCGTCGTTATGAGCCGACCGGCATGGCAACGGACAAGACACTAAAAGAGGCGCTTGGGGACGACGGCCTGACAGTTCGCAGCTTTGCCGGACACCTCCTGCATGAACCATCCCGGGTGCAGACCAAATCCGGCGGTCCCTACCGGGTCTACACGCCCTTCTGGCGGGCTCTGGAGGGCGGCGAGGAGCCACATACGCCGGCGGATGCACCGCAGAGCCTGAAGGCACCTGAGACATGGCCAAAATCGGAGAAACTCGATGATTGGAAGCTTCTGCCGGTCAAACCGGACTGGGCCAGGGGTTTCAGCGAGATATGGACACCCGGCGAAAATGCCGCGCGGGAAAAACTCGATGATTTCATCGATGGTGCCTTGAAGGGTTATGAGGAAGGCCGCGATTTTCCGGCGAAGGACGCCACGTCGCTTCTTGCGCCGCATCTGGCGCTCGGCGAAATATCGCCCGCCGCCGTGTGGCATGCGACGAAGGGGCTATCACGCCATATCGCGTCCAACGATATCAGCCGTTTCCGCAAGGAACTCGTCTGGCGGGAATTCTGCTACCATCTGCTGTTCCACTTTCCCGAGCTGGACGAGAAAAACTGGAACGACAGTTTCGACGCCTTCGGCTGGCGGGACGATGAGACATCCTTCAACGCCTGGACGCGTGGCCTGACGGGTTATCCGATCGTGGATGCCGGCATGCGGCAATTGTGGAAACATGGCACCATGCACAACCGGGTGCG
Organism: Agrobacterium sp. 10T429; assembly: GCF_056393925.1. Lineage (NCBI taxonomy): Bacteria > Pseudomonadati > Pseudomonadota > Alphaproteobacteria > Hyphomicrobiales > Rhizobiaceae > Agrobacterium > Agrobacterium sp. 10T429. The sequence goes on from NZ_JBFTGV010000002.1 coordinate 692,046, forward strand.
CATGATAGTTGCATCCTTCCTCATCAAACATCTACTTATCGACTGGCGCAAAGGCGAGAAGTGGTTCCGGGATACGCTTGTTGATGCCGATCCGGCCTCCAACGCCGCCAACTGGCAGTGGGTGGCGGGTTCGGGCGCGGACGCCTCGCCGTTCTTCCGCATTTTCAACCCCATATTGCAGGGGGAGAAATTCGATGCCGAGGGAGACTACGTGCGCCGCTTCGTGCCGGAGCTTGAAAAGCTTGAGCGAAAATACATCCACAAGCCGTTTGAAGCACCGAAAGAGGTGCTTAAAAAGGCGGGTATCGAGCTCGGCAAGACCTATCCCCTGCCGATCGTCGACCATGGGAAGGCACGGGAAAGAGCACTTGCATCCTACGCCGCAGTGAAGAACAACGCATAAAATTGGGTATCGGCAAAATTTTGCGTGGCGAAGCCTAAGGCGGGAAGATAATTTCTTGCCTTGAGGCGGTTGTAACGGGACATAACGGCACCTAATTTCCGCTCAGACAAGAAGGCTCAATCATGACCATTCATCCCTCTGCGCTCAGTGCTATCGGCAACACGCCGCTTATCCGTCTGAAAGCTGCCTCTGAAGCGACGGGGTGTGAAATCCTCGGCAAGGCGGAGTTTCTCAATCCCGGCCAATCGGTAAAGGATCGCGCCGCGCTTTACATCATCCGCGATGCGGAACGGCGCGGACAGCTGCGGCCGGGCGGCACCATCGTGGAAGGCACGGCAGGCAATACCGGCATCGGCCTGTCGCTGGTGGCCAATGCGCTCGGCTACAAGACTGTCATCGTCATTCCTGAGACGCAAAGCCAGGAAAAGAAGGATGCGCTGAAGCTTCTCGGCGCAAAGCTGGTCGAGGTTCCGGCGGCACCCTATTCCAACCCGAACAATTACGTGAAGGTTTCCGGCCGCCTGGCAAAACAGCTGGCCGCGACGGATGAAAACGGCGCGATCTGGGCCAACCAGTTCGACAATATCGCCAACCGTCAGGCCCATATTGAGACAACGGCACCGGAAATATGGGACCAGACGGACGGCAAGGTCGATGGTTTCATTTGCTCCGTCGGTTCCGGCGGAACGCTTGCGGGCGTGGCTGACGGCCTGCGCGATTTCAATCCCGATATAAAGATCGGCCTTGCCGACCCTGAGGGCGCCGCCCTCTACGAATTTTACAAGCATGGCGTCCTGAAGTCGGAAGGCTCCTCTATCACCGAGGGCATCGGCCAGGGGCGCATCACCGCAAATCTGGAAGGCTTCGCGCCGGATTTCTCCTATCGTATTTCGGATGCGGAAGCCCTGCCGGTGCTGTTCGATCTGGTCACGAAAGAGGGTCTTTGCCTCGGTGGCTCCTCCGGCATCAACATTGCCGGCGCAATCCGCCTTGCCCGCGAGCTTGGTCCGGGGCATACAATCGTGACGATACTTTGCGACTACGGTAATCGTTATCAGTCGAAGCTGTTCAATCCGGATTTCCTGCGCTCCAAGGGGCTTCCGGTTCCCCAGTGGCTGGCAACGAAAAGCGAGATTGCGGTTCCGTACGAAACCGTTTGAGGACATGCCGAAATGCCTGTGAATGCCCTGTTCCGTGACGATTTTTATCTTTCCACCGCAGAAGCGATCGTCACGGCGGTGCATGAGGATGGCGGCATCGAGCTCGACCAGACCTGCTTTTACGCCACGTCCGGCGGCCAGCCGGGCGACAGCGGCTTTCTCGAGCGGGCCGATGGTTCGCGCATCGAACTCGGCATTACCAAAAATGGCGCCGACAAGAGCGTTATCATCCATGTGCCGCTGGAAGGTCAGCCTTCCCCCGAAGTCGGTGAAAAACTGACCCTGCACGTAGACTGGCCGCGCCGTTACAAGCTGATGCGCATGCACACGGCCTGCCATCTGCTATCAGTCGTCTGCCAGTGGCCAATCACCGGTGCTGCCGTCGGCGAAGACGAATCGCGCGTCGATTTCGACATGTCGGAAACCATCGACAAGGATGAAGTGACGGCAAAGCTGATGGAACTGGTGAAAGCCAACCATCCCGTTTTCCTGCAATGGATTACCGACGAAGAACTTCAGGCCAATCCGGGCATCGTCAAATCCAAGAATGTGCGCCCGCCAATCGGCCTTGGCCGGGTCAGCCTTGTCTGCATCGGCGAAAATTCTACCATCGACAGCCAGCCCTGCGGCGGCACCCATGTTTCCGAAACGCAGGAAGTGGGCGATATTCACATTGCCAAGATAGAAAAGAAGGGCAAGGAGAACAGGCGGTTCCGCATTCGTTTCGGCACGCCTGAAGCTGCTGCCTGAAATCAGGAGAGACATCGTGAGCACGGATAAGAGCCGTTTCGTCGTTTCGGCGGACTGGGTAGAAAAGCAGCTCGGCACGGCCGGGTTTCGTCTCGTTGATGCCTCGTGGTATCTGCCGGCGCATAAACGCAACGGTGCGGAAGAATTTGCGGCGGGTCACCTGCCCGGTGCCGTGTTCTTCGATCAGGACAAGATCGCCGATCATGCAACCGGATTGCCGCATTCCCTGCCCTCGCCGGAGTTCTTTGCGGAACAGGCGGGAGAGCTTGGCCTCAGCGACACCGATACCATCGTGGTCTATGATGGCCCCGGTTTCTTTTCCGCACCGCGCGTGTGGTGGATGCTGCGGGTGATGGGCGTGCGCAAGGCCTACGTGCTGGATGGCGGTCTTGACGGCTGGAAGCGCGAAGGCCGGCCGCTAGAAACCGGCACGCCGGAAATCGAGCCTGCCACCTTCACACCCGATTTCAACGAAAAGCGCGTGACCTCGCTATCGACCATGCGCGGCATCGTTGACAGTGGTGAAAAGCAGATTGCCGATGCCCGCGGCGCGGGACGTTTCACCGGCGACGAGGCCGAGCCGCGTGCCGGCATGCGTTCGGGCCATATGCCTGGTGCTCGCAGCCTGCCCGCCACCGCATTTTCCGAGAACGGCCACTTCAAGGACCTCACCGCCATCCGCAAGATGGTGGCGGATGCCGGTATCGATCTTGGCAAGCCTGTGGTGACGAGCTGCGGCTCGGGCGTTACCGCCGCCGTCATTACGCTGGCGCTGGAATCGCTCGGCCACCAGGATAATTCGCTCTATGACGGTTCGTGGTCGGAATGGGGTGGACTGGAAGACACGCCTGTTGTCACCGGCCCTGCCGAACCTCTTCCCGTGGTGTCACATGGGCCGTTGAAGGCGCATGTCACGCAGCTTGAAATGACGGCGCCGCCGAAGGTCAGCCTTGCTATCCCCGTCAACATCCAGACGGCACTGATGCGGGTCACCGATATTCCCCTGCACTTCTACCGCTACATGTACTGGCGGGTGGGAAAACGTTGGCACTGGCAGAAACGCATGCGCATGAGCGATGCGGAACTGTCCGCCGTCCTCAAGGACCCGAACAACAGCGTTACCGTCCTTTATATGAACGGTGCACCCGCCGGTTTCTTCGAGCTGAACAAGGCAAGCGACGAGGTAACCGAGCTTTCCTATTTCGGGCTTCTCGAAGAGGCAATCGGTGCTGGCGTCGGCAAGTGGTTCCTGTTGCAGGCGCTTTACGCCGCCTGGCAGGACAATCCGAAGCGCGTGACGGTGACCACCAACACGCTTGACCATCCCCGCGCGCTGCAACTCTACCAGATGATGGGATTTTCGCCTGTTGGTACCTATGAGGCCTGGGTAGAGCCGCTGTCCGATACGGAGCTTCTGGAAATCTCGCTGCGCAACTGAGTTCGTCACGTCGGGGATGGCCCGCGCTATTCCCCGACTGTAGAGCAGATCCGACTACTCCTCCCTCATTCCTGTGCTTGTCACAGGAATGAGGGAGTGGGAGGCAACCGCGTATGATACCATTGTGCAGTTTGCGACTCAGGCTTTATCGATAATCAAATGGGTCGCGCCCTCACCCGCCGAGGTCCCGGTGCAGCGATAACCAAGCGCAGGCAAATCCAGCCCCTCGAACAGGTTTTCGCCCTTGCCGAGAAAGACCGGGGCCAGCGCCAGATGCAGTTCGTCGATCATGCTTCCGGCCATATATTGCCGAATGGTTGAAACGCCGCCGCCGATCCGGACGTCCCTGCCGTTTGCCGCCTCCAACGCCATGTCGAGGGCGGCCTTGATGCCCGTGTTGACGAAATGGAACACGGTGCCGCCCTTCATCGCAAAGGAGGCGCGCGCATGGTGCGTCAGCACGAAAACCGGCACGTGATAAGGCGGCTCTTCCCCCCACCAGCCCTTCCAGTGTTCATCCCGCCAAGCACCGCGGATAGGGCCGAACATGTTGCGGCCCAAGATCCAGGCGCCGATATTTTCGAAACTCTTCTCGGAAAACTGCTCGTCCGTGCCGGTCGAGCCGCCTTGCTTGCCGAACATGCGGTGAAAGGTGCGGGTCTTGAACGCCCATTGATGCAGGGTTTCGCCATTCACACCCAGCGGGTTCTGAAGACTTTGATCCGGCCCGGCACCGTATCCGTCAATCGAAATGGCGAAATTTCGAACGACAACCTTCGGCATGGCAATATCCTCCCGTTTCAAGAGGACAGGTTGCCGTGCATCCGGTAACTGGCCTCAGATTTCTCTTTCCAGAGTGACGGCCGTCGGGGTATGCCCGCCGGCGGAACCTTTGTCTTCGGTAACGCTGTTGAGGAGATGATCGGCAATCAGCTCCGCCTGGAATTTACCCAGCTCGTAGCAATAGGTGATCTCACGTTTTTCGGCCGACCAGTAGACATCGGGACGCCCGCAGGACTTCGCCGTCAACTTGACCTCACCTTTCAAGCCGTAAACGCCGAAACTGCGGCTGATAAGATCGAGAACCTTCGATTCCTTGACCATGATGGCGTAAGGTTCCAGCTCAGGATCGCGCGGCGGCACGTAGCTCACGGTAAATCTGGATGGTGTCTGCGCGCGGTGGGGCGTCAGAAAATCTTCCCACGCCGATGCGATACGCGGATAGGCGGCGCCACATTTGGCAAATTCGTCATTGGCGAGCCCCATCATGGTGGCAAGATCACCATAGCCGTCCTTGTCGCGGCCGACCATCAGGCAGGCCATGTTGCGATCGCGGCTCCTGTCGGGAACAAGCGCCGAAAACACCGGTGCTTCGTGCTGGGGCAAAGCCTCCGTCTCGCGCGCCAGATACCAGCTGTCGGTAGCGTTGACGAGTGCGGTATCAAGCCATTCCTCGTTGGCCTGAAGGATGAGCGTGCCCGCCAGCTGATCGGCAGCTGCTTGCGCGCTGCCGGTCTCCGGCGCGCCGAAATCCGAGATCAGCATGCGTGCACCCTCGTGATAAAGCGAGAAGATCGCATTGCCGATGACGAAATTGACCGCCTGCTGGAGCTGATCGTCGGACAGGCCATCGAGACCGGAGGCGACCTGCGCCTGCGTGTCGATCGGAACCGTCAAAGAAACGAAAGCCAGCGGAACGGCGGCCAGAAAACGACGGAACATAAAATCAGACCTTCCGGGATCGAGGAGCGCCACTGATTCCCGATGCTAACGAGTCACGCAATGGGCTGGTTGCATCACCCGTCAAGAATCGGGTGGATAGAGGTCTGTTTCGGGATCATAGCTGCAAAGAAGCAACGCCGATCCCAACAGAAGGACCTCGCCATGACCGATCTCGTCTTTACAGCAATGCCGGCTAAGGAAGCTGAAGCTTTCCGGGCGGGAGCCGCCGACGCCTATGGCAACCCGCCGGAAAAGGCCATTTCTCCAGGCGGCATGCCGTGCCGCCATTGCCTTTCCCAGATTAATGAAGGCGAAGGAATGCTGATCCTCGCCTACCGGCCCTTCCCTTCGCTCCAGCCCTATGCGGAAACGGGGCCAGTCTTTCTTCACGCTGAGGCCTGTGAGCACTATCCGCAGACGGATGCCCTTCCCCCGATGCTTAACAGCCCCGATTATATCGTTCGCGGTTATGGCACTGACGACCGCATCGTCTACGGCACCGGAGCGGTGACGGCGACGGACGAAATCCTTTCACGCGCAGCGCATCTTCTGGAGCGGGCAGACGTCGCTTATGTGCATGTGCGCTCCGCCCGCAACAATTGCTACCAGTGCCGTATCGACACAGCATAATCGCGCGATTACTTGCAATTTTAAGCAAACGGCTAAACGGCTCTCAAACTTTCTACGTCATGATGCAAGCATCGGAAACAATTGATTTGAGTAGCGAAATGACAAACAACCTCAATATGGCGACCCGCACTGCGACCCGTAGCAAGACCCGGATCTACGCGACCGTGCACTATTTCAGCCAGTCGACCCGAGGCCGCGTGGTGGACCTGTCCGCCACCGGCATGGCGCTCGAACTGGACGGACCTTTCGCTGCCGCCAAGGGAAGCCGGGTGAAGGTGCAGAGTGAAGATCTGGGTTTCATCGAGGGTGTCGTGCAATGGCAGCACATGAACCGGCTCGGCCTGCAACTCAAACTTTCCACCAACACGCTGGCACAGCTGTCGTCTTATTTCCGCTTCTTCCACGAAGAAGTAAAACCGACTCTCGCCCGCTAAGCAGACGTTTCCGACAAGGGGAATGCGCAGACCGGACATAGCGCATTCCCGAAGCGCACCATGCGCGCGCGGCCACCTTGTGACAAAAAATTTATCAAACGGTTGAAAACTGGCCCGTCCGTCACGGGCTTGTCATTTTGATGATGGACTCCTCGGGGATTGCTTCTACCTTGTCGTTTTCCTGACAGAGCAAGCTTCATACGAAGGAGTTCCCATGTCGTCGCTTCTCGCTCTCCACCCCATCACTCGCCGTTCGCTTCTGGGTGGCATCGCCGCCTCTTCGGCTCTGGTGCTGTTGCATCCCTTCGCCGCGCGCGCCGCAGCCAACCAGGCGCATCTGCGCATCATGGAAACGACTGACATCCACGTTCACGTCTTTCCCTATGATTATTACGCCGACAAACCGAACGACACGATGGGTCTGGCGCGCACCGCTTCGATCATCGGCGCCATCCGTGCCGAGGCCGGAAACTCGATGCTGGTGGACAATGGCGACTTCCTGCAGGGCAATCCGCTCGGCGATTACATCGCCTATGAGCGCGGCATGAAGGCCGGCGACAAGCATCCCGTCATCAACGCCATGAATGTCCTTGGCTATGATTGCGGCACGCTTGGCAACCACGAATTCAATTACGGCCTCGACTATATGTCCAATACGCTGGCGGGCGCCGGTTTCCCTTATGTCTGCGCCAACCTCACCAAGGGTCAGCTGGCTTCCGATCCCAAGCAGGATGAGCTGTTCTTCAAGCCTTACGTCATCCTCGAGAAACAGATCCGCGATGGTGCAGGCGTAACCAGCCCGGTCAAGGTCGGTATCATCGGTTTCGTGCCGCCGCAGATCATGATGTGGGATTCCAAGAATCTGGAGGGCAAGGCCCAGACGCGCGATATCGTCGAGGCGGCTAAAGCCTGGGTTCCGGTCATGAAGGAAGAAGGTGCCGATATCGTCATCGCGCTTTCCCATTCCGGCATCGATGGCAAGGGCCAGACCGATCGCATGGAAAACGCCTCGCTTTATCTGGCGGGCGTGGAAGGTATTGACGCCATCTTCACTGGTCACCAGCATCTGGTCTTCCCCGGTCCAAAGACATGGGACGGCATCGAGGGTGCGGATGCGGTCAAGGGTACCCTGATGGGCAAGCCGGCCGTGATGGCCGGTTTCTGGGGCTCGCATATGGGCCTCATTGACCTTCTGCTCGAAAAGGACGGCAAAAGCTGGAAGATCGTCGATTTCACCTCCGAGGCCCGGCCGATCTACCACCGCGACGACAATCGCAAGGTCGTTGCAGATGTCACGGACAAACCGGAGGTCATAGCCGCCGCCAAGGCAGATCACGAAGCGGCGCTCGCCTATGTGCGTCGCCCGGTCGGCAAGACATCGGCGCCACTCTATTCCTACTTTGCGCTGGTGGCCGACGACCCGTCCGTGCAGATCGTCTCCAATGCCCAGACGTGGTACATCAAGGACATGCTGAAGGAAGGGCAATATAAGGATCTGCCCGTGCTTTCGGCAGCAGCGCCCTTCAAGTCTGGCGGTCGCGGTGGTGCGGATTATTACACCGATGTCCCTGCCGGTGACATCGCCATCAAGAACGTCGCCGATCTCTACCTCTACCCCAACACGGTGCAGGCGGTGCTGATCAACGGTGCGCAGGTGAAGAACTGGCTGGAAATGTCCGCCGGCATGTTCAACACGGTCGAGGCCGGCGCAAAGGATGCGCCGCTCCTAAACGCGGATTTTCCGTCCTATAATTTCGACGTCATCGACGGTGTCACCTACCAGATCGACATTTCCAAACCGGCAAAGTTCGACAAGGACGGCAAGGCCGTCAATCCCGACAGCAACCGCATCGTCAATCTGCAATTCGATGGCAAGCCGATCGACCCCGAGCAGAAATTCGTGGTGGCGACCAACAATTACCGTGCAAGCGGCGGCGGAAAATTCCCCGATATCGCCGCCGACAAGGTGATCTTCGTGGCGCCCGACACCAACCGCGACGTGATCGTGCGCTATATCATCGATCAGGGCACCATTAACCCGTCGGCGGATGCCAACTGGTCCTTCGCCCCAGTTGCCAATACGACCGCCATCTTCGAGACTGGTCCGAAGGGTCGCAATTACGCGGCTGACATCAAGGGCGCAAAAATCGAGGATGCCGGCGACGGCGCCGAAGGTTTCGCAAAGTTCCGCCTCGTTCTCTAGAGCTTGCAGCCCTCCCGGCGTTTCATCGGCCGGGAGGGCATTTACTCAATTGCGGTCACTCACGATACGCAACAGCAGTGGCAGTTCCGGCGGTGGCTTCTGCTCGATGCGTTGATAGTCGCTGCCATCGCGATTACGGCGGATGAGCCGGAGACCCGCCATGTCACGCCGCAGCATCGCGGCATCTCCAAACAGGTGCAGACCATCGAGAAAGCTGCTGAATTCGCGCTCTGAGAAACTGCGACCGGCTGGGATTCTTGCCCACAGATACCAGAGGCACAGTTCCTGCTGGGAGCGGCGGGCCGGCCATTGCACCAATCTACCGGCAGCATCGACAGTCCGCGCGGTCTTCAGCACCCTGCCCTCATTGGCAGGCATTGTCTCCGGTCGTGTCTGCGATGGCGGCAAGCCACTTGCTACGGGTGGCGTGCGCGCGGCGCGCAGATGCTGAAAGTTGCGAAACCCGGCAGCCCGGCTCAGGAGATTGAGCATCTCCACATGGCTTGGCTGGCGGTCCAGCCTGCCGATTTGTTCGCTTAGCGATTTGGCAAAGGTGGAGAGGTCGGCGATATCAATGGAAAAGATCGAACGTGGCATGACTTACCCTCGAGTGCCATTCCGAAGAGGTGTCGCTGATCGCCGGCTTCCGACTAGGCACGGGATAAGTGCTGTCAATCTTTCAAAATGCAGGTTTAGCTTCCCTTGCGGGACGGCGATGCCTCGGTGAACTGCTGACCGTGTTTCCTGTATAAGGCAGGCCATTCACCTTCGTCAATTGGTCACTCAGTCAACCCATGTCACTCAGCGGCGACAGAAATAGTCCGCTGTTTGCCTCCGGCAATTATCCTGTTGAAATCCTTCTGGTTCGGGCATGCCGACAGACGCTGCTGAAAGGCCGTGGCAAGCCACTGGCCAGCGGGACCGGCGGGTGAATCCACCCGGCGCAGCGCAAAGATCGGATATTCGCCCTGCTCATAAGCTTCGAGATCAAGTGCCTTCAGGCTGCCATTGGTCAGGTCGTTGCGCACGATCGATGCGGGCAGACCGCCCCAGCCGAGACCGCCCTTGATGAGCTGGTATTTCGTGGCAATGTCGCTGACCCGCCATGTCTTGTAGGACAGCACGTTGAAATCGCGCCCCTTGGTCAGCCCCGACGCATCGGTGACGACGAGCTGGACCTCCTCGCGGACATCGCCCAGAACCAGCGGCCTCTCGATCTGTGCCAGTGGATGATCGGCGGCGACGACCGGCAGCATGAAGGAATGGCCGACCTTTTCGACGACGAGTTCGTCATCCTGGCGCAACAGCGCCCCGCCGATGCCAATCCCAGCCTTGCGGGAGAGCACCATATCCATCACCATGCCCAACTCACCCACATTGAGGCTGAGGGTAACGGTGGGGAATTCCTTGCGAAAATCGCGAAGCACCGCAACGACGGCTTCCGCCGGCACCATGGTGCTGATGGCGACAGAAAGCTCGGCCTCCAGCCCCTGCTTCAAACCCTTGGCGCGCGCACGCATTTCCTGCAGACCGGCCACGATGCGCCTTGCATCTTCCAGCATGGCGCGACCCTCGTCCGTCAATCGAGGCTGGCGTACGCCATTGCGCTCGAACAGGCTGACTTCAAGCTGCGCCTCGAGATTGGCGATGGTGTAGCTGACAACAGACTGGGCGCGATTGAGCGCCCGTGACGCGGCAGAGAAACTTCCGGTTTCGGCAACCGTCAAAAACACCTGCAATTGGTCGAGCGTCGGGTTCGCGTCCATGTTCCATCCATTTCATCGATAGGTCGCTTCCACATTATCACAGTTTTCTTGATGGCATCAATTGGTCATATAGGGGGCAAAGGAAGGGCATCGTGCTCTCCCGCCCTCCCAAGGCGCCCGTCAATTCATCGCTTATGCAAGGAAAGACCATGTCCAACATTCTGCTCATCACCTCCAGCCCGCGTGGCGACGAGTCGGTTTCCAACAAGTTTTCCGGCGAACTCGCAAACAAGCTGAAGGCCAAGTCGGCTTCCAACACCCTTGTCCACCGCGATCTTGCTGCCGACCCCATTCCGCATCTCGACACCGTCAAGACCGCTGCGATCCGCAAGGCTCCAGACCAGCGCACGGCTGAAGAAGCGGTTGCAGCCGATTATTCCGACAAGCTGGTTGCAGAGCTTATGGCCGCCGACACTGTCGTCATCGGCACCGGCCTCATCAACTTCAATATCTATTCCGGCCTGAAGTCGTGGATCGACAACGTCGCCCGCGCTGGCCAGACCTTCAAGTACACCGAAACCGGCCCGGTTGGTCTTGCCACCGGCAAGAAGGTCTACATCGTGCTGGCCGCCGCCGGCGTTTATTCAGAAGGCCCGGCTGTGTCGATGAACCACGCCGTTCCCTACCTCAAGACCGTTCTTGGCTTCATGGGCATGACGGACGTTGAAGTGATCTATGTCGAAGGTCTGGCATTCGGACCGGAAGCCGTTGAGAAAGCCGTTGCGGCAGCCGAAGCAAAGGTTGCCGAACTGGCGCAGGCCGCCTGAGGCGCCATTTGACACGTGGTGATGCCGGCTCGATTGCCGGTATCAGCCGACCCACACTCCGTAACGGCCGTGCACCTGATCGCGGCCGTTATTTTTTGCCGCATAGAGCCGCGCATCTGCTTCCGATAGCAGCGCGCGGAAAAGCTGCCCGTCCTCGAAAGCCGTGGCGACGCCGATGCTGACAGTCAGCGGCGAACCGTCTGGCCGTTGCAGATCCTTCAATATCGCCGTCCGCAGACCTGCTGAAAAGGCAAGTGCCCCCTCATGGGTCATCGTCGGCAACAGGGCGACGAACTCCTCGCCGCCGAACCGGTAGAGATGGCCGTGCGGTTGCACGATGCGTTTCAGAACGGCGGCGAATTCCCGCAACATCTCATCGCCCTGCAAATGCCCAAAGGTGTCGTTGACGGTCTTGAAGTGATCGATATCGACGATCAGCACGCTGACGGGACGTTTCTTTTCCAGACATTCCACGACGACCGACGGCGCATCGAGTTCCATGCGGGCGCGGTCAGACACACCGGTCAGCATGTCGCGGCCGGAACGGGACAAAAGCTCCTCGTAGCGTTCCCTGAAGGTGAGGTCATTGAAGACATCGGCAACGCTGCGGCGCGTCAGGAAGCGGCCTTTCGCCGCCGTTAACTTCAGATAAATGGCAAAGAGCAGAGCATAGATGGCAACGGCCACCATCTTCGCTTTCCAGCCATCGTAAAAGACATCGACCGGCGCGTTCAGCATATATCGCAGCGCCGCGTAAAAGCCTGCCTGATCCAGGCTCAAAATCACCACGCCACAGATTGCGAAGCGCAGGACAATATGGCGCTGCAAATAGCGTCCCAGCTTTTCGTAAAACAGAATGATGGCGATGGCGTCGATATAAAGCAGGCTGGTTCCCCAGACCATCAGCACGCCCATCTCATCCAGAAATCCGGTATCTACCGACTGTCCGGGGACAATTGCCACCGTCGGATGGAAGCGGATGATCTGCACCATGATGATGGTGAGTATATTGCCGAGAAACAGGCCGTAGATCGGCTGGCGGACGACTGCCGCATCCTCGCGCATATAGAGCATGAGGATCATCATCAGTTTGCCGGCAAAAAGGATCGAGGAGCCGGGTGATACCACGCCAAATGGCAGCTCGACGTAAAAGACCGCCGCCAGGTAGGTTTCTAGGAAATGCATGACGCCAAGCGCGGTGAGAAAAACACCGATGCCGAGAATATGCCGGTAATGAAGGAATGCCGTCATTACCGAAAAATAGACTATGGCTTCCGCCACAAAGAGGGCCAGATTTGCCCATTGCATCGGCATACGCCCTATCGATCCACATCGCGCCGGTTCATCGGCGCGACTTCATGCCCTCTGAAGACGATAGGCCGAAGCAACCAACGGAATCTTAATGTCCAGCAGAAGAAACCGCCATCATTTTCCTGGGAAAAGCGACGCACCGTTCTGGTCGATGATCAGCTTTGCCTTGCGGATGGTGAACTCAACCGCATCGTCCATGCTGGTGAAGACATCGGCGCGCACGAATTCATGTACGAGCGTTTCCTCGCCGTCCTTTTTCTCGATGCGGCCCGCCAAACGGAACTGGCCGCCTTCCTTCAGCGGCGTCGCATAGATCAGATAGTCTCCATGCACATGCGGTTCCGACTGCGCTGCCTTCTGCGGCGCATCCGCGGACTGGCCGGAGCCGAAGGCCGAAAGGATTTTGGAAAAAAACGATGCCATGGCTTTCACTCCCTTAAACTGTCTCGCATTTCGAAGGGCGGATATGCTCCGCCCTTCCCCGTCGCTCTTATCCCGATCAGATGATCAGGTTCGACAGGATCTCGTTTTCGGTAATATCCTCATAGCCGAGGCCCGCAGCCTCGAAACGCTCCAGAAGCCCTGCAAAGTTTTCCTGCGCGTTGGTTTCGATGCCGATCAGGATCGAACCGAAATTGCGGGCCGATTTCTTCAGATACTCGAAACGGGCGATATCGTCGTCCGGGCCAAGCAGATTGAGGAAATCGCGCAGCGCGCCGGGGCGCTGCGGCAGGCGCAGAATGAAGTATTTCTTCACACCGGTGTAACGCATGGCGCGTTCCTTGACGTCAGGCAGGCGCTCGAAATCGAAATTGCCGCCGGAGACGACGACGATAACCGTCTTGCCTTCCAGTTTCTCGCGGCCGAGCTTCTCCAGCGCGGCAATGGACAGCGCACCCGCTGGCTCCAGCACCACGCCTTCGAGGTTCAGCATCTCGATGATGGTCACGCAGATGGCGTTTTCGGGGATGAGCAAAACCTGCTCGGCCGGAAAATCCTTCAGCGCCTGAAAGTTGAGATCGCCGATGCGGGCAACAGCGGCGCCGTCGACGAAATTGTCGACCTTGGGGAGCGTTACCGCTTCGCCGCGCTCGAGGCTCCTTTTCAGGCTCGGCGCGCCTTCCGGCTCGCAGAACACGAAGTTGCCCTTTTCAACGGTGCCCGCCAGAAAGCCGGTAAGGCCTGCCGAAAGCCCGCCGCCGCCAACCGGCATGACAACCATATCCGGTTTGGTGCCTTCGGGGAGCTGGTCCATGATTTCGGCAGCAACCGTCGCCTGGCCTTCGATGATATCCTGATGGTCGAAGGGCGGCACCATGTAGGCGTCATTGTCTTCGACGTATTTGCGCGCGGCGGCGTAACATTGGTCGAAAATATCGCCCACCAGACGGATGCTGATGAATTCACCACCGAAGATACGGGTCTTGTCGATCTTCTGCTGCGGCGTGGTCACCGGCATGAAAACAACACCGTGAACGCCGAAATGGCGGCAGGCGAAAGCAAAGCCCTGCGCATGGTTACCGGCCGAAGCACAGACGAAAACCTTGTCCTTGCCAGCCTTCGCGACAGCCTTGCGGAGAAAGTTGAATGCGCCTCTAATCTTGTAGGAACGAACCGGAGACAGATCCTCACGCTTCAGCCAAATCGACGCGCCATACCGACGGCTGAGATGTTCATTCAACTGCAACGGCGTTTCCGGGAATATCTCCCGCACTTCCCGCCGCGCTGCCTCCACAAGCTGCTTGTCCACGATTGTCAATCCATTGAAATTCATAATGGCACCCGCTATGCCATAGGAAGGCGTCAGAGACAAAGACTCATTTCACGCTGCCACGAACCCTGGGTTTCATTTCTTGAACAGCAATCTTCTGCGCTCGGTCATATATGTGGCGTCCATCTTCGGGCTCTATCTCGCGACGGCCATGTTCCTGCCCGCGCTGACGGACCTTTATTACGGCAATGACGACTGGACGGTGTTTGCGCTTTCAGGCTTCATGTGCGGCGGCTTTGCACTTGCCTGTGCGCTGGCCACGCGCGCACCGATCGCGTCCTTCAACAAACGTTTCGGCTTCCTGCTCGTCAACGTGCTCTGGCTTGTATTTTCCATTGTCGGAGCGGTTCCGCTCTATCTGTCCGAGCTTGACCTGACGCCCGGTCAGGCCCTTTTCGAATCGGTATCGGCCATCACGACGACGGGATCGACCGCCATATCCGGCCTCGATAATGCGCCGCAGGGCATTCTTCTGTGGAGGTCGTTGCTCTGTTGGCTCGGCGGCATCGGTATTGTCGCGCTTGGCCTCTTCATCCTGCCGCTCTTGCGCGTCGGCGGCATGACCTTCTTCCGCATGGAATCATCCGACACCGGCAATGACCGGCCCTTCGCGCGGCTGGCAAGCTTCACCCGCGCTTTCGTGGCGATCTACATCATCATGACCATCGCCTGCACGGTGGCTTTCGATTTTGCCGGCATGTCGCATTTCGATGCCCTCAACCATGCCATGTCGACGGTTGCGACCGGCGGTTTTTCCACCCACGACGCCTCGTTTGCCTATTTCAACAACACGGCGCTGCTTTGGATTGCCACCATCTTCCTGATCTTCGGCAGCCTGCCCTTCTCGGTGATGATCCTGCTTGCGGTGCGCCGCAGGCTGGAGACGCTGCGCGACCCGCAGATAGCCGTCTTCCTTGGCTATCTCTGCGCGATTTCCATCGCAGTCGGCGTTTATCACCACCTTAGAAACGGCGTGCCGCTGGATACTGCGCTCAGCCACTCCTTCTTCAACATGACATCAATCCTCTCGACCGGTGGCTTTGCGAGCGACGACTACACGCTGTGGGGTCCGTTCGTTGTCGTCGTGGCCTTTTTCGCAACCTTCATGGGCGGCTGCTCCGGCTCGACGGCGGGTGGTATCAAGGCCTATCGTTTCCTGATCATGTTCAATGTCGTTCGGGCGGGCCTCAAAAAGCTGATCTATCCGAACGCGGTTTATTCGGTCCGTTACGGCCAGCAGGTGGTCGATCCCGACACGATCCGGACGATCTTCCTTTTCGTCAGCTGTTTCATCGCGCTCTGGATCGCCGGCAGCCTTGCAATGAGCCTTATGGGTTACGATTTCCTGACTGCGACCTCGGGCGTTGCGACCGCACTTGCCAATGTCGGGCCCGGCATCGGCCCGATCATCGGGCCTGTCGGCAATTTCTCCACGATCAGTGATCCGGCGCTCTATCTCCTGTCTGTCCTGATGCTGCTTGGACGTCTGGAAATCCTCACCGTTCTCGTGCTGCTGATGCCGATTTTCTGGCGCAACTAAAATGCCGGTGCGCTTATTTTGGCTGCCTTAATAAAGCGCTTGACCTTCCCACGTTGGAATAGTCCAGGCTCCTGCTGTTACAAGTTCCAACCCAAGGAGAACCGCCTATGTGCACCGCCCACCAGCATCACCCCGAAACCGCTGCCGCACCTGTTGATGCCGACCTTTCTTTCCACGTTGAAGACATGACCTGCGGTCACTGCGCCGGTGTGATCAAGGGCGCAATCGAAAAGACCGTTCCCGGTGCCGCCGTTCATGCTGATCCGGCAAGCCGCACGGTTGTGGTTGGCGGCGTCTCCGACGCGGCACGTATTGCTGAAATCATCACCGCTGCAGGCTATACGCCAGAAGCGCGCGCCTGATTTGACGAGATGCCGGCGGCGGCCTTCATCCCTGCCGCCGGATCGACCTGCCTGCCCCCGCTTCACGCCGAGCTTGCGTGACAGCCGCTGGACGATACCAACGTCCGCCCCTTCTTACCTCCCCCAGGCTGCATATGCCCTCTCCCTTCCCAGGGATGACAGCGGAGGTTTTCCGGATTTCAAACCCGTATTCGTCAAACGCCGGCATCAATCGTCTCTGTGCACACGAAAAACCCGGCTCTTGCGAGCCGGGCTGGGCTTCATCGGCAATGTCGCACGCCTTACTTCGTTGCCAGATCCTTGGTCATGACGAAGTAGTTGATGGGATGGGGCTTGTAGTTTGCAAGCTTCTCCGAATAGGCGTCGAATACGGTCTCATGGATCAGGAAGACGGTGACGGCCTCCTCATACAGCTTCTTTGCCGCCTCGCCGTAAATTGCATACCGCTTGGCAGGTTCGGCCGTCGCATAGGCCGATTTGATCAGCTTGTCGGTGTCTTCGTTGCAATAATGCGAGATATTGTAGCTGCCGCCGCAGGTATAGTCGGCATTTAGGAAGCCGGCCGGTTCGGCAACATCTGTGGCATAACCGCGGGACAGGAGCGCCATGTCGAAATTACCGGACAGCAGATCTGGCTCGATTGCACTGTAATCGGCGACGCGAACATCAACCTTGATGCCGATTTCCTGCAACTGGGCCTGGATAATGGCCGCGACATCCTTCAGTTCCGTTTTTGCCGTATAGGCGAGGAGCGCGATCTTCAGACTGCCTGGCGCTACGCCTGCCTCTTTCAGCAGAGCCTTTGCTTTCTCGACATTATAGGCGGGCTCGACTTCCTTCGCGGCCCATGGCTCTCCCGCTGCGAAAGGCAGGGTAGCACCCTTTACCGCGCCTTCATAAATGCTGTCGGCGATACCGGTGGTGTCGATGGCAGCCTGAATCGCCTGACGCACTTTCACATTATTGAAAGGCGCCTTCGCGTTGTTCAGCAGGAGTTCCGTAATGCGCGGCGAAGGAATTGGCGCGACCTTGACGCCGTCGGTGGATTCGATGGTCTTGACCGTCCATGGTGGCACAAGGCGCGAAATCTGCGCTTCGCCGGTTCGGACCTGGGTGGCGCGGGTGTCGGCATCGGGAACGAAGTTGACGCGGCCTCCGGAAAGCTTCGGCATGCCGCCCCAATAATCGTGGTTGGCGGAAAGAAGCATGTACTGGCTGGGGTCGACCTCCGTGATCTTGAAAGGTCCGGTGCAGGTCCCGACCGGATCGACTTTCCCGTCCTTATAAGCGGCGGGGGCAAGGATTGACGTGGCAGGGCTCGCCATTTGCGCCGGCAGCATCACCGATGGTTCGATGGTGGTTATCTTCACGCTGTCGTCGCCGCTCGCTTCGACAGAAGCAATCAACTTCGGCGAGAAGGCGCGGGCTGGAACCGGCGCCTTCAGAAGATTGGTCAGCGCATTGACTGCGGTTGCGGCATTGAGCGGCTCGCCATTCTGGAACTTCACACCCTTGCGCAGCTTGAATTCCCAGACCTTAGGGTCCGTCTGCTTCCAGCTTTCGGCAAGACTGGCCTCCAGTTTCATGTCGTAGCCGACCCGCACGAAGCTCTCGAAACAACCCGCGCGTGAGCCGAGATAGGCGTCGTCCGACGCCATTTGCCAGCCGGTCTTGACACCGAAATTGTCGTCATAGGTAATCGTATCGGCCTTGGCCGTTTGAACTGAAAACGAAACCACAATGGCGCTTGTCGCCAAAAGTACGTGCTTTATCATTGAATATTCCCCTTTTATTTTTGATGACAACGCTCAAAAGTCAGTCGTCTCACGAGATTTAATATCTTCACAAAATAGATCTCGAAAGACATAAGAATATCCTTCGGACGCTCCACGAACATCCGCTTGAATATCATTCATTTTATGTTTTTATACTCGGAATTTAATTCCGATATTAATTCACAAACGCACAATTCATCTGTTTTTACAGAACCAGAAGACTGTAACTGCGCTGCTCCTCAGCCCCATTCGCGCCAGTGATGGCAACGAGCGAAATGCTCCCCGGCAACGTCTTCCAGAACCGGTTCCTGTTCGCTGCAAATCTGCGTCGCATATTTGCAGCGGGTGTGAAACTTGCAGCCACTTGGAGGATTGAGCGGGCTTGGCAAATCACCATCCAGAAGCATTTCCGGTGCATATAGTCCGGTTTCATCAAGCATAGAAGAGGCAATAAGAGCCTTCGTATAGGGATGCTTAGGCGCCCGGAAAAGCTCATCCCGGTCGGCGATTTCAACGATCCGCCCGAGATACATAACCGCGATACGGTCGCAGAGATAACGCACCACGCGCAGGTCATGGGAAATCATCAGCACCGTCAAACCATGACGACGCTTCATGTCCATCAGCAGGTTCAGGATCTGCGTGCGCATGGAGGCGTCGAGCGCCGATGTCGGTTCGTCGCACACAAGGAAGCTTGGATTGAGAAGAAGCGCGCGGCCTATGACCACGCGTTGCAACTGCCCGCCGGAGCACTGGCTCGGATAACGGTCATAATAGGAGGCATCGAGGCCGACCTCCTCCAGCATCTTGAACACGCGCGCGATGCGTTCTTCGCGCGTGCCGATGCCGTGCTGGGCAAGCGGCGCTTCCATGCTTTGCCCTATGCGCATGCGCGGGTCGAGCGCGGAATAGGGATCCTGGAACACCAGTTGCACGACACGGCGCATGCGCCGCAGCGTCTCGCCCTGCATGTGCAGAATATCGTGGTCTCCGATGCTGACCTCGCCTTTCGTCGCGTTGGTCAACCGCGTTATCAGCCCGGCGACAGTGCTTTTGCCGCAGCCGGATTCGCCAACGAGACCAAGAACCTCGCCCTCGCCGATCGTGAGGGAAACATCGTCCACGGATTTGACCACGCGATTGCCGAAACCCGATATCGGATAATATTTGCACAGGTTGTTTGCGACCACATAGGGCTTGATCTTGCCATCCGCCTGAGGCTGGTTCGGTGTTTTCACTGTCGATAGCATCGCAACCCTCCTTCAGCAGACTGTGTGACTGGCATGGCTGCCGGCATGGTCGTCGTCGACCGCCCAGCACCGCGCCTTGCGGCCTTCCGGCAAGGCATTCAGATCCGGCTCCGTTGCCATGCAACGGCCGCCCATGCCGGCCGACTGTGCAAGCGCGCAGCGGGGATGGAAACGGCAACCGCAGGACATTTCATGGGCCTGCGAGCTGGAGCCGGGGATCGTCAGCAGCTGCCCCTCGCTGTCGGTCGTCAGAAGCGAGCAGCTGATGAGCGCCTTGGTATAGGGATGTTGCGGCGCCTTGAGGATTGCCTGCGTCGGCCCCTCCTCGACAATGCGACCAGCATACATCACCGCAATCCGGTCCGCGAAAGCGGCAACGACCGAGAGGTCATGGGTGATGAGCAGCGTGGCGAGCCGCCGCTTCCGACGCTCATCGTCGAGCAGGCGCAATATTTGTGCCTGGACGGTGACATCGAGTGCCGTCGTCGGTTCATCGGCGATCAGCAGTTGCGGATTGCCGGAGAGTGCCGCAGCAATCATGACGCGCTGCGCCATGCCGCCGGAGAGTTCATGTGCGAAGCATTGCGCCCGCGCCGACGGATCGGGAATTCCAACATCCGAGAGCATGCCGACAACCCGGCCTAGTGCCGCATGCCGGCTCATCTTGCGGTGGACCCACAGTGGCTCGGCGACCTGCGTCCTCACCCGGCTGGTCGGATCGAGCATGGCCTGCGGTTGCTGAAAAAGCATTCCGATATCGGCGCCGCGCAACGCATCAAGCTCGGAGGGCGAGAGAGCGAGAATGTCGCGCCCGGCAAAGGAAATGCGGCCGGAGTTGATTTCCGCGCCGTGCGGCAACAGCCGCATCAGCGACAGAGCCGTCATGCTCTTGCCGGATCCGGATTCGCCGACCAGTGCAACGACCTCTCCGGCATCGACGGAGAGCGTCAGACCGGAGATAACAAACTTGCGGCCATTTGCAGACGGCACCGAAACGTGCAGATCCTCGATTTCCAGAAGCGGTGTCCGTTCCGGGGCGATGGCCGTATTGGCATGCGTGTGTCCTTCGATATTCATAAGAGTTCCCCTTATTATTATTGCATCGGAGGCATGGGCGTATTTTCAAGCGGCTTCAGACGATAATACTCTCCTTAGGGCTATCGTGCCCTGTGTATGTTTGATCGGCGCGGGCGCCGGTCATTGCTCTAACCGCAGGCGTCAATGGCCGTTCGGTTTCCTGGTATCCATGTTCAGGCCGTGGCCGATCCATGTCACGCTCAACGCCGACAGGAAAATCGCCAGACCTGGTGCGATCACGAGAATGGGCATACGTTCCGCATAGGCCTGCGCATCGGCCAACATCAGCGCCCAGTCTGCGGCAGGCGGCTGCACGCCGAGGCCGAGAAACGACAGTCCGCCCACCGTGATCAGCTTGTGGCCGAAGCGCAGGAAGGCAACGGCTGCGATCGGCCAGATCGTGTTGGGAATGACATGCCGGAAAATAATGAAGCGGCGTGTGCATCCAAGCACCTCGGCGGCGCGCATATATTCTCGGGAATTGATCGAAAGCGTCAGCCCGCGTGCCAGTCGCGCAAAAGGTGTCCAACCGACGATCGTCAGCGACGCGATCAATGTTCCATATCCCGGGCCGAAGATGGCGACGAGGAAAATCGCGATCACCACGTCAGGGATGGCGATGAGCAGATCCACCACCCGCATCAGGACTTCATCGACAACGCCGCGGCTGCGACCGCTGATGATGCCGATGAATGTTCCGATGGCGACCGACAGAATGACGGTGATGGCGGCAATCGTGACCGTGAAGCGTCCGCCGATCAGCAGCCGGCTCAAGACATCACGCCCGAGATGGTCAGTGCCCAGCCAGTAGGCGGCGCTTGGCGCATTCAACCGCAGGCGAAGGCTTTGCTGCGCGGGATTATAGGGCGAAATCCACGGCGCGATGACGAGCAGCAAGATGATGACGAGAAAAATCGCCGAACCCGCGTAGAACGTCCAGTGCCGCCGGCGGATGAAATCCGTGAACCGGAAAAGTGTCGAGGGGCGCTTGGGCAAGGTCATTGGCATGGCGGCTACCGGCGCGCTCGGGAAGTGACTAATGGTCATGTTGACCTCGCATTGCTGGATTGATCAGGACATAGAGGCCATCGGCCAGGGTATTGATCAGGATGGAAAGGGCGACGATGCAGATGAAACCGCCCTGCAGCATGGGGATGTCCCGATTGACCACGGCGTCGTAAAGAAGCCGGCCCATTCCGGGGATGGCGAATATCACCTCCACGACCACCGATCCGCCAAGCAGGCCCGCAAGCCACAGGGCAAAGAAGGTGACGATCGGAAGCGAACCGTTGCGAATGCCGTGGCGCATGACCGTGCCATGCATGCCGAGACCGCGGCTGCGGGCCGCCGTGATGTAAGGCGCGCGCAGAACCTCAGCCATGGCGGCGCGCGTCACCTGCGTGAAATAGGCCAGTGGGCGCAGCGTCAACGTCAAAGCGGGAAGTACCAGCGAGCGCCAGCTATCCCAGCCCGCAGACGGCAACCAGCCGAGATAAAGCGCAAAGACGAGCGCCGACATCGGCGCAAACCAGTATTCCGGCGTGGCAACGAAGGTCTGGATCATCAGCGTTGCGAAATTGTCCAGCCGGCCACCCGGGCGCATCGCCGCCAACGTGCCGAGCGGCAGGGCGACGGCGACCGCAATCGCCAGCGCCGTCAGTGCCAATGTCACGGACACGCCGAGAGAGCGCAAAAGCTCACCCGCCACCGGCTGGCTGCTGGTGAAGGAAAAGCCCAGATCACCGCGCAGCGCTCCCGACAGCCATGCGAAATATTGGACGTAAAGCGGCCGGTCGAGCTCGAGGCTTAACCGAAGGGCCTCGACTGCATGCGGATCGAGCGCCGTATCGCGCATGCGCGAAAACAGAATGGTGCGAGCAGGATCGCCACCGGCCATGTAGGGCAAAAGAAACGCGATGACGGAGACGATCATCAGCATAAGGCACAGAATAAGGAAGCGTTGTATTATCTGTATCCACATTGCCTGTTCTCCTTCGCCGAAAATGGCCATTGCACTGCAATTGATGATCGGTCCCCGCCGGGGAAATGCGGTTTATTTCATGAGGCGCGGCAAATCCGTCACCACACCGGACGTGCCCTTCAGCATGCCGGAACGCTTGGGCAGGATCGCCACCGGCGTAAAATCGGGGTCTTCAGATTGGGCAAGATCCTGAATGATAGGGCAATCCGGTTCACCATTGTCAGGGCAATAGGTCGCGATATTTCGCAGCGTGTCTGCCATCTCCCGAAGAGCATGCATCTTGGCCTCGAGATCTACGACATGTTCCATGACGATGCGCTTGACGTCGCAGGATGCACCGCCGGGATCGCGCCACAGGGTCATGAGCTGCCTGATCTTTTCGATCGAGAAACCGAGGTCGCGGCCGCGGCGGATGAAACGCAGCGTCTCCAGATCGTTGGTCGTATAGACCCGATAACCGGATTCCGTGCGGTTTGCGGATTTGATCAGCCCGATCGTCTCGTAGTGGCGGATCATCTTTGCGGAAACACCGGATGCGGTGGCGGCTGTACCAATGTTCATCGATCCTGCTCCTATCTTTCCGGGGTGAAAAACACGTCTGCATGAATGTCGGCGGTGCGGATGCCCCTTGCCAGGAGCTGCGGCACCGTTGCCTCGATCATCGCCGGCGGTCCGGCCAGATAGGCTTTCCAGCCATCGAGATCGTCGAAGTCGTCCGCCACCGCGGAACCGACATAACCGCGCCGCATCTGCGCATGGTCTTCATTCGAGAGAACCGGAACGAAGCTCAGATTGCCGTGGCTTACGGCAAGTTCTTCGAAACGGTCGACCATATAGAGGTCACGCTCAGCGCGGGCGCCGAAATAGACATGGATCGGGCGTTGCCGGCCCGTGGTCCGATCAGTGGCAAGCGCAGCCTCTACCACCGCCTTCACCGGCGCCAGCCCCGAACCGCCGGCAATGCCGAGGATCGGTCCGCAATGCTTTTCCCGCAAATACGAAGACCCGAAGGGACCGACCAGCACGACAGGGTCACCCGCCTTGGCGTTCGCGAAAATATGGCCACTCGTGACGCCGCCGGGGACATGCCGGATATGGAATTCGATCAGGTCCTCATCGATGCGGCTCGCAATGGAATAGTCACGCGGCGAACAGTCCGGATAAAGCAGGCGCACATATTGGCCGGCCTTGAAGGTAAACAGTTCGCGATCGTCGAGCCTGATGCGGATGAGCTTGATATCATGCGTCGCATCCACCGCTTCCGCGATGACGCCATCAAAGCGGCCGGCCGGAATATCGGCAAACTCATCCTCACCGTCGAGCCAGCCGATCGTCACGTCGCTCAACGGCACGGCGCGGCACGCGAGTGTCAGTCCTTCCGCCTTTTCCTCCTCGGTCAACGAAAAAGGCGTATGCTTGAGAAGGTCGATCTCGCCTGAGACGAGGTGCGATTTGCACGCCCCGCACCGGCCCATGCGACAGCCGTGCGGATAGGAAATTCCGGCGGCAAGGGCGGCCTGAAGGACGGTCTCGCCATGCGCTGCCACAATGCTGCGTCCGATACGTGGCAAATAGACTGTGTTTCCAGGCGTCATCACATCCGCCCCCTATTCTGCCGCTGCGAGTTGCATGCCGGACGATCTGTCCAGCAGCGGCGGGCGGAAGCTTTTGAGACGCAGCGCGTTGGTCAAGACAAACACGCTGGAAAGCGCCATGGCTCCGGCAGCAAGGACAGGCGACAGCAGAACACCGTTGGCAGGATACAATATTCCGGCCGCCACGGGAACGAGTGCGGCATTATACGCAAAGGCCCAGAACAGGTTCTGGCGGATATTGCGGATCGTCGCCTTGGACAACGCAATGGCATTCGCGACACCGCGCAAATCGCCAGACATCAACACCACATCGGCGCTTTCTATGGCGACGTCCGTACCCGTGCCGATTGCGAGACCGACATCGGCCGCCGCAAGGGCCGGCGCATCGTTGATGCCATCACCGACGAAGGCCACCCGCCGGCCATCGGCCGCAAGTCTTTTAACGGCCTCGACCTTGCCGTCAGGCAGTACTTCCGCCACCACTTCGTCGATACCAAGACGGCGGGCAATGGCTTCGGCCGTGCGGCGGTTATCGCCTGTTATCATCGTGACCTTGAGACCAAGCGCATGCAGCGCTGCGATCGCCTCCGGCGTCGTCGGCTTGATCGGATCGGCAACCGCGATGATGGCGGCCAGCCGGCCATCGACAGCGGCATAAAGCGGCGACTGCCCTTCCCTGCCGAGCCGGTCGGCATCGTCGGCGAACTTCGCAATGTCGTAACCGAGCTTCACCATGAAGCGGTCGGCGCCCGCCTCGACCTTGCGGCCGTCAACCGTTGCCGCAACGCCGAAACCGGGGGTCGCCTCAAAGCCGGCCGCGTCGGCAAGCGTCAGGCCACCATGTTTTGCCGCCTCGACGATCGCTTCGGCTATGGGATGTTCGGAACGGCTTTCAAGCGAGGCGACAAGGCGCAACACCTCATCCTGATCGAAGCCTTCGGTCGTGGTGAAATGCACCAGTGTCGGCTTGCCGAGCGTCAGCGTGCCGGTCTTGTCGACGGCGATGACATCGGCATCACGCAAAGTCTGGAGAGCATCGCCGCGCCGGAACAGCACGCCCATTTCGGCTGCACGGCCGGTTCCGACCATGATCGAGGTCGGGGTGGCAAGGCCCATGGCGCAGGGGCAAGCGATGATGAGGACAGCGACGGCGTTAATCAGCGCAAAGGTCAAGGCCGGGTCCGGCCCGAGAATGAACCAGACGATGAAGGTGGCGAGTGCAGCGAGCATGACTGCAGGTACGAACCAGTTGGTCACCTTGTCCACCAGCGCCTGTATCGGCAGTTTGTCGGCCTGCGCTTCCTCGACCATGCGGATGATCTGCGCGATCAGCGTGTCGGCACCGACCTTCGTGGCGCGGAACGTGAAGGAGCCGTTTCTGTTGACCGTACCGCCCACGACTTCGGACCCAGCCGTCTTGGTCACCGGCACCGGCTCGCCTGTAATCATCGATTCGTCGACATAGGAAGAACCATCAAGCACCAGACCATCGACTGGCACTTTCTCGCCGGGACGGACGACGATGACATCGCCAGTCGCAACATCCTGCAGCGGCACATCGATGGTTTCACCATTGCGCATCACACGGGCCGACTTGGCCTGCAGGCCGACGAGCCGCTTTATCGCCTCGCTGGTGCGGCCCTTGGCGCGCGCCTCGAGGAAACGGCCGAGCAGGATAAGCGTGACGATCACCGCTGCGGCCTCATAATAGACATTGGCCGTGCCTCTCGGCAGGATTTCGGGCACGAAGGTGGCGACGACCGAGAACCCCCAGGCGGCGGCAGTGCCCAGCACCACCAGCGAATTCATATCCGGCGCCAGCCGCAGAAGTGCGGGGATGCCTTTTTTGAAGAACCGCAGGCCCGGCCCGAAGAGGACAAGCGTGGTCAGCGCGAATTGCAGATACCAGCTTTCCCGCATGCCGACGGTTTCCATCACGAAATCATGGATGGCGGGCACCAGATGCGAGCCCATCTCCAGAATGAAGACCGGCAGCGTCAGGGCAACAGCGGTGGCCAGGCTGATTTTCAAACCGCGCAATTCGGCTTCGCGCCGGTCCGGCTCGTCACCCTTGGCCTTGTCGGCGACGATCTCGTTTGCCTTGTAACCGGCTTGGCTGATTGCTTCGGCCAGCCTGGCGGCAGAGACGGCATTGCCGGCGACACGCACGGTGGCGCGCTCCGTTGCGAGATTGACACTCGCGTCGGAGACACCGGAAACGGCCTTCAGCGCCTTTTCGACACGGCCGACGCAGGACGCGCAAGTCATGCCTTCGATATCGAGTTCGATGGTTTTCTCGTCGACGCTATAGCCTGCATTTCGCACGGCATCGACAACGGCCGAAACGTTGGGCGCTCCTGAAAAAGCAATATCGGCGCGCTCCGTCGCAAGATTGACCGAAGCCTTGACGACCCCCGGCACCTTGGCAATAGCCTTCTCGACACGACCGACGCAGGAGGCACATGTCATTCCCTCGATGGCTATCGAATGGTTCGCCTGTATCTGGATTTGTGACATGCGCATGACCTCTTTTTCTCTTTACAAAAAAAAGATAGGGCTTCCCATCGTGGCAAGGTCAATAGGCTCTTTTGGATGATTTTCACGGAGAAATGCCGCGAGCGTGAACAAGCCCATTTTTTAGGCTGACTCATGCATCATGATGCAATCGATTGCCCGGATATCGACTATCCCGGCGCAGAATCCATCCTGAATGCCCGCATGTCGCAGGAAAACGGCAGAGAAATCTTTTAATTGGAGATGGAAATGGTGCGGACGGCGGGACTTGAACCCGCAAGACCAATGGTCGGCAGATTTTAAGTCTGCTGCGTCTACCGATTTCGCCACGTCCGCATTGTCGCGCCGCGTGCCAACAGGCCCCGGCGCTACAAAATTGCCTTGTCATTCCTCAGGCGCAGGATCGAACGAGACCCTGACCCCAAGCACCGACAGCGCCACATCTACACAGGCCGCACCGTTTCGGTCAACCGGGCCTTAGCCACACCAGGACTGATTTTTTGCCGAGACCGGATGAGCCAGACCTTCCCGCACGAGTTGATCGGCAAAGGATACGCCCGAACGTGAAATCCGTTTGCGTTCCATGGCTTGCCCACCGGCTGTTGCCGACGACGCCACATCAAATGCGCCGGCATTCAGCATATCCCGCAACCGCACCTTGGCAATGAAACCGCGCTGACGCTCTTCCATGCATCGCGCCCGGTCGATCTGCGGGACCTCGATGCCAGCGAGCTGCATTTTCACGCCCTTCATCCAGAAGGTATTGCCATCGGCCACGCAATTGGTGAGACCTGAGCGACCACAAAAGGCGAAGGCGCCGCTTTTTTCTCCCAGCGAGACTTTTTCGACCGAAGGGC
Organism: Agrobacterium sp. 10T429; assembly: GCF_056393925.1. Taxonomy (NCBI): domain Bacteria; kingdom Pseudomonadati; phylum Pseudomonadota; class Alphaproteobacteria; order Hyphomicrobiales; family Rhizobiaceae; genus Agrobacterium; species Agrobacterium sp. 10T429. The sequence goes on from NZ_JBFTGV010000002.1 coordinate 719,352, forward strand.
GTGTTTCCGGCAGGATAGCGGCAACCTGGCTCTGCTGTGCCGCAGGCGGCATGGCAATCGAGCGTGGCGGCAACGGACCATTGATCGGTGAAACCGGCGATGCGGGGCGGATGGCCGCCACCTTCTCCGGTGCGGCCGTCTCGCGTTTGGCGGCTACGGCGATCTTGGGGGAATTTGTCGTCGTGGATGTTGCCTTCGCGACATGCCGCTGCGGCATAAGACTGTCGCGATGTTCGTAAGCCTGAATGCCGCCGGCCACGACGCCCAACATCAGCACCCAGGGCCAAACGCTGCCGCCGGCCGATTTCTTCGCCGTACGGCGTCGCGTTGTCGGTTTTCGATTGCTCACGATCAGACTCCTTTTTACGGAGCCGCATTATCGGTCAAGAGAGTTTCTGAAAGGTTGGCATTCCAGAGCGCCTTCGCTTTTCCTGAAAATGCTCGAACAGAGTTGTGGATAAACGATCAGCGAACCTGATCAAGCAGCCGCTTGCATTCGAGAAGATCGAACAGCGCCTCCTGCAACAGCGCTTGGTCATCCTTGCCGATGCCAGATTTGCCGACCGATATCTCGGTATCGCTGTTACCGCCACCGAAGCCGAAAAATCGGCCGCTCGGCTTGGCTTTCGGGCGGCCGACGACCTCGTCTCCGTCCGGATCCAGCACGCGCGGTTCGGCAACTTCCTTTTCGCCGCTCGCTGCCATGATGGCTTCCATGGTAGCAAGATCGCCCGACGCGATTGCTGCCACGAAACGGTTTCCGTTGGTTTTCAGAAGTTTCTGCACACCTTTGATGGTGTAGCCGTGGTCATAAAGAAGATGACGAATGCCCTTGAGGAGATCGATATCATCAGGCCGGTAATAACGGCGGCCCCCGCCCCGTTTCATCGGCTTGATCTGCGGAAAGCGCGTTTCCCAGAAACGCAGCACGTGCTGCGGCAGGTTCAGCTCATCCGCCACTTCACTGATCGTCCGAAACGCGTCGGGGCTTTTGTCCAAACTTCCACTCCCATCCGGACCTTGAGCGCCATGCACCCAGCCGGACACTGAACAAGAACGCTTTTCACCAGCCGATACCGTGCATCATGTCTTGCGAAAAATCGAACCCGATCCTCGCACCGATGCCCGTGGCGGCAAGATACCATTTATCTAAAATTGATTATGATGTGAGTCGACCAGATTTCAACGGCTTGCACGTCGAAATTCAAGCATGTTCACAAGAAGAATGGGGATAAAGGCTTGCCATGCGGCAAAAAACCCGTGTTACAGCCGGCTTACGCCCCGGCTTTCTGACCCTTTTGCTTGGTCTTGCGAGCCGTATGCGCCTTCAGGATTCGCTGTTTCAGCACGTTTGACGCCTTGAAGGTCATGACGCGGCGTGGCGAAATCGGAACTTCCTCACCCGTTTTCGGGTTGCGGCCGATACGCTCGTTCTTTTCCCTGATCTGAAATGTCGCGAAGGACGAGAGCTTGACGACCTCGCCGCGCGTGATCGCATTACAAATCTCGTCGATGATCGTTTCGACCAGTTCGGCGGATTCGGTGCGGGACAGCCCGACTTTACGAAACACAGATTCTGCAAGATCTGCGCGTGTCACTGTCTTCCCGGCCATTTTTCCCCACAAACCGTGTCTGAATTTTTCTCTAGGAGCCGCCGAGATTATTTCCCTTGTGGCGACCGGTCAAGGGATTGTTCCAGATTCATTTGAGGCTTTCGGCAATCAGTGCAATGGCTTAGAGCGACTGACGCGGTTTTGCCGCACGCGGGGGTCGCTTCAGCGCGTTTGAACGGGGTACTGCCGCAAAAATCACAACCGATTTTGTGCCAGCGCCCCGGTAAACGCTAAAATTTGCCGTTACCAGCGCAGCAGCACTGCGCCCCAGGTGAAACCGCCGCCCATGGCTTCCAGCATGACCAGATCGCCTTTCTTGATGCGTCCGTCACTGGCCGCAACGGCAAGCGCCAGCGGAATGGATGCGGCCGACGTATTGCCGTGCTTGTCGACGGTGATGACGACTTTTTCCGGATCGATATTGAGCTTTTTTGCCGATCCGTCGATGATGCGCTTGTTGGCCTGATGCGGAACGAGCCAGTCGAGATCATCAGCCGTCGTGCCTGTCGCCTCGAAAGCATGTTCGATGACGTCGGTGATCATGCCGACAGCGTGCTTGAACACTTCCCGGCCTTCCATACGCAGATGGCCGACCGTGCCGGTCGTGGAAGGTCCACCATCGACGTAAAGCTTGTCCTTGTGCGAACCGTCGGAGCGCAGCTGCGAGGTGAGGATGCCACGATCGCTGGAAGTACCCTCGCCTTCGCCTGCCTCGATTACGAGCGCGCCTGCACCATCACCGAACAGAACACAGGTGGTGCGGTCCTTCCAGTCGAGAATGCGCGAGAATGTTTCGGCGCCGATCACCAGCACGCGCTTGGCCATGCCGCCGCGAATGTAAAGATCGGCGGTGGCCACGGCATAGACGAAGCCGGAGCAGACGGCCTGCATGTCGAAGGCGAAACCGTGGGTCATGCCGAGACGGTTCTGGATGTTTACCGCCGTTGCCGGAAATGTATTGTCCGGTGTCGAGGTTGCCAGAATGATGAGGTCGATGTCATCGGGCGTCAGGCCGGCATTGTCGAGCGCCGCACGCGCCGCAGCCTCGCCGAGCGAAGCGGTGGTCTCGCCTTCTCCCGCTATGTAGCGCTGACGAATGCCCGTGCGCTGCACGATCCATTCATCGGAAGTCTCTACGACCCCTTCGATTTCACTATTGGTCATGACACGCTTCGGAAGCGCTGCCCCGAAACCACGTACGATAGAGCGGATCATTCCCTTATTCCTCGTCAGCCACGAGAGCTTCGGGCGCCGGGGGCGGAAGCCGTCTTGCGTGGTAAATCTTCAGATCGTTTTCAATTTTTGCCGTAAGACCGTTATGGACCATGTCGTAGCCGACATCGACCGCGGAGGCAAAACCGATGGCGTCCGTGCCGCCATGGCTTTTGATGACAATGCCGTTCAGGCCGAGAAACACGCCGCCATTGACCTTGCGCGGGTCCATTTTTTCTCGCAGCACATCGAAAGCGCTTTTCGCGAGAATATAACCGATCTTGGCAAAGAAGCTGCGGGAGATCGCCTCACGCAGAAGCGTGGTGATCTGGCGCGCCGTGCCTTCGGCGGCTTTGAGCGCAATGTTGCCGGTGAAACCTTCGGTCACCACCACATCCACCGTGCCCTTGCCAATGTCGTCACCCTCGACGAAACCGCGGTAATCGATGGTGCCTAGATCGGCCTCGCGGATCAGCCGTCCGGCTTCACGGACCTCTTCCTGACCCTTCACCTCCTCGACACCGACATTCAGCAAACCGACGGTCGGACGGTCGATATCGAAAAGCGCACGCGCCATGGCGCCGCCCATCAGGGCAAAATCGAGCAATTGCTGGGAATCGGCGCCAATCGTGGCGCCAACATCGAGCACGATGCTTTCGCCTTTCAGCGTCGGCCATATGCCGGCGATGGCCGGGCGTTCTACCCGCGCCATGGTGCGCAAACAGAATTTGGCCATGGCCATCAGCGCGCCGGTATTGCCGGCGGATACGACGACGTCCGCTTCACCGAGCTTCACGGCCTCGATGGCGCGCCACATGCTGGAGACATAGCGGCCACGACGAAGCGCCTGACTTGGCTTTTCGTCCATGGCGACCGAGATTTCACAATCGTGAAAGACCGACTTTTCCCGAAGTGCGGGATATTGTGCCAGAATGGGGTCGCACTTGCTTTTCTGCCCGTAGAGCAGAAAAGTCACATCGTTGTGCCGTTCAAGCGCCTTGGCGGCACCGGGTATGGCAACATCAGGGCCGAAATCGCCACCCATGACGTCAATCGCTATTCTGATCACTCGTCCCTTATCCTTTTTGCCGCCACTCAAGCGGATTTTGCGCGAAAATACCTGTTCCGGCCTGTGTTACAATAAAATTATTTCAGCCCGGCGGCGCATTCAGTCTTTTTTCCAGTCTTTCAACACGGCGAAAGGCGACGGACGCTTTTCTTCTTCAGGCTCATTTTCGGTCGTATCGGTAAATTCGATATCCGATTTGCGCGGATAGGGATCGATCGCAAGGGCTGCGAATTCCGCAACAGTCGCGCCAACATCAATGCTGTCGCCGGTGAACTGGTCGGGAATGTCAGGGCCATTGGGATCGAGTACGATCTCCCCTTCCTCATTGGTGACCATCCGCGCCAGCTTCGATCCTTCCGGCACGAAAATATGCTCGACGCTMTCGTCGATCTTGCTGGAAACCGGCTCCAGCGTCACGACGCAGGACTGGGTCACGGCCGCATGCACCTCGCCCTTGATCTTCACGCCATCCCTCTTCCAGCGGGTAACCTGCAGTTCCGCCTTCAGATATTCGACGGAAACCACATCCCAGAATTTCGCCAGTGCCTTCAGTTCCTCGGCATTGGCTTCAAGACCAATCCTCACCGGATTGGCGGAAATATGGCCTACCTTTACGGGGTAGGAAAAAGGCAGATCGTCATTTGCGGCGTGTCGCGCGTTCATCGTAAACCTCATAGTCCAGGCAAAGGCAGCTTCAGGCTTCCGGTTGCTATCGTTTCTTCGGAGCCTGCGGAAAGGGTGGAAGACGCCTCCATCATCCAGCCCGCAAGCCCGTCCAGTTCCGGTGCCTTCTCATCTGTCTGGGGGTATATATTGCGCCGGAGCGCTGCGGCAAGGGCAACGGTGTCGGATGCATCCAGCGCCGCCGCATAGGATTCGAGCCGCCCGTAGAACATACCGGCAAATTTCTTCATGCGCTTCGGCACGCCCTGGTCGCCAATGCCGAGCTCACGGATGGAATGGTCGATATCCTGAAAAAAGGCGTCGACGATCTCCTGCGCGATTTCCTGCCCGCTCACACCGGAGGATTTGGTGCGGCGGAAATAGAGAATCATGATGATCGACAGCATCTCGAAGCGGCCCATCACCGTGTCGGGAACGCCGAGATCAAGATAAAAAGCGGGCGTGCGGGCCGCAGCCGTCAGGATCGCATATTGCCGGTCTACTATGGCGCGGTTGTTGTTTTTCTGTCTGAACAGCCCGAATATCATCGTTTTTTTCCGAACGGGGCTGGTGAATTCGCTCACCCGCCTATCGCACTTGTTGCATGATCGCCAAAGCTGGTTTACCGAAGCATCCACGAATTGCAATGCTGTCGCGGTCACGTTCGTCTTTCGGCTGAAACAGTCTAAGAGACCGGAGGAGTTTCCAAAGGCCGTGAAAGCGTTGAATTTGGGGGGTGATCGGGATTTTCCGTCCCCGGATTGACACAATCATGTGCACAGACACTGTGCACCACGCAATGCCGGAAGGTGCCATTCATGATCGCAGTCGGGGAAAAGCAGTTGAGCAAGCAGAAATCCGCAAGTCACGGCAAAATTCTGGGCAAGACCGCCATCGCAATCGTCGTCGCGTCCACCCTGCTTTCCGCCTGCACCAGCACCACCGATGTGTTCCACAACGGCTACGTCATGGACGAGCAGTCGCTTCAGCTGATCCCGGAAGGTTCCAGCCGCGAGCAGGTTCTGCTGACCATGGGCACGCCCTCCACCACGGCGACGTTCGGCAACGAGGTTTTCTATTACATCTCGCAGAAGCGTGTGCGCCGCGCCGCTTTCATGAAGCCGACGTTGGTCGAACAGAACATTCTTGCGATCTATTTCAACAAGGACGGCGTAATCGAGCGTAAGGCCAATTACGCGCTGCAGGACGGCAAGGTCTTCGACACGATTTCGCGTACCACCCCGACAGGCGGCAAGGATCTTACCTTCCTGCAGCAGCTGCTGTCCGGCGGCACCTCGGGCGCCAATATCGCAAAGAGCATTCTTGGCCAGGGCGGCAACACCCCCTGATCGTTGAAGAACGGCAAAATCAAAGGCCCGGGGATCGCTCCCCGGGCCTTTTTCATTCGTCGGAACCTCAGCCTTCAGTGGGCAAGAACCGCCAATAGCAGCAGCGCCACGATATTGGTGATCTTGATAGCCGGGTTGACGGCCGGACCGGCGGTATCCTTGTAGGGATCGCCCACCGTATCGCCCGTAACCGACGCCTTGTGGGCGTCCGAACCCTTGACGTGGCGCACGCCGTCCTTGTCGATGAAGCCATCCTCGAAGCTTTTCTTGGCGTTATCCCACGCACCACCACCGGAGGTCATGGAAATCGCCACGAACAGGCCGTTGATGATGACGCCAAGCAGCGATGCACCGAGTGCGGCAAAGGCAGAGGCCTTGGAACCTGAGATAAGCAGCACGCCGAAATAAACGACGAGCGGCGCCAGAACCGGCAACAGCGACGGAATGATCATTTCTTTGATCGCCGCCTTGGTCAAAAGATCGACCGCCTTGCCGTAGTCCGGTTTTTCCGTCCCTGCCATGATGCCAGGCTTTTCGCGGAACTGGCGGCGAACTTCCTCGACGATCGAGCTTGCCGCCTTGCCCACCGCCGTCATGGCGATACCGCCAAAGAGATACGGAATGAGGCCGCCGAACAGCAGACCGGCAACGACGTAAGGATTGGCAAGGCTGAAGGATATTTCGCCGATATCCTTGAAGTAAGGATAGGTATCGCCATTGGCAGCGAAATAGGACAGGTCGTTGGAATAGGCGGCAAACAGCACCAGCGCGCCGAGACCGGCAGAGCCGATGGCGTAACCCTTGGTCACCGCCTTGGTGGTGTTGCCGACGGCATCCAGCGCGTCGGTCGCCTTACGCACATCCGGGTCGAGACCGGCCATTTCGGCAATGCCGCCGGCATTGTCAGTCACCGGACCGAAGGCGTCGAGCGCCACGATCATGCCCGCCAGACCAAGCATGGCGGTGACCGCGATGCCCGTGCCGAACAGGCCACCGAGCTGGTAGGTGCCGATGATGCCGCCAACGATGACAAGCGCCGGCAGTGCCGTCGATTCCAGCGAGACTGCAAGACCCTGGATGACGTTGGTGCCGTGGCCCGTGACCGAAGCTTGCGCAATGGAATTGACCGGGCGTTTGTTGGTGCCGGTATAATATTCGGTGATGACGACGATAAGCGCTGTTACCACAAGGCCGACCAGCCCGCACAGGAAGAGGTTTGTGCCGGTAATCTCCATTCCGGCAACAGTGCCGATGGTACCCCAGCCCACGGTCGCGTAAGTTGCCACGGCAAGCCCCGCAATCGAGAAGACACCGGTGGCAATCAGCCCTTTATAGAGAGCTCCCATGATGGAGTTGTTGGTGCCGAGCTTGACGAAGAAGGTGCCGGCAATCGAGGTCAGGATGCAGGCGCCGCAAATGGCCAGCGGATAGACCATCGCGCTTTCCAGTATCGGCGTTCCGGCAAAGAAGATCGCCGCAAGCACCATGGTTGCCACCACCGAGACGGCATAGGTCTCGAAAAGGTCGGCCGCCATTCCGGCGCAATCGCCGACATTGTCGCCGACATTATCTGCGATGGTTGCAGGGTTGCGGGGATCATCCTCTGGAATGCCTGCTTCGACCTTGCCGACGAGATCGCCGCCGACATCTGCACCCTTGGTGAAGATGCCACCGCCGAGACGGGCGAAGATGGAGATAAGCGAAGCGCCGAAACCGAGCGACACCAGCGCGTCAATCACCTCACGCGATCCGGGCGCATGGCCGAGTACCGAGGTGAGGATGAAATAATAGATGGACACGCCAAGCAGCGCGAGGCCAGCCACCAGCATGCCCGTGATGGCGCCTGATTTGAACGCGATGTCGAGACCGGCGGCAAGGCTGTGGGATGCGGCTTGTGCGGTGCGCAGATTGGCACGGACGGAGACATGCATGCCGATGAAACCGGCAGCACCCGAAAGCACGGCGCCGATGATGAACCCGATGGCCGCGAGAGCCGACAGCAGATACCAGGCGAGAACGGCGACGATCAATCCGACGATGGCGATGGTGAGATATTGACGGGTGAGATAAGCCTGCGCACCTTCACGGATAAAACCTGCTATTTCACGCATACGCTCGTTGCCCTGATCGGCAGCGAGAACGCTCCTGGTCGTCCATACCGCGTAAACCACGGACAGGACCCCACATAAAATCACTATGGGTATTACGGTCATGCGCACTTACCTCCCAAAAGGCCGGGTCTCACTCCCTCCCCGGCGTGGCGAACCATGTGCAAGGACAGGAGCGATCAAATGCGCGGCCTGTCCTGTCGTGGCCATTCTTCCCCTCCCAAGGAAAAATGACCTGCGCGGCAAGATTGCGTTGGCGAAAGGCGTGGCGTCAAGCCCACAAATTTGCCTGAAACATGAAAGGGGTAGAGATCGAAGGCGATCTTACGCGGCGTTTCTGCGCGGGGTCAGCAACAGCGACGCCACCAGCACGAGGCATAGCCCCGCAACCGGCCAGATAACGAGGTTCATGACCGACCAGCCCCAGGCTGTAAACACCTTGCCGGAAGAGAAGGACGACAGCGCTACCGTGCCGAACAGCACGATATCGTGAAAGCCCTGTACCTTGTCTGCCTCATGCGGGCGGTAGCTGGAGGTGATGATGGCGGTAGCGCCGATGAAGCCGAAGTTCCAGCCGAGACCGAGGAGAATGAGCGCCGCCCAGAAGTTCCACAATTCGATGCCCATATGGGCGACGACGGCGCAGGCCATCAGCACGACGAGACCGGCTGCAACGATTTTTTCCGCGCCGAATCGCGCGATCAACATACCGGTGAAGAAACTTGGGCCGAACATGGCGAGAACGTGCCACTGGATGCCGAGCGTCGCAAGTTCGGTGGGAAACCCGCAGCCGACCACCATGGCGAGCGGCGCGCCGGTCATCATGAAGGTCATCAACGCATAGGAACCGATGCCGCAGACCATGCCGGTAACAAACCGGTGCGTGCGCACGATTTCCGACAAGGGCCGTGCCGCCTGCGCGTGGACAGAGGCGGCCTTCGGGTCCGGCAATTTCAGGAATGCCAGAATGGCAATCGCGATGATGCCGAGCGGCACCAGCGCGATGAAAGCACCGGCGAAGGTGACCGGTGCGAAGACATCCTTGCCGAAAATGGCAAGCTGCGGCCCGATGATCGCCGAGACGATGCCACCCGCCAATATCCAGGAAATGGCTTTCGGCTTGTAGAAAGAGGGGGATGCGTCGGCAGCAGCGAAGCGGATTTTCTGCGTGAAGCCGCCGGAAATGCCGATCAGCAGCAGGCCGATCGCAAATAGCCAGAAGTCGGAGCGGAAGAGTGCCACGGCAGCAATGCCGCCGCCGATGGAGCACATCAGCGCGCCGACCATGAAACCCGCCTTGCGGCCGAGAAAACGCGATGCTGCGGCAACGCAGATGGCGCCCAGCGCCACGCCGATGTTGAAACCGGTAAGCGGCGCCGTTGCCAGCGACTTGTCAGCCCCGAGCAACTGGTAACCGGCAAGCGCGCCAACCGAGAAGCTCATAGGTGCTGCCGAGCCCATAATCGCCTGTGCGGCGGTCAGGAGGAAGACGTTGCGCTTCGCCTCGTCCAGTTGAACTTCAAGTCCGGGGACGGAAACGGCGCTCATATCTTCCTCACCTAACGTATTTTAGCGTTTTGCCTCGCCGCGTACCTGCTTGGCAATGCGGTCCAGAACCGCGTTCACCAGCTTCGGCTCGTCATGCTCGAAGAAAGCACGGGCGATTTCGACATATTCCGTAACGATGACGGCGACCGGCACGTCCTTGCGCTCCAGAATCTCAAAAGCGCCGGCACGCAAGATAGCGCGAACGGTGGCATCAAGACGCGACAGCGGCCAGTCTTCCAGAAGTGCGGAGCGCACCAGTGGGTCGATCTTCGTCTGATCGCGGACGACGCCGGACACGATGGAACGGAACCAGGAAGGATCGGCCTTCAGATAGGTATCGCCATCGACTTCCTGACCGAGACGATGTGCCTCGTATTCCGCCACGACTTCCATCACGCCGGTGCCGCCGACATCCATCTGATAAAGTGCCTGCACGGCCGCGAGGCGCGCAGCGCCACGCTGGTTGGCGGGCTTTACCGAAGGCTGGCGCGGTTCGCCGCCATTTTCAACATCCGACATGCGTTCAGCCACCCAGTTTTTTCTTGAGCTCGATCATCGTCAGCGCCGCGCGGGCCGCAAAACCGCCCTTATCCTTGTCAGAACGGCGAACACGTGCCCATGCCTGATCGTCGTTTTCGACGGTGAGGATGCCGTTGCCGATGGCCAGCGATTCGCTGACGGCGAGATCCATCAGGGCGCGGGAGGATTCGTTGGAAACGATGTCGAAGTGGTAGGTCTCGCCACGAATGACCATGCCGAGCGCTACGAAACCATCATATTCCGTGCCTTCGTTGTCGCCGCCATCCAGCGCCATGGCAATGGCAGCGGGGATTTCGAGCGCGCCGGGAACGGTGATGATGTCATAGGTTGCGCCAGCCTCATCCAGCGCGAACTTCGCGCCTTCGAGAAGAGCGTCTGCCATATCGTCGTAAAAGCGTGCTTCCACGATAAGAAGATGGGGTTTGGACATGGGATTTTCCTGAAAAGGTTCGGGCCGGATCATACCGGCTTTTGCGGCGGTCAAACCACGGCTGGCCGTTTTTGGCAAGTAATTTCATGTGTCACCCGCGCAAGAGGCCCCGTTTACCAGACAATTGCGCAGGTTTTCGCCTTATCCGGCGAGGCTTACGAAAATCAGGTTTTCTGGAAAGCCAGATGCACGCCAAGCCCCATCAGCACCGTTCCCGCAGTGCGACGGGCAAGCACCTGCACCCTGCTGGAGCGCTTGAGCCGCCCGACCATCGCGCCCGCCAGAAGCACGCCAACGAGATCGGCGGAGGAAAAGATGAAATTGACGGCAATACCGAGGATCAGCAATTGCAGCCAGATCGGAAAGGCCGCCGCCGGATCAACGAATTGCGGCAGAAACGCCAGAAAGAACAGCGCCGTCTTCGGATTGAGCACGTCGACGATGATGCTGTCGATGAAGGCACGCCTTGCCGATTTCGGTTCGATGGTCAGATTGACGGTCTCACCTTCAAGCTTGCTGCGCAGCATCGAGAAGCCGAGCCAGATGAGATACAGCGCGCCACACAGCTTCACGGCCAGATAAAGCCACGGCACCGCCTGGAACAGCACCGAAAGCCCCGCCGCAGAGGCGACGATATGGAAATAGCAGCCGACATGGATGCCAAGCACCGCCATCAGCCCGGCAAAACGGCCGCGCGCCATGGTCTGCGCCGCCGCATAAAGCATGGCCGGGCCGGGAATATAGGCAAACAGGGCGGTGGTGATGAAAAAGGCTGTCAGCAGTTCGAAAGACGGCATGTCGTAATCCCCCTACCCCGTTTGGGCCTAAAGACGTCTTTATAGTGTTTGCGCGTCAATCGAAAGCGGAGTGCGGGACAACAACTGATCTGTCGCGATGGCGGAGGACTGTAAAGTCTATCCGGCATTCTGGCCTTGAGAGGTAATCCAGTCAACGCGCGTCTGCGCGACGGCAAGAGTCTTTTCAGCCCAAGGATTTGGGCTGGCTGGATACCGGCTCAAGGCCGGGAGTGTATTTCAGCACAATAGATGCCGAACGGTGTTACGCCGAGGGGAACTCTGCAAGCCTTGCGGCATATCGCGCCATGGTGTCGACTTCGAAATTGACGAAATCACCCGGTTGGCGCTCACCCCATGTGGTGACTGTGAGCGTATGGCGGATCAGGAGCACGTCGAAATCCGTTCCGTCGACCGCATTGACGGTCAGAGAAGTGCCATCGAGTGCAATGGAACCCTTGGGCGCCACGAATTTCGCCAGATGGTCGGGCGCGCGCAGGCGGATACGGACCGCCTCACCTTCCGGCTCGACAGACAGAATCTCCGCCTTGCCATCGACATGGCCGGAAACGATGTGACCGCCAAGCTCGTCGCCAATCTTCAGGGCGCGCTCCAGATTGACATGCGTGCCCTTCTGCCAGCCCGCAATCGTCGTCAGGCGCAATGCCTCTTCCCAGGCTTCGACCTCGTACCAGCGCTCGTTGCTGCCGTCTTCGGGCAGTTTGGTCACCGTCAGGCAGACGCCGCCATGGGAGATCGATGCGCCCATATCGATGGTCTTGGGATCGTAATTGGTCGCCACCCGCAGACGAATGCCTTCCGCCAGAGCTTCAAGCTCGGACACGGTTCCAACATCGGTGACAATTCCGGTAAACATCAAAGCGGCCTTTCATAATCGAAGCAGCGATCCGGCCCGTAGGCGGTTTCGCTGACCAAAACATAATCGCCCGGAATATCGGCACGGCTGAGCGGCGTTTCAATCCCGCCTTCACCAACCACGACCGGGCTTTCAAACAGCATGATACGGTCCACGAGATCGGCTTCAAGGAACGATTTTGCGGCAAAAGCGCCGCCTTCGACCAGAAGTTCCGACATGCCGCGTTCAGCGAGAATGTGAAGGAGGTTCTCGAGGGTTGGTGCTTCAAGGATTTCGACGCCTGCGTCGATCAGTTGTTGGCGGCGGTCGTGGCTACCCCCCTCTGCCCTGCCGGGCACCTCCCCCCTTGAGGGCAAGATACCCGGCAGGTCAGAGGGGGATAACGCCGCGACGATTACCGGCACCTCGCGTGCACTTCCCACCAGCTTAGACGTCAACGGTAGTTCAAACTTGCGATCAAGCACGATTCGGACCGGAGAACGATCTTCGAGACCTGCAATTCGAACGGTCAGTTCCGGATCGTCCGCTATCGCGGTGCGGATGCCCACGAGGATGCAATCGCAGCGCGCTCTCAGTTCATGCACGGCGTGCCTGGCCTGCGGACCGGTGATCGCTAACTGCCCCTCCCCTTGTCTGCCGATCATGCCATCGGCAGAAATGGCAAGCTTCAGAATCACATGCGGGTGTTTTTTCACCTGGCGTGTGAGGTAACCCGCAAGCGCTCTCTTGCCTTGTTCGCGCAGCAGGCCGGTTTCCACGACAATGCCCGCCTCCCGCAGGATGGAGTAACCACGACCGGAAACACGCTCGTCCGGGTCGTCAACCGCCACAACGACACGGGCGACGCCGTATTCGACCAGCGCATTGGCGCAGGGCGGCGTCTTGCCCCAGTGCGAGCAGGGTTCAAGGGTGACATAGGCTGTTGCGCCGCGCGCTGCTTCTCCGGCGATTTCCAGCGCCTGGCGTTCAGCATGGGGGCGGCCGCCAATGGCGGTCACCGCTTCGGCGATGATTTTTCCGTCCTTTACGAGAACGCAACCGACGGAGGGATTGGTCTGGGTTTGACCCTGATGGCGCAGGGAAACCTCGATTGCCCGGGCCATGAATTTTTCGTCATCGGCGCGGCTCGTCACGTCTATGCTCCGGCGTCTGTATCTCGGGCGATCTTGGCGTTGATTTCGGCAATCACGTTCTCGAAATCCTCGGCATGGCTGAAATCGCGATAGACCGAGGCGTAGCGTACGAAGGCCACGTCATCGAGACTCTTCAGCGCTTCAAGCACCTGGAGGCCGATTTCTTCCGAGGGGATTTCCGTCTCGCCGGAACTTTCCAGACGGCGAGCGATGCCCGAGACGGCCCGCTCGATCCGGTCGCGGTCAACCGGGCGTTTGCGTAGCGCGATCTCGAAGGATCGCACCAGCTTTTCCCGGTCGAAGGGCAGCTTGCGGCCGCTTTTCTTGATGACCATCAGCTCGCGCAGTTGCACGCGCTCATAGGTCGTGAAGCGGCCGCCGCAATCGGGGCAGATGCGCCGCCGGCGGATGGAGGTGTTATCCTCCGCCGGACGCGAGTCCTTGACCTGTGTGTCTTCGGAACCGCAAAATGGGCAGCGCATCTCTTTACGTCCTTACATGTACGGATACATCGGGAAACGGTCAGTCAGGGCGACGACCTTTTCGCGCACCGCAGCTTCAACAGCAGCGTTGCCCTCATCCGAGTTGGCGACCTTCAGACCATCGAGAACCTCGACGATCAGCTTGCCGATTTCGCGGAATTCCGCTTCCTTGAAACCGCGCGTCGTGCCGGCCGGCGTGCCGAGACGCACACCCGAGGTGACGAAAGGCTTTTCCGGATCGAAAGGAATGCCGTTCTTGTTGCAGGTGACGTAGGCGCGACCGAGAGCTGCTTCAGCACGCTTGCCGGTGGCGTTCTTCTTGCGAAGGTCAACCAGCATCAGGTGGTTGTCAGTGCCGCCGGAGACGACATCAAGACCACCTTCGATCAGCGTTTCGGCAAGCGCCTTGGCGTTCTTGACGACCTGTGCGGCGTAATCCTTGAATTCCGGCTGCAAAGCTTCACCGAAGGCAACTGCCTTTGCGGCGATGACGTGCATCAGCGGACCGCCCTGCAGGCCGGGGAAAACGGCGGAGTTGAACTTCTTGGCCAGATCCTCGTCATTGGTGAGGATCATGCCACCACGCGGGCCGCGCAGCGACTTGTGCGTCGTCGTGGTGGCAACGTGGCAATGCGGGAACGGCGACGGATGCTGGCCACCGGCAACGAGACCAGCGATGTGGGCCATATCGACCATCAGATAGGCGCCGACTTCATCGGCGATCTCGCGGAAGCGCTTCCAGTCCCAGATACGGGAATAGGCGGTGCCGCCGGCAAGGATAAGCTTCGGCCGGGTTTCCTTGGCCTTGCGCTCCACCTCGTCCATGTCGAGCAGGTTGTCGCCTTCGCGCACGCCGTAAGACACGACGTTGAACCACTTGCCGGACATGTTGACCGGCGAACCGTGCGTCAGATGGCCTCCGGAGTTCAGGTCGAGACCCATGAAGGTGTCGCCCGGCTGGAGCAGCGCGAGGAACACGGCCTGGTTCATCTGCGAACCGGAATTTGGCTGGACGTTGGCGAAGTTGACGCCGAACAGCTTCTTGGCACGCTCGATGGCAAGCTCTTCAGCAATGTCTACGAACTGGCAGCCGCCGTAATAACGCTTGCCCGGATAACCTTCGGCATATTTGTTGGTCATGATCGAACCCTGCGCTTCAAGCACAGCGCGGGAAACGATGTTTTCCGAGGCGATCAGTTCGATCTCGTGGCGCTGGCGACCCAGTTCCTTCTCGATCGCGCCGAAAATATCCGGATCGACTTCGGCAAGCGGACGGGAGAAGAAAGCATCTGTGTTCGACATGGTGAAGGCTCCTGAAACAGTAATGCGATGGCGTCTTAGCGCCCTGCCCGAACAAGAGCAATACGGGCAGCGAGATTTGCCCGTCAAACTGCGACGTTGCGACAAAAAACGGCAGCTGTTTTTTCAAAACCAGCAGCGAAAATGAAAAAAGCCACACCCGACGGGGTGCGGCCTTTCACTTAAATATAAAAACCTGATGGCAGCGCCGGATCAGTTGCGCGGCAACAGGTCGTCGTCGACAGGTCCAGCCGGCTGTTCGATGCCGGTGGTGGTGTTGAGCGCCAGTTCGGCGTTGCCGTCCTTTTCATAGATGTCGTCGCGGAACTGCACCACGCCGTCCTTCGCCGACCATGCGGTGATGTAGACGAAATAGACAGGCACTTCCTGCGCCAGCTTGATCGGTGTGTTGACGCGGGTGGCGATGACGCGTTCCATTTCCTGACGCGACCAGCCGGGCGTGTCGCGCAGCAGCCAGCTTGTGAGGTCGCGCACGTTCTGTACGCGCACGCAGCCGGACGATTCGAACCGCATCAGCTTGTTGAACAGACCCTGCTGCGGCGTGTCGTGCATATATTCGTTGTTCGGATTGTGGAAGTTGATCTTCGTCGAGGACATGGCGTTGATCTTGCCGGGGTCCTGGCGGAACATCAGGTTCGGTGCCTTTGGCGCAAACCAGTCGACCGCCGTCGGCGAAACTTCCTGTCCCTTGCCGTCGATGAGGCGGATGTTGTTCCGCTCCAGATAGGTCGGGTCCTTCTGCATCAGCGGCACGATGTCCTTTTCGACGATCGAGCGCGGCGCTGTCCAGTAAGGGTTGAGGATGACTTCGTAAATCTTGGAATTGATGACGTGCGTCGGGCGGCTGGCGCGACCGACGACGGCGGTGTTGCGCAGGACGACGCGCTCATTCTCAACCGCCTCGATGGCAGCGGCCGGAATGTTCACCATCAGGTGACGCTGGCCGAGATCGCCGGACATGGACTGAATGCGCACGAGGTTGGTCTGCAACTGCGCCAGACGGATCTGGGCCGAAACATTGAGCGCCTTGGTCGTGTATTCGCCGCTGACACCATCGGCGGGAAGGCCGTGGCGGGCCTGGAAGCGCTTCAACGCACCATCGACATAAGAATCGAAGGCGCTGGAAATGCCAGCTTCGCGCGGCAGGTCGCCGGAAACCATCAGTCGCTGGCGAAGCGCCTGAACGGAAGGATCGGAAACGCCGATCTGGAGACGCTGCTGGGTGACGGGTACGTCCGGCCAGCCGCCATTCTGCACGATCTGCTGATATTGCATGATCGCCTGCTGCATGTAGACAGGCGCTTCCCGTCCGAG
Organism: Agrobacterium sp. 10T429; assembly: GCF_056393925.1. Classification (NCBI taxonomy): domain Bacteria; kingdom Pseudomonadati; phylum Pseudomonadota; class Alphaproteobacteria; order Hyphomicrobiales; family Rhizobiaceae; genus Agrobacterium; species Agrobacterium sp. 10T429. Next base: position 735,804 of record NZ_JBFTGV010000002.1, read on the forward strand.
AACCGGGTTGTTGGAAACGACGCCAACGGCGGAACGCGACGAATTCGCGTCGAACTGGTCATCCCAGTTGCCGCGGCGCGACGAGCCCATGAGATCGTTGAGCGCATTCTGCGCCAGGGCGGGCGCGGCAAGCGCGGCAACACCAACGGAAACAGCCGAGCGCAGAAGCGCACGGCGCGATACGGATTCGGAAACGGATTTTTTTGTCATTCTACCTACCAGCCACTCTCTTCGGCATTCTCAACAATGCCTAAATCAATATGATTAACAAACACGTACAACGTGTCTGCCGGCCGGTAATGCTCAATACCCATGGTCTGGGCGCTATTGTCTGGCAGAACAGTCGGGACTTGCCACGACAGCAGGAGAAACCGCCGGCTCCTTCACCTTTGCGGGTCCCATATCAATATGGCCAATTCGTGTCACGGGCCTTTTCTCACGAAGCTGTGTATGCCTGCAAAACAGGGCGAAAACGCACCTGAGAGACCGGGCTTGACACGCACAGGTGAAAGGCGCCTCCAACACGAATCCGCAAGCCGGAGGCAAACCGATGCCCCCGGCTCTAACAGTGAAACCGCCGCGGAATTAGAGACGATAAGCGATCGAGTCGTTCCAGAAGCGATCGAGGCGCTGCAGCAGCTTGTTCATTTCGGAGAACTCGCCGGTGCCGATGCCGCCGACCTTTTCGATCGAGCCGACGTGGCGCTCGTAGAGGTGAGCAACCGTTTCGGCGATTTCCTGGCCTTTTTCAGTCAGGCTGATGCGGACCGAGCGGCGGTCGACACGCGAGCGCTGGTGGTTGATGAGACCGAGGTCTACCAGCTTCTTGACGTTGTAGGAGACGTTCGATCCGAGGTAATAACCACGCGAACGAAGCTCGCCGGCCGTCAGTTCGGAATTGCCGATGTTGAACAGCAGGAGCGCCTGAACGGCGTTGACATCATCGCGACCCTGACGATCGAACTCGTCCTTGATGACATCGAGGAGGCGGCGGTGGAGACGTTCCACCAGGTGCAGCGACTCCATGTAGAGCGAACGGATGGTATCTTCATGTGCGTCGGCAACAACGGCCTGCGGCTTTGCTTTGCTATTGATCATGACTGCCTCACTGTTTTGTTTGGCGGTGTGTTTGTTTGTCTCCCGCCTTGAGTGAGAACCTAATCAATGCGCATAAAATTCTACTTAAAAGCTACGATTAACAAATGCTTACCTGCATTTTCCCAAGTGGGTCAAACTTGTGGCGAAGCGGGACTGGCTTATCACCATGCATTACAAATCAAAGACTTAGCAATAAAATTCGACCGAAAACCAGGCTGAATTGCTTTATTCTTATGGTAAATCAATTCTTGCGCGCTCTTCATTCTGGCGCTGATCGAGCCAAAAAGCGACCAGGAATAGTATATAAATGGTTGCCACGAGACCGTGCATGACGGGTACAAGCGTGTTGGCGCCGAAGATATATGGCCACACCTTATACATGGCGATCTGGGTGCCGGCACCCAAGACCCACATGACTGCCCCCCAGGAGGCGCCGAGCCAGAGACCAAGCGCCGCGACCGGGAAAATCACCGCAAGCGCACTACCCGCCACTCGCCATGGCAGGTTAAGCATATCGAACCGCCCATGCCCGCCGAGAGAATATCCCGTCAGCATCGCCCAATATTGCAGGCCGAACCAGAAACAGGAAACCGCGACCAGCCTCATGAAGACCAGAAAGAGGATTTCCGTCAGCGGACGTTTCGGCAGAGGTTGAGAATCAGGTTCCATGGCCGGAAGATACGGTTTCGACGGGCGGGCGACCAGCCCATATTGAATTCGGCGGCTTGCCTTGTCAAAGCACCCTCGCCCACCGGAGAAGTCCAGGGGGAAACATTGTCGCATTCGCACGGCGCTTGCTTCGTGTTATGCAGCTTTCCTGACTTGGGTGGGATACGAAGGACATTCTTACATGCAGGACAAAACGCATCTGGTCGACGCGATCACCGGCCATCGCCGCATGCGCCGCAATCGCAAGGCCGACTGGACTCGCCGTCTGGTTCAGGAAAGCCGCCTGACCGTCGATGATCTCATCTGGCCGGTCTTCATCGTACCGGGCAGCAATATCCTCGATCCCATACCGGCGATGCCCGGCGTAAACCGCATGAGCGTCGACAAGCTGGTCGAAGCGGCGAAGGAAGCCGCCGATCTCGGCATTCCGGCGATTGCGACCTTCCCGAATATCGAGATGGACTTGCGCGACGAGACCGGCTCGAATGCGCTCGAGGCCAACAACCTCATCAATCAGGCGACCATCGCGGTCAAAAAAGCGGTTCCGAATATCGGCATGATCACCGATGTTGCGCTCGATCCCTTCACCAGCCATGGGCATGACGGCATTCTGCGCGGCGATGAAATCGTCAATGACGAGACCGTGGACCAGGTCGTTCGTGCTGCAATCCTTCAGGCCGATGCCGGTTCGGACATTATTTCTCCGTCCGAGATGATGGATGGCCGCATTGGCGCCATCCGCCGCGGCCTGGATGCGGCCGGGCACCAGAACGTCGGCATCATGGCCTATGCCACGAAATTCTCCTCCGGCTATTACGGTCCGTATCGCGAGGCCATTTCGACGGCCGGACTGCTGAAGGGGGACAAGAACAGCTATTACATCAGCCCCGCTAACGGCATGGAGGCAATCCGCGACGCCGCGCTCGACGTGGAAGAAGGTGCTGACATGCTGATGGTCAAACCCGGCTTGCCCTATCTCGACATCTGTTGGCGGCTGAAAGAGAATTTCGGGCTGCCCACCTTCGCCTATCAGGTGTCCGGTGAATATACCCAGATCAAGGCAGCGGCCATGCATGGCTGGATCGACGGCGAGCGCGTGATGATGGAAACGCTTCTCTGTTTCAAGCGTGCAGGCTGCGATGGCATTCTGAGCTATTTCGCAGTGGAAGCCGCGCGCAAACTCGCGAAGGGCTGACAGCCGACGCTTATTGTATTCGGTCGTTTTCTTCCCATATTGTTTGCTGACACGGAATGCTGCCTGACGAAAAGCGCGTTTCGAGCTGTCATGTCTTCTCAGGAGAAAACGACCGATGAACCTCGACCAGAACCCTACCTATGTCGCACCGGACGACTGGCGCGCCTATAGCGGCGTACTGAGCCGACGCATCTTCGCTTTTCTGATCGATTACGCGATCGTTCTCCTGCTGTGCATTCCAGCCGCCGTGATCGTCTTCTTTCTCGGCGTGATTACGCTGGGTCTCGGCTTCTTCCTCTATCCGGCCTTGTTCGTCATCGTCGCGGTCCTTTATTTCGGCGTAACGCTCAGCGGCCCGTCGCAGGCCTCACCCGGCATGCGGGCGATGGGCATCGCGATGGCGCGCATGGACGGACGGCGAATCGATTTCCTTCTGGCCACCGTGCACATTGCGCTTTTCTGGATCATCAACTCGGTTTTGACGCCGCTTATCCTGCTTGCAGGCCTGTTTACGGAGCGCTCGCGCCTCGTTCATGACTTCCTGCTCGGCACCGTCATGGTCAGAACCTACTGATATAAGGGAAAGCCACGAAAACGTGGCTTCCATATCAGGCAAATACCGCATGGTGCAGTTGACGTTTTCCGTCATTTTGCCATTCTGTGACATTATGCATGTCGCTTGAAGCGTCGCCGCACCCCGTGAAATCGCGGCGCGCTTTCACAACAGACGCAGGAGGCGATCACGGTTCGATGAACACGCAGGCGACGCCCTCTCCCCAATTCTATCTTACGGCACCGGCCACCTGCCCCTACTTGCCGAACCAGATGGAGCGGAAGGTTTTCACGCATCTGGTCGGCCCGCGTGCGTCGGAAATGAACGACCTTCTGACCCAGGGCGGCTTCAGGCGTTCACAGAACATCGCCTATCGTCCGGCGTGCGAAACCTGTCGAGCTTGCGTTTCCGTGCGCATCCTTGCCGAACAGTTCCAGCCGACGAAATCGATGCGGCGCGTTCTCTCCATCAACAAGGATGTCGTCGCTACCGTTCATGCCGCTGAGCCATCCACCGAACAGTTCTCACTGTTTCGCCGCTATCTCGACCATCGGCACCAGTCAGGCGGCATGTCCGACATGTCGGCGCTCGACTATGCGATCATGATCGAAGACACGCACGTCAACACCCGCATCATCGAATACCGTGTGCGAGAGCCCGGCTCCGGCATCGATTCCAGCAAACGAGGTGAACTTCTCGCCGTAGCGCTGAGCGATGTGATGAGCGACGGGCTGTCGATGGTCTATTCCTTCTTCAACCCCGATCTAGAAAAGCGCTCGCTCGGCACTTTCATGATCATGGATCACATCACCCGCACACGCGCGCTCGGCCTGCCGCACGTCTATCTTGGCTACTGGGTCGATGGCTCTGAAAAGATGGGCTACAAGACGCGCTACCACCCGCAGGAGCATCTGACACCGCGTGGGTGGGAGGTTTATGTGCCTGCGGTAGAGACAGCCGAGTAGATCCAATCCAACACCGGCATTGTCTCACCGTGATGACAATGTTATAACTCAGTTATAACAGGAGTTGGCGTCATGAACATCACAATCCGGAAAATCGGTAATTCCGAAGGCATTATCATCCCAAAAGAAGTCCTGGATCGCATGGGTCTCAAGACGGGTGATACCCTTGAACTAAGGGAAGTCTCCGGGAATATCGAACTCGTCCCTGAACAAGCGGATTTGAGCGAGCAGCTTGAAGCTGCCCGGCGCGGCATGAAGAAATACCATGTGGCGCTGAGAGAACTCGCAAAATGAAAAAAATTAAGTGGCTGTCCCGAACTTCCATTGAAATAATACATCGGGAACAACTTGTTGAACATGGTGGCCTGCAAGGTCTAAAAGACGAGAACGCACTTGAGGCAGCTTTGGCACGCCCCCTTCACAAAGCCGCCTACGGTGAGGAAGACGCTCTAAGGCTTGCATCCGCCTATCTTTACGGGATAGCCCGCAACCACCCATTTTCAGATGGAAACAAACGAACCGCGTTTCTAGCGGCCTACACCTTCTTGTTCATCAACGGCCATGAAATCCACGCCGAGCAAGCTGATGTCATCGCTTTTGTTCTCGACGTCGCTGCCGGCAACATTGATGAGGACGGCGTTTATCTTTTTCTACGCGACCACGTCGTCCCACTCGATTAAACGGAAGCGCCGCACGTCTTTCGATATGCGGCGCTTCTTCTGTTTATATCGAGAGAGGACGGATTTACCCGCCAAATTTCCCGCTACGCGGAAAGCCCTTCGGTACGGTGCGGCCAACGGTGGCGCGGTCTGCCAGCCATTCGCGCAATTCCTCACCGACCTTGCTGAAGAGGCGCCCGGCCGTGTCGGACCAGCTCAAGCCGTCTGCGAGCGCGAAACATTTCACATCAACGACGCCGCCGTCCTTGTAGCGTTGCAGGCGCACGCCCTTGCCGCGTGACATTTCCGGCACCTGCGACAGCGGGAAGGCAAGCAGCTTGCGGTTTTCGCCAACGACGGCGACATGGTCGCCCGTAACAGGTACGGCGAGCTTGGCTTCGTCAGGCATGGCGACATTCATGATCTGCTTGCCCTTGCGGGTGTTTGCGACCATTTCGCTTTCGGCCACGATGAAGCCGTTGCCGCCAGTCGAGACGAGCAGAAGCTTGCGCGACGGATCGTGAACGAAGGCCGTCAGGATGTCCTGATCGTTCTCCATATCGACCATGATGCGGATCGGCTCGCCATGGCCGCGACCGCCCGGCAGCTTGTCTGCGCCGAGCGTGTAGGCCTTGCCGCCGGTGGTCAGCAGAAGCAACTTGTCGGTCGTCTGCGCCGGGAAGGCGAGCTTCGGGCCATCGCCCTCCTTGAAGGTCAGAGCCGACGTATCGGACATATGCCCCTTCAGCGCCCTGATCCACCCCTTCTGCGAGATGACGATGGTGACCGGTTCCTTTTCGATCATCGCCTGCTGGATGGCCTCGATGTCGGCATCCGGCGCATCCGCAAACTGCGTGCGGCGACGGCCGATCTCCGTTGCCTTGGCATATTTCTTTTTGACCTCGCCGATTTCCCAGGCGACGGTCTGCCACTGCTTTTCATCGGAGGCGAGCAGACCCTCGATTTCAGCCTTCTCGCTGCTGAGTTCGTCGAACTCCTTGCGGATTTCGAATTCCTCAAGCTTGCGCAGATTGCGCAGACGCATGTTGAGGATGGCTTCGGCCTGATTATCGGTGAGCGACCACTTGGCCATCATCACCTGTTTCGGCTCGTCCTCCTCGCGGATAATACGGATCACCTCATCGAGATTGAGATAGGCGACCAGCAGGCCGCCCAGAATCTCGAGCCTGCGATCGATGGCCGCGAGACGATGGCGGGAACGGCGGACCAGCACGTCCTTGCGGTGTGCCAGCCATTCGCTCAGCACCTCGTTCAGCGCCATGACCTTCGGCACCCTGCCAAGCGACAGTACGTTCATGTTGAGCGGCAGGCGGCTTTCAAGGTCGGACAGACGGAACAGCGATTCCATCAGCAGCGTCGCGTCGACAGTGCGGTTTTTCGGAACCAGCACGATACGCACGTCTTCGGCCGATTCGTCGCGGACATCCTCAAGCAGCGGCAGTTTGCGGGCAAGCAGCAGCTCGGCGATCTTTTCGATCAGCCGCGATTTCTGCACCTGGAACGGGATTTCGGTGATGACGATCTGATAGCCGCCACGTCCGAGGTCTTCCGTTTCCCATTTGGCGCGCACGCGGAAACCACCGCGCCCGGTCTTATAGGCTTCGAGAATATTCTCGCGGCTTTCGATGATCACGCCGCCGGTCGGCAGGTCGGGGCCGGGAATGAATTCCACCAGCTTTTCAACCGTCGCATCCGGATGCTTGATGAGATGCAGAGCTGCGTCGCACAGTTCATGGGCGTTGTGCGGCGGGATGGACGTCGCCATGCCGACGGCGATGCCGGAGGCACCGTTGGCAAGCAGATTGGGGAACGCGCCCGGCAGGACGACCGGCTCCTCGTCTTCCTCATTATAGGTAGCGCGGAAGTCAACCGCGTCCTCGCCGATGCCTTCGAGCAGCAGCGCTGCCACATCGGTCATGCGTGCTTCGGTATAACGATAGGCGGCGGCGCCGTCGCCATCGATATTGCCGAAATTGCCCTGCCCGTCCACGATCGGATAACGCTGCGAGAAATCCTGCGCGAGACGGACCAGCGCATCGTAGACCGACTGGTCGCCATGCGGATGGAACTTACCGATAACGTCACCGACGATACGGGCGCATTTCTTGAAAGCCGAGTTGGGGCGGATGCCCATTTCGCTCATGGCGTGGATGATGCGGCGGTGAACCGGCTTCAGTCCATCGCGTACATCCGGCAGCGCACGATGCATGATCGTGGACAAGGCGTAAGCGAGGTAGCGCTCTTCAAGCGCCGCCTTCAAATCGACCGGATGAATGTTATCGTCTCCGCCTGACGGAGGTACAAGATTTTTTCCCATGGTGCTTGACTAGCGGAAATGCCGATTCCCGGCAAGGAATTCGGGGGTCTCGGCTGTGGACGAAACGACGCCTTTTGTGAGGATTTTTATTAACTGCGTTGCGAATGCCGCAATGCCGCCGTCATACGAATCGATCTAAATCCTGTAGACCTTTGAATAATCGCGAATATAAATGTCACCATTCACATTTAGAACACGGTGCACATCCGCACATTGAGGGAAGAAACACTATGAGACTGAAATCCACCCGGCAGATTCTTTTCGCAAGTGCCGCGCTTCTCGCGCTTTCCGCACCGGCATTCGCACTGGATGGCAACGACGTTCTGAAAAAGATCAATGCCGCCTACGCCGCGCAGGGCGGTGAAATTGCCGCCGGATCCGTCGCCGTCAACGGCGACACGGTGACGCTGAACGGCGTGACCTTCAATGCGGCTGCCGATCCGGCCAAAAAAATTCCGGTCGGCAACGTCACCCTTGAAGGCGTCGAGGAAAACAACGGCGGCTACAAGATCAAGAACGCGCGCTTCGACAATGTCGATTACAAGCAGGAAAACGTGGAGATCAAGGCTAACGACATCTACATGTCAGGTCTCACCATCCCTGCCGATGCGACGACGGGCACGATTGACGCGCTGATGTTCTACGACGAGGCGCATAGCGGTCCGATTTCCGTCTCCATCGACGGCAAGCAGGCTTTCTCGCTCGAGGAAAGCAGCGCAACGATGTCAGTCAGCGACGACAAGGCCTCGATCGGCTTCGATCTCGACGCATCCGGCTTCAAAGCCGATCTCAGTGAAGTCAACGATCCGGCCACGAAGGACGCAATTGAAAAGCTCAATCTGCAGGCCCTTTCCGGCAACATGACCATGAGCGGAAGCTGGGAAGTCGCCTCCGGCACCGTAGACGTCGAGGAATATGCCATCGACCTCGACAAGGTCGGCCGTCTCAACATGTCGTTCGGTTTCTCCGGTTACACACTCGCCTTCATCAAATCGATGCAGGAGACGGTGAAGGCGCAGGCTGCAAATCCGAACAAGGAACAGGCGGAACAGGCAGCGGGCCTTGCCATGCTCGGCCTGATGCAGCAGCTTTCCTTCGTTAATGCCGAAATCAGCTTCGAAGATGCCAGCATCACCAAGCGCGCCATCGACTACGCTGCAAGCCAGCAGGGTATGACCAGCGATCAGCTTTCCCAGACCATCAAGGGCATGGCGCCGATCATGATGGCTTCGCTCAACGTTCCGGAATTGCAGAACATGGTGTCGGCTGCGATCAACGCCTATATCGATAATCCGAAGAGCTTCTCTATCTCGGCCGAACCGGAAAAGCCGGTTCCCTTCCCGATGATCATGGGCGCCGCCATGGGCGCGCCGAACACCCTGCCGACAATGCTCGGCGTCACGGTGACGGCAAACGAATAGCACAACAAAAAGCCCCGGTTCCGCCGGGGCTTTTTACTTCTGGTCAGTGGATTGAGGCTGTCGCTCCATCCTGCTTGTCGTGCAGGGCGAAACGGTCGATCATATGGGCGCTCGCTTCGTTGACGCCGATCACCTCGACCGTCTTGCCGGTCTTGCGGAATTTCAGCACGACCTTGTCCAGCGCACCGACAGCCGAGATATCCCACAGATGCGCCTGTGTGACGTCGATGGTGACCGTTTCCACGTCTTCGGCAAAATCGAAGGCGGCGATGAAGCTTTCCGTCGAGGCGAAGAAAATCTGCCCGTCGACGCGGTAGATGCGGTGCCGACCATCCGCGACAAGCTCTGGACGAACGTGGAAGAGTTTTGAAACCTTCCCCGCGAAAAACACGCCGGAGAGAAGCACGCCTGCGAGCACGCCTTTTGCGAGATCATGGGTCGCCAGCACGGTCCCGACCGTTACCAGCATGACGATGCTGGAAGACGGTGGATTGCGGCTGAGATCGAGAATCGAACGCCACGAGAAGGTGCCGATCGAAACCATGATCATGACAGCCACAAGAGCGGCCATTGGAATGATGCGGACAAGATCATCCAGCACCAGAATGAGGAACAGCAGGAAGGCGCCCGCCACAAAAGTGGACAGCCTGCCCCTGCCGCCGGATCTGACGTTGATGACCGACTGGCCGATCATGGCGCAGCCGCCCATCCCGCCGATCAGCGCGGAGGCGATGTTGCCTGTCCCCTGCCCGATGCACTCCCGGCTCTTGTTGCTGCCGGTATCTGTCATGTCGTCAACGATCTGTGCCGTCAGCAGGGATTCCAGGAGACCGACGGCAGCCAGCGCTGCGGAATAGGGAAAGATGATCTGCAGCGTTTCGAAAGTCAGCGGCACCTGTGGCAGGGCGAAGACCGGCAGCGTCGAGGGCAGCTCGCCGAGATTGCCGACGGTGCGGATATCCATGCCGAAAAACACCGCCACGCAGGTCAAAACGACGATGGCGACCAACGGCGACGGGATGATTTTCGTGACCAGCGGGAAGAGATAGATGATCGCAAGACCAGCCGCGATCATGACGTAGGTTGCGACAGGCACGCCTATCAGCTCGGGCAATTGCGCCATGAAGATCAGGATCGCCAGCGCATTGACGAAGCCGGTCATGACCGAGCGCGAGACGAAGCGCATCACCCGCCCGAGCCTTGCAAAGCCCGCAGCGATCTGCAGCACACCCATGAGGATGGTCGCCGCAAAGAGATATTGCAGGCCGTGTTCCTTCACCAGCGTCACCATCAGGACGGCTGTGGCGGCGGTTGCCGCGGAAATCATGCCCGGACGGCCACCGGTGAAGGCGCAGACGCAGGCAATGGCGAAAGAAGCAAACAACCCCACCTTCGGATCGACGCCGGCGATGACGGAAAAGCCGATTGCTTCGGGAATGAGCGCGAGTGCGACGACGATGCCGGAAAGCACATCGCCGCGAATATTGGAAAACCACTCACGTCTGTAAGTCTGAAATCTGTTCATTTGATTTTTTCGCAAAGTATCACGCACCGGCCGGAAACGTGTCCGGTAGATTGAAAAAGAATGTCGGTGCTTTGCGTTGTCTGGCGGATCGGCGGCCAGAAGAGCCACCCGGAATTTCACCGGGTCCGTGGTGAATGCTCCACCTATAGACGGCAAAAAAGCGGGCAGCAAGTTGTCTACCCGCCTTTCGATGCTGGCGATGCGCCTTACGAGGCTTCGCTGCGACCAATATTGGTGTTGTGCTGGGTTGGGCCGGTTCCCGACCAGTCGACCCTGCGGGTTGCGAACATGGTGGCAGCAATGGCGATGAAAGATATCAACGCGCCGGCCAGCAGCGCATATTCATCCTCATTCAGAACCAGATACATGACCCCATAAGCCACCGCCAGAACCGTAAACAGGGCTATCCCGTTCTGACGGCTATCGGTTGCGCTTCCGAGATAGGAGGAGATCAGGAGCGCTGTCAGAAGCGACGCCGCAGCATAGGCGATGGTGAAGCCCGTATGTTCCGCAAGTGCGAGCAGCAGCACGTAGAAAACGATCAGCGCCAGCCCCGTCAGCACGTACTGGATCCAGTGCACGCTGCTGCCGCCCCTCAGTTCGACGATGAAGACGGCCAGGAACACCAGAGAGATGAAGCCTATCGAATATTTGAGTGTCCGGGCGATGATCTGGTAGAATTTCACGGGCTCGACGAGGTTGATCCTCATCAGGCTGTCGGTCAGCGGCAGGCGCGAACTCTCGACCACGCGGTCTATGCCCCTTGCGAGATAGGGGATTGTCCAGTTGGCCGTGAAATCCGAGGCTGTGACGGTCTTTTCCTCCGGCAGGAACAGGCCTTCAAAGCCGGGATGCGGCCAGTTGGCCTTGGCCGCCAAACTGGTGGTCTGGCCGGCGGGCGCGACGGCAAAGCTGCCGGAACCATTCAGGGAGAAGGATATATCGAAATCGAAGCCTTTCTCGACAAGGCCTCTTTCGATCGATCTGTGCACGCCGGCATCGGACCTGATGGACATGTCCTGCGCACCCGTGCGGGGCGCTATGACAGAGATATCACGCATGCCGGGATCGAACGGCAATACGGAACCGCCATCGATCCTGACACCGGCGCTCGAGCGAATGCCGGTCATATCCTGTATGCTGAGAACGAGAATGGCGCTGTCGAGGCGGGGCGTGCCGGAGAAGCGGGCGAGATCCTGAAGGATGCCGGCACCGAACCGGCCTTTGAGGACAAGGTCGCCATTATAGACCGGCAGGCTGTAGATCGACAGCCGCTTCTCCTCGGTCTTCAGATCGGCCGTGACATCAAGCGTTTCCGGCATGACCAGCGCCCATTCGGTCGTGCGATCGACGATGCTCTGGCCGTTCACCTCGCGGCGTCTTTCCACGTCGAAAGGCACGGCGAGATAAGGGCCGTTCACCACCTGATCGCCACCCCAGCCGCTGGCGATACGGCCCGAAACATCCTCGGCCCGCGAGGCGCGCTCTTCCGTCAGCGCCCAGACGAGAAGCAGCGGTACGAGCAGAACCATCGATATGAAACCGATCATCAGAAACTTGGCGCCCGGTGAGCGCAGGCTGACGGCGAAGCCGTTGCGAGGCGGGGCTGGCGGCATCTGCCCACCGGCCGGGGCGAGGTCTTTTTCCGATTCATGTGCCATTCTGAAGTCCTTATAAATATGATCGCGCCGCAACCCCAAGCGAAGTTCGGCTGGCGCTGTCCCAAGTTTAAAATCCCCGATAGTCTTTGCGTCCCCAAAATGAGCGCAAAACTATACTGGAATCGGATTCCGGCTGATTACGTTCGGAATTCCGTTAAACTCGCGGTAAAATTGTGACTTTCCCACGTTCGTTGCAGAAACAGAAAGGGCCGGCGTCGCCGCCAGCCCTTTTGTTCAAAACCCGTGGCGGTTGAGATCAGTCCTTCTTGGACGGAACCACGCGCAGCGCCAGCTCGCGAAGCTGGGTCGGCGTTGCCGGGGACGGCGCGTTCATCAGCAGGTCCTGCGCCTGCTGGTTCATCGGGAACAGCGTGATTTCGCGCAGGTTCTTCGCACCAACCAGAAGCATGACCACACGGTCGATACCGAAGGCGCAACCGCCGTGCGGAGGCGCACCGTACTGGAAGGCGCGGTAGAGACCGCCGAAGCGCTCTTCCACGTCGCTCTGCGACAGGCCGACCTTTTCAAAAGCCTTGACCATCAGCTCGGGCGACTGGTTACGGATAGAGCCGGAGGCGATTTCGAAGCCGTTGCAGACCGCGTCATACTGGAAAGCCTTGATGGAGAGCGGATCCTGTCCTTCCAGCGCTTCCATGCCACCCTGCGGCATGGAGAAGGGGTTGTGGGCGAAATCGATCTTCTTTTCTTCGTCGTTATATTCGAAGAAGGGGAAATCGACGATCCAGCACATTTCGAAACGGTCGCGGTCAATCAGGTTCAGCTCGTCGGCGGCACGGGTGCGCGCCTCGCCGGCAAACTTGTAGAACTTGGTGGGATCGCCCGCGACGAAGAAGCAGGCGTCGCCCGCCTCAAGGCCGAGCTGCTGGCGCAGCGCCTCGGTGCGTTCCTCGCCGATGTTCTTGGCAAGCGGACCGGAGCCGGCAACCTTGCCTTCTTCTTCCTTCCAGAAGATGTAGCCGAGGCCCGGCTGGCCCTGGCTCTGCGCCCAGGCGTTCATGCGATCGCAGAATGCACGCGACCCACCGGTCTTGGCCGGGATAGCCCAAACCTGCACCTTGGGGTTGGAGGCGATCATGTTGGCGAAAACCTTGAAGCCCGAGCCATCGAAATGTTCGGTCACGGCTTCCATGACAATCGGGTTGCGCAGGTCCGGCTTGTCGGAGCCGTATTTACGGATCGATTCGTCATAGGGAATGCGCGGCCATTCTTTCGTCACCGGCTTGCCTTCGGCAAACTGTTCGAAAACGGCCGTCATCATCGGCTCCATCGTGGTCCAGACGTCTTCCTGGGTCACGAAGCTCATTTCGACGTCGAGCTGGTAGAATTCGCCCGGTAGACGGTCTGCACGCGGGTCTTCATCGCGGAAGCATGGAGCGATCTGGAAGTAGCGGTCGAAACCGGCCACCATCAGAAGCTGCTTGTACTGCTGCGGGGCCTGCGGCAGCGCGAAGAACTGGCCTTCGTGGATGCGCGAGGGAACGAGGAAGTCGCGCGCGCCTTCCGGCGAGGATGCGGTGAGGATCGGCGTCGTATATTCGGCAAAGCCCAGATCGCCCATACCCTTGCGCATGGAGGAGATGATCTGCGTACGCTTGACGATGTTCTTGTGCAGGGTTTCGCGGCGCAGGTCGAGGAAGCGATACTTCAGGCGAACATCTTCGGGATATTCAGGCTCACCGAAGACCGGCAGCGGCAGTTCCTTGGCAACGCCCAGAACCTCGATCTCCTGCGCATAAAGCTCGATCTCGCCAGTGGCCATGCCCTTGTTGATGGTGTCTTCGGACCGCGCCTTGACGAGACCGTCAATGCGGATCACCCATTCACCGCGCACGGTTTCCGCAACCTTGAAGGCCGGGCTATCGGGATCGGCCACGACCTGGGTAATGCCGTAGTGGTCGCGAAGGTCGATAAAGAGAACGCCGCCATGATCTCGCACGCGATGAACCCAACCGGAAAGGCGAACGGTTTCGCCGACGTCGGACTTGCGGAGAGCGGCACAGGTGTGGCTGCGGTAACGATGCATTTTAATATCCTGGAGCGTGTCGTGGGCCAGATGGGCGGCACTGTCGAAATTTGCCGGAAAAGCGCATGACCAGCCCGATTTGTCAAGGCAAAGCACAACAATGTCGCGTTCAGCCTGTCCTTTCGCGCACCTTCGCTTTAGATAGTGCTTATTCAGCCCGCCAAACCGAGTCGGCCCGCAATGAGCCAGATCAGACCTCTTATCCCGCTTCTCGTCACCGCCGGCATTCTGATTGGCGGCAACGGTCTGCAGGGAACCTATATCGCGCTGCGGGGCCTGTCCGAAGGGTTTTCGGCCAGCACCATCGGCCTCATCAGCGCCGCCTACAGCATCGGATTCGCGCTCGGCTGCATTTCGGTGACGCGCCTTCTGCGCAAGATTGGCCATATCCGCACCTTCGCCACTATGGCGGCGGTCGCATCGGCCGCCTCGATCGCCATGCCGCTTGTCCTTCATCCCTTGTTCTGGATGTTGATGCGCTTCGTCATCGGTATTGCGGTCGCCTGTCTTTTCGCCGCGATCGAAAGCTGGATCAATGCGCAGGTGACGAATTCCAACCGTGCGCGCACGCTGTCCATCTATCGTTTCGTCGATCTCGGTTCCGTAACGCTCGCCCAATATATCATCCCCGTCGCCGGCATTGACGGGCCTGTGGTGTTTTCGCTGATCGCCATGGCGCTCACGCTGTCGCTGGTGCCGATCTCGATTGCCGACAAATCCAACCCCGCGCCGCCGAAACAGATCCCGTTCAATCTTTTCGCGGTGTGGCGCATCTCACCGCTTGCCGTCGTCGGCTGCGTGGCTGTCGGCCTCAGCATGGCGGCTTTTCGCAACATCGGGCCAATCTATGCCGAACAGATCGGCCTTTCCGTCACCGCCATCGCCACCTTCATGAGTGCGGGCATCATCGGCGGCGTGGTCTTGCAATATCCGCTCGGCGTCTATTCCGACCGTTACGACCGCCGCATCATCATTCTCGCTACCACGGCCTGCTCCGTGATTGTCGGTCTGTTTCTCGCCCTGTTCGCCGGCTCGGACGAATGGAGCAACATCATCGGCGTCTTCGTGTTCGGCGCCTTTGCCCTGCCGCTCTATTCACTGAGTTCCGCCCATGGCAACGACCATGCCAAAGAGGGCGAACATGCGATGGTGTCTGCCGGGCTGCTGTTCTTCTGGTCGGTGGGTGCAACCGTCGGGCCGCTGCTCGCCTCCGTCCTGATCGACCAGTTCGGTCCCAAAGCGCTGTTCAGCTACACGGCCGCGATCCAGATCGTTTTCATCGCCTACACCATATACCGGCTACGGGTGCGCGAGGGAGTACCCGTTGAGGAGCGGAACTGGCGGTTCCGCCCGCTTTTGCGCACCTCGGCCTATTTTCAGAAGCTGGCCGCCCCTGCACCACCCAAAAACGACGGGCCGACGCCAAAACCACCTGAGAAAAACGATCCTTGAGCCTTCAAAAGCGGGCTTTGTATTGACATGCGCCCGGCAAAGGGAAAGTAAGACGGATAATTTTCACGAGTGGCCATTTGCAATGATTGAAACGACTGCCGCCCTCGCCGAAGCCTGCACGGAACTGGCGAAATCGGAATTCATTACCATCGACACCGAGTTTCTGCGTGAGACGACCTTCTGGCCCGAGCTTTGTCTCGTGCAGATGGCGAGCCCTACCCTTGAGGTACTGGTCGACCCGCTCGCCAAGGGTCTCGACCTTACGCCGCTGTTCGAACTCATGGCCAATCCCGATGTCGTGAAGGTTTTCCATGCGGCGCGTCAGGATATCGAAATCATCTATCATCTTGGCGGGCTTATTCCGCACCCGATCTTCGATACGCAGGTCGCGGCCATGGTCTGCGGTTTCGGCGATTCGATCTCTTACGACCAGCTGGTCCAGAGGATCAAGAATGTGCAGATCGACAAATCCTCACGCTTCACGGACTGGAGCCGCCGCCCGCTGACGGAAAAGCAGCTGGATTATGCGCTGGCCGACGTCACCCATCTGCGTGATGTCTATCTAGCGCTCAAAGCGCAGCTGGAGCGTGAAGGCCGCTCGCTTTGGCTGACCGAAGAGATGGACATTCTGGAATCGCGCGAAACCTATGACATGCATCCCGACGATGCCTGGCTGCGGTTGAAATCGCGCCTGCGCAAGCCGACTGAACTCGCCATCCTCAAATTTGTAGCAGCATGGCGTGAACGTGAGGCGCGGTCGCGCAACGTGCCGCGCTCACGCGTGCTGAAAGACGATGCGATCTTCGAAATCGCACAGCAGCAGCCGAAGGACACCGAGGCGCTGTCGCGGCTTCGCACCATCCCGAAGGGCTGGGAGCGCTCCTCCTCCGGTACGGCCATCATCGAGACCGTGAATGCGGCGCTGGCACTTCCGAAAGAGGAAATGCCGAAGGCGCCACGTCACAGCCACGCACCGGAAGGCTCCGGCGCTGCCGTGGAGCTGTTGAAAGTTCTCCTGAAGCTGACGGCAGACAAGCACGGCGTCGCAGCAAAGGTCATCGCCAACAGCGAAGATCTGGACAAGATCGCTTCCGAGGGCGAGGCTGCCACCGTGGCAGCGCTGACCGGCTGGCGGCGCGAACTGTTTGGCGATGTGGCGCTGAAGCTCATCAATGGCGAAGTAGCATTGCGTTTCGCCGGCAAGAAGGTCGAGGCGGTTGATGTGGCGGTGAGCGAGGCCTGATCGCCCGCGCCTCGCACAGTTTTGCGCGTTGTGCGGACGCGAAAGCGCTTCTGCTTTTACCGGACCTGCGCCAACCCAAATTTTGCCCGCATCGCGGTCCATCTCTTTGCAGATGGTCTCGCTTTGAGGGTATTTCCATGAAACCTGCCCGTGCTCTGCTGTTGGCCGCATCTATCGCGGCCGCAGGCATTTTCCCTACTTTTTCATCCACGTCAGCGCGCGCCGATGACGGCAAGGTCGATCTTCAGGGCGAATGGACGACCGATTGCCTTAAGATCGGCAAGAACGATCGTCACGGCATCGTCACGCGCATCACCATACGCGGTGGCCGCATGCATGCTGTCTCACAGATTTACGCCCGCAGCAGCTGCCAGCAGCCCACGGTGCAGGTGCGTTACGAAGGCACGCTGGATGGTGGCCTGAAGGACAACGACAGCATGCTCTTTGCCCATACCGTCACCTCAATCGCCATGACGCCCAACGACCCCGCGGTTGTCGAGCATTATAATGGTGACCCGAAGGGTATCGGCTGCGGGTTGACTGGCTGGAAAGAGAATATTCCCTTCGATGTCGATGGTCGGACCTGCGCGGCCATCACCTTTGCCAGCAAGGGAGAAACCCTGTTCGACCGGGCATGGATAGACGGCAACCGGCTGCGTTTTGCCGCCTTCCCCGTCACATGGTCGAACCGCTCGCCGGACGACCGTCCGCAATCGCCGCTTGAAACGGTCTATTACAGAACATCCTATTAAGTAGTAGAGCCGGGTGCACAGCCCTTTTGCGGCAACGGGGCAACAGCCTTTCCAATCCTTCATGTGACCTTACCGAATGGTCACTTTTTGCAGCGCATTTTCCACATTAATGTCGCATATGACCTGAACAGAAGCTTCGCCTGACGGGGGCACGACGCTTCCCTTCCCCGAGATCAAGAACCGACATGAGAAAATTGCTGCCCATTCTGGATTACGTGGTGCTCTTCGTTGCCGTGGCCGGCAGCGGGGTGGCCTACGCGTTTCTGGAATATGGCGGCGGCGCGCTCATTGGCGCCACCTATGCGCTGTTCGCCTGTGCGCCAATCCTCGCCTTCGAGCGTGGTTACGTGCTGCCCGGTCTGTCGCGGCAGGTAAGCGCATTGCCGACACCGGCCTATATTGCCGTCGGCCTCATCATCTACGCCGTCCTCGTCTTCTGTGGCTTCGGGCTTGGCGGTACCATTCTGTGGGTTAGCGGCATATTTCCCGGCACCTGGAAACGGGCGGTGCATGCCGAGGTGCAGACACTGATCTTCACCCTCATCGTCTGCGGCATCATCGTTTTCATCATGCGCGTGCGCGAACTGCTGGGCCGTGACATCTTCATCGATCTCATCCTTGGGCGCTATCGCCGTCCAGTCAGCGAAGACCGCGTCTTCATCTTCATCGACCTCGTCGGCTCCACTTCGTTTGCCGAAACCCATGGCGACCTGAAGGCGCAGGAGTTTCTGGGCGAAATCTTCGCGAGCTACGCAGCCCCCGTCAGAAGACATGGCGGCGTCATTGACGACTACATCGGCGACGCGGCCATCATCACCTGGCCCTATCACATGGCGATAAGGCGGGCAGCCTGCGTGCGCTGTGTTTTCGATATCCAGGCGACCATCGAGGACAAGCGCGACATGTGGCTCGCCCGTTTCGGCGAAGTGCCGCGCCTTCGCTTTGCGATTCATGGCGGGCCGGTCATAACAGCCGAAATCGGCGTCGATCACCACAAGATCACCTATTTTGGCGACACGGTGAACACCACTTCGCGGCTCGAATCACTGAGCAAGATGCTCGGCCATCCCGTGCTGATTTCTGCCGATCTCGCCCATCAGCTGGTGCTACCCAAAGGTGTTCGCAGCGAATATCTCGGCGAACATGCTGTCAAGGGACGCGGGCAGACGCTCGGCGTGTGTACGCTCAGCCAATATCAGGCCCCAGCCGCCTGAAAAAACCCCTGAAAACAAACGGGTAGCTTCGTTTCCGAGGCCGCCCGTCATCAAAATTCATCAAAGCTTCAAACTGCAATCACCTGCCTGTCATGTGGCACCCCTATC
Organism: Agrobacterium sp. 10T429; assembly: GCF_056393925.1. Taxonomy (NCBI): domain Bacteria; kingdom Pseudomonadati; phylum Pseudomonadota; class Alphaproteobacteria; order Hyphomicrobiales; family Rhizobiaceae; genus Agrobacterium; species Agrobacterium sp. 10T429. Next base: position 754,701 of record NZ_JBFTGV010000002.1, read on the forward strand.
GCCTCAGTCCTGTCTTCAACAGGCATTGAGGGGTCTCCACCATGAAGCATATTCTTTTCGCACCTTTCGCCGTTCTTGCGCTCGCAACCGCATCCCATGCAGAGCAGGAGTTTTCGGCAAAGCTGGTCTCGCACGCCATTCTGCCCGCCAACACCATCATCGCAGCACCTGCCGATGCGCCGGAATACCTCAAGACATCCGCCAAGTTCACGACGGCCGACCGCAAGCGCGCCGAGGGTCTCGGCACCGTGCCCGGCAAGGATGGCGTTCGCCCGACCGGCCTCTCCATGCCGTTCAACGGCCAGGCCATGCAGGGCTTTTCCGGCATCAAGGCCATGGAGGACGGCAGCTTCTGGAGCCTTTCCGATAATGGTTTCGGCTCGAAGCTCAACTCCAGCGACGCCATGCTGATGCTCCACCACATCAAATTCGACTGGGATGCCGGCAAGGTCAACGCGCTGGAGACGGTGTTCCTTTCCGACCCGGACAAGAAAGCTCCCTTCCCCATCGTCATGGAAGGTTCGACCAAACGTTACCTGACGGGCGCCGACTTCGACGTCGAATCCATTCAGCCCGTTGCCGACGGCTTCTGGGTGGGCGAAGAGTTCGGTCCCTACATCCTGAAATTCACCCGCGACGGCAAGCTGACCGACGTCATCGCCACCAAGGCCGGCGATATCGAGGTGAAGTCCCCGGATCATCCGACCCTGGCACTGCCCGGCAACCCCACGCAGAAAATGCCCGCTTTCAACCTGAAACGATCAGGTGGTTATGAAGGCATGGCGCTCTCCAAGGACGGCTCGAAGCTTTACGGCCTTCTCGAAGGCCCGCTCTACACCGCCGAAGGTCAGGTCGAAAAGACCGAAGACGGCTCAACCGCCCTTCGCATCATCGAGCTCGATACCGCCAAGAAGGAATGGACAGGCCGCACCTGGCTCTACCCGCTGGCGCAAGGTGGCGAAGCCATCGGCGATTTCAACATGCTGGACGAGAGCACCGCGCTGGTCATCGAGCGTGACAATGGCGCCGGCACCGCCGACAAGGCCTGCGCTGACCCGAAGAAGCCGGATGTAAACTGCTTTGCCGTACCTTCCAAGGTCAAGCGCATCTACAAGATCGAATTCAACGACGCCAATGCCGGCAAGGCAGCGCGCAAGATCGGCTATATCGATCTGCTGAAGATCTCCGATCCTGATAACAGGAAGCGTCAGGGCGGCGGCAACGGTTTCTACGACATGCCGTTCGTGACCATCGAGAATGTCGACCGTGTCGACGCCACCCATATCATCGTCGGCAACGACAACAACCTGCCCTTCTCGGCCGGTCGTGCGCTGGACAAGGCTGACGACAACGAGTTCGTCCTGCTGGAAGTCAAGGACCTTCTCGACGCGAAGTAAGGAAAAGGGTGCCGGAATTCGTTCCGGCACCGTCAGCGCATCGGCGCAATCTCAACTGAACGGAGCGTTCCTGCGGCCTGCAAAAGGAAGCGAGGCGCTCCGTTACTGTACCGACCCAACCTGACCCGGAACCCGGTTCCGAAACAGGAAAGACCCGTCATGCAGGACAATGCCGAACGACTGTATTACGCCCTGAGGAAAAGCTGGTCGCTGGAAACCAGCAGCCTGTGGTCGAGAGAAAACCCAGCCAGGGGGCAAGGCGGCGTTACAGCTCTTGTGGTGCAGGATATTTTCGGTGGCGACCTCGCCAAAACCGTCGTTAGCGGCGCCGACCATTTCTACAATATCGTCAACGGCATCCGCTGGGATTTCACCTTCACCCAGTTCGATATTCCGGTCGGTTACGAGGACAGGCCCGCCACCCGCACGGAGGCGATGGCAAGGGCCACGCCCCTGCAATATGCCTATCTCAGCGCCTGTATCAGGAAGGCGCTGGGGCACGGTTGAATAATAACGGCTTGTAGCGAGGCGACCGGTTTGTCTCGGCGACAAACCGATTTCGGTCTGTCGTGTTTTTCGTTTGCGGTTTCAAATCCACAACTTCAGCTTCTCCTCTCAAAGCAGACACAATCCATGGCATAGTACCGCAGGTAAACGAGGTGTGCCGAGAGGAGAGTTGTGCGATGAGTGAGAGCTGCCCGGTCCTGACGCCCGCCGAACGGCAGGTTCAGGATATATTGCAACGGACAGAATCGGCGATGGTGTCCACTATTTTCGCAGCGCTTGAGCGGGCAAGCAAACAGGCTGCTGACGAACTCCAGTCAATCGGGTCTGAAATACAGCCACCGCCTCATGACTATTTTGCCGCTGTCGCACACCAGCAGCTTTTCCTGCTGCTATGCGGAGCCGACCTGGAAACATTCGAGGGCGGAGATCCCGAAGTCGCGCGTCACATCATTCAGAATGCCCAAAACATATCCGATCATTACTGGAAGTAAAAAAGCTGCGACCGCGGATGGTTCCGGCGGCTGACGGCGCTGTGTGAAGCCTGATTTCGTTCCAAGCAAAGCGCGTACACGATCTGCATTTCAAAAGGATATCTGGCCTAATCGGCTTGCCTTCGCAATTTCATGTCATATGCCCTTCATAGTCCCCGGTTACGCAGGCCGAAATCCGGAGACAGGCATGCACTCAACCGCACAACTCAATCGCCCCAAGCTCGCAGAGACAGTTATCCATTCGACGGCAAGCATAAGGGACTCGAACATAGGTAGCTGCTGCGAAATTTTGGCCGATACCTCTCTGCACAACGTCGAACTCGGGAATTACTCCTACCTCGGACCCCGTTGTATTGTCGGTGATGCGACAATCGGGAAATTCTGCGCTATTGCCGCGGACGTCAGGATTGGCGCACCGAACCATCCAATGGACCGACCGTCCATGCACCGTTTCAGCTACTGCCCGGAATATTACGCTACAGAGGCGGTGCGCGACCACGCTTTTTTCGATCGCCGCAAGGAGGATCGCGCCGTCATCGGTCACGATGTCTGGATCGGTCACGGGGTCATCGTGTTGCCGGGCGTGAAGGTTGGAGACGGCGCCGTGCTCGCAGCAGGCGCGGTCGTCACCAAGGACGTGCCGCCCTACACCATCGTCGGCGGTGTTCCCGCGAAGATCATTCGCGAGCGGTTTTCGCAAACCGTGGCGGGGAAGCTTGCCAAAATCGCCTGGTGGGACTGGCCCTTCGAGACGATCATGGCGCGGCTAGCCGACTTTCAATCAAGCGATATCGACGCCTTTTGTCAGCGCTGGTCCTAGTATAGCTCCACAACTGTCTGCGGTGCCAAATGGCCGGCGTCTGCCCGTTACTCGAACACAAACGCCAACCGCTTGCCCGTCAGTTTCGCCAGTTGCTGCAGGCGTCCGTCCAGACGCTCGCCGGCAAAATCGCAATAGGCGTGTGGTACGACGAATTCCAGATCCAGATCCGGATTGGTGGATTTGCGGAATTTCAGGTGATCGACGACACCGGGCATGGAGGCTGAGAAGAGGTAAACGACGCGCAGCAGGCCGCCGAGCAACTTGCCGAGTTCCAGCAGGCGGTCACCCGCCATGGCGGCGAGCGGCTGTGTGGTGCCGTTGTCGTTCAACCCTTCGAAGCGGTAATAATTGGCAAGCGCAATATAAGCGCGGCCCGGATGGGTGATCGCCACGAAGGAGGAGTGGGCGATGATGTTGAGCGCCTGCAGACCGCGATAGTCCGGATGTGCACGCCAGCTGATATCGGCGAGAAGGCAGGCCGCCTGCCGGTAACGGCTTTCCTCTTCCGTCTCCTCGATGCCGAAGACCGGAAAGGTGCGGCCGCTCCAGTCGGCCAGTTCGCGCGCATGTTCGGGCGAACGGGCACGCAGAATGGCAAGCTCGTCGGCCGTGACCAGCAGCGGGTCGGTATCCCGCTCCGCTTCCGTCAGCAGCGAATAAAGATAACCTTCGCGCACGCCCTGCGCCGAGAAGGCGATCGTTGCCGGCTTCATCGCCTTTAGAACTTCACGCATGGCGATGGCGCCGAACGGCAGAAGCGAACGGCGGTTCTTGGAGACCGCCTGCCAGGCCGGGTCCTTGCTGTCCCTGGAGACGATGACTTCTTCCAGAAAATTCAGCATTTCCGCCAGCGGCAATTCATATCCCTGCATCATGTGCAGCGGATAACCCGTGATCTCCATGTGCAGCTTGGCGATGTTTCGCCACGTGCCGCCCACGGCATAAAAGGTACGCCCCTCGCCGGCCGCTAGCAGCTTTGCGAAGGATTTGACGTGCTTGCGGGCAATGGTCGTCGCCTTCTCCAGCGAACCATCCGATTGCTCCGACAACCGAAGGCCGCCGAGCGGCAGGGTGATGCCCTCGCCGCAGTTCTTGCCCTTGATGTCGATGAGTTCCAGCGAACCGCCGCCCAGGTCGCCTGCAATGCCATCCGGGTCGTGGAAACCGCTGATCACGCCATAGGCGGAATAAAGCGCTTCCTTTTCGCCGGATAGGACCTCGATCTCGCAACCCAGTATGGCTTCGGCTTCACGGATGAAATCCGGGCCGTTTTCCGCTTCACGCGCTGCCGCTGTCGCCAGTACGTAGAGTTGCTGCGCCTGCGCCTGTTCGGAAAGCGCATGGAAGCGACGCAGTGCCATCAAAGCCCGGCTAACGCCTTCCTCATGCATCCGGCCCGTGAGGGCCAGTCCCTTGCCGAGACCGCAAAGGACCTTTTCGTTGAACAGCACGGCGGGCGCGCGGGAAAGACCTTCATATACGACGAGACGAACGGAGTTCGAACCAATATCTATGACGGAAACGGGGGCAAGGCCGGTCAGCCGCCCCTGTGCTTCTGATCGAGTCATTCAGCCTGTTTCTTGCGGGAAGAAATCAACCCGGCAATCAATTTGGGCGCACTTGATTTCAGGGCTTCACCACGTCCGGAAAGGCTGGGATTGGTCATGAAATAGTGCTGCGCGTTGAACGGTTCTTCGCCTTTACGCACCTCGATGCGCCTCGACGTTCCGTCCGCAAGTATCTCGTAGCTCTGCTGGTTGTCAATGAGATTGCCCAGCATAATCTGCGAAAGAACCTGCTCGTGCACGGTAGGGTTGGTGAGCGGCACCAGCGTTTCAACGCGGCGATCAAGGTTGCGCGGCATCATGTCGGCGGAGCCGATATAGACCAGCGCCTTGTCGGACGGCAGGCCGAAACCATTGCCGAAGCAGAAGATTCGGCTGTGCTCGAGGAAGCGGCCGACAATCGACTTGACGCGGATATTGTCCGACAGACCCGCAACCTGTGGGCGCAGGCAGCAGATGCCGCGCACGACGAGATCGATCTCCACGCCAGCCGCACTGGCGCGGTAAAGCGTATCGATAATCTCGGGATCGACCAGCGAGTTCATCTTCATCCAGATCGCCGCCGGCGCACCGCGCTTGGCGTGCTCGATCTCTTCGTTGATGTGCTTCACGATGCGCGCACGCAGCGTATAGGGCGAAATGGCGAGCTTCATGCCCTCTTCCGGTTCGCCGTAACCCGTGATGAAGTTGAAGATATTCGCCATGTCGTGGGCGATCTTCGGGTTGCAGGTGAAGAAGGACAGGTCGGTATAGATCTTGGCCGTGATCGGGTGGTAGTTGCCGGTGCCGAGGTGGCAATAGGTTCTGAGCTTGCCGTCCTCGCGGCGCACCACCATAGACATCTTGGCATGCGTCTTGAGTTCGATGAAGCCGAACACCACCTGCACGCCGGCCCGCTCCAGATCGCGCGCCCAGCGGATGTTCGCCTCTTCGTCGAAACGCGCCTTCAATTCGACCAGCGCGGTCACGGATTTGCCGGCTTCCGCCGCGTCGATCAGCGCGCGAACGATCGGGCTGTCGTTGGAGGTGCGGTAAAGCGTCTGCTTGATGGCGAGCACTTCGGGGTCGCGCGCAGCCTGCAACAGGAACTGCACAACCACGTCGAAGCTTTCATAGGGGTGGTGAACCACCATGTCTTTTTCGCGGATGGCGGCAAGGCAATCGCCGGCATGTTCACGCACGCGCTCGGGGAAACGGGCGTTGTAAGGCTCGAACTTCAGGTCGTCGCGCGGTGCGCGCACGATTTCCGAGATGGTGTTGAGCGCGAGCAAGCCGGGCAGAACGGCAACGCGATTATCAGGCACGCCAAGCTCGTGCACCACGAACTGGCGGAGCGACTGCGGCATTTCGCTGTCGGTCTCGATGCGGATAACCGAACCGCGGCGGCGGCGCTTCAGCGCGCTTTCGAAGAAGCGGACCAGATCTTCCGCCTCTTCCTCCACCTCGATATCGCTGTCACGGATGATGCGGAACGTGCCGAATCCCCGGACGGTATAGCCCGGATAAAGACGGTGAATGAACAGGCCGACTACATCTTCAAGCGTTATGTAGCGGATAGCGTTTTTCTCATCCGGTAAACGAACGAAGCGGTCGAGCGCCGTCGGGAGACGCAACAGCGCTGTCATCGGCTCGCGGCCGTTGACGCTGTCGAGCTGCAGGCCCATCGAAAAACCAAGGTTCGGAATGAAGGGGAACGGGTGCGCAGGGTCGATGGACAGCGGCGTCAGCACCGGGAAAATACGTTCCTCGAACTCAGTGCCCAGCCAGGTACGATCCGCTTCGGAAAGTGCGGCAGGCCGCACGATGAAGATTTCTTCCTTGGCGAGATATTGCTGCAGAACCGCAAGCGAAGCCTGCTGCTCCATTTGAAGATTGTCGATTTCCTTCAGAATATCTTCCAGCTGCTCGGCCGGTGTCTTGCCGTCAGGTGTCTTGACCGTAATCTTCTGGCGCACCTGGCCTTCGAGGCCGGCGACGCGGACCATGAAGAATTCATCGAGGTTGGCGGCGGAGATGGACAGAAAACGCAGCCGCTCCAACAGCGGATGATCCGTGTTCAGCGTTTCTTCCAGAACACGGCGATTGAACTGGAGCCAGGAGAATTCGCGGTTGATGAAGCGCGCGGGGCTGTCCCAGAGGTTCTCGCCCTCGGTCATCGGCTGAACCTTGTTGAAGTCGTCCTGCACAATAGCGTCCATGTCCTGTACCATCCCCTGACTTTCCGTCCCGTGATCCTGCTGCATCCCGCGATCGTCCCTCTTGCCCGTATAACAGTTTGACGACGGAACTGTGACAGTCAATCGACCTCCAGCCCGCTACCCCTTGTCCCTTCGCCCATCGCGTTAAGGACTTCCGCCGCCAAGGGACGGGTTATCCTTGTTCCACGCGAGAGCGCCAGCCTGTCGATACGGTCCACAATCGTCTGCGCCGTATCGAGTGAACGCTCCATTCTGTTGACGATGTAGCCTATGAGTTTGTCATCCATATAAAGCTGCCGGTCGGCGAAGAGTTTCACCAGAACCTGTGCCAGAAGACCCTCGTCGGGCTCGCCTGTCTCCACCACAGTCACGGCTTTCAGGCGTGAGCGCAGGTCCGGCAAGGTCACCGGCCATGCGGCCGGCCATTGCCGGCTGGTCATCAAAAGCGTGGTGCCGTGCTGGCGCACGCTGTTGATGACATGGAAAAGTTCGGTGTCGTCAAAACCGCGGCGATCGGCATCCTCGAACAGAACCGCTCCGGTTTCGGCAAGACGCGCAGCGCCAACACCGGCTTGCGGGTGGATATCCTGCGCGCTGCTGATATTTTTCCAGATATTGGCGAGATGCGATTTTCCCGAACCCGGAGGCCCGGCCAGCACCACTACGGGCGAAGGCCAGTTCGGCCATTCATCCACAAGGCTGACGGCAGCCTTGAGCGAGTCGGACACGAGAAGATCGTCCCTTCCGGAAGCGGACTGGTGCGAGAATGCGAGCGGCAGCTGCTCGGCCTTCGACCGGGCGTTGTCGTTTTTGATTTGGTCAGTCATCGTTAGCCCTGAGAGTCAACCTTGCCGGAGGACGTTTCCTGTTCTTCCCAGGGAAGGTTGGCGGCGTGCCCATGGTAAAGATCGCTTTCAAGATATCGCGACAATGCAAAGCGGACAAGCACGCCAACGGCTGCCGCCGCCGGTACGGCGACCAGAAGGCCGACGAAACCGAAAAGCGCACCGAAGGCGAACAATGCGAACATCAGCCACACCGGATGCAGGCCGACGCTGCTGCCGACGAGCTTCGGCTGCAGGATGTTGCCTTCGATGAACTGGCCGGAAAAGAACACGGCAAGTGTCAGAAATACATAGATATAATCAGGCCAGAACTGCACGATGGCGACGCCGACGGCAAGGATGAGGCCGACCATCGAACCAATATATGGAATGAAGCTGATAAGGCCGGAGAAAAGGCCGATCAGCAGGCCGAAATTCAGGCCCACCAACGACAGGCCGACAGCGTAATAAACACCAAGGATGAGGCAGAGCGACCCCTGCCCGCGCACGAAGCCGGCAATCGTCCTGTCCATGTCGCGGGCGATCTGGCGGACCGTATGCACGTAGTCGCGCGGTATCCAGCTATCGACCTTGTCGATCATCCGGTCCCAGTCGAGCAGCAGGTAGAAGGCGACGACGGGTGTGACGACCAGCAGCGACATGACATCGACCAGCGATTTACCGGAATTCCAGATCTGCGTCAGCAGGGTGCCGATGAAGCCTGCGCCTTCGGTCAGCAGCTTGGAAAAATTCTCCTTCACTGCATTGATCTGGTTGCTCACCCAGTCAGGCAGCAGATTGGCGTCCGCACCGGCGATCAACTGCTGCAGGGACGAGACATATTGCGGGATGCGCGTGATGAATTCGGATGCCTGGGCGGCAATCAGCGGAATGATGATGATGAGCGACAGCGCGAAAATCAGCACGAAGGAGACGAGGATAACGACGGTGGCCATCAACCGGCTCAGGCCTCGGCGCTCCAGCCAGTCGGCAACCGGATCGAGAAAATAGGCAAGTGCCATGCCCGCCACGAAAGGCAGGAGGATAGAGCTGAAGACCATCAGGAAAAAGATAAAGACGGCAAGCACGCCTATCCAGAAAAAAACCTGCCGGCGCAGGCTCGTACCGCTCACATGGGGTTGCATCCGTTCATCCTCTTGTCGCCGTGCCGTCATTGCCCATGATGGAGATAGGATGCGCATATGCACATGGTCAAGGCCGGTGGCCCGGTAGCGATAGACACGGCGGTTGCCAGGTCTGTGCAACGACGACGGGTTTTCAAGTCTGCGCTGCGCATATCGCTGTCGAGAGGCCCGAGGCACACAAAACGTCAAACCGTCGCAAAGCCGTTAAAAACCGGAGCTTTTGCCACTCAAACCCTTGCATCAGGCCCCGTCCCGTGCGAATGGCGACGCCAAAGGAACCAGCGGAGACGAGAGCGATGAGCCAGTCGGGCAAGAACGGTCTTACCTATAGTGACGCAGGTGTGGATATCGACGCCGGCAACCTGATGGTCGAAAAGATCAAACCGGCGGTGCGCTCGACGCGGCGTCCCGGCGCGGATGGCGAAATCGGCGGCTTCGGCGGCCTGTTCGATCTGAAGGCCGCAGGCTTTACCGATCCGGTTCTGGTGGCCGCCAATGACGGCGTCGGCACCAAGTTGAAGATCGCCATCGACGCGAATTTCCATGACACCGTCGGCATCGATCTCGTTGCCATGTGCGTCAACGATCTCGTCGTGCAGGGCGCAGAACCGCTGTTCTTCCTCGACTATTTCGCGACCGGCAAGCTCGACCCGGATCAGGGCGCTGCCATCGTTTCCGGCATTGCAGCCGGCTGCCGCGAATCCGGCTGTGCGCTGATCGGTGGTGAAACCGCTGAAATGCCCGGCATGTATTCCGATGGCGACTACGATCTCGCGGGCTTTGCCGTGGGTGCTGCCGAACGTGGCCAGCTTCTGCCCGCCGGCGATATTTCCGAAGGCGACGTCATTCTCGGACTTTCGTCCTCCGGCGTTCATTCCAACGGTTTTTCGCTGGTGCGCAAGATCGTTTCGATCTCCGGTCTTGACTGGGACGCCCCGGCACCCTTCGCAGATGGCAAGAAGCTTGGCGAAGCACTGCTGACGCCGACGCGCATCTATGTAAAGCCGCTTTTGAAGGCAATCCGCGAGACCGGCGCGCTGAAGGCGCTAGCGCATATTACCGGCGGCGGCTTCCCGGAAAATATTCCGCGCGTTCTGCCCAAGCATCTCGCCGCCGAGATCGATCTCGACGCGATCGAGGTTCCGGCTGTGTTCTCGTGGCTTGCAAAAACCGGTGGCGTTGAAGCCAAAGAAATGCTGCGCACGTTCAACTGCGGTGTCGGCATGATCGTGGTCGTTTCGGCTGAAAATGCCGCCAAGGTCACCGATGCTCTGACGGCGGAAGGCGAGACCGTGTTCCCGCTCGGCCGCATGGTCGCCCGCGAAGAGGGTGCGCACGGCACGATCTACAAGGGCGCCCTCAGCCTATGATGAGCGCCGCCTTTCGATCTGGCCGCGCACGTGTCGTCGTTTTCATTTCCGGCAGCGGCTCCAACATGGTGTCGCTTGCCAAGGCCTGTCAGGAGACGGATTTTCCGGCCGAGATCGCCTGTGTAATTTCGGACAAGGCGTCGGCAGGCGGGCTGGAAAAGGCACAGGCGTTCGGTATTCCCACGCTCGTTTTCGAGCGCAAGACCTATGCCAGCAAAGCCGAGCATGAGGGCGCCATTCTGGCCGCACTTGGCGAGATTGCGCCTGATATCATCTGTCTTGCCGGTTACATGCGGCTGATCTCCGGGGATTTCATCGCCCCCTATGAAGGCCGCATTATCAATATCCACCCTTCCCTGCTGCCGCTTTTCCCCGGCCTGCACACCCACCAGCGCGCCATCGACAGCGGCATGAAGATTTCCGGCTGCACCGTACATTTTGTAACCGAAGGCATGGACGAAGGCCCGACGATCGCGCAGGGCGCGGTGCCGGTTCTTTCCGACGACACGGCCGAGACGCTGGCAGCGCGGATACTCACCGTCGAACACCAGCTTTATCCACTTGCCCTGAAGCAGCTTGCGGAAGGCAAGGTGCGGATGGAAGGTGGAAAAGCCATTTCCAGCGGCGACGCAAGTAAATCCGAGTATCCCAGCCTGATTTCTGTTTACTGATAAATATTTCACTAAAGTACAAAGATACTTAAAGTGGTATTTCCTATAAAATAAACCGAACGTTTACCATAATCACCTCTAATGCCCGCAACGGCCCCGCATTTTGGAGCCCTCCGGTCATTAAGGAGCGATTATGCTATTTTCGAGGTTTTCCCTGCCGCTTTCGGCCGTTTTACTGGTGGGCACGAGCCTGCCGCTCGCCGCCGAGCAAAGCGGCATCACCGCTTCGCTCGATGCCGGCGTTCTAAACATCAAGGCCACCGAGACCTTTTACAACGGAAGCCACAAAAACAGTCAACTTGACTGGAAAACAACAAATGCCATGGCGTTACGCGGATCGCTTGGACTTGAGCTGTCACCCGAGTGGCGCATAAAAACGGAAGGTCGAATCGGCTTTGCTGGCGATGGCTACATGACCGACTACGATTGGCTGCCTCCTTATTACAGGGATACATCGAAAACTGGATGGAGCGACCGCTCACAGCACGGCGACACTCGCCTCGACCACTACCTGACCGGAAGCATCGAACTCAACAGAACACTGCTGGAAGACCCGCTGCATCACCTCAGTGCCGGTATCGGCTTTCGCTATACCGACGTGCAGTGGTCCGCCTATGGCGGTGACTACATCTACAGTTGGAGAGGATTTCGCAATAATGTCGGTGAGTTCAACAATAGCGAAAAAGCCATCACCTACCGGCAGCAAATCCCCGTATTTTACGGCAATGTGACCGGTGGGCGCAAATTCGGGAACTGGTCGCTGAATGCCGGCCTCGAAGGCGGCGCAATGATCTATGCGAAAGCCACGGACGATCACTGGATGCGTTCGATCCGCTTCACCGACAAATTCCATGTTGGCGGCATGTTCGGAGCAAAAGCTGGCATCGCCTATGCCCTGACTGAGAATGCCTCCCTCTACTTGGATGGCGCATACGAATATACGAGCTTCGGTCGCGGTGACAAAACCCTCACACCGACTGGCGGAACTACCGGCCTGTTTTATAAAGATACGGCGGGCGGCGATATGCAGTCGCTTTTCGTTGGGGCCGGCGTAAAGGGCAGATTCTGAGTTGACGGTTTCCGGTTGAGGCGGGAGAAGATGTTATTATCGCACGCAGAACGAAGCTGTGGCATGCCTCGTAAAAGCGAGCGATCCTCAATCTCGTCGACAGCTCATCTCTGCGATGCGGACAAAACGGTCGCAACGAAAAAAGACAACTCCGGATGAGGTCAAGGCGTGGAAAGAAGAAGGCCGCAAGTAATGGCCTTTGTCGTTGACGGCTCGGTAGTCGCGGCTTAGTTCCTGCCTGACGAGGACGGCACAATCGCCGATCACGTCTCTATCATCCGCCTGGCACAAAACATGCGCTTCCCGCCTATGATGCTGCCTACCTCTCGCTTGCGATTTCGCACAATGTGCCTTTAGCAACACATGACAGGAAGCTTGCGGCTGCGGCAAAGCTGGAAAACGTTGCGCTCGCTTAAGGTTTGCGTAGAGCCGCGCGGTTCAACATCGCCCACTGCAACAGAATAATCGTCTTGGAATCGGTGATTTCGCCGGACGCGATCATCGCGAAGGCTTCGTCGAGGCCGTAGGTCAGAACCTCCAGATCCTCGCCTTCGGTTTCCAGACCGCCACCGCTACCGGCCTGCACGTCGAGATCGATGCGGGCGACGAAGAGGCTGACTTTTTCGGTGAGCGTTCCCGGGCTGGCATACATGTCGAACAGGTATTCCACCTTTTCCACCGCGTAGCCAGATTCTTCCATCGCCTCACGGCGAATGGCGTCGGCGGCGTTGTCGTCATCGAGGAGCCCCGCTGGCACTTCGATCATGAAGCTTGGATCGCCGTTCACGAAGACAGCAGGGCGGAACTGGCGCACCATCACCACGCTGTCGCGTTTGGCATCGTATAGAAGGATGGCGGCGGCGCTGCCGTGATCGTGGACTTCCCTGATGATGCGGATTGTCTTGCCATCCGGCATGCGCTGGTCGAAAATGAGCTTCTGCATATGCACGAAGCCCTTCCACACCGTTTCCTTTTCCACCAGCCGGACCCTGCCGGAATCAGTGTCGGCCGGAACGTTTTTCGCTTGCGTCTGTGTCACCGGATATTCCCTTGCCTGTCGCGGAAGTGTTCAGCTTGGCCCTGTTGCGGTGCAATATCAAGCCTTTCAGGCTTCCTCGTCGCGGTGGAGCCACACCTTGTTGTCGTGGAAAGCCGCGCCGCCATAGGGGGCGACGGCATCGGCGCCCGTCAGAACATTGATACCCTCGCCGTCCAGATGCGCCTTGTTGGGCCACAACCCTTCGGCAACCAGAACGCCGGGCCTCGCACCCTCCACGATTTTCGCATGGAGGCGCACTTCGCCGCGGCCATTGCCGATACGCACGATGTCGCCATCGGCTATACCGTTGCGGGTGGCGTCCTCGGAACAGATCATCACTTCCGGACGGCCTTCCTTCTGCACGGAGGTTTTCGTTTCCGCGAAGGTGGAGTTGAGGAAGTTGCGCGCTGGCGATGTCGCCAGTCGGAAAGGATGCTCTCCGTCGGCGGTTTCGATGACATCTACCTGATCCGGAAATTTCGGAAATTGCGCAACCGGCCCCATAACGCCGATATTTTTCGGCGGTTTGTTTGGAGACGGCCCTGTCGCCCATTCGGGGCTGAAACGGAATTTTCCGTCACCATAACCAAAACCCTCGAGATAATGCGCCACCTCGAAAGAGGGCTGCGCATCGATCCATTTTTCTTCCGCCAACGTATCGAAATCGCCCCAGCCGCTGACTTTCAGCATATGATCGACATGGTCCCGGGCTGAAAGACCGAAGCCCGGCATATGGTCAATACCAAGACGTTTCGCCAGTTCTTCAATGACGAAGAGATTGGTGCGCACGGTTTCCGGCGGCTCCACCAGCTTGGGGCCAAGCAGAATGTGGTTCTGGCCACCGGCGCGGTAGATGTCGTCATGTTCAAGGAACATGGTGGCCGGCAGCACGATATCGGCCAACTCGGCCGTCTCCGTCATGAATTGCTCATGCACGGCAACAAAAAGATCGTCGCGCAGGAAACCCTGTTTCACCAGCCGTTGCTCGGGTGCGACATTGACGGGGTTGGTGTTCTGGATGAGCAGCGCCGTCACCGGGCCACCATGTCGCAGCGCTTCCGCATCCCCCGTCAGCACGCGGCCGATCTGCGACTGGTCGAGCTGGCGCACGTTGGGGTCGGCATAGGCTGTGCCCATCAGTTCCGCCTTGTTGAGCCGGAAGATATCGCCGTTATTGTGGAAGGCGCCGCCGCCTTCATATTGCCAGGAGCCAAGAACGGTGGCGATCGAAAGGGCGGCATGCATGGCGACCGCGCCGTTGCGCTGGCGGGCGAAACCATAACCGAGCCGGAAGAACGTCTTTTTCGTCGTGCCCACGAGCCTTGCGAAATCCTCGATTTCCTCCACGGAAAGACCGGTGATTTCGGACGCCCATTGCGGCGTCTTCGATTTCAGATGCTCTTCAAGTCCCGCCGGATCGTCAGCGAAGCGCGCCATGTAATCGCGGTCGGCATAACCATCGCGGAAGGCAATGTGCATGATGGCGCAGGCGAGCGCCGCATCGGTGCCGGGACGCAGGACGATGCGCATATCGGCCTGTTTCATGGTCGGATTGTCATAGATATCGACGACGACGATCTTCGCACCACGTTCCTTGCGGGCTTTTACCGCATGGGTCATGACGTTGACCTGCGTGGCGACAGCATTCGTACCCCAGATGACAACGACATCGGCCTTGCCGATTTCGCGCGGATCGGGCCCGCGCAGCGCGCCTGTACCCATCACATAACCCGTCCAGGCCATGTTGGTGCAGATCGATCCGAAAAAGCCGGAATATTTCTTGGCGTGACGCAGGCGCTCGATGGAATCGCGCTGAACCTGTCCCATGGTTCCGGCATAGAAATAAGGCCAGACGGCCTCGGCGCCGTGCTTTGCCTCGGCTTTGACGAAGGCGTCAGCAACCTCGTCCAATGCCGCCGCCCAGGATATCTCCTGCCAGTCGCCGGCACCCTTCGCAGCCTTGCGGCGCTTCGGGGTCAAAAGACGGCCGGGATGATAGATACGCTCTGAGTAACGCGCCACCTTGGCGCAGATGACGCCGGCAGTGTATGTATTGGCATTGGCGCCGCGAACGCGGCCGATGCGGCCATCGGCATTGATGTCCACTTCCAGCGCGCAGGCGCTCGGACAGTCGTGCGGACAGACCGTGTGGCCGATGCGCGTGGCACTTTCGGCTTTCGGGGCGGCGTTTTTAGCGGAAATCGGGGTCGCAAGGTTCATGTCTTTTCTATATTGCATCAGCGACGCGGCAAAAAGGCCGAAGTGACGTCCATCAAGAATATTCATCATCCCCATCGGGAAGCGAGACACATCCCATGAACTATCGCCACATCTACCACGCCGGCAATTTCGCGGATGTTCTCAAACACGCCGTTCTCGCCCGTCTCGTCCGTTACCTGCAGAACAAGGACAAGGCGTTTCGGGTGCTGGATACTCATGCCGGCATCGGCCTCTACGACCTGTCATCGGAAGAGGCGCAGAAGACTGGCGAATGGCAGACCGGCATCGGCAAGCTGATGGACGCCGATCTGCCGGCCCCTGTCGCCGAATTGCTCGAACCCTATCTTTCCACCATGAGAGAGCTTAACCCCGAAGGCGGCATGCAGTTCTACCCCGGCTCGCCGAAGCTCGCGCGCATGCTGTTCCGCCCGCAGGATAGGCTTTCGGCCATGGAACTGCACCCGGACGACGCACGCGCGCTGGCGCGTCTGTTCGAGGGAGATTATCAGGTTCGGGTGACGGAGCTCGATGGCTGGCTGTCGCTTGGCGCGCATCTGCCGCCGAAGGAAAAACGCGGCCTCATCCTCGTCGATCCGCCTTTCGAGCTTGAAAATGAATATCAGCGGCTGGCGGATGGGTTGAACAAGGCATATCGGCGTTTCTCCACCGGCACCTATTGCCTGTGGTATCCGCTCAAAAAAGGCGCACCGATCAAGGATTTCCACGAGCGGCTGCAATCCTTCGATATTCCGAAGATGCTGTGCGCGGAACTTTCCGTGAAAAGCGACCGGCTGGAAGGCTTGAGCGGCTCAGGCCTCATCGTCGTCAACCCGCCCTACACGCTGAAGGACGAGCTGCACACGCTGCTGCCATTCCTGAAGACGGTGATGGCGCAGGACAGATACGCCTCGCACCGCGCCTTCTGGCTGCGCGGCGAGGAAAAGCCGGAAGAGGATTGAGGGCTTACCCTAACCCCTTCCGCGCCTGTGCAAGCTGCGATCGTTCGAAGAACAGGATCACGAACAGCGCCATGATGAACGGGATGATGAGGTAGAACAGCCGGAACACCAGCAGCGCCGCAATCACGTCAGCCGGGTTCATATCCGGCAGGCCGGTGACGAACACCAGCTCCAGCACGCCAAGCCCGCCCGGCGCGTGCGAGATGAGCGCCGCGGAAAAGGAAATCAGGAAAATCCCGAGAATGATCATGAAACCGGGATTTCCGGCTTCCGGCAGCGCGAAATAGATGATGCCTGCAGCTCCGATCAGTTCGATCGGACCGATGACAAGCTGTTGCGCCACCAGTTTCGGCACGGGATATGGCAGAAAAAACGAACCGATTTTCAGCGGCCGCAGCTTCAAAAGACTGCCGAGCACATAAAGTGCGACGATGGCGAGCAGCAGGACGCCGGTTGTCGTTGATGCTTCCACGGGCAGGATGCCGGTAAAGCGCTCGGTAATGTCCGGTTCATAGACCAGCACCAGACCGATGAGCATGATCGTTCCGATGATGAAGGTGAAGGAACAAAGGCCGACGAGAATGCCGACTTCGGCAGCGCTCAACCCTTTGGACGTATAGGCCCGGTATCGGACGACGGCACCGGAAAACACGGATGCCCCGACATTGTGGGAAAGCGCGTAGGTGGTGAAGGAGGTGAGCGTGATGAAGAACCAGTTTACCTTCCGGCCGAGATGCTGGAGAGCAATGCGGTCGTAACCGGCAAGGGCGGCATATGCGACAAGCGTCGACAGGCCGGAGCACACCCAGTCCCGCGCGCGAATGGCCGTGAGGCTTTCCCATAGATCATCGAGTGAAAGGCCGCGCAGCTCGTGATAGAGCAGCCAGGCCGAAAAACCGATCGTTGCCAGACCAATGATGGGCCAGATGTATTTCTTCAATGTCATGCGGTCATGCCCGCCTATTTCCCCCAGCTTCACCCCAACCCGATTTCCGCACTCCGCAGAAGATTCGTTCGACTCTATTCGTTATGCGGCGAAGCTTTCAACCTTTTTGCCCGTTTGCCTCGTTCACAAATTTATGTAAGACCGCTTTGTCGTCTGCGGGCGATACGAGGTCGTCCATTTTCCGGAGAACGTGCACGAAATGAAGCGTTATGCCGGTTTCATCGCCCTCGGTCTTCTGTCGCTTGCGGCCCTGTGGTTTTCGCGGGAAAATCCGGCCCCGACCGGTTCTGCAACCAACCGGCAGACCCAATCCCAAACGCAGCCCGCCGGCAATTCCAGGCCCGAAAAATCCCAGCCGGAAATTGCCCGACGAGACACGGGCAAAAACCCTGTGCCCGCCGGAACAGGCTTCGATTTTTATGTGCTTTCGCTCTCCTGGTCGCCGGCGTTCTGCGCCAGCTCCGAAGGTTCCGGCAATCGCCAGCAATGCGGCAGCAACAGGCGGTACGGTTTCGTCGTACACGGGCTTTGGCCGCAAAACGAAACCGGATACCCCGAATTCTGCACGAGCAGCGAGCCGGACCGTGTACCCGACGCAATCGGCCGCACGATGTTCGACATCATGCCCTCCATGGGCCTGATCGGCCACCAGTGGCGCAAGCACGGCTCCTGCTCCGGCCTTTCGCAGAAGGATTATTTTTCGGCAACACGAACCGCCTTCGAGGCGGTCAAGCTGCCGGAGACGATTGCCTCGGGCGCTAAAGGCGCCACCCTTTCCGCCGACGCCATCGAAACCGCCTTCACCGACGCCAACCCCGGCATGTCGAAACGCGGCGTCTCGATCAGCTGCGACGGAAAACGCCTTGAGGAAGTCCGTATCTGCCTCAACAAGGACATGACATTCCGCGATTGCCCTGAGCTTGACCGCAAGGGCTGCCGCGTCAGCGCTACCGAAATCGTCCCCATTCGCTAATACCCACACATCAACATATGTCAGGACCCGACTATGGAACTGCTTTATTCCGTCACTTCCCCCTACTCCGCCAAGGTGCGCATGGCCGCCCGCCATCTAGGCATCGACATTACCAACGTCGCCGTCGACACCAATGCCGAGCCCGCGACGCTGGTTGACAACAATCCGCTCGGCAAAATTCCGGTCCTGCTTCTGGACGATGGCGGCTCGGTCTATGACAGCGTCGCGATCATGCACTATCTAGACCGCCTTTCGGGCGGCAAGCTCTACCCGAAAAAGAACGGCAAGCGCACCGAAGCGGAAATTCTGGAAGCGCTCTGCGACGGCATCATGGATTGCCTGCTGGCCATCGTTTACGAGCGCCGTTCCCGCCCGGAGGACAGAGTTCACCAGCCATGGATCGACAAGCAGTGGAAAAAGGCGGTGAAGGGTCTGGATCATCTCAACGCCAACCTGCCGAAAACCGGCAAGAAGCTGCATGGCGGACATTTCGCCCTTGCGGCGTTGATCGGTTATCTCGATCTGCGTTTTGCAGGTGAATGGGCCGAAGGGCACGAGGCGCTGGCGCAATGGCCGGAAACATTCGGCAAGCGTTTCGAAGCCTATAAGGACATGAGGGCTGCCGCCTGACGCCAATGTGAGCGCCATGCCTGGCCTGATCGCCGGGCATGGATGCTGTAGCTGATGGCAAAAACGAAAAAGCCGGGGCGTAAACCCCGGCTTTTCTTTTACCGATCCTCGAAGGATCAGAACTTGACGCCGATACCGGCCTTGACGGAGTGGTCGTCGAAGCCGCGCGAGAACGCGCCGGAGTCCAGGCTGTAGTCCTTCTTCTGGTAGTCGCTGTAGCGATATTCCAGACGGGCAGTGATGTTGTCCGTAACCATGGCTTCAACGCCGGCGCCAACGGTGTAGCCGAGGGCGGTTGCGCTGTCCTTGGAGGTCGCGTCACGTACCTTGTTGTCGGAGGCTGCGAGACCAGCCGTACCGTACAGCAGGAACGGGTTCATGTCGTAACCGACGCGAGCACGCAGCGAGCCGTTGACGCCCTGCTTGCCTTCGACGGCGTTGCCACCAACCGTACCAGCGGAACCGCGCTCGCGGCCGAGGTTAACGTCTGCTTCGGCACCGTAAACGATCTGGCCGTTCTGCATGTTGTAACCGCCGTAGATGCCGCCGCCGGCACCCTTGGCGTCACGGCCGTCGTTGCTGGAGCTGAAACGGCCCCAATCGTAGTTGGCGGTACCACCGAGGTAAGCGCCGGTCCAGTTCTTGACCGGAGCGGGCTGGTCGTAGGCTACCGGTGCCTGCGGCACGTCGTTTACGGCGTCAGCGGCGTGAGCAGCCGAGAAACCGGCAGCTGCAATGGTCGAAGCCATAATGGTTGCTACGAAAATACGCATGTTATTCTCCTTTCAGGACCGCGCCGTACTCAAAACATTGTTTTTAGACGCGGTAAATTCGTCGGGTTAATCGCCCCTCTGAAAATTGAATTTGATGGGAGAATGCGGAGATCAAAGAGCCAAAATGTGAATTGTTTGGGGCAGACACGTGACTAGAATTAGACGTTGCCTAATTGCCACAAGGGTTTTATTAACCCTACCGGAAACTTAATTTCTAATATATCGAATTTAAACTTAGTTATATTCAAATTAAATTTAAATTACATTACCAATAAAAATCCACACAATTCTTTTACGGCCCACGGACAGCTTGCGATTTGCGATTATATCCAGCAAATAGGGCGTGTATGAGCAAATGCAGGTCCGCTGTGAAAGAAAATATACCGAAGACAGTCTTGATAACGGGTGCCGCCCGGCGGCTCGGGCGGGCGATCGCCACGGATTTGGCCTCGCATGGCTTTGCGATTGCCGTCCACGCCAACGCCTCTATGGGGCAAGCCGAGGAATTCGCTAACGAAATAAGGCAAAAAGGCGGCAAGGCCGTTGCCGTTCAGGCGGATCTGACACAATCATCGCCAACAATGGCGCTTGTCGAACAGGCATCTTCGGCGCTCGGCCCGATAGGCGTGGTCGTCAACAATGCATCCATTTTTCTGGACGATTCGGCAGAAACGCCCGATCCGGCAATCTTCGACGCGCATTTTTCCGTGCACGTGCGGGCGCCTTCCCTCATCGCGGCCGCCTTCGTTCAGCAATTGCCTCAGGATAAATCCGGACTGATCGTCAACATCATCGATCAGCGCGTACTTGCGCTTACGCCGCGTTTTTACTCCTATACGCTTTCGAAATCGGCACTTTGGACAGCCACACGGACGATGGCGCAGAGTTTTGCGCCGCGGGTGCGCGTCAACGCCATCGGGCCGGGTCCCTCCTTCAAAAGCGAAAGACAGGCGCCGGAGGACTTTCAGGCGCAGATCGACGGCCTTATATTAAAGCGCGGTCCGGAACCCGACGAGTTCGGGCGGACGATTCGCTTTCTTTTTGATACGCCGTCGATCACCGGACAAATGATCGCGCTCGATGGCGGCCAGCATCTTGGCTGGGAAACCCCTGATGTGGCGGAGATACCTGAATGAACGGAAAGAAGCTGCCTGACGGCGGTATTCTCTTCGATGAAACCGATGACGAAGACGACGATGCAAACCTTGCCGCGACAGACGCGGCCGAGGCACCGCGCGACGTTGCCGGCATGGACTGGAATGCCGGCTGGAAAAACGAATCCGGCCTGAAGGGCATGGATCTGATCGGCGAATTCGTCAAACACCTGCCGAACTCGCCGGGTGTCTACCGCATGTTCAACGAGGCGAACGACGTTCTCTACGTCGGCAAGGCGCGCTCGCTGAAGAAGCGCGTCGGTAACTATGCCCAGGGTCGCGTGCATTCCAACCGCATTGCGCAGATGGTGCGGCTGACCGCCCATATGGAATTCGTCACCACCCGTACGGAAACCGAGGCGCTTCTCCTCGAGGCGAATCTCATCAAACGCTTGCGGCCGCGCTTTAACGTGCTTTTGCGCGACGACAAGTCATTTCCCTATATCCTGATCACAGCCGACAATCGTGCACCGGCGATTTTCAAGCACCGGGGTGCGCGGGCGCGCAAGGGCGACTACTTCGGACCCTTCGCCTCTGCCGGAGCCGTTGGACGCACGATCAACTCACTGCAACGCGCGTTCTTGATCCGCACCTGCACCGACAGCGTTTTCGAAACCCGCACGCGTCCCTGTCTTCTTTACCAGATCAAGCGCTGTTCCGGCCCCTGCACACATGAGGTGAGCGATGAGGGGTATGCGGAACTCGTCAAGGAAGCAAAGGATTTCCTGTCCGGCAAGAGCCAGAGCGTCAAGACCGCGATTGCCCGGCAGATGAACGAGGCGGCCGAGGATCTCGACTTCGAGCGCGCCGCCGTCTATCGCGACCGGCTGGCAGCGCTCTCGCACGTCCAGAGCCATCAGGGCATCAATCCGGCCGGCATCGAGGAGGCGGATGTTTTCGCCATCCATCACGAGGGCGGCATATCCTGCATCCAGGTGTTCTTTTTCCGCACCGGCCAGAACTGGGGCAACCGCGCTTATTTCCCTAAGGCCGACCCGTCCCTGCCCGGCTCGGAAATCCTCAATGCGTTTCTGGCGCAATTTTACGACGACAAACCGGTGCCGAAACAGATCCTGCTTTCCGAAACCGTAGAGGAACAGGAATTGCTGGCCGCTGCTCTTGGCGAAAAAGCCGGACACAAGGTCACGATCAGCGTGCCGCAGCGCGGCGAGAAGAAGGACATCACCGACCATGTTCTTGCCAATGCCCGCGAGGCGCATGGCCGCAAGCTGGCGGAAACCTCGTCTCAGGCGCGGTTGCTGAAGGGGTTCGCGGAAACCTTCAACCTTCCTTACGTGCCGCGCCGGATCGAGATTTACGACAACTCGCACATCATGGGCACCAATGCCGTGGGCGGCATGGTGGTGGCGGGGCCGGAAGGCTTCGTGAAAAACCAGTATCGCAAGTTCAATATCAAATCGACCGATATCACTCCCGGTGACGACTTCGGCATGATGCGTGAGGTCATGACCCGCCGCTTCTCGCGCCTGTTGAAGGAAGAGGGCAAGCCTGACCGCGCGCAGACGCTGACGCCCACACCCGAGGAAGCCGCGGACATGCCCTTCCCCGCCTGGCCGGACGTTATCCTGATCGATGGTGGTCAGGGACAGATGACGGCGGTGCGTGCCATCCTCGATGAGCTCGACATTCGCGACAGCGTGATTGCCATCGGTGTCGCCAAGGGTGTGGACCGCGAGGCGGGCCGCGAGCGCTTCTTTGCGGATGGCCGCAGCGATTTTTCCCTGCCGCCGCGCGATCCCGTGCTTTACTTCATCCAGCGCATGCGCGACGAGGCCCACCGTTTTGCCATCGGCTCACACCGGGCGCGACGCAAGAAGGAAATGGTGCGCAATCCGCTGGATGAAATTTCGGGGATCGGCCCAGGACGCAAGCGCTCGCTGTTGCAGCATTTCGGTACGGCCAAGGCAGTTTCACGCGCAGGCCTCAACGATCTAATGAATGTCACCGGCATTTCAGAAGCAGTAGCGCGGCAAATCTACAATCACTTCCATGAGAGCAGTGGTGATTGAAGGCGCACTGTCGCAACGAACTGCTAAAAAAACATAATAACGTGTTGACCCTATGCGTCAGGGGCGGCATCAAGGCAGCTTATCCAGACTGACAGGTTTCCCATGGCTTCGCGCGCATACAGCATTCCCAACCTTCTCACCTATGCCCGCATTCTGGCGGTTCCCGTCATCGTTTTGTGTTTTTACATCGAAGGAAAGCTGGAAAGCTCGGATTTTGCGCGCTGGACGGCACTTTGGCTGTTCATCGTCGCCTCGCTGACCGATTTTCTGGATGGTTATTTGGCGCGTATCTGGAACCAGACCTCCAATATCGGCCGCATGCTGGACCCGATCGCCGACAAGCTGCTGGTCGCCTCAGTGCTGCTCTTGATGGCAGCGGACGGCACCATTGCCGGCTGGTCGCTCTGGGCCGCCATCACCATTCTCTGCCGCGAAATTCTGGTCTCGGGCCTGCGTGAATATCTGGCGGCGCTGAAGGTCAGCGTTCCCGTCACCCGCATCGCGAAGTGGAAGACCACCATCCAGATGGTAGCCATCGCCTTTCTTCTCGCCGGTCCCGCGGGAGACAAGGTTCTGCCCTACACGACCGAGATGGGAATTACGCTTCTCTGGCTTGCAGCAGCGCTGACCATGTACACCGGCTACGACTACTTCAAGGCGGGTCTCAAGCACATCGTGGACGAAGAATGATGACGCGGATCGTTTATTTCGCCTGGGTTCGCGAAAAGATCGGCACGGCGGAAGAGGAGCTGGATATCCCCTCCTCCGTTACCACGGCCGGTGAGCTGATCGCCTATCTCTCAACCCTTGGCGAAAACTACGAAGCCGCCTTCGAATTTCCGGATGTGATCCGCGTTGCGGTCAATCAGGAACATGTTGAACATGACGAAAGCATTGCCGGTGCGCGCGAGATCGGCATTTTCCCGCCCATGACGGGGGGATAACCGGATGCAGCCGACGGTCCGCGTGCAGGCACAGGATTTCGACGCTGCGGAAGAAACCCGCAGGCTGACGGAAGGCGACAAGAGCATTGGCGCGGTGGTGGCCTTCACCGGGCTTTGTCGCGATGATGGCGGCACGCTCGCGGCGCTGGAACTCGAGCATTATCCCGGCATGGCCGAAGCGGAAATGACCCGTATCGCGCAACTCGCCATCGAACGCTTCGACCTCCTCGGCCTCACCGCCATTCATCGCCATGGCAAGATCGCCACCGGCGAGAATATCGTCCTCGTCATTGCCGCTTCCCGGCACCGGCAGGCCGCTTTTGACGGTGCAAATTTCGTGATGGACTACCTCAAGACGTCCGCCCCATTCTGGAAAAAGGAACACGGCAAGGATGGCACGAAGGGCGACTGGGTTGCCGCAAAGACGACCGACGACACGGCCAAGGACAAATGGCGGTAACGCGTTGTGTTTTCCCGCACTTCCGGACGAAAACCGGACGCCACCCCTCCTGGAAATGCTCTAGGGCGCTTCCACTCTGCTGCGCATGACGATCAGCCAGCCCACCAGAAGCGCCAGAACCGCCGCATCACGCCAGATAACCGGGCCGTAACCGACCCATAGCGTTTCCGCGAACCCGACGGCAGCAGCCCCGAGCGCGCAGACGAGCGGGCTTGCATAACCGCCCGCTGCCGAAATCAGCACGACCTTCAGGCCGAACACCAGACCGGCACCGAAATCCATGGTGCCGTAATAAAACGTGGCGAGGACGCCGGCGATGGCGGCAAGCAGACCCGCTGCACAGTAAGACAGCAGGAACACCCTGCCTGCATTTACCCCGCACAGTGACGCGGCGAAAGCATCGTCCGACACCGCCTTCCAGCGTCTGCCAAAGCCGGAACGCTGGAGGTAGAAAGTGCCTGTGAGAACGAGCAGGCAGAAGACAGCCGTGTTCAGCATCTGCATCGACGTCAGGGTGACGGCGAAGCTTCCATCGGCCCAGAATCGCACCGGCTCCGACAAAAGCGGCGGCAGCCATAATTGTCGCGTGCCGGCGGCAAGTCTGGCACTTTCGGTGAGCGCGATCAGCACGCCAATGGCGGCGACCGTCACCGCATTGGGGGAGGCTTTCGCCAGGGGCCGCATCACCGCCCTGCCGATGAAAGCCGCCGCCCACAGACCGCCGAAAAGACCGGCCCCTGCCCCAAGCGCGAGTGTTGCAGGCAAGATCAGCCACAGCCGGTTCCAGCCAAAATCGGCAAACAGCAGACAGGTCTGACCGGCGAAAGCGAAAATCGCGCCATAGGTGACATCGGCCCGTTTCGTGACCGAAAAGGCGATGGCATAGCCGAACGCCAGAACCGCATAAAGCGAGGCTACCGGTACGGCATTCAGCAATTGTTGCAGGAAATAAGCCAATCCGTTCTCCCCATCGCATTATAACTATTAAAATCCATTTTGATAGTTATAATGTCGCCATGACATTTCGCTGGACAGAACATCGTTTCGCAGGCGGCGCATTGGCCCTCGATGTCGCCAATAGCGTCATCCTGCGCGCGGACGCGGCAAAATCGGTCGACCGTTTTGCTGTGCCTGAGCAGATCGCCACCTTTGCCGAGGCGTCGACCCGACTCGGAGCGGAGCGCGACAGGTTTCCCGCACTCATCGTGCCCGAAGCGGACATGAGGCAGGTATTTCTCGATCTTCGCGAGGCGATCGACGATTATTTCCGCGCTTCGATGACGAATGGCGACGATGACGACGGCCGGCTGGCAGGGCTTCTCTTCGCTTGCGGCACGGCACTAAAGTTGTTTCCTCTGCGAGAGAGCCTTGCCAATGCGACCGCCCATTCAGCTCTGTCGCTGCTTGCGGCGGAGACGCGGAAACGGCTGCGGATTTGCGGCAATTGCGGTTGGCTTTTCATCGACCGCAGCAAGAACAGAAGCCGCATCTGGTGCGACATGACGGTGTGCGGCAACCGGCAGAAAGCCAGCCGGCATTATCACCGCAAGAAGGAAGCGCAGGCATGAAAGGAATAACCATTCCGTTGCTGGCGATCACTATGGTGCTCGGTCTTTGCGGTTGTCAGCGGGACGAGCCGCGCGATGTCGCGAAGGTTTCCGGCCGCATGTTCGTCTTCAATTACCGTGTGGCGATTGCCACCTATCTCGTGACCTTGCAGCGCATCGCCCCCATCCGCGACGGCAGCACGTTGGAAGCGACCTTCGAAAATCCCCGCGGCGGCACCGAGCTGACGACCAGGGAGAAGATTTTCCCGGCAGATGAAAAGATCGCCGTTCAAAGTCCGCCGGTCGAATGCGTCAAGCAGGACCGCCCCTACAAGGTCACGATCCGCATCAAAGGGCCGGAAGGCGATGTGCTGCAGACGATAGAGACCACCATCCGCTCCGACACCGACCAATCGCTCCTTCCCGCCAAACCGCTGACGATCGGCCCGCTCTACACGCCCAACCCGGACGTGTTCAAAGCGGACGGCACGACGGATATGCGGCCAGTCGAGGGGTGTCCGGCGTCGTGAAAACCTCCCCTCATCCATGGGCTCGTCACAGGACTGAGGCCCGTGGGGATGGCTTCGGCGTAAACTTCTATCGGCAATAAAACAAAAAAAACGGAGCCTTTCGGCTCCGTTTCATCGAGTCTTTTCAGCGGCTTCATGCCATCGCCTGAGATGGCGATTCAAGCCGTTGATATTTTGAATCAGCCGACGATTTCGGTTTCGGCGAACCAGTAGGCGATTTCCTGTGCGGCGGTTTCAGGAGCGTCCGAACCGTGAACGGAGTTCTCGCCGATGGAAAGCGCGAAGCTCTTGCGGATGGTGCCTTCAGCAGCCTGGGCCGGGTTGGTTGCGCCCATGATTTCGCGGTTCTTGAGGATAGCGTTTTCGCCTTCCAGAACCTGAACGATGGTCGGGCCGGAGGTCATGCCTTCAACGAGTTCGCCGAAGAAGGGACGCTCTTTGTGAACGGCGTAGAAGCCTTCTGCTTCGCGCTTGCTCATCCAGACGCGCTTGGAGGCGACGATGCGCAGACCGTTGTCTTCAAATACCTTGGTGATCGCGCCAGTCAGGTTACGCTTGGTTGCGTCCGGCTTGATCATCGAAAATGTGCGTTCAATCGCCATGTGTCCGTTTCCTTTTCCTATAGAGAAAGTGGGCGGTCTTTACCCGCCCAAAGGCCCGAAAACAAGGGGGATCAACCACATTGCGACGATGGCTGCAGACATTTCACGCCGCTGTCACACTGCGGCCTCTGGCGTCGTGGAGGTCAAGGCAGCCTTCGAACCAGTCACGGACGGGGTCGTTTTCGGAAAACAGATCCGCTCCGGTGGTAATCCTTGCCCATTGCAGCGCACCGAAAACAATGTAATCCGCAAACAGCGGCGATGAGCCGCCGATGAAAGGCTGGAAGCCCAGCATGCGGCGGATCGGCGCCAGGAGCGCTGGGAAGGCCGCGATTTCCGCCTCACGGTTCGCCACCACATCCTCGAGCGTCCGGCCGAGCGCCTTCGTCCTGCTGTCGCGGAAATAAAGGCGGTCAGGCTCATCAAGCATATTGTGGATATCGAGCACGGCAATGCGGGTGATGGCCGGGTGCAGTACCGTCTGCGACCAGCTTTCAACGAAACGCGCCATCGCCTTGCCGCCTTCCCCGTTAAACAGCGACGGCCGCTCCGGATAGGCCTCATCCAGATAAAGGGCGATCTCGAAACTGTCGCTCACCAGCTGGTCGCCATCACGAAGGATCGGCACGGTCCTCGAAAAACCGTCCTCCACCGTCGGGATGACCGTGAAGGGCAAGGGACGCTCCTCGAACTCCAGCCCCTTATGCGCCAGCGAAAGCACGGTTTTCCAGCAATGGGGGGAGAACGGCCGTGCGCTATCGCTTCCGCAAAGTGAATATAAGGTTCTGGAGGTCGTCATAGGCTGCACCCTCTTCTGCTACATCGATGATGCGATATAAAAACGACCGCCGCCTGAAATCAAATCAGGATTTGTCATACTACTGATCAACAAACGCATCCGGCGCTCAACCGTCCCCTCCACGAGAATTGGGGTCTCACGGCAATGAAAACCTCGTCAGGTTTAGCCTATTTTAAACCGTTGCTTGTAAGAATAATCGTGTTCAACAATCGGTTATCACCGGTGCATTCATAATTTATTGGTATTGGGGCTGTCAGTGACGTCAACGGCGGGCGATAAAAAACGCGAGAAGGCAAGGAACGGTCTCGTCTTTACAAAAATTGCTCAGTTCATCGACAAGATGAATATTGCACCGCTGCCGCGAAACTACGAACTGATCTACGAAATATTGTCGGGGCATAACCCGGCGATGGGACGTGATATTCTCGCCCTTGGCAACGCGCCGCAACAGCATGAAATCGATATTGTCGGCCAGAGACACAATCTGCCGGGTTTTTCGAAGATCGAGGCCGAGCAGATGGCAGCGACGGCCTTCGAGACGCTGAAGCAGATTTCCGCGCGACTGGAAGCCGGCCTGCAACGCACCGAAACATTTATTGCCAGTCTTTCCGGGCAAGATCACTCAGAGCTGCCTGCAACGGAGCGGCTTGCGCAATTGATGGGCGATATTCACGAGGAACAAACGAGTCTCCGGCATTTCGTTTCCATGGGGCTGATGAAAATCCGCGAGGTTGAGAAAAGCCGGACCGATCTTCAGGCGAGTTCCCTGCGTGATGCCTTGACGGCGCTTCCCAATCGGGCGGCTTTCCTCGAGAAGCTCGGCGACCTGTTTTCGGGCGATCAGAGAGCATCCGCCACATCGCTTGTGCTGCTCAACATCGACCATTTCCGCGAAATCAACGGCAAATACGGCCCCACCGCCGGCAACAAGGCGCTGCGCCGGCTGGCAGCGCTTTTCCGCAAGACGATCAAGAAGGACGATTTCGTTGCCCGCATCGGCGGAAACGAGTTCGCTTTTCTGTTCGCCGACGTCTCGCAAAATACGGCTGAAGCAATTGCAGAGCGGTTGCGGCAGAACGTCGAGGCGCTGCGTTTCGTCACCAGTGAGGGAGACGGCGAGCATTTGACCGTCTCGATCGGCGTTGCGGCAGTGGACTGCACCGCGACATCAGCGGAATTTTTCAGCCATGCCGAGCTCGCCCTGCTGTCCGCACGCTGCGGCACGCGCAATTGCGTCATAGGCTACTCCCGGGACGTGGCTCAACGCAGCCGCAGCAGCTATCTGGCGCAGCTCGGCTGTTGAAGCTGCATATCTGATCTGGTGTGGCGCGCGCGCTCTTGCCTTGGCCACGCAGTTCGGCCAAAACGGCGCCATGATTACGATTACCGATCTCTCCGCCCGCATCGCCGGGCGCCTGCTTCTCGACCACGCCAGCGTGACGCTTCCGGCTGGCGTGAAGGTGGGCCTCGTTGGCCGCAACGGCGCCGGCAAATCCACTCTTTTCCGGGTCATCACCGGTGACTTTTCAGCGGAAAGCGGTTCGGTAACGATCCCGAAACTGGCGCGCATCGGCCAGGTTGCGCAGGAAGCGCCGGGAACGGAAGAATCGCTGATTTCCATCGTGCTTTCCGCCGACAAGGAGCGCAGCGCGCTGCTGGCCGAGGCGGAAACCGCAACAGACCCGCACCGGATCGCAGAAATTCAGGTGCGGTTGGTCGATATCGACGCGCATTCGGCCGAAGCCCGCGCGTCCAGCATTCTTGCCGGTCTTGGCTTCGATCACGAGGCGCAGCTTCGCCCCGCCTCTTCGTTCTCCGGCGGCTGGCGCATGCGCGTGGCGCTCGCGTCCGTGCTGTTTGCCGAACCCGACCTCCTGCTGCTCGACGAGCCGACCAACTATCTCGACCTTGAAGGCACGCTCTGGCTGGAAGACTATATCCGGCGTTATCCGCATACCGTCATCATCATCAGCCACGACCGCGATCTGCTGAACAATGCCGTCAATTCCATCGTGCATCTGGACCAGAAGAAACTGACCTTCTATCGCGGCGGATACGACCAGTTCGAGCGCCAGAAAGCCGAAGCAGACGAATTGCAGATGAAGGCGAAGGTGAAAAACGACGCCGCGCGCAAACATCTGCAAAGCTTCATCGACCGTTTTCGCGCCAAGGCCACCAAGGCGCGCCAGGCGCAAAGCCGTATCAAGGCGCTGGAGCGCATGGGCACCGTCGCCGCCGTGATCGAGGACCACGTCCAGCCGATCACGTTCCCGGAGCCGGAAAAGCAGCCCGCCTCACCCATCGTCGCCATCAATGGCGGTGCCGTGGGTTACGAGCCGGGCAAATCCATTCTGAAGCAGCTCAATCTTCGCATCGATAATGACGACCGCATCGCGCTGCTCGGTTCCAACGGCAACGGCAAATCGACCTTTGCGAAATTCATCTCCGGCAGGCTTGCGCCGCAAGCGGGCGATCTTCGCATCGCCCCGGGCCTGAAGATCGGCTTCTTTGCGCAGCATCAGCTGGACGATCTCGTGCCGGACCAGACACCGGTCGAACACGTGCGCAAGCTGATGCCGCTGGCGTCTGAAGCGCAGGTGCGGGCGCGGGTGGCGCAGATGGGCCTTGCGACGGAGAAGATGGCGACGGCTGCGAAAGACCTGTCCGGCGGTGAAAAGGCCCGACTGCTGATGGGACTTGCGGCCTTCCATGCGCCAAATCTGCTCATCCTCGACGAACCGACCAACCATCTCGACATCGACAGTCGCCGGGCGCTGATCGAAGCGCTGAACGACTATAACGGCGCCGTCATCCTCATCTCGCACGATCGGCATCTCATCGAGGCAACTGTCGACCGCCTGTGGCTGGTGGCCGACGGCACGGTGAAGACCTTTGAAGGCGACATGGAGGAATATCGCGACCTCGTCGTCTCTTCCGGAAAAAAGAAGGAAGAGAAGACAGAAGCCGCCGCCGACCAGACATCGAAAGCCGACCAGCGCAAGGCCAACGCCGAAAAACGCGCTCAGCTTGCG
This sequence comes from Agrobacterium sp. 10T429, assembly GCF_056393925.1. Taxonomy (NCBI): domain Bacteria; kingdom Pseudomonadati; phylum Pseudomonadota; class Alphaproteobacteria; order Hyphomicrobiales; family Rhizobiaceae; genus Agrobacterium; species Agrobacterium sp. 10T429. The sequence continues at coordinate 785,399 of NZ_JBFTGV010000002.1, forward strand.
CCGCTGAAGAAAAAGATCAATGAAATCGAATCTTTGACGGCGAAGCTTGAGAAAATGATTCAGTCGCTCGACAAGGAACTGGCGGACCCTGCTTTGTACGAAAAGGCACCTGCCAAGGCCGCGCAGAAAGTCAAAGAGCGTGGCGAAGCCGCGAGTAAGCTTTCGGACGCCGAGGAGCAGTGGCTGATGCTTTCGAGCGAATATGAGGATGCGATGACGCAGTGATGCGTCATCATGCTGGTGCGAAAATCTAAGCGCATTCCCTGCGAGGCTGCAGCCGCTCGAGCGGCACGGCGGGCGAATAAAGATAGCCCTGACCGAAACGGATTCCCATCTGCATGAGCAGCCTGCTCTGCTCTTCCGTTTCTATACCTTCCGTCACCAGCGTGGCGCCGTAACGTTCGGCGCTTTCGAAGGCGAGCGCGATGGCCTCCCGGAACCGCGACTGTTCAAGCCGGGACGTCATCCAGTGATCGATCTTGACCTCCTTGAAGGGGAACCGCGCAAGCAGGGTGAGTGCCGCATAACCGGTGCCAAAATCATCGAGCGCCAGCCGCACGCCCGCTTCGCTCAATCTGTCGAAATTCTGCTGCACGATGTCGATGGCCGGTATCCTGCTCATCTCCGTCACTTCGATCGACAGACGGTGCGCCGGGACCCCCATCTCGTTCAAAAAGGCCACAACCCGCTCTCCGAAGCCCGCAGTGGCAAAAGACGATGCCGAAATGTTCACCGCCAGATGAAAGTCCGGGTCGAGGCCCCGCAGGTCGATGAGGTCGCGGACGACGGCTTCGATCGTCGACCATTCAAACTCCACCAGCAGCCGGTGACGCTCGGCAATCTCCAGCACGTAATAGGGCGAAAGCGGCTGTCCGCACGCATCCACGGCCCGTAAAAGAGCCTCCGCGCCAATCATGCGGCGATTGTGCATTTCGAATTTCGGCTGATAAAATATCGGCGGCTTGCCGGATCTGATCCAGTTGACCAGCATCTGGCGCACCCCCTCGTCCCGCGTGGCCTTATCGGCGAAGGAGAAGGGGAATATCTGCACCGGATTTTCGCTTCCTCGCAGCGCAAGACTAAGCTGCCGGAGGAAGGAAGCCACGTTCTGCCGGGAAAGCTTATCCAGATTAGCGGCACCGATTTTCAGATGCGGCACCGGTTCTGGATCCGCAGACCGTGAAAATGTACTTAACCCGTCGTGGAGACGCATTATCAGCCTTGTGCTTTCCGACTTCTCGAGCGAAATCCCCGACATGACGACTGCAAGCGTGGTATCGCCGAACATGAAGCTGCGCGGTGCATTGGAACTCGACAGCAGACCGTTGTCATCGTTGCAGATTTCCTGTGCCAGCCTCGGCCAGAAAAGATCGCCCCAATCCTCGCCCTGGCAGGCGGCGACATCGGCCATATTGACGATTTCTATGAGAAGGAGAGCGTGCGGAACGGCCGGCTCCTGCCGCATCACGACTTCGATATGGTCTTTGAGGGCACGCCTGTTGGGCAGGCCCGTCAACGAATCCGTCCGCGCCGCAGCATCGCGTGTCCTTGCCTCTTCACGCGCCCGCGCCTCGCTGCGCAGCAACAGAAACAGACAGGCGATCATCGGCAACCCGACCAACGAACCGAAGATGCGCCGTCCGACGTTACTGAGAAAAACGTCCTGATTTATCATGCTGAGACTATAGGTCACGCAAACAGCGAACAACGCCGCGAAAATCCTGACCGCGAATACGCCGAAGACCTCGCGGACGCCGAGTTCAGTGAGACTGCGCCGGCGCATCCAGCCATACATTGCCATCCCGAAAGCCGAGATAATGCTCATATCCAGAAAAGCGGCCCCAAAGAGTGCCGGACCACCAAACAAAAATCGCCCTGCGGAGACGAGCGCCAGGCTTATCAAGCCGCCTTGCCAGGACCCCAACACGCCAGCCAGGAACAGCAGGTCAGAGCGGATATAGGGCTTGGAAGGCAGCTTGATGAACTCGGATACCAGTAGCGTCAGCAAGAAACCGGTAACCCCGAAGATGATGCCGTAGTAGATTTTGTAACGAGCGTCATCGAGAGCGATGTTTCGCTGCAGAAGGATCAGCACCGACACCATGCCGACAAGGGCCGCAGCCTGGAGCAGCAGGAATGGCAACTCGGCGGCTGACGCGGCCGCCTGGGCGGCGATCAATTCCATCATCTCTGCATGTCCCCCGGTCATTACTATTCTTTTGCCGTGGTTCCGGCGTTTGACCTTCACAAATCCCGCGTTTACGCAGGAAAATCAGTACATATAGCCAATCGCTCCACACGACCTCTCGCTCCACCGCGGGCTGCCCTCGGCGAAATCGCCGGACAGGTGCCAACAGCAAGCGACTGACAAGACACGAGTTCGAGTACCTCCTCACCGCCGGCGTCGCACAATGCCGAGCAGGAAAATCAAGAAACGAAGCGAAGCGCCAACCAACAACCAAACGAAAAAACCATCGAGACAGTCTGCCGCACGAATTTTACGCCGACACTAAAGAACTTAGTGTAGATAAGATGCGAGAATTACGCTGTATGTATTTATTTGACAATTGCCTTCGCTGAAATCCTGAAAAAATCCATATAACGAGGTATTTTCAATTCTGATTATAATACATTTAATAATGAAATTTATATTGATTTAAATATATACTATACATTAATATTTCGGAACTTAACTTCGATTTCGAATTTTAAAAGCATTAAGTTATGAAAATCAATACTTTTAAATTTGAAACAATATTTTCACATTTCAAATATTAGGCAACATAAAATATGCATACCGATTTTTGCCATGCCGTTACGCACCGAAAAAAGACGAGACCTGCAAGGACGATCGCCTTGCTCCTTTGAGCGTTTCTGTTAAAAAACTCGTAAAGTCACACTTTATCCCACGCATCATACAAATGGGTCCCACTTCATGTCAGCCACCAAGCTTGCCATCGTCGGCGTCGGCAAAATCGTTCGCGACCAGCACCTTCCCGCCATCGCAGGCAATCCGGATTTTGAATTGATCTGCACGGCCAGCCGCCACGGTACCGTGGATGGCGTCGCTTCTTACGGCACCATCGAGACCATGCTGGAGGCCGTCGAGGATATCGAGGCCGTATCGCTCTGCATGCCGCCGCAGTACCGTTACGAGGCTGCTTATGCGGCGCTGAATGCCGGCAAGCACGTTTTCCTCGAAAAGCCGCCGGGCGCAACGCTTTCGGAAGTTCAGGATCTCGTTCGTCTTGCGGATTCGAAGGGTCTTTCGCTATTTGCAAGCTGGCACTCGCGTTATGCGCCGGGCGTTGAAGCTGCAAAGGCGTTTCTCGCCTCGACAAAAATCGACAGCGTGCATGTCATCTGGAAAGAGGATGTGCGCCACTGGCACCCCAACCAGGCATGGATCTGGCAGGCGGGCGGTCTCGGTGTGTTCGATCCCGGCATCAATGCGCTGTCGATCATCACCCACATCCTGCCCCGCGCGCTGTTCCTGACCAAGGCAACGCTTGAGTTCCCGGAAAACCGCGACGCGCCCATCGCTGCCGAGCTGCATTTTTCCGATGTTACGAAAATGCCCGTGCGCGCCGAGTTCGACTGGCGCCAGACCGGCAAGCAGAGCTGGGATATCGTTGCCGAAACGGCGGCCGGGCAGATGGTGCTTTCGGAAGGCGGCGCGAAGCTCTCCATCAATGGCGAGCAGGCGGTGTCGGAACCTGAGCGGGAATATCCGGCGCTCTACGAGCGTTTTGCGGAAATCATCAAGGCCGGACGCTCTGATGTCGATCTTGCGCCATTGACTCATGTGGCCGATGCCTTCCTGCTCGGCCGCCACAAATTCGTGGATTCCTTCTACGACTGAGGAGCCGAAAGGCTTTTGGAAGCCTTCCGGAAGACAGGTGCATCAAAGGGCGCGGCTGACGAAACGGTCGCGCCCTGACTTTTTTGCCTGATACAGTGCCTCGTCAACGCTGCGCAAAAGCGTGGCGCGGTCAGCACCGGCCTGAGGGGCGATGGCGCCGCCAATGCTGAGACGCGCACCGACCGCCTGCCCGTCAACATCAAAGGGTTCACGGAAGGCTGCCAGAAGCCTGTCTGCCAGTCCGTTCATCACCTCAGACCTGCTGGGACGGGGAATGAAAATGGCGAATTCGTCGCCTCCCATGCGCACCACCGTATCTTCGCTGCGGATCGAATTGCGAATGCGGTCGGCGGCAGCGGTCAGCACCCTGTCACCCGCCGGGTGGCCGAACGTGTCATTGATCGCCTTGAAACCGTCCAGATCAAGATAGAGCACGCCGAAGGCCTCGTTCTCACGCAGAGCCGCGCCAAGCTGGCCATCGACAATCGCCTCCAGCGCCTTGCGATTGTAAAAGCCGGTCAACGGATCAGTCATCACCGCATCCCGCAATTCACGCTCCGCCAGACTCATTGTGAAATTGGCCTTCTGTAGACGCAGGAGTGCGGCCGCCAGCAGCGCAAAGTGCTTCAGATTGTCAATTTCGCTTTGAGAGAATTTTCTCGGCACCGTATCGACAAGGCAAAAGGCGCCGACCACAAGACCCGGTTCCAGCTCGATCGGCGCGCCAGCATAGGAACGCAATCCGGGACCGCCCTTCACATAGGACATGAAGCGGAAATCCGGATGCTGGGTCAGATCGGAAATGACCACGACATCCTGACTGGCAATTACTCGGTTGCAGATCGACAGATCGCGCGGGCATTCCGAAAGTTGCATTCCCGCCTGTTCGGCAATATGGAGCCAGTCCTCGTCGACGATATGGACGGCCGCACGCGGGACGTCAAAGACGCCCTGCCCCAATCGAGACAGCACTTCCAGTTCCGGCATCTCGGCATTCTTGACGGACATGATTGACCGCACCGCGACCAGACGCTCTATTTCCCCGTCGGGCCGTGAAATCGCCTGTCCCATGATGATGTCCTTCTGCTGTTTCGTCTGTGGCAGCCGCCACCGTCCGTCACCTGTCGGCCGGATCAGACAGCTATGTCTGATTCGGCTCATAATGCGAAAACCGACAGGCGGCGCCACATGCGAATTTTTGCCAGTCTTTTTGTGTGGGAAACTGTGATCAGGCCTTCTTCTGCCAGCGGCCTTCCGGCGACTGCTGCCAATAGGTCAGCGCATGACCTTCGGTCTTCAGCCTTTTCCAGTGGTTCCGCGCCATTTCCAGCTGGTAGGCATCGTATCCGTCGAACATGAACACTATCCGCTCATAGCCCTCCACCGCCGGAGGTTCGGCACCGTCGACGAGAAAGCGGACACTCGCCTCGTTACCGTTCGCATTCGACGCCGTCAAAAGAATCGGCTGATTTTGCGGCGCGGCAGAGCTATCCGTTGCGTGCGGCAGAAAACTGTCGTCACGAAAGGTCCACAGATGCGTGTCGAGGAAATCGCGGCGCTCCTCGTCCACCGTCTGGATCGCGACCTTCCAGCCGCGTTCCAGCGATTTTTCGAGCAAGGGCGGCAATGCATCCTCCAGCTTCGATTCCGTCAGATGGTAGAACAGGATTTCAGTCATCTGCGGACTTGCAGCTCCGGTCGCATCAATCTTCGTAATGGGCGCGAACGAGTTCGTTCAGCAGCCGCACACCATAGCCGGATCCCCAGGACTGGTTGATCTCGGTCATCGGCGAACCCATGGCGGTGCCGGCGATATCGAGATGCGCCCAGGGTGTTTCGCCCACGAAACGCTTGAGGAACTGAGCGGCGGTGACAGAGCCCGCCAGACGGCCGGAGCTGTTCTTCATGTCGGCGAATTTGGAATCAATAATCTTGTCGTAATCCTTGCCCAGCGGCATGCGCCACAGCTTTTCCGCCGTAACATCGCCCGCCTGCGAAAGACGTGCAGCCAACTCGTCATCATTCGAGAAAAGGCCAGCCTGAAGATTGCCGAGTGCAACCGTGATCGCTCCCGTCAAGGTGGCGAGGTTGATCATGAATTTCGGGTTGAAACGCTCCTTGGTGTACCAGAGCGCATCGGCGAGAACCAGCCGGCCTTCGGCGTCGGTATTTATGATCTCAATGGTCTGGCCGGACATGGAGGCGACGATATCGCCGGGACGCTGGGCGTTACCATCAGGCATGTTCTCCACCAGACCGATGACGCCGATCACATTGGCTTTCGCCTTGCGGGCCGCGAGCGTTTGCATGAGGCCGGTCACGGCGGCAGCGCCACCCATGTCGCCCTTCATGTCTTCCATGTTAAGGCCGGGCTTCAGCGAGATACCGCCGGTATCGAACACGACGCCCTTGCCGACGAAGGCGATAGGCTCATCCTTCTTGGAGCCGCCGTTCCACTGCATGACCGCAAGCCGGGGCGGACGCGCCGAACCCTGCGCCACACCGAGAAGCGCGTTCATGCCAAGCTTCTTCAGCTCCTTCTCGCCGAGAATTTCGACCTCGACACCGAGCTTCTTTAACTCTTCCGCCTTTTCAGCGAATTCGACAGGACCGAGAACATTCGGCGGCAGGTTGACGAGATCACGCGCCAGGACAACGCCGCCCGCGACGGCCTCGGACACGGCAAAGGCCTTTTCCGCCTCCTGATGGACTGCCGTCACGATGACGATTTCTACTTTCTTCGGCGACTTCTCATCATCGGATTTCTTCTTGGTCTTATAGGCATCGAAGCTATAGGCACGCAGCAGCAGGCCAAGCGCAAAATCCGCAGCCGCCTGCGCACCGACATCGACGCCCGGGGCATCTAGATAGACGGCTACCTTGTCCGCCTTCCTGAAATTGGCGGCAGCGGTGCCGCCGGCACGCAACCAGTCATGGGCGACAAGTTTCGCCGGCTTGCCGAGGCCAATGACGAGAAGCCGGTCGGCGCCCGAACCCTGCGGCGCAATCACGTCGAGTGTCGTCATGGACTTTGCGGAAAAGCCTGAAATCTTTGCCGCCCGTTCAAGCACGCCGCCCGGATCGGCTTCCGATGCGCCGGCAGCTGCCTGCGCCTCACCCGAGGCTTGCAGCACAACGGCAAGGGTATTTTCAAGCGAGGCGGAATTGGCGAAAGAAATATCGAATTTGGCGGACATGTTTTCCTGCTCTTCGTGGATAACTTGCGTGTGCGCCCGATCATGGCCTTTTCGGCCCCCGGCGCAACCCTGCATTTTTAAAGGCTCACATTCTTTAACGGCCGACATTCGCTAAAGGAAAGGCATTTTTGTGGAATGGCCGATCGCGTCATGAAACCGACAGCTTGTTCCACAAAAAGACACAGGCGGTGGAAAAATCATCGTGCAAAACATTTTTGTGAGCGTGCCGGAATAGCCAATTGCAAACGATGCGATTAGATAGGCGGAAATCCGGCGAGCGATCGCGCAGAAAAACAATGTCGACAAGGGCAGTATGAAGCTTCTCGAGAACTATATCCTGCGACGGACAACGCAGATGTTTCTGGTCGCGCTGCTGCCGGTGCTGGCCATCATCTGGACCATCCAGGTTCTCCAGAGAATCAACCTCGTCACCGATACCGGCCAGTCGATGGGCTCCTTCATGGCGCTGGCGACGATGATCCTGCCGACGCTGATTCCCGTCGTGTTGCCTTTCGCCCTCGTCATCGGCATCACCCAGACGTTCACGGCGATGAACAACGATTCCGAGCTCGCCATCATCGATGCGGCCGGATCGTCGCGCTCTGTGATGTTTCGCCCGGTTATCATTCTGGCTGCCGTTCTAAGTGCGCTTTCCTTCACCATCACCAACTTCATCGAGCCGCCTGCCCGAAATTCGGCCAGGCAGATGGTGGCGGCTGCCTATGCCGACCTCCTCTCGTCGGTGATCGAGGAAAAGACCTTCCGCGCTGTTCAGGACGGCCTCTATGTGCAGATCGCCCAGCGTCAGGGCCGTATCCTCAAGGGCCTGTTCGTCGCCGACCGCCGCGATCCGAATTTCGATCTTATCTATTACGCCAAGGAAGGCATGATCGATGAAAGCGGCACGTCGCTGACGATGCGCGACGGCGAAGTCCAGCAGAAAACACCTGATGGCAAGGTCTCCATCGTCAAGTTCCTGTCCTATGCCTTCGACCTTTCGACCATGTCGGAAAAGCAGACTTCCGAACCGTCGCTTTCTCCGGGCGATGCGAGCCTCGGTTTCCTTCTCTCGCCAGACGAGAACAACGCGAGTTACAAGCGGTCTCCCGAAAGCTTCCGCAGTGAGCTGCACAAGCGCCTGTCGGACTGGATGTTCGCCTTCGCCTTCGCACTGATATCGCTGGTCATAGCCGCTGATGCGCGCTCGCATCGTGAAGCGCGGATGCATCCGATGGTCGCTGCGCTGGTGACGGCCTTCATGCTGCGCTGGCTCGGTTTTTACGTCACCAACCAGGTCAAGCAGAGCGCGGCCTTCATTCCGCTGGTCTATGCCGTGCCGGGCCTCAGCGGCGCCGCCGCCGCCTTTATTCTCATCACGGGTCGCAAGCCGAGAATGCCGAAGATCATCGCGGATACGGCCAGCCGTCTGCGCCGTCTTTTCTCCAGCCGGCTGGCGCGAAGCTCGGGGAGCGGTAACGCATGATTTTCAGCACCCTCGCCCGGTATTTCCTCAAACGGTATCTGATCACGGCCATCTGGTTCCTGCTCGGCGTATCTGCAATTATCTATCTTGCCGATTTCAGCGAAACTGCGCGGCGCATGTCCAGCGTGCCGGGCTATTCGGTTCCAGGCGCACTTGGTCTCACCGCACTTCGCCTGCCGTTGATCCTGCAGCAGACTATTCCCTTCATCGCACTCTTTGTCGGCATGACGACGCTGATCTCGCTCAACCGGCGTTACGAGCTCGTCGTCACGCGTGCGGCAGGCGTCTCCGCCTGGCAATTCATCCTTCCTTTTGTCCTTGGTGCGGTCTTTCTCGGCATCCTGTCCGTCCTCGTCCTCAACCCTATCGCCGCCTGGGGGCAAAACCAGTCGCTGTCGATGGAAGCGGGCTGGCGTAACGAAGGCAGCGGCGGCCGCCAGCAGGATATCATTCCCTGGATGCGCCAGTCGAGCGGCGGCCAGGATACGATCATCGGCGCCAAGAGCTTCGAAGACAACGGGACCATGCTTCTCGACGTGGTTCTGATACACCTCGACAAGGCCGGCAACATCGTCTCCCGGCAGGACGCGAAGTCGGCAAAGTTGGAAGATGGTTACTGGCTTCTTAACGGCGTCGCGGAAACCCGCGCGGGACATGTGCCAGTTCGGCAAGAGAGCACGCGGATCAGTACCAATCTGAGACGGGAATTCGTTCAGGAACGCATGACACAGACGGAAACCGTTGCTTTCTTTGATCTTTCTCACAAGATCGAAGTTGCAAAGTCTTTTGGACTGTCTTCGAAAGCGCTTGAGACGCAGTATCATTTCCTGCTATCGACCCCCCTGCTTCTGGTTGCGATGACCTTGATCGCCGCGACAGTTTCATTAAAGTTCAGCCGCTTCGCCCAGTCGCGCTCCGTGATTCTGGGTGGAATCGTTTCCGGCTTCGTGCTTTATGTAGTAACCGTGCTCGTAAGGGCATTCGGGAGTGGTGGCGTTGTCCCTCCCACCGTCGCGGTCTGGGTTCCAGTCATCGTGGCGTTGGCTTTGGGGGCAACCATTCTGCTTCATCAGGAGGACGGCTAGTGGCGGTATATGACCGCGGGAATATCAGGCGGCTTTGGACGGCCCTTCTGACAGGTGCCGCTGTGTGCGCATATTTGGCATCCAGCCCGGTCGCTTTCGGCCAGGGTGGTTTGCTTGCGCCCGGAAGCCAAGACGATTCGAAACTCCTGCTTACGGCAAATGAACTGACCTATAATCGCGATTCCCAGCGGGTCATCGCGAAGGGTGTGGTTCGCATGCATTATTCGGGCTACCGTATGGTGGCCCAGCAAGTGGAATATAATCAGCAGACGGGCCGCGTGATTGCGCACGGCAACATCGAGCTGATCGAGCCCGGCGGCAACAAGATCTATGCCGACGAGATGGATGTCACTGACGATTTCGGTCAGGGCTTCGTCAATGCGCTGCGCGTCGAGACCCCGGACAATACCCGCATCGCGGGTGAAAGTGCCGAACGGCTCGAAGGCGACCGCATGGTCCTCAATAACGGCGTCTACACTGCCTGTTTGCCATGCGCCGAACGGCCCGAAAAGGCGCCGCTGTGGCAGGTCAAGGCTGAACGTGTCATTCAGGACGGCAAGACCCATACGATCCGGCTGGAAAAAGCCCGCTTGCAGCTTTTCGGCCATTCGATCGCCTATGTGCCGTTCCTGACGGTTCCGGACAATACGGTGAAGCGGAAGTCCGGATTCCTGTTTCCGCAGATGAGCATTACCGACAACCTCGGTTTCGGCATCGGCGTGCCCTATTTCCAGGTTCTGTCCGACACCTCGGATGTGACCGTTACCCCGACCTATTACACGACGCAGGGTCTGCTTCTGCAGGCGGAACTGCGCCAGCGTTTCGAAACCGGCATGCACACCGTGACCGTCGCCGGCATCAGCCAGCTGAAGTCCGATACATTTACTGCCGGAACCAGTGACGCCCTCAACGACAATCGCGGCATGATTGCCAGCAAGGGTAACTTCTCCATCAATCCGCGCTGGGCGTTCGGTTGGGATGCCATGGTGCAGACCGACAACAACTTTTCGCGTACCTATGGGCTGAAGGGTTACAAGAACGACGTCCAGACCAATCAGATCTATTTGGCTGGCGCAGGCGAGCGGAACAGCTTCGATGCCCGCGGCTATTATTTCAACGTTCAGGATACGGACAACAACGAATCCAACGAACGCAAGCAGGCCATCGTTCATCCGGTTGTCGACTACCGTTATTTCGTACCGGATCCGATCTATGGCGGCGAACTTTCGCTGACCACCAACCTGACCAGCATCACCCGCCAGAAACAGGATGCCTACGCGCTTGGAGGCTATTCGCGGTTCAACGGGCTTGAAGGAAACTATACGCGCCTTTCCACCGAAGCCGAATGGAAGCGCACCTTCACGATGGATAGCGGCCTGCAGATCACGCCGATCCTTGCCGCCCGTGGCGATGCGCTGTGGACGGATATGTCGGCTGCAAGCTTTACATCGGGTGGCACGTCTTATGCCTATCAGGGCATGATGCAGGACGATGCGGCGTTGCGAGGCATGGTAACCGGCGGTCTGGAAGTGCGTTACCCCTGGCTGTTCACGGCGCTTAACAGCAACCACGTGATCGAGCCGATTGCGCAGATTTTCGTGCGTCCGAACGAACAATATGCCGGCCGCTTCCCCAACGAAGATTCGCAGGCTTTCGTGTTCGACGCGACCAACCTGTTCGAACGTGACAAGTTCTCCGGTTTCGACCGGATCGAGGGCGGCACGCGCGCAAACATCGGTCTGCGCTACAACGGCACATTCGACAATGGCTACGGCATTCGCGCCATTGCCGGTCAGTCTTTCCACCTGGCGGGCGACAATTCTTTCGCCTCCTACGATCTCGTCAATGTCGGCGCGAATTCCGGTCTCGAATCCGACCGCTCGGATTACGTCGCCATGGCAGCCTTCGATGCGCCAATCGGTCTTTCGCTGTCGTCGAGCCTGCGCTTCGACAAGGACAATCTCGAGATCAACCGTTCCGAGACAGGCGTCAGCTATTCGGACCGCCGCCTCACCGGCAAGCTCAGCTATACGCAGGTCAAGGCGCAGCCGCAGTACGGCTACAATGAAGACCGCGATATCGTTCAGGCGTCCGGTACACTGCGCATGGACGACAACTGGTCGCTGTTCGGCTCGATCAACTACGATCTGAACGGAAAATTTGCCGCCGAGCGCCGTATTGGCATCGCCTATCAGGATGAATGCACGATCTTGACGGTCAGCTACTCCGACGAGGGCAATATCAATTCCAGCCGGCAGGCCGCCAATGACTGGTCGATCAATGCCCGTTTGGCATTCCGCACGCTCGGCGATGTCAGCATAGGCTCCGCAAACGAGGACTGGGCCGATATGGATATCGGCTGGAAACCGAACAATTACTGAGTTTAAAGGCAGGCCATACAGCATCGTGGCCTGCCTTTTTGCCATCCAGCCAGTAAAAGTCACGGTTTTGCCGCAACAACGCGCCAGGGTTCGTCCGGTATAGAACCATCGGGTTTCTTTCAACAAACCGACACATTGCCGTCTTGCAGATCGCGATGATATATACGTGGCAAATTCGCGGTGCGGATGCACAGGTGCAGATCTGAAAAGCCGGGGTAAGGAATATTCCCCATTGGCAGACAGAACAGATTGGCGGGACGGGGAAACAGACCCCCGCCCGACGAAAGGGAGAAGGATATGATGAATTTCGGAAAGACGGCTTTGCGTGGCGCTGCTTTCGCCTTTGCGATATTCGCCGTTCCCATGGCCGTTGCGCCCTTTGCCAGCCAGGCCTTCGCCGACAGCACGGTCAAGATCGTCGTCAACAAGACCCCCATCACCAACGACGATATTGCCAGGCGTGTCGCCTTTCTGAAGTTGCAGCGTCAATCCGGCAATCTCGCCGAAAAGGCACGCGAGCAGCTGGTTGATGAGGCGCTAAAGCGCGAAGAAATCGGCCGTGTGAAAATGTCGGTCAGCACCGAAGAAGTCGATGCGGCTTTTGCGCGCTTTGCTGCAAACAACAAGATGAACCCGCAACAGCTGACGCAGATCCTCTCCAAGGCCGGTGTCGGCGCCGACCACTTCAAAGCCTTCATTGCCGTGCAGATGAGCTGGCCGCGCCTTGTGAACGCCCGTTATGGTGCGCGTGGCAAGATGTCTAACCAGGACCTCGTCACCCGCCTGAGGGAACGCGGCGACAAGCCGGTAACGACGGAATATTTCCTGCAACAGGTGATCTTTGTCATTCCGGAATCGAAGCGTAATGCCATCACCGGCAAGCGCAAGGCCGAGGCTGAAGCCTCGCGCAAGCGTTATCCCGGCTGCGACCAGGCCATGACTTTCGCGGCCACCATGCGGGACGTGGCGATCAAGGATCTTGGACGGATTCTGGCGCCCGAACTGCCGGAAGAGTGGAAGCCTCTCGTGGAAAAGACCAAGGAAGGCGGCACCACAGGAACACGCGTGACCGAAAAGGGCGTCGAATATCTGGCAATCTGCAAGCAGCGTCAGGTTTCCGACGATTACGCAGCGGAAATGGTGTTCAAGTCCGAAGACCTGATGAAGGCCAAGGGTGGCGAAAACCCGAACGAGAAGAAATATATGGATGAGCTGCGCAAGAAGGCGCAGATCGTCAACACCTGATACGAGAGCCGGCCTTTCCGTGACACATGCATCCCTGCCGCTTGCCCTGACACAGGGAGATCCAGCCGGTATCGGCCCTGATATCGCCATTGCCGCCTGGGCCAACCGCCGGGAGAACGGCGTGGCGCCATTCATCTTCATCGGCGATCCCGATGTGGTGGCGAGCCGTGCGGCGCTGCTTGGCATACCGGTCAATATCGAGACCTGCGAAGCGGCGGATGCCGTCGGCGTGTTCGACCGTGCTTTTCCCGTTCTTCCTCTTCCCGTCGGTTTCGAGGTTCAGGCCGGCCAGCCGCATGTCGGAGCCGCTCATGCGACGATCAAGGCGATCGAGCTCGCCGTTGCCTTGACGGTCGAGGGCAAGGCTTCCGCCGTCGTCACCAATCCGATTGCGAAATCCGTGCTTTACGAAGCAGGCTTCGGTTTTCCCGGTCACACGGAATTTCTCGCCGATCTGGCTTTGCGCCTGACCGGCAAACAGGTGATGCCGGTGATGATGATTGCCGGACCCAAGGTCCGCGTCGTGCCGGTAACGATCCATATCCCAGTAAAAGACGTGCCTTCGGCGCTGACGGAAGAGCTGATCGTTACGACCTGCCGCATTATCGATGCTGATCTGCGGCAGAAATTCGGCATTGAAGCACCACGACTGGCGGTCGCCGGTCTCAATCCGCACGCGGGTGAAGATGGGGCATTGGGCACGGAGGACCGCGATGTGGTTCACCCTGCGACCATACGGTTGCGGAAAGACGGGATCGACGCTTTCGGCCCACTGCCCGCCGATACGATGTTCCACGATGCCGCCCGCAGGCGCTATGATGTCGCCGTCTGCATGTATCACGATCAGGCCCTTATCCCGGCCAAGGCGCTTGGCTTTGACGATTCCGTCAATGTCACGCTCGGCCTGCCCTTCATCCGGACCTCGCCCGACCACGGCACCGCCTTCGGCATCGCCGGCCAGGGCATTGCCAGCGAAACGAGCCTTGTCGCAGCGCTGAAGATGGCGGCGGAGATTTCTCTTCGCAGCCGGGTCGGCGCATAATGGCCGCCATTGACGGATTGCCGCCGCTACGCGATGTCATTCAGCGCCATGGGCTAGACGCTAAGAAGTCGCTCGGGCAGAACTTCCTGTTCGATCTCAACCTCACCCAGAAGATCGCCCGAACCGCTGGGCCGCTTGACGGCGTGACGGTCATTGAGGTTGGCCCCGGGCCTGGCGGCCTCACCCGCGCCATTCTATCGCTCGGGGCCAAAAAGGTTATCGCCATTGAGCGGGACAGCCGCTGCCTGCCAGCACTTGCGGAGATCGAAGCGCACTATCCCGGACGTCTTGAGGTCATCGAGGGTGATGCGCTGAAGACCGATTTCGAGGGTTTGGTTCCCGCTGGCGAACCGGTGCGGATCATTGCCAACCTGCCTTACAATGTCGGCACGCAACTGCTGGTCAACTGGCTGCTGCCGAAAGAATGGCCGCCTTTCTGGCTCTCCATGACGCTGATGTTCCAGAAGGAAGTCGGCCAGCGCATCGTGGCAGAAGAAGGCGACAACCATTACGGCCGCCTTGGCGTTCTCGCCGGCTGGCGCACGGTTTCGGAAATGGCCTTCGACGTCCCGCCGCAGGCCTTCAGCCCACCGCCTAAGGTTACCTCGACGGTCGTGCATCTGCTGCCAAAGGAAAAGCCGCTGCCCTGCGATGTCGCGAAGCTCGAAAAGGTAACGGAAGCCGCCTTCGGCCAACGCCGCAAGATGCTGCGCCAGAGCGTGAAAAGCCTTGGCGGTGAAGTTCTGCTGGAAAAGGCAGGCATTGACGCGACACGACGGGCTGAAACGCTGTCGGTCGAGGAATTTGTGACGCTAGCGAACTGCCTCTAATTGAAGGCGACGTTTCGGCACTTCTAACGCGGGTGACAGAATTAGAGGACAAGCGCGTGGAGAGTGCCGGTTTTCACTACAAGCTCCACATGCCCGTCGGATCGCCTGATTGCGCGGTCGTGTTGCTACACGGTTCGGGAAGAACGGAGGAAGATCTCGCTTCGTTTGGCCGTGCCGTTTTTCCCAACGGCATTCTGTATGCTCCGAGAGGCATTGTGCCATGGGAAAATGGCTTTGCGTTTTTTCGCAGAAAGCCCGACAGACAACTCGATATCGACGACCTGAAACATCAAGCCGCCGGGCTTTGCCGGTTTATCGAATTCGTATTTCAGCAGACGGGGCAAAGACCCTTTCTCGCGGGGTATTCAAACGGTGCGATCATCGCGGCTGAAACAATCTGCCAGAATCGTCATCTGTCGAGGGGTGCAATTCTGCTTCGGCCACTATCCCCCCGCAATAACGAGCATTTTCCGAAGCTCACCGGATATCCTGCGCTCCTGCTGGCAGGTGCACATGATGAGCGGCGGCATCGCGATGATGCGCCCCATTTGGCCGATCAATTTTCGACTGCGGGCGCGGATGTGGTACTGGAGACACTCGACACAGGCCACGGCTGGGCAGCAAACGCGGCAGACGAGCGCCTGTCCCGGCAATGGCTACGTCAGCATTAGAGATAACACGCCGCTTTAACTGCCAAATCAGAGCTGCGGTTCTTCCGCAAGCAGTCCGCGCACGAAATCGAACATGCCGTGGCGGCGGTCGCGGCGCACACGTTCGGCCTTGACTATCGCTTCTACGGCCTCGAAGGCCGCCTGCAGGTCGTCGTTGAGGATGACGTAGTCGTAATCGCGCCAGTGCTCGATCTCGGCGCGGGAATTGAGAAGCCGGGTCTGGATCACCGCTTCGGTGTCTTCGGCGCGGCGGTGCAGGCGCGATTGCAGCTCGGTCATGGTTGGCGGCAGGATGAAGATCGACACGACGTCGGCCTTCATCTTGTCCTGAAGCTGTTCGGCGCCCTGCCAGTCGATGTCGAACAGCATGTCGCGTCCGGCCGCCATCGCCACTTCCACCGGCTCGCGCGGCGTGCCGTAAAAATTGCCGTGAACCTCGGCCCATTCCAGAAGCTCATCGCTGTCACGCAGCCGCTCGAAGTCGCGCTTGGAGATGAAGTGGTAGTGGATGCCTTCAATCTCGCTCTGGCGGCGCGGGCGCGTCGTCACGCTGACGGACAGGCTGATGTTCTTGTCCTTGTCGAGCAGGTTGCGCGCTATCGTGGATTTACCAGCGCCCGATGGCGATGAAATCACCAGCATCAGCCCTCTGCGGGCAATCGTAACAGGGGAATTGTTCACCGGAACCATGGGTCTACTCCAGATTTTGGACCTGCTCGCGGAACTGGTCGATAACCACTTTCAGCTCTATGCCTGCTGCGGTTACCGCACTGGCGTTCGATTTGGAACAGATTGTATTCGACTCGCGGTTAAATTCCTGTGCAAGAAAATCGAGCTTGCGGCCAACTGGCCCGCCATGAGCCAAAAGTTCGCGCGATGCCTGGACATGTGCGTGTAGCCGGTCGACCTCTTCGCGCAGATCCGCCTTGGTAGCGATCAATGCGGCCTCGGCGTGCAGACGGTCGCGATCGAGCCCGTGCATGCCATCGCCAATAAGGGCAATCTGCTGGGCAAGCCTTGCAGCGATCTGTTCCGGCTGGCGGGAAGGATCGTTTTCGATGAGGTTCACGAGTTGCTCGATCCTGTCGATCTGCCCGGACAGGATGGCAAACAGGGACGCCCCTTCCCGCTCGCGCATGTCCTTCAGCTTCTCGACGGCGGCGGCAAAGCCCGCAAGCACGTCGGCGTTGCGCGCGGCCTGCGCCTCGGCATCATCTTCCGCCTCGCGAAAATCGACGAGCCCGCGCAGCGACAGTAGCGTATCGAAGCTCAGCGGCTTGTCGTCGACGACGTCGCCCAGTTCTTTCTTGAGAGCGAGAACTGCGGCAAGAGCATCGCGGTTGATCACCGCCTCCAGCCGGTTTTCCGCAATCGCCAGCGTCAATCCCGCCTGAATATTGCCGCGGGAAAGATGCTGTGCCGCGATTTCCCGCAGGCCCGTTTCCAGCGCTTCCAGACCGTTTGGCAGGCGCAGGCGCACATCGAGCCCCTTGCCGTTCACCGAGCGCAATTCCCACGCCCAGCGGTAACGGCCGGAGGTTCCTTCGCTGCGCGCGAACCCGGTCATCGATTGCAATGTCATATTCAGAAAGCCCCCATCATGCCGTGCAAAAAACCGGGCCTTGTGATGACAAGGCCCGGTCAGAACTATCAGTTATTGGCCGGTTTTTCCGCCTCGGTGCCGCCGGGCTGACCATCCACGACAACATCGGGATTGGCGCCGGAAGCCGCTTTTTCGGCCTCGATCTTGCGCCAGCGGCGCACATTGGCGTTATGTTCGTCCAGCGTCTTTGCAAACACATGGCCGCCGGTGCCATCGGCAACAAAGTAGATGTCATCGGTGCGCCACGGGTTGGCAACCGCCTCGAGTGCGGCCCGGCCCGGATTGGCGATGGGAGACGGTGGCAGGCCCTTGATGACATAGGTGTTGAACGGCGTCTGCTTTTGCAGGTCCGACTGGTAGATCGGACGGTCGGACGGTTTGCCGTCGCCGCCGAAGAGACCGTAGATGATCGTCGGGTCGGATTGCAGGCGCATGCCCTTCTTCAGCCGGTTGTAGAACACCGAAGCGACATGGGCGCGCTCGTCGTCCTTGCCGGTTTCCTTCTCCACGATCGAGGCGAGCGTCATGAATTCCTCGACCGTCTTGATCGGCAGGTCTGGGTCACGACGTTCCCAGATCATGTCGATCAGCTTCTCCTGCGCCGCGCTCATCTGGTTGATGATTTCCTCACGCTTCGTACCACGGGTAAAGCGATAGGTATCGGGGCGAAGGCTGCCTTCTGGCGGCAGGGTGGCGGGCAATTCGCCATCCAGCACCTCGTCGGCGGCAAGCCGCGCGAACATCTGCTTGACGGTCAGACCTTCCGGCAACGATACGGAATAAAGGATCGATTTGCCCGACTCCAAGAGCATCATGATATCCTTCATCGATGCGCCGGCCTTGATTTCGTATTCGCCCGCCTTCAGCGTCTGGTCCTTTTGCAGGTAGCTGCCCGTCATCAGGCGGAAGACACGGGCATTG
The DNA here is from genome assembly GCF_056393925.1 of Agrobacterium sp. 10T429. Taxonomy (NCBI): domain Bacteria; kingdom Pseudomonadati; phylum Pseudomonadota; class Alphaproteobacteria; order Hyphomicrobiales; family Rhizobiaceae; genus Agrobacterium; species Agrobacterium sp. 10T429. The sequence goes on from NZ_JBFTGV010000002.1 coordinate 803,719, forward strand.
GATACGACGTCATTGCGCTCTAGATTATTGGCGATCTCGATGAGGCCTGCGCCGTTGCGCACCGTGAAATGTGTGTTCGTCTGAAGCGGACCGGGCTCCTGGAACGCATTGATCATGTAATAGAAGGCTGCGACAGCAAGCACACAGACGGCAACCGCAAGCGTCATCAGAAAATTCAGGAAGATCACCAGCTGGCCATGGGCCTTGCGGGAGCGCTTCGGTGGAGCCGGCACTTTTTCCGGCCGAAGCGCTTCGGTCGGGGATTTCGGGATGATCGGGCCGCGATTGCCCTCACCCGCGCCGTCTCGTCCGTATGGTCCCTGGCTGTTCTGGTTCGTGTCGCTCACCGTCGGTCCTTTTCAGTTCGGCGTTGTCAGCGCTTTTTGCGCAGGTAATGCGGCAAAAACAGGTTCGGAATGCCTTCCTGCACCACATAGAGACATCGTGAAGACCTCATTGTCCTCCTTCACGAATCGTCGTTTCCGGCAAAGCCGGTCAAGGAAAGCCATCTGCGGCGGGAAATTCACCCGCAGCAGGAAATCATTCCGAAACCGGCAAACCGTCTTCCGTAAACGACTACAATATCGGCGCGAAAATCGAAATGGCTTTCGCAAGCCGCAATGCGTTCTTCAAAGAAGAGCGCTCTCAGGCACCCGGCGGGAGGGAGCCGCACCGCTTTAGGCGGTTTGCGGCGCCGGGTTTTCGTCGTGATTTATGCTTCGTAGCGACGCAGTACGAGGGAGGCGTTGGTGCCGCCAAACCCGAAGGAGTTCGACAAGGCGACGTTGACCTGCCTCTTGCGCGCCTTGTGCGGCACCAGATCGATCTTCGTCTCCACGTCGGGATTGTCGAGGTTCAGCGTCGGCGGAACGATGTTGTCGCGGATCGCAAGCGTGGCGAAAATCGCCTCGATAGCGCCAGCTGCTCCGAGAAGATGGCCGGTGGCCGACTTTGTGGAAGACATGGAAATCTTCGACGCCGCGTCACCAACCAGCCGCTCGACCGCACCAAGCTCGATCGTATCGGCCATGGTGGAGGTGCCGTGGGCGTTGATGTAGTCGATATCGTCAGGCGTGAGGCCGGCGCGCTTCAGCGCCATTGCCATGCAGCGGTAGGCGCCATCGCCATCTTCAGACGGTGCGGTGATGTGATAGGCATCACCGGAAAGGCCGTAACCGACGACTTCGGCATAAATCTTTGCGCCGCGGGCCTTGGCATGTTCCAGCTCTTCCAGAACGACGATGCCGGCACCTTCGCCCATGACGAAACCGTCACGGTCGCGGTCATAGGGACGCGATGCCTTCTGCGGATCGTCGTTATGCTGGGTGGAAAGCGCCTTGCAGGCGGCAAAGCCGGCAAGCGCGATGCGGCAGACCGGCGATTCGGCGCCACCTGCGACCATGACCTCGGCATCGCCGAACGCAATCATCCGGGCAGCATCGCCGATGGCATGCGCACCGGTCGAGCAAGCCGTCACTACGGCGTGGTTCGGCCCGCGCAGCTTGTGACGGATGGAAACGTGGCCGGAAACCAGGTTGATCAGACGGCCGGGAATGAAAAATGGAGAAATGCGGCGGGGGCCCTTGTCGCGTAGCGTATAACCCGCCTCGACAATACCTTCCAGACCGCCGATGCCGGAACCGATCAGAACGCCCGTGGCGATCTGGTCCTCGTCCGTTTCGGGATGCCAGCCGGCGTCCGCAAGCGCCATGTCGGCAGCGGCCACACCGAAAAGGATGAACGGATCGATCTTGCGCTGCTCTTTGAGTTCCATCCAGTCATCGGCATTGAACGTGCCGTTGGAGCCATCGCCGACGGGAATGCGACAGGCAATCTTTGCGGGCAAGTCTTCGACTTCGAACTCAGTCACGAGACGGGCACCGTTCTGGCCGGCAAGCAGCCGTTCCCAGGTGATTTCCGTTCCGCATCCAAGAGGAGATACCATGCCGGTACCGGTGATAACGACACGCCTCATCGCCAACGCTCCGCCCTTATCCAAATCATCGGTCTTTTTGCAACGCCACACACCATGGAATGGCGGGAACAGGCGCTGCACCATTTTGAATGTCCGCATAATCTTCCCCAGGCCGGAGCCGGTTCGGAAACTTATGCATTCGTCAGGACGCACGTCTTTCGGGCGCGTTCTGTTTCACGATAAAATATTGGCCCGGACAAGCCGGGCCAAGACGGGAGGTTGTTACACCTCCCCAATACAGGTCGATCAGGCCTGGGCCTTCTCGATGAACTTGACAGCGTCGCCAACAGTCAGGATCGAGTCAGCTGCGTCGTCTGGGATCTCGACGCCGAATTCTTCTTCGAAAGCCATGACCAGTTCAACGGTATCGAGCGAATCAGCGCCCAGATCGTCAATGAAGCTTGCGCCTTCAACAACTTTGTCGGCGTCGACGCCCAGATGATCAATTACAATTTTCTTTACGCGTTCTGCGATATCGCTCATGTCGGTTTCCTCGACCTTTATTTTGAAGGGAATGCCTTACGGCACCCTGCCCTGTTAGAAGCCCTCATGCGCCGTTCAAATCCGGCACTGCTGGCAAACCCGTTCAACCCGGTCCAAGCTAGACATCGTCGCGCAAAATCGCAACGGCTTCCTGTCTCTCCGGGACGACTGTTCACAGTCTTGGCCCGATTAACACGGTTTCAACCGGTCGAAAAGCCTGAAAACGCGCTAAGCACAACGTATGACAGGCAATTTCGCCGGAAACCGGCATGGAGGGTCTTGCGGCGCCCGACACCAAACAAGGTGCAGAAACAGCGCCGCAATCGTTTCAAGACGCCTTTCAGGTGGCGTCAGATCATCGCCATGCCGCCATTGACGTGCAAGGTCTGGCCGGTCATGTAGGCAGCTTCATTGGAAGCAAGATAAAGTACGGCCGAAGCGACTTCGGCGCCCGTCCCCATGCGCTTCATGGGAATGGCACCCATGATGGCGTCTTTCTGCTTGTCGTTCAGCTTGCCGGTCATCGCACTTTCGATGAAGCCAGGCGCCACGCAGTTGACGGTGACGTTGCGGGTGGCGATTTCCTGTGCCAGCGACTTCGAAAAACCGATCATGCCGGCCTTGGAGGCGCAATAGTTCGCCTGACCGGGATTGCCGGTGACGCCGACGATGGAGGTGATGTTGATGATACGGCCGAAACGGCGGCGCATCATCGGATGCGTCAGTTCACGCGTCAGGCGGAACATCGCTGTCAGGTTCACCTCGATGACGTTGTCCCAGTCCTCGTCGCTCATGCGCACGAACAGGCCGTCCTTGGTAATCCCGGCATTGTTGACGAGAATGTCGACGCCTTCCAGCTCGGCCTCGGCCTTTTCGCCCAGCGCCTTGACCTCGGCACGATCGGCAAGGTTGGCCGGGAAAATCTTGACGCGGTCGCCAAGTTCCGCCGCCAGGGCTTCGAGCTTTTCAACGCGCGTGCCGTGCAGGCCGATGGTTGCGCCCTGGCTGTGCAGAAGGCGGGCGATTTCCTCGCCAATGCCGCCGGTCGCGCCGGTTACGAGAGCCTTGCGGCCTGTCAGATCAAACATGTTCCGTTCCTTCTTTAGAGCAATTCCGCAAAAGCCTTTTAGCGGAATTGCATCGGGAATTACCGTAAAACAAAAAGCCGATGCGGGGCGAAGCCCGTCTCAACCGATAAGAGTGGCGAGAAGCTGGTCGATATCGGCAGCGCCGTTGACGGCAACGCCGTTCACCGTCTTGTCGATGCGACGGGCAAGACCCGTCAGCACCTTGCCCGAGCCGATCTCGTAAAGCTGCGTCACATTGTTGGCGGCGAACCATTCCACCGTCTCGCGCCAGCGCACCTGGCCCGTCACCTGCTCGACCAGCAAAGCGGCGATCTCATTGGCGTCGGAAACGGGGGCGGCACGCACATTGGCGATAACAGGCACGACCGGGTTATTCTTTTCGACAGCCGCCAGCGCCTCGCGCATGGCTTCCGCCGCCGGCGCCATCAGCGCGGAGTGGAAGGGCGCGGAAACCGGCAGCATGATGGCGCGCTTGGCGCCCTTTTCGGAAGCGATCGCAGCCGCCTTCTCGACAGCCGCCTTGCCGCCGGAGATGACCAGCTGGCCGCCGCCATTGTCGTTGGCGATCTGGCAGACGCCGAGAATGGCAGCCTCTTCACAGATTGCCGAAACAGCATCGTGCTCCAGCCCGATGATCGCTGCCATCGCGCCCTCGCCCACCGGCACGGCAGCCTGCATGGCATTGCCGCGGATGCGGAGAAGCCGTGCGGTATCGGCAACCGAGAAGGTGCCGGCAGCACAGAGCGCGGAATATTCACCGAGCGAATGGCCAGCGACATAAGAGACGGCGTCGGAGAGCTTCAGACCCCGCGCTTCCAGAACCCGCATGACCGCCATGGACACCGCCATGAGCGCCGGCTGGGCATTGGCCGTCAGCGTCAGCGTTTCTTCCGGGCCATTCCACATGATGTCGGAAAGCTTCTGGCCGAGCGCGTCATCGACCTCCTGGAACACAGCCCGTGCTTCCGGATAGGTATCGGCGAGTTCCTTGCCCATGCCGATGGCCTGGCTTCCCTGACCGGGAAATGTGAATGCAATACCCATGGGATGTGGTCCTTCTTGTCTGGCCTTGCCTTTATTCTTTTCGACTTCCATTCACATTCCGGCCTGCGGAGTCAAGGCTTGAAGCCCTTCGGCACCCCATCGACGCGGTTTTGCCGATCTATTTTCCCCTTTCTTTTCATCATATTTTTTCTTGCACTGCGGCAATTCCCCATTACTTTCATGCCACCTTTCAAATATCTGGCCAAGCACCGGGACATTTCCATGAAACAGAGACTATTGGGCCGCACGGGCATTTCCGTGTCCGAAATTTGCCTTGGCACAATGACGTGGGGCACGCAGAACACTGAAGCCGAAGCGCATGCGCAGATGGATTACGCGCTGGAGAACGGCCTCAATTTCTTCGATACGGCCGAGCTTTACCCCACCACCCCCGTTTCCGCCGAAACGCAGGGACGGACGGAAGACTATATCGGCACATGGTTCGAAAAGACCGGCAAGCGCGACCAGGTCGTGCTCGCCACCAAGGTCGCCGGTTCCGGGCGTGACTATATTCGCGGCGGGCGCGATATCGATGCGAGCGCCATCCGCGAGGCAGTAGATACCAGCCTCACGCGCCTGAAAACGGATTACATCGACCTCTATCAGATCCACTGGCCGAACCGCGGTACCTATCACTTCCGCGGCGCCTGGAGCTTTGATGCTTCCGGTCAGGAAAAGGAGCGCACGCTTGCCGAGATCACCGAAAAGCTCGACACGCTCGGCGAGCTGGTAAAGGCCGGCAAGATCCGCGCTATCGGCCTTTCCAACGAAAGCGCATGGGGTACGCAGAAATATATCGATATTGCCGAGGCCCGCGGCCTGCCGCGCGTCGCAACCATCCAGAACGAATATAACCTGCTCTATCGCAGCTTCGATCTCGACATGGCGGAAGTCGCCCATCACGAAGATGTCGGCCTGCTGGCCTACTCGCCGCTGGCGGCGGGGCTGCTCACCGGCAAGTATCAGAACGGCGCACGCCCTGCGGGCTCGCGCGGCACCATCAACAAGGACCTCGGCGGTCGCCTGCAGCCGCATCAGGAAGCGCCGGTCAAGGCCTATCTGGAGCTAGCCGCACAACACGGCATCGATCCGGCCCAGCTCGCCATCGCCTTCTGCCTGACACGCCCCTTCATGGCCTCCGCCATCATCGGGGCAACGACCATGGAGCAGCTGAAGGTGGATATCGCAGCAGCCGATGTCACCTTGTCCGACGACGTCCTGAAAGGCATCGCCGCGATCCATCGGCAATATCCGATGCCGATCTGACGACAGCGCAGCGCGCTTTTTCGCCTCCGGTCCTTGCATTCCGGGCAAAAATGGGTATAAGCGCGCTGTTCACAACACCCGGTCCAATTGGCTGGTGGCTGAACGGAGGGCTGGTTTCGGTAACGAAACAGCAGGAACCATAAGGTTTTTCCGGCCTCCCGTGTCTCCGCTCTCGACCGTCTCGAACAACGCTTTTCTTGCTTTAAGGCTTCGCAGCCTAACCAGGAGCAGTCGTTGAGGCTTAGCGCCGTTGCCGGGTGAAGGACGAAACGCAAGAAAGGCAAAGCTTAAATGGCTCTTTACGAACACATCTTCCTTGCCCGGCAGGATATTTCTGCCCAGCAGGTCGACGCACTTGTCGAGCAGTACAAGGGCGTTATCGAATCGTTCGGCGGTAAAGTCGGACGCGTCGAGAACTGGGGTCTGAAGTCCCTCACCTACCGCATCAAGAAGAACCGCAAGGCTCACTACGCTCTCATGGACATCGACGCTCCGGCGCCTGCGATCCACGAAATCGAGCGCCAGATGCGCATCAACGAAGACGTTCTTCGCTACATGACCATCGCCGTCGAAGCCCACGAAGAAGGCCCGTCCGCGATGATGCAGAAGCGCGACCGTGACGACCGTCCGCGCCGCGATGGCGACCGTCCGGATCGTGGCCCGCGTGAAGATCGTGGTCCCCGCGCACCGCGCGAAGGTGGCTTCGGCGACCGCGAAGACCGTCCGCGCCGTCCGCGCGAAGACCGTGCATAAGGAGAATTGACCAATGGCTGATACATCCTCTTCCCAGGCACGCCGCCCGTTCCACCGCCGTCGCAAGACGTGCCCCTTCTCCGGCGCAAACGCTCCGAAGATCGACTACAAGGACGTTCGTCTCCTGCAGCGCTACATTTCCGAGCGCGGCAAGATCGTTCCTTCCCGCATCACGGCCGTTTCCCAGAAGAAGCAGCGCGAACTCGCCCAGGCGATCAAGCGCGCCCGTTTCCTCGGCCTGCTGCCTTACGTCGTAGCGTAATGATTTGAAGCGAGGCCGCGCTTTGGCGCGGCCTCGTCTTCCACGATGCAACTGACTTTTAATCAGTAGGTTGCGAGTTCAAATCCTTCCGCGTTGGGCGCGGATCGATACCATAAAACCCATGTTGGGGACGACGATCCTGATTGGACCGGTCCTCTAACTGCTCAAGTTTCCAGCAGGACAGCGAAGTGCAAAAGTTGAACCAGACAGTGCTGATCACCGGCGTTCTCGCCGGCATATGCGCCGCGTTTCTAACGCTTGGCGCAACGGCACAGTCGTCCTTTTCCTTCCTGCTTTACGCCGGTTCCGCCATGCCCATCTTCATCGCCGGCATGGGCTGGGGAAATCGCGCAGCCGTCGTTGCGATCATCACCACGGCTATCATCGGCGCGCTCGTCATATCGCCGCTTTTCTCGCTGACCATTGCGATCTTCACGCTGATCCCGGCGGGCTGGCTTTCGCATCTTGCCAATCTGGCGCGCCCGGCCTCGGAACTCGGCGGCCCGGATGACCTGCTTGCCTGGTATCCGCTGTCCGGCATCGTCCTGCATCTCTGCCTTCTGGTTTCGGTTGCCGTCGTCATTCTCGGCTGGATGATCGGTTACGGTCCCGATCTCGTCGCGCGCATGGTCGATCTGATGATGACCTCCGTGCAGAGCCGCGAACCGCTGTTCGAACCCAATGTCGAGGCACTGGCGCAGACGAAGTCGCTGCTGGTTCTGATGCTGCCGATCGTTCAGGGCGGCCTGTGGGTCATCCTTTTGTTTGCGGCCTATTATTTCGCGGCCCGGCTGGTCGGTTCCTTCGGCAAGGGTCTTCGCCCACGCGAGGACATTCCTTCCGCACTGCGCATGCACCGCAACGCCATCTTCGTTTTTCTCTGCGGCATCGTCGCCATGTTCTTCGGGGGCGTCGCCGCCATGGTCGGCGCAGTCGTCTGCGGCACCTTCGGCGCGGGCTTCCTGATGGCGGGTTACGCCTCGCTGCACAAACGCGCGCGTGGAAAGGACTGGCGTCTGCCGGTTCTCATCCTCGCCTATCTCTCGGCGGTCTTTGTCTTCCCGCTGCTTATCATTCTCGTTTTGGGATTGAGCGACGTGCGCAGCACGATCTCCCTCACCCCAACGCGGAAAACTGACAATACGAACGAAACCAACACATAGAAAGGATCAAGAAGATGGACGTTATTCTTCTCGAACGCATCAACAAGCTCGGCCAGATGGGCGAAACCGTAAAGGTTCGCGACGGTTACGCACGTAACTTCCTGCTGCCGCAGGGCAAGGCGCTGCGCGCCAACGCCGCCAACAAGACCCGTTTCGAAACCGAGCGCGCAACGCTTGAAGCCCGTAACCTCGAGCGCAAGTCGGAAGCCCAGAAGGTTGCCGAAGCACTCGAAGGCAAGTCCTTCATCGTCGTTCGCTCGGCTGGCGAAACCGGTCAGCTTTACGGTTCTGTTGCTGCTCGCGACGTCGTTGAAATCCTCGGCGCCGAAGGCTTCAACATCGGCCGCAACCAGGTTGAACTGAACACGCCGATCAAGACCATCGGCCTGCACAACGTTACCCTGCACCTGCACGCCGAAGTCGAGCTTCAGGTCGAGCTGAACGTTGCCCGTTCTGCCGAAGAAGCCGAGCGTCAGTCCAAGGGCGAAAGCCTCACCTCCGCCGACGCCATCTACGGCGTTGACGAAGACGCCCTGCGTCCGGAAGACTTCTTCGATCCGGAAGCTGACGGCAACGACGACGACGAATAAGATTTGGCCTTGTGGTCATAAGGAAAACCCCGGATGGCGACATCCGGGGTTTTTTTGGTTTTGTGACTGGAGTGTGCGGAGAGGTTACCCCCCCCCTCTGCCCTGCCGGGCATCTCCCCCACAAGGAGGGAGATCAGCAGGGCGATCCCACATCGCTAATAGCCGCAACGTTGAGGTTGTCGAGCGCAAGCCACAATTCGATCTCCACCCTTGTGGGGGAGATGTCCGGGAGGACAGAGGGGGCGCCTCTCGGCATACTCCAATAGCCAGACTACCTCGCCGCCGTCTCCGCCCCCTCAGGCGCCACGCTCTTGTCCACATGCACGACCACCGACATGCCCGGCGACAGATCCGCTGCCAGCGGCTGATCGGCGTCGATTGCGATACGCACGCCGAGACGCTGGGCGATCTTCACGAAATTGCCGGTGGCATTGTCGGGCTTGATGACAGCGAATTCCGATCCCGTGGCGGGCGAGAACCGCTCGACGCGGCCGTTGAGCTTGCGGCGATGCAGGGCATCCACCGAGATCGTCACCGGCTGGCCGACCTGCATGCCCGCGAGCTGGGTTTCCTTGAAATTGGCGATGACCCAGACATCATGCGGCACAACCGCCATCAACTGCGTTCCGGCTGTCACATACTGACCGGTGCGCACGCCGATTTCGCCGAGCCTGCCGTCCACCGGCGCGTGAATTTCGGTATTGTCGAGATCGATCCTGGCGAGTTCGACCGCAGCCTCGGCATTGGCGACAGCGGCCTGCAGGGAACTGCGGTTAACGATGATCGTCTGCAAATCCTGCCGCGAGACCTCAAGTGCCGCTTTCGCCTGCGAGAGCGATGCCCTCGCCTTTTCAAGCGCGGCATGCGCCTCTTCCTGCAGGCTGGAGGTGCCGGCACCGCTTTTGATGAGGTTGTCCTGACGGTCTGATGCCAGTTGCGCCTGTTTCAGAGATGCCTGCGCGCTATCGACCGCCGCCTCGCTGGAACGGATATTGGCGTTGGCGGCGTTTTCCTGCTGGCGGGAATTGTCCAGTGCCGCTTTTTGCGTATCCAGCGCGGCTCCCGCCTGCGCCTGCTTCTGGCGGTAGATGCGGTCGTCGATCTTCGCCAGCAACGTACCCTGTTTGACCTCCTGATAGTCCTTCACCGGCACATCCACGACATAACCGCTCACCTGCGGGCTCATCGTCGTCACGTAACCACGCACGAAGGCGTTGTCGGTCATTTCGACGGTGGAAAGGAATGGCGGCAGGCGCCATGCATAGAGCACCAGCGCGACGCCGGCGAGGCCACCGAGCAGAACGAGAATGGAAACGGGGGTAAAAATCTTCTTCAGCATATTATCACTCTTGGAGGTTCAAGACTGTGGCGCCGGCGCGGCATCGACATTGTCCCGGAAAAAGCGGGGACGGATGCGCAGCCATGCAAGGTGGAGCAAAAGCGCCATGAGCGCCAGCGCCGCAACGGTGGAAATCAACAGGAACGTATCGTTATAGGCGAGCACATAGGCTTCCTTGGTAACCTGCTGGCCAAGGAGGGAAAGCCCCTCGGCCTTCAGCAGCGCCGGATCGGTGATGACGTGGCTGTAGGCGCCGGAAAGCTGCGACACGCGCTGGGCGACCAATGGGTTGGTGAGCAGGATATTTTCCACCAGAATATTGGAATGGAATTTTTCGCGCAGCGTCACGAAACTGCCGAGCAGCCCGGTCATCAACATCGATCCGGTGATCTGGGTGAACAGGAAGATGGTGATGAAATTCACCAGATAGGGCGCTCCGCGCGCAAGTGCGGCAGCGAACCCCTTTGCCATAACGGGCGGCAGGAACATGGCCGCACCGAAGGCGATCATCATCTGGCTCAGATACATCTGCGCTGGCCGCGTCAGGTTGTTGGACTGGCTGTCCAGAAAAGCGCCGGCCGCAATCAGGGTAAGCGCAATCACATGAGCGGTATCGACATATTTCGTCAGCATCAGCCAGGCACAGGCGGCACCGCCGAGAACCGTCGCCAAAAGCACCAGAGCATAAAGCGTGATCGTCTGGTCGTTCAAAAGGCCAAGCTGCTGGTAGAAACTCACCGCCGTAGAGGATTGCTCGGAGGAAACTGCACGGTAGATGAGCAGGACCGCTATGACATGCAGGTTGGTTTTCGAAAAAATCCAGCGCAGGTCAAGCAGCGGGTTCTTGCGCGGCAACTCGATGACGACCATCAGCGTGAGAAGCGTGATCGACGTGGCCAGAAGCACGCCCAGCCACCATGTTTCGAACCACCAGTAAAACCGGCCAAGCGTGAGCATGACCGCAAGACAGCCAAGGCCACCCGCAAACAGAAGGTAGCTCAGAATATCCGTGCGCTCGATGACTTTCGCCCGCGGCGGCGGCGTGACTTTCAACAGGTAGATCAAGGCGAGCGAGATCAGCGCGAAGCCCATTTCCATCGTGTAGAGGGCATTCCAGCCGCCGATTTGCAGCAAGGAAGGCGAGACGATGCGCGCGAGCGGTGCAGACAGCAAGGTTCCGGTGAGCGCGATGCTGAAGCCCAGCGAGAATTTCCGCGCCGGCGGAAAGGCCTCCAGAATGTAGAGAAAGCCGAGCGAAGAAAGAGGTGCCGCCGCCATGCCGCTGAGGAAGCGGATGACGATCGCCGAATGCAAATCTGTCACGAACAGGTTGAGGCAGGAGGCAACCACGAAGACGATGATCGAAAGTTCGGCAAAGGGACGCAGGCCATATTGCGTTCGCACCTTGAACAGCGCGATGGAAAACGTGGCATAGGGGGCCATATAGGCGGCGGAGAGCCAGGCGACCTCGGCCACCGTGGCGGAAAATTCGCCCTGCAACTGGTATAGATTGGCCATGACGAGGTTCATGCCCAACCCTTGGGTGATGAAGAACGCCAGGCCCGCGAAGATGAAACACAGCCGCAGCCACACTGGCCGCTCCACCGGTTGCGGCGCGGCGGCCGCAGCAGCAGATTCCGGCGCGCTCGCCGGCTTTACCGTCACGTCGGCATTTTCAGAGGCGTTCTCGTCTGCCGTTTGCGGCACCACGGTACTCACGATAGCGCCCTCCCGCTTGCCAGATTTTGCAGATTGGCCGAAAGCCTGCGCATGACATCCAGCGCCATCGCCAGATCCTGCGAGGAAACATCGGCGGCGATTTCAGAACGGAGCGATTTTGCCACCGCCTGCACCGTTTCGGAGGTTTTCTCGCCCTCCTCCGTCATGTGGATGCGTTTGGCGCGGCGGTCGGTTTCGTCGGAGCGTCGCTCGATGAGGTTCTGTTTCTCCATGCCGTCAAGCACGCGCACCAGCGTCGGCGTTTCGATTTCCATTTCCTCTGCAAGCTCCGTCTGGGTCAGCGGCCCGCGTCGCGACAGCGCGAAAAGCGCACGCGCACGCGCCAAAGTCAGGCCGCTTTCCCCTACCCGCGCGTCAAAAAATGCGCGCAGCTTGCGGGTGAAGGCGGACACCTCGTCCAGAAGCTGTTCCTTGTCGGTTTCGCGGGACATGTCAGCAAGCCTTATAATTAGCACACTACTTATTTTCTGCCTATTTATTTGGAAGCCTGCCGATTTTCAAGTTTCTTTCACGTCGGGTCTGCCATGCGATAAACTCATGGCAGCGAATCACGTTGCCGGGAATTTCCCGCCCCTTGTCCCCACCCGCCTGTGGATTGCTGGGGACAACTGAAGATGTGATCCAGCTTCGCAGACAGGACGTCAGGCTGCCATAGAGTGTTGCAACAATATCATTGACTGCCATGGCCAAGGAAGCCAAACCCGAAGTGTAGTGGCAAGGCAAAGGGAGATCGTGCAAACCATGAACGACGCTGTGAGAAAGATCACCCCCGCGCAACCGGCGGAACCGCATTACCGCGAGGCGCCGAACAATATCGAGGCCGAACAGGCGCTGCTGGGCGCCATCCTCGTTAACAACGACGCCTATTACCGCGTGTCGGACTTCTTGAAGCCCGTGCATCTTTACGAACCGCTGCACCGCAAGATTTTCGAAGTGGCGGGCGACATCATCCGCATGGGCAAGACCGCAAATCCGGTGACCATCAAGACCTTCCTGCCCGCAGACGACAAGGTCGGCGACCTGACGGTGGCGCAATATCTGGCGCGTCTGGCGGCAGAAGCCGTTTCGATCATCAATGCGGAAGATTACGGCCGGGCGATTTACGATCTGGCGCTGCGCCGCGCGCTGATCCAGATCGGCGAGGATGTCGTCAACATCGCCTATGATGCGCCGCTGGACATGCCGCCGCAAGCGCAGATCGAAGACACCGAGCGCCGCCTGTTCGAACTGGCGGAAACCGGTCGCTACGATGGCGGCTTCCAGTCTTTCAACGACGCCGTGGCGCTGGCGATCGACATGGCGGGCGCCGCCTTCGAGCGTGACGGCAATCTTTCCGGCATTTCCACCGGCATCCACTCGCTCGACGCCCGCATGGGCGGCCTGCAGCGTTCCGACCTTATCGTACTTGCCGGTCGTCCGGGTATGGGCAAGACCTCGCTTGCCACCAACATCGCCTATAACATCGCCGCGACCTACGATCAGGAAGTACAGCCTGATGGTTCGTTCAAGGCGAAAAACGGCGGCGTTGTCGGCTTCTACTCGCTCGAAATGTCGTCCGAACAGCTGGCAACCCGTATCATTTCAGAGCAGACGGAAGTGTCTTCCTCGAAAATCCGCCGCGGTGACATTACCGAGGCCGATTTCGAGAAGCTCGTCGCCTGCTCCCAGATGATGCAGAAGGTGCCGCTTTACATCGACCAGACCGGTGGTATCTCCATCGCCCAGCTTTCCGCCCGTGCCCGTCGACTGAAGCGCCAGCGTGGTCTTGACGTTCTGGTGGTCGACTATATTCAGCTGATGACTGGCGCCGGCAAGAGCGGTGAGAACCGCGTGCAGGAAATCACCCAGATCACCACGGGCCTTAAGGCGCTCGGCAAGGAACTCAATGTTCCCATCATCGCGCTTTCACAGCTCTCCCGTGCGGTGGAAAGCCGTGAAGACAAGCGCCCGCAGCTTTCCGACCTGCGTGAATCGGGCTCGATCGAGCAGGACGCCGACGTGGTGCTGTTCGTGTTCCGTGAGGAGTATTACGTCAAGAACATGGAGCCGCGCGATATTTCCGATCCGAAATATGCCGAGTGGGAGGCCCTGTTCGACAAGGTGAAAGGCACCGCCGACGTCATCATCGCCAAGCAGCGTCACGGACCCACCGGCACAGTGAAACTCGCGTTCCAGTCCGAATTTACCCGCTTCGCGGATCTGGCCGACCCGAGCTTCAGCCAGTACGAAGAGCATTGATCGGAATTGAGTATTGAGTATTGAGGGCGAACAGGTTTTCGCGCTCAATACTCTGTCCATACTCATAATTCCAGGCGGCTTTGAAACACACAATGCTAAGCCGCATAGACGCCCATAGAAATGTAATCTTAATTTTTCAAGGCAGCGATTCACACGCCTTAAGCCGCTCTTGTCCACCCCATGCTTCGAAAAGCTTTTCACCTTCTTGGTCGATATCAGCCTGCGTGAAAATACCCGTAGCTTTTTTCTTGCGAATATCATCGGCAGGAAAAGTGACGTACTGCACTCGCTTACGATGCAGTTTCTTGATTTCTTCATATGTTGAATCGTTTTTTATGGTTTTACCGCTGAGATAAGACGTAAGCGCAATCGTACCTTCTCCAATGGCCTTAGCGGGGCCGCGATCGCCATTGATCGCATAAGCTATGCGACCAGATTCTGCGTCTCTAACGACAACAATATCTCCGTCATCAGTTCGTATGCCCCCAGAACGCCAATCGACATTTTTGGGCAAAACGACTGCTTTGAATTCACGGCTGTCAAGATAGCGATTTTGATCGCATTCAGGCCTGCTCGTGTCGACGTGAATAGACGTCTGAGACACAAAATAGCCCTTGAACGGACCACTAAGAATTGTGCAGGGCACCATTCTTCGCAAGGCGTTATCATACTTCCACGGTATGATCTGGTCTGTTTCGACCCTCGGATAGCCTGCAGGATTGTATCCAGAGTCCCGCGCCTTTTCGAAAGTATTGATTATTTTTTTGTAGCACGCCCCCTTTCTTTCTCCGCAATTCGCCAACTTTCCTTTTTCGTCATAAATATTAGTTATGGCATTTCCCATATTATTAAAGGCTAGGCCTTTCGTTGCCCACGGATCTTGCGGATGATAAGAGCGAGCTGTTCCATCCGTATTCACCGCCATATCCGTAGCGTAATATAATGATTTCACCTTATGTGATGATGAGTAAATCTCTACTTTTTTATCACCGTGAGTAACGATATTATTCATGTTGCATTTTTCTGCCGCTATCAACGATGTCGATGAAAATGCCTGCACGACAACAATTGACACTAATAGAATATTATTCATACCCATCTATTCGACCCCAGTGAAATTTAAAGCAAAATAAAGGCGCATACTTAAGAATACACGTAAGCCTTGCTCAAGACTATACTATAAGTTGATTATATCAACACGTGTTTTCCATCACTCGAGATTTCATTTTGATGTTCACTACGCCAAAGTGGAGCCTTTTCAGGGCTTTGGCAGAGTTACCTCACAATACGATTCCGCGCAAAAGCGCCACGGTGACGACGCCGAGCGTTGCGGCTGGGAGCAGGCTGAGGCGAAGTGCCGCGACTGCCGTCACCGCGCAGGCGATTGTTTCCGCCATTCCGCTTGAGAATGCCGTTGGCGTCACCACAGCCATCAAGACGGCAGGCGGAACCACGCCGAGCGCTTTTTTCAGACGCGGCGTCAGGGTGAAATGGTTTACCAGCAGCAGACCCCCGAGACGCGTAGCGACGGTGGCCGCCATCATGGCGAGGATCGCCAGCAGGGTGTTCGTATCAAGCGTCATGCAGGCTGCTCCACCTCGTCCTCGCGGCCGAAGGCTGCGACGGAAAGCCCCGCAAGCGCACCGGCGGCTATGTACCAGGCGCCTGGGACCAGCGCGTGCGTGACAAAGGCGGCGGCAGCGCTTGCCAGCAGCACCAGGCCGGTTTCCCTGCCCTTCCAGAACCCCATCAGCAGCACGATGAACACGGCCGGAAAAGCGAAGTCCAGACCGATGACCGTCATGTCGCCCATCACCGAGCCTAAAAGCGCGCCCGTGAGCGTGGCGATGTTCCAGACGAGGTAGATTGGCAGCGCAGCGCCGGTGAAAAATGCGGCCGTCAGCCTACCGGCAACTGCCCTGAATTCCGATAGCGCCCAGGATTCGTCCGTCAGCACCAGCATGGCCGCATATTTTCGCCAGCCGGTAAAATCATCGAGCTTGCCAGCGATGGAAGCACTCATCAGCACATGGCGAAGATTGACCAGCAGCGCGGCAAAACCGAGCGCGCTCCAGCTTGCCGGATGCGTCCACAGATCCATGGCGACGAATTGTGAGCCACCTGCAAAGACGAGAATCGACATCAACGAGGCTTCCAGCGGCGACAATCCCTTGCCGACCGCGACCGCACCGAACACGGCGCCGATCGGCACCATGGCGACCAGCAGGGGTGCCGCAGCTCTCAGGCCTGCGCCAAGCTCTGCACGTTTTTCCAGTACGGACATTGCATTCTCCTTTTCAGAGACATGCGATTACGCCTGCAAGTTTTTCCAGTCTTGAATGAAAGTGACGTTGTGCTTCGGAATGGCCACCAAAATCACGCCGTCCGGAATTGTCCCGGCGTGACGCCGGTGCGCGCCTTGAAATGCCGCGTAAAATGCGCCTGATCGGCAAAACCGCACAGCGCAGCCACCTCGGCCGGCATTTCGCCGGAACGCAGAAGACGGCGCGCGCGCCTTATGCGCACATCCGTCAGATAGGCATGCGGGGTGATGTGGAACTCCTTGCGGAAGGCCCGGATGAGATGCGCGCGGCTGAGACCAGCGATGGACGCCAATTCCTCAAGGCCGATATCGGTCTCGTAATTATCGGAGAGATAGTCGCGGGCGGTATAGACCGCCGTCTTCTCGCGGGTTTCAACGGCCAGGATAATGGCGCTGCCATGCCTGCCGAACAGTGCCGCCAGAACCGAGAACATGCCCTCATCTGCCTCAAGAGCGCCGGACTTGGCCTCCAGCCTGCGATGCGCCATCTGAAAAGCAGCGGCCATCTGCGGATCACGCGGCAGAAACCTTGGAAAGGACGGCATTCCGTGGAAAGCCCTGCCCGTCACATCCTCGATAATATCACGCAGCAGCGCTGCGTCGGGATAGATCATCCGATAACGATAACCGCCGCCACCCGGCGCACCATCGTGAATCTCGTCCGGATTGATGAGATAGAGATGCCCCGGCCCGGTCTGTTCCCTGGTGCCCTGAATGGTGGAAATCTGCGAGCCGCTTTCGATCGCGCCGATCGAGAAGGTATCATGCGCGTGCGGCGAATATTCATGTGTCAGGAACGTCGCGCTCAGACATTCCATGCCGCCAAAACGCGGGTCGCGCCAGAAACGCGTCGTTTCCGTCGCTGCAACCGGCATGACGTCTATGGCCTGTTCCTGCGAAACATTGTGCATAGAACGACTTTAAACCAATCGGTCATTACCGTCTTGAACAAAAGTGCTAGGGTCCGAACCGGTTCCAAATCAACCGGACGCATGGCATGACAGACGACTTCGAAGACACATTTACCGAACACGAAACCGACGCTTTCGAACATGCGCCGCTGAGGCTGACCGTTGATCTCGGCGCGCTTGCCGACAATTGGCGCGACATGAAAAAGCGGTCCGGCAAGGCGCGGACGGCGGCTGTCGTGAAAGCAGATGCCTACGGGCTCGGTATCGAGGATTGCGGCGCGACGCTCTACCATGCCGGCGCACGCGACTTCTTCGTGGCAACGGTGTCCGAAGGTGCGACCTTGCGATCCTATGCACCGGAAGCGCGCATCTTCGTGCTGTCAGGCATCTGGCAGGGCCAGGAGCGTCAGGTCTTCGACAATGATCTCGTGCCGGTTCTGGCCTCGGAGGAACAGCTCTCCTTCTGGATGGCGACGGTTGCCGAACGCGGCGAACACCCCTGCGCGCTGCATGTGGATACCGGCTTCAACCGGCTTGGCCTGCCGCTGGACGACGCGCTGTTTCTGGCAGACGACGTGACCAGGCCGGCGAGTTTCGATCCGGTTCTGGTGCTCTCCCACCTCGCCTGCGCCGACACGCCGTCTTCGCCCATGAATAAGGTCCAGCTCGAATCATTCCGCAAGGTTAGCGCTGCTTTCGAAGGAATTGAATCAAGCCTTTCCGCTTCTGCCGGAATCTTTCTGGGGCCGGATTATCATTTCGATCTCACCCGCCCCGGCATTGCCCTTTACGGCGGCGAGGCAATCAACGATGTGGCAAACCCGATGCGGCCCGTCGCAAAGGCCGAAGCGCGGATCATCCAGATTCGCGAGGCCGGCGAAGGCCAGACAGTCAGCTATGGCGGCACCTATTTGCTGAAACGGGCGAGCCGCCTTGCCATCGCTTCCGTTGGTTATGCGGACGGATACCAGCGGTCGCTTTCCGGTTCCGGCATTCCATTGCGCGAAATGGGCCATGGCGGTGCTTACGGCATAGTCAACGGCCACAAGGCGCCGGCCGCCGGTCGTGTAACCATGGATCTCACCATTTTCGACATCACGGACATACCGGCAAATGCCGTCCGCACCGGTGATTATATCGAGCTTTTCGGCCCGAAAGTGCCGCTCGATGAGGTGGCGCGCGCCGCCGGCACCATCGGTTACGAAATGCTGACGGGGCTTGGTTTGCGCTACGAGCGGCAATATCTGATGGCTGACGACTGAACCACGTCTTTAGCTCTTGGAAAGCGGAAGCGACCTGTGCTAAAAGAGAACAAAAGGAGATCGAAATGCCCGAAATCCATTTGAGCGAGCAGGACGAAAAGTTCATCGAAGAGCAGGTGGCTGCGGGTGTCTATAGCGATGCGGACGCCGTTATTCATGCGAGCCTGCAATTACTGAGCAGCGATGAGGGAAGGATCGTTCAGCTTCGGAACATGATTCGCGAGGCTGACGAAGAGTTTGAGCGGGGCGAGTATGTGACGTTTACGACGGCCGATGATCTAACCGCCTACATCATCGAACGAGCCAGAAACGAAAAGTGATAACGGCCCGCACCTACTCTCTGTCATCGCAGGCCATTCGCGATCTCATCAATATTTATAAGTTTCTGGATGATAAAAATCCGATCGCAGGCGAACGGCTCGTGTCATCCATTGAGCGCAAGATCAAAGACACGGCTCGATTGGGCCTCACGGGAGTGTCTCGAGACTGGATCAGCAACGGCCTTCGCGCCGTGCACCACAAAAATCGCTTTATCTATTTTCGCGTTAAAGAGAATGAACTGCGCATATTGCGTGTCGTCCATGGCCACCAGCACATTGATGCTGAAGACGTAATCGAAAAAGAAAACTGACATAGATGGCCAAAGCCAAGACCCAATTCGTGTGCCAGAACTGCGGCACGGTTCATACCCGCTGGGCGGGAAAATGCGAAGGCTGCGGCGAATGGAATACCATCGTCGAAGAAGATCCGATGGGCGGCATCGGCTCCGGCCCCGGCAAGACGCCGAAAAAGGGCCGGGCGGTCGCGCTCACGGCGCTTTCGGGCGAGATCGAGGAGGCGCCGCGCATTCCGACCGGCATCAGCGAACTGGACCGGGCAACCGGTGGCGGTTTCGTGCGCGGTTCGGCGGTGTTGATCGGCGGCGATCCCGGCATCGGCAAATCGACCCTGCTGATGCAGGCGGCAGCTGCCCTTTCACGGCGCGGACATCGCGTCATCTATGTTTCTGGCGAAGAAGCGGTAGCGCAGGTGCGTCTGCGCGCCCAGCGGCTGGGTGCGGCGGAAACCGACGTGCTGCTGGCGGCAGAAACCAATGTAGAGGATATTCTGGCGACGATTTCCGAGGGCAAACGCCCCGATCTCGTCATCATCGATTCCATCCAGACGCTATGGAGCGACACGGCCGATTCCGCTCCCGGCACGGTAACGCAGGTGCGCACCGGCGTGCAGGCAATGATCCGTTACGCCAAGCAGACGGGCGCGACCATGGTGCTGGTGGGCCATGTGACCAAGGAAGGCCAGATCGCCGGTCCGCGCGTGGTGGAGCACATGGTCGACGCCGTGCTTTATTTCGAAGGCGACCGCGGCCACCATTACCGCATTCTGCGCACCGTCAAGAACCGCTTCGGGCCGACGGACGAGATCGGCGTGTTTGAAATGTCCGACCGCGGATTGCGCGAGGTCTCCAACCCGTCCGAACTGTTCCTTGGCGAGCGCAACGAGAAATCTCCCGGTGCCGCGGTCTTTGCCGGCATGGAGGGCACCCGTCCCATTCTGGTCGAGGTGCAGGCGCTGGTCGCGGCCACCTCGCTCGGCACGCCGCGCCGCGCCGTGGTCGGCTGGGACAGTTCGCGGCTCGCCATGATCCTTGCCGTGCTGGAAGCCCATTGCGGCGTGAAGCTCGGTCAGCACGACGTTTATCTGAACGTCGCCGGCGGATACCGCATTTCCGAACCGGCTGCGGATATGGCGATAGCTTCTGCGCTGGTTTCCTCGCTTGCCGGTCTTGCCCTGCCCGCCGATTGCGTCTATTTCGGCGAGATCAGCCTGTCGGGCGCGGTACGGCCCGTCTCGCATACGGGCCAGCGTTTGAAAGAAGCTGAAAAACTCGGTTTCTCCGCCGCACTTCTGCCGTCTGCTTCGGCTGAATTGCCGAAAGCGGGCAAGGGGCGCTGGACGGAAATAGAAAGCCTGCCGGACCTCGTGGCGCGCATCGCCGGTTCCGGCAACCGGTTCAAACAGGTTGAGGACGACTAAGATTGATCCTTTCGCCAAGGGAAACAGTGGTGTAAGAGGATCGCACAATTGGCAAGGCAGCGCCTGACAGGGCGTCGCACCTCCGGAGTTGGTATATGCCCATTACAATTTTCGACGGCATCGTCATCGCCGTTGTTCTTTTCTCCGCCATTCTCGCGATGGTGCGCGGTTTTTCCCGCGAGATTCTGTCCATCGCGAGCTGGGCCGGTTCGGTCGCCGCCGCCTATTATCTTTTCCCGATCCTGCTGCCCTATGCACGCAACTATACCGATGACGACAAGATCGCCATCGCCGGTTCGGCAGGCGTCGTCTTCCTCATCTCCCTTGTCGTCATTTCCTTCATCACCTCGCGCATTGCCGATTTCATCATCGACAGCCGCATTGGTGCGCTGGATCGCACGCTGGGTTTCCTGTTCGGCGCAGCGCGCGGCATTCTCTTGCTGGTCGTCGCGGTTGCCTTTTGGAACTGGCTGGTGGATGTGAAGACGCAGCCGCAATGGGTAACCCAGGCCAAGTCCAAGCCTTTCCTCGACGGGCTGGTGGGCAAGCTGGAAGCGGTTCTGCCTGACGATATCGAGCCGCAGATCCGCGCCCGTATCCTCGGAAAACCGCAGGAACCGGCAGCCGCGCAGACGCCTGCGGAAGATGTACCGGCGACAAATCCGCCGGCAACGAATAATTGACACAGTGTCGCGCCTTGCAATGCATGCAAGGCGCGCTATTTGTGCTAAATATCAAGCACGACACAGACTGGCCGACCGGGAGACAAGCTCACCGGAGAGGTCTTTCGTTTTTCTCGGTAGAGAGCAAGGGCAAGCCGGATGATTGAGCCGCTTTCGCATTCCACTTTCAATGAAGAGATCGACGGCGACACGCTGCACGAAGAGTGCGGCGTGTTCGGCATTCTCGGCCACGCCGATGCCTCCGCCCTGACTGCACTGGGCCTGCATGCGCTTCAGCATCGCGGCCAGGAGGCAGCAGGCATCGTCTCCTTCGATGGCAAGCGCTTCCATCAGGAACGCCATATGGGCCTCGTCGGCGATCATTATACCGATCCGGCAACCCTTGCCCGCCTGCCCGGCTCCATCGCGATTGGCCATACCCGCTACTCCACAACAGGCGAAGTGGCGATGCGCAACGTGCAGCCACTGTTTGCCGAGCTGGAAGAAGGCGGCATTTCGATTGCCCATAACGGCAATTTCACCAATGGCCTGACGCTTCGCCGACAGATCATCGCCACCGGCGCCATCTGTCAGTCGACATCGGATACCGAAGTCGTGCTGCACCTCATCGCCCGTTCGCGTCACAGCTCCACTGCCGACCGTTTCATCGACGCCATCCGCCAGATGGAAGGCGGCTATTCGATGCTGGCGATGACCCGCACCAAGCTGATCGCAGCCCGCGACCCGATCGGCATCCGCCCGCTCGTCATGGGTGAGCTGGACGGCAAGCCGATCTTCTGCTCGGAGACCTGCGCTCTCGATATCATCGGCGCGAAATTCGTGCGTGACGTCGAAAACGGCGAAGTCATCATCTGTGAAATTCAGCCTGATGGTTCGATCACCATCGATGCGCGCAAGCCTTCGAAGCCGCAGCCGGAACGTCTCTGCCTGTTCGAATATGTTTATTTCGCCCGCCCCGATTCCGTCGTCGGCGGCCGCAACGTCTATACGACGCGCAAGAACATGGGCATGAACCTTGCCAAGGAAGCGCCGCTGGAAGCTGACGTTGTCGTTCCGGTTCCCGATGGCGGCACGCCGGCAGCGCTCGGTTTTGCGCAGGAAAGCGGTATTCCGTTCGAATATGGAATCATCCGCAACCACTATGTCGGCCGTACCTTCATCGAGCCGACGCAGCAGATTCGCGCTTTTGGCGTCAAGCTCAAGCACTCCGCCAACCGGGCGATGATTGAAGGCAAGCGCGTGGTGTTGGTGGATGATTCGATCGTGCGCGGCACGACTTCATTGAAGATCGTGCAGATGATCCGCGAAGCGGGCGCGAAAGAAGTGCATATCCGCGTTGCCAGCCCGATGATTTTCCATCCGGATTTCTACGGCATCGACACGCCTGATGCCGACAAGCTGCTCGCCAACCAATATGCCGATGTGGACGCCATGGCGAAATTCATTGGCGCCGATTCGCTTGCCTTCCTGTCGATCGACGGTCTTTACCGCGCCGTCGGTGGCGAGAACCGCAACAATGCGCGTCCGCAATTCACGGACCATTATTTCACCGGCGACTACCCTACCCGCCTTCTCGACCAGAACGGCGAGGCGATGGGCAGCAAGATTTCCGTGCTGGCCAGCAACGGCTGATAATCTTGAAATAACAAGCGGCCACCGGCTTCCGGTGGCCGCTTTTTTGTGGCGGGCGATTGAAACCGTGCCCGCTGCGGCGTTTTGATCGCTTGCGGTTGGCGTCAGGGGCTTCATAAAACAAGCGGAATGAATTTCGGAGGGGGCAAAATGACCATCAATCTCAAGGGCAGGATCGCGCTCGTCACCGGCGCGTCGCGCGGTATCGGCTATTTCACGGCGCTGGAACTTGCCAAGGCCGGTGCGCACGTCATTGCCTGCGCCCGCACGGTCGGCGGTCTCGAGGATCTGGACGACGCCATCAAGGCCGTCGGCGGCACCGCGACGCTGGTTCCCTTCGATCTCGCCGACATGAACGCCATCGATGCGCTGGGCGCCAATATCTTCGAGCGCTGGGGCAAGCTCGATATTCTGGTCGCGAATGCCGGTGTTCTCGGCGTCATCTCGCCGGTCGGCCATATCGAAGCGAAAGTCTTCGAAAGGGTCATGACCATCAATGTCACCGCTACATGGCGGCTGATCCGCTCTGTCGAACCGTTGCTCCTGCGATCGGATGCGGGGCGCGCGTTGATCCTGTCTTCGGGTGCTGCCCATAGCTGTCGTCCCTTCTGGGGCGTCTATTCCACCTCCAAGGCCGCCGTTGAGGCACTTGCCCGGACCTGGGCTGCGGAAACCGATAAAACCGCACTGCGCATCAACAGCATCAATCCCGGCGCGACACGCACCGCCATGCGCGCCCAGGCCATGCCCGGCGAAGACCCCGCAGACGTGCCACACCCTTCTGAAGTTGCCGCCGCCATTGTTCAACTCGCCTCGCCTGAGCTTACCGAAACCGGCAAGCTCTTCGTGGTGCGTGAAGGCAAATTCCTGGATTACCGCCAGCCGGAATAGGCTTTTGGTCAAGGCGGTCTCTTAAGGTGCTTCTGGCGCCTGCGAGAAACGCTTGACCGCGAAACACCGGCACGCCATAAGGCAAGGCATGAAAACAACGATCTGCACCTGCTGCTGAATAATTTTTGCTGGTTCACCACCGGCCAGATCGTTTTCGTCTCCCCGCAAGGTCCAACAGACAAACGGTCCGGCCAGGACAATTGACTGCCTTTAGGGAACGCCCGCATGTCCTTGCGCCTGAAACTCCACAACACCCTGACACGCGAAAAGACGGAATTTGCGCCGATCGACGCCGACAACGTGCGCATGTATGTCTGCGGACCAACGGTTTACGATTTCGCCCATATCGGCAATGCGCGCCCGGTCATCGTTTTCGATGTTCTTTACCGGCTGCTGCGCCACGTCTATGGCGAAAGCCATGTGACCTACGCCCGCAACATTACCGATCTCGACGACAAGATCAACGCAAGGGCGCTGCGCGACTATCCGCATCTGCCGCTGAATGACGCCATCCACGCGGTGACGAAAAAGACCGCCGACCAGTTCCATGAGGATGTGGCAGCACTCGGCTGCCTGCAGCCGACCGTTGAACCGCGCGCCACCGACTACATCGCCGAGATGATCGACATCATCGAGAAGCTGATCGCACGCGGCCATGCCTATGCGGCGGGCGGCGAAGTGCTGTTCGACACCCGCTCGATGGCCGATTACGGCCAGTTGTCCAAACGCCCGCTGGACGAACAGCAGGCCGGCGCGCGCGTGGCGGTGGAAGCACATAAGAAGACCCCCGGCGATTTCGTGCTGTGGAAACTTTCCTCTGATAATGAGCCCGGCTGGGAAAGCCCCTGGGGCCGCGGCCGTCCGGGCTGGCACATCGAATGCTCGGCCATGGCCGGTCGCTACCTCGGCGAAGTGTTCGACATTCACGGCGGCGGGCTCGATCTCATTTTCCCGCATCACGAGAACGAAATCGCGCAATCCCGCTGCGCCCACGGCACGCAGGTGATGGCCAATGTTTGGATGCATAATGGCTTCGTGCAGGTGGAAGGCCGCAAGATGTCGAAGTCCGAGGGCAACTTCGTGACCATCTATGAATTGCTGCACACCGAAAAATTCGGCGGCCGCCAATGGCCGGGCGAGGTTCTTCGCCTTGCCATGCTGATGACGCATTACCGCGAGCCAATCGATTTTTCGGTGAAGCGTCTCGAAGAGGCCGAACGTCTTCTCGCCAAGTGGCCGGCGGCCGAAGCCTCCGACGCGGCACCGGACGAAACCGTGCTTGATGCGCTTGCCGACGACCTGAACACCGTTGCCGCCGTGCAGGCGCTTCACGCGCTGGCACATGCCGCCAATACCGATCCTGCCCGCCTGCCCGCCTTTGCGGCCAGCGCCGCCCTGCTCGGCGTATTGCCGAAGAAAGCGGAAGTGGACGAGGCTATCGTTTCGGCAGTCGATGCCCTAGTGCAACTGCGTCTGGAAATGCTGAAGGCGAAGAACTTTGCAGAGGCGGATCGTTTGCGCGACGAGCTTTCTGAAAAGGGCATTCAGTTGAAGGATGGCAAGGATAAGGAAACCGGGGAACGGACGACGACCTGGGAGTTGAAGCGGTAATTTGCTGCTGCGGCTTGGGACTTACCTCCCTCTGCCCTGCCGGGCATCTCCCCCTCAAGGGGGAGATCAGATGCCGCGCGCTAGTGCGATAAGTCCCCGCGCATTCCATAGGTAGGGTGCTAGCCGCTTGTCGATCTCCCCCCTTGAGGGGGAGATGCCCGGCAGGGCAGAGGGTGGTGATGCCCCACGACAGGCCCTTGATTTCGTCCACACCATGCTACAATCTCGCGGCAACCGATCAAGTCGCGAGCATCCCGATGCCCCATGCCAAGGTCAGCCCCCGACATCGGAAACATGCTCGGCAGATGCGCAAGGTCATGACAGGCGCCGAACTCAAGTTCTGGAACGCCGTCCGTGCCCATCGTCTTGCAGGTCTGTCTTTCAGACGCCAGCTGCCTGTCGCAGGATACATCGTTGATTTCACCTGCCCGTCGCATAAGATCATTGTCGAGTTAGACAGGTTTCAGCATGCGGAAGATGCTGCGGCAGACTATGATCGGCAACGAACGGAGACGCTGGAGCAGTGTGGCTGGCGGGTTCTGCGTTTCTGGAACGAAGATGTTGTGAAAGACATCGACAATGTCTGTCTCCACATTATCCGGACGGTAAAGGAGAGCCAACCATGACCACCTACACCGGCGGATGCCAGTGCGGCGCGATCCGGTTCCGCGCGACCGGCGATCTCAAGGACAGTTCCATCTGTCATTGCCGCATGTGCCAGAAGGCTTTTGGGGCCTATTACGCGCCGCTGGTTTCGGTGCGCGGCGTCGATTTCGAATGGACGCGGGGGGAGCCGAAACGTTTTCAGTCCTCCAGCGTCGTCAAGCGCGGCTTCTGCCCCGAATGCGGCACGCCGCTGACCTATGAGGCGCCGGATGGCATGGCGGTTGCGGCCGGTGCTTTCGACGATCCCGCCGCCTTGCCGCCCACCATTCAGTGGGGCGTGGAACGCAAAATCGATTTCGTCGACAGCATCCACACGCTACCCGCCGTCCCAACGGAAGACGATCTGACCTCGGTCGACTATCTGACCAACCTCGTTTCCTACCAGCACCCCGACCATGACACCGAGAGCTGGCCCCCGGAGAATAAACGATGAGCGAAACAGGCTTTTCCGGCGGCTGCCAGTGCGGCGCCGTGCGGTTTCATGCGGGCAAGATCGGTCGCCCCTCCATTTGCCATTGTCGCATGTGCCAGAAGCATTTCGGCAATTTCTTCGGTGCACTCGTCACCGCCGATCAGGCGCATCTGACATGGACGCGCGGCCAGCCTTCCCTCTTCCGTTCATCTGCGAAAATCCATCGCGGCTTCTGCAACAAATGCGGCACGCCGCTGACCTATCATTATCCTGGCGGCGTAGAGATCGCGATCGGCGCTTTCGATCATCCGGAGCGGATCGAACCGCAGGTGCAGGTCAATATCCACAAGCGCATGCCCTGGATCGAGCAGCTGTTTTCAAAACCTGCAATCGAGCAGAGCGTCGATGAGGCTGATATCACCTCCTTCCAACACCCGGACCACGACACCAAGGTCTGGCCGCCGGAAGATGACCGCGCATGAACGGTTCAGAAAGCCTCAGCGGCGGATGCCAGTGTGGCGCCGTGCGTTACCGGATCGATGGCGGGTTGCGCTATCCGCATCTGTGTCATTGCCGCATGTGCCAGAAGGCATCGGGCAACTATTTCATGCCGCTTGCAGCAAGTACCCGCGCGAAGTTTGGAATGACCCGTGGCGAGGCTTCGTGGTTCCAGTCGTCCGATCACGTGCGGCGCGGTTTTTGCGAACGGTGCGGCACGCCGCTTTTCTATGACATGCCGGACGCCGATTTCATCAACATCACGCTTGGTTCGCTGGACGAGCCGGAGCTGATAAAGCCCGAGGCGCAATCAAATCTCGACAGCAAAATGCATTGGTTCGGTGACCTTGACGGCTTGCCGGTCGAGCCGGAAGCTGCGCCGGATGAAAACCGGCTACCGGTCAACAACCG
This sequence comes from Agrobacterium sp. 10T429, assembly GCF_056393925.1. Classification (NCBI taxonomy): domain Bacteria; kingdom Pseudomonadati; phylum Pseudomonadota; class Alphaproteobacteria; order Hyphomicrobiales; family Rhizobiaceae; genus Agrobacterium; species Agrobacterium sp. 10T429. Next base: position 830,997 of record NZ_JBFTGV010000002.1, read on the forward strand.
GCAACACCCGGATCGTGACACGGCCGAATGGCCACCCGAAGGAAAGTAAGACATGACCGAAGAATTGCGCAGCTTTTACCCCGAGATCGAACCCTTCGAGAGCGGCATGCTCGATGTCGGCGATGGGCACACGATCTATTGGGAGCGGGTTGGTACACGCGGTGCGAAACCGGCGGTTTTCCTGCATGGCGGTCCGGGCGGCGGGGTAAATCCCACGCATCGCCGCGTTTTCGACCCGGCACTTTACGACGTCATCCTGTTCGATCAGCGCGGCTGCGGTCGCTCCACGCCGCATGCGGAACTGGAAGCCAACACCACCTGGCATCTGGTTGCCGACATTGAAAGGCTCCGTGCGCTGTGCGGCTTTGAAAAATGGCTGGTTTTCGGCGGCTCCTGGGGCTCGACGCTGGCACTCGCCTATGCCGAGACTCATCTCGAACGCGTGAGCGAACTGGTGCTGCGCGGCATCTACACGGTCACCAGGCCGGAACTGGACTGGTATTACCAGTTCGGCGTTTCTGAAATGTATCCCGATCGCTGGGAAAACTTCATAGCGCCAATTCCTGAAGCCGAGCGCGGCGAGATGATGCAGGCCTATAATCGCTATCTCACCGGTATGGACGAAGCCAAGAAACTCGAATGCGCGCGAGCATGGAGCCAGTGGGAAGGCGCAACCATCGCCCTTGTTACCGATCCGGCGCGCGTCGAGGATTTCGGCGAGGATAAATACGCCATCGCCTTCGCACGCATCGAGAACCACTTCTTCGTCAATGGCGGCTGGCTGGAGGAAGGGCAATTGCTGCGCGATGCCGGCAAGCTTCGCGATATTCCGGGCGTCATCGTGCACGGGCGTTACGATATGCCCTGCCCGCTGAAATATGCCTGGCAGCTTGCCAAGGCCTGGCCGAAGGCGGATTTCCATATTGTCGAGGCAGCCGGGCATGCCCTGAGCGAACCCGGTATTCTTGACCAGCTGATCCGCGCAACCGATCGTTTCGGGGGGAAATAGGCAGGCCTTTCAGATGCTTGAAGCGGCCTGATGAGACAATGATTCACGCAGATTTTCGTGCGTGGATCATCCCTCCGATCGCAAAGTCGCCTGTTTCAAGAGCAAATCGCCTTTTATTCATGCAGTTTTTCTCATGAACGCTTCACGGAAATGAATTGGCCCGCGCTACGCCGATCCGTTATGAAGGGCAATCCCTAATAATTGGCGGTACTCCCATGGCACTCGATAAAACGCTTCCGGCCCAAGAGGGCGGCGATAGCGCACGCGGTTTTGCTTTCGCGCTCTCCGCATATCTGCTGTGGGGATTCCTTCCCATCTACATGAAGGCGGTTGCGCATATTTCGCCGATAGAGGTCATCGTGCACCGCGTCATCTGGTCAGTGCCGATCGGCGCCGCCGTCCTCATCGCTCTCGGTCGCACGGCGGAAATCCGCACTGCGCTGAAAACCCCTAAAATGCTCGCCATGGCAAGCCTCACGGCCGCGCTCATCAGCATCAACTGGGGCATCTATATCTGGGCGATCGGCGCGGGCCGCGCACTCGATGCCGCGCTCGGCTATTTTATCAATCCGCTGTTCAGCATCTTCCTCGGCGCGGTACTGCTCAAGGAAAAGCTTTATCCGGCGCAGATCGCCGCCATCGGCCTCGTGGGGCTGGCCGTTGCGATCCTCACCTGGCATGCGGGCAGCCTGCCATGGGTTTCCATTGCGCTCACCGTGTCCTGGGGTTTTTACGCCTTCTTCCGCAAGACGCTGCCAATCGGCGCCACGCAGGGCTTCCTGCTTGAAGTCATGCTTCTTTCCGTTCCGGCCGTGCTGGTGCTGGCCTGGCTTGCCATTAGCGGACAGGCGCATTTCATGGCCGGCAATGCGACCGACACCTGGCTGCTTGCGGCCAGCGGCATCGTCACCGCCGTTCCGCTTATTCTTTACGGCAATGGTGCAAAGCTTCTGCGGCTGTCGACTATCGGTATCATGCAATATATCGCTCCGACGATGATCTTCCTCATCGCCATCTTCATCTTCAAGGAACCGTTCGACATGGTGCGGATGGCGGCCTTTGCAATGATCTGGGTGGCGCTGGCGATCTATACCGCATCTAGCCTGATGCGGCTGAAGCGATAACCTTCCGCGTCATGCCAGCTCTCCACATTCCCGTATCTGTAACGGGAATGTGGGTCTTCAATAATCGACCAGCAATTGCGGTGTCGCGTCATAACCGAAGCGCGGTTTGACGCCGAGAAGTCCAGCCGTCTGGGTGATGATTTCACGGGTCATGGGTGCGGCCGTCGAGGCAGCCGTGCGTCCTCCGTTCACGCCGGTCCTGGGCGCGTCGATCATCGTCAGCACGACATATTTCGGCTTGTGCATCGGAAAACCGGCAACGAAGGCGTTGAAATTGATATCCTTGGCATAACGGCCATTGATGACCTTGTCGGCGGTTCCGGTCTTGCCGCCAACGTGAAATCCTTCCACCTGCGCACCCCTGCCCGACCCTTTGATGCCGTTCCAGTTGAAAAGGTAACGCATATCGGCGCTCGTCTTTCCGTTGATGACGGTGCGGGAAAGCACTGCCGCATCCTCTCGGGAACGCGGCAGGAAGGTCGGCGAAATAAGGCTGCCGCCATTGATGAGAGCAGCTGCTGCAACCGCCGTCTGCAAAGGCGTAGTGGCAACGCCATGGCCGAAGGAAATGGTGACGGAATTGATCTTCTTCCATGTTCTCGGCTGGGTGGGCGTGGCAACGCCAGGCATTTCCGTATCCATTCTGGAAAGAAGTCCCAGTTTCGTCAGGAACTGCTGGTGGCCTTCGACCCCGACCTTGTCGGCAACAGCCGCCGTGCCGATATTCGATGAATATTGAAACACTTCCGGGATCGACAGCGGGCGGTTCCGACCCTTGAAATCCTTGATGGTGAAGCCGCCCATGCGGATGGGCCGCGACGCGTCAACCACCGAGTTGAGCGTTATGGCACCTGCATCCAGTCCCATGGCAAGTGTGAAGCTCTTGAAGGTGGATCCCATCTCGAAGGTCGCATTGCTCATGCGGTTGAACCAGCCCTTTTCATACTCCCTGTCGATGCTGCCATCGGCAAGGGTGCGGGAAGGCTCGTTCGGGTCGTAATCCGGCACCGATGCCATGGCTAGCACCTCGCCCGTCTCCACATCCAGTATCACTGAACCGGCAGCCTCCGCCTGATAGGCGGTTTTCGCCTTGAGCACGACCTCACGAACGATGTTCTGCACCCGCAGATCGATCGACAACCTCACCGGCTCCAGCGGTGCACCGCTGGCAAGGCCGGTCGCGCGCAAGTCGGCCAGTCCCTGCTGGTCGAGATAACGTTCCATACCCGCAAGGCCCTGATTGTCGACATTGACGTGGCCGATGATATGCGAGGCTGCGGGGCCACCCGGATAAAAGCGCCGTTTCTCCGGCCGGAAACCGATGCCGGGGATGCCGAGGTTGAGAATATCGGCCTGCTGGCGCGGCGTCAGCTGGCGCCGCAGCCATTGAAAGCCGGTGTCCGAGCGCAATCTGCGGTGCGTCTCGCGCCAGTCGAGATTGGGGATGACGGTTGCGAGCTTCTCGACAACCTCATCCGCGTCCACGACCCGGCGCGGATCCGCATAAAGCGACACCATGTTGAGATCGGTCGCGAGCAGCGTGCCGTTGCGGTCGAGGATATCGGGACGGGAGGCGACTGCTGTAGCGCCGGTATTGATCCATGCGGTCGCAATGGGTTCGGCAAGGCCGTATTGGACAAGCCGTGCTGCAACGACGCCATAGATAACGGCAAAGACGGCGATCAATATTCCGAGCCGCTTTTTCGCGTCCACCCGGCGGCGGGCAGCGGAACCGAGGATCGCATCCCTGCCCTGAAACGGACTTCTCTGAATAATAAAATGCGTCCGGCTTTTCAGCCGCACCAAAAAAGCAATCATTCCCCAATGAGCCCCGCTATCATGGCGGCGAAAATCAAATTCCGCGCTCAGCCTACGCCTTGTAGACGCTGGCACAGGATCGGGCGCGGAGCCATGAAAACAGCGGGCGGTGCGATGCGGCAGTCAAATCTCTATTAATATACACTTAAAATTGTAACGAACCGCGAGGCGGCTCGTTAACAGTTATTCGATGCCTAGAGACGGGAAATTACCGAAGGGTCGCCGTCCGGGTTCTGCTGCGCAAGCGCCCGGTCGATGATGGCGGGCACGATGTCCTTGACCTCATCGATGACCAGCGGGTTCAGAAGATGGGCGCGATGGATGAAACCCTGATCGCGCATGTGCTGCACGAGTTCCAGCATCGGGTTCCAGAAGCCGTTGATATTGGCGAAGACAATCGGCTTGGCGTGACGGCCGAGCTGCGCCCACGTCATGATTTCGACGATCTCTTCCAGCGTGCCGACGCCCCCCGGCAGCGTTACGAAAGCATCCGAGCGCTCAAACATCATATGTTTGCGCTCATGCATGTCCTTGGTGACGATAAGCTCGTTCAATTGTCCGAGAGAATGGCGTGTAGCCTCCATATCGACCAGAAATTCCGGTATGATACCCGTTACTTCGCCGCCGTTGGAAAGAACGCCGCTGGCGACCGCGCCCATGATGCCCTTGGTGCCACCGCCATAGACCAGGCGAATGCCGTTTTCGGCAATGGATTTCCCAAGCGCGCGGCCTGCTTCCATGTGAGCCGGGTCACGTCCGGGCTGGGAGCCGCAATAAACGCAGATGGATCGAATCGCTGTATTTTTGTCCGTCATGATGGGAAGGAACTATGCCGGATGCGACACGTCAAGAAAATTTGGGAAATCCCTTGCAAATATGGCCTTTTACGGCCACGCCGCTTGTCTGGGGCAAGGTAAGACGCTAGCAATCTCAACTCGTGTAAAAAGCTTACAATACCCGGAGATTCCAGGATGAAAAACAATAAAGCCGGTTTGCTGGCACTGATCGTGCTGGGCATCGCGTCCCTGCTCATGATCTTTTTCGTCCTGCCTAGAATTTCCAATGACGGCAAACCCATCGGCGATGCCATCAACGAAGCGGGCAACGCGGTGAAGAACAGCGTTGAAATGGGCAGCGACAAGGCGGGCGACATCCTGTCCGACGCCGCTCAGGAGACCGCCAATATCGCCGACAAGGTCGGGCGCCTCGCGGCTTCCGCAACCCAGTCGATCAAGGATCTGACCACGCTTTTCGCCGACAGCAAGGTTCCGTCCGACGCCGACTTTGCGGCAGCACGCAAGAAGGTCGAGGCATCGCTCAAGGAACTGACCAATATCGAAATTCCCGAGACGCTCGATGAAACGACGTCGCGCCTCATCACCACGGCGCGCACTGCGGCCGAACGCACCACCGCTTTCCTGCGCGGTCTGCCGGATAGTGCAGCGGCGGCGGCGGCGCAGGTTCGCCGTCTGGCGGGCGTCTTCACCGGCACCGACGATGGTGCTGCACAGCAGACCCAACCCGCCGCTCCTGCCGCCGATGCAGCGCAGTCCACATCGGGCGCACCGACCTTTGACGTGCTTCGCGTCGAGCCCGATGGTTCGGCTGTGGTCGCAGGCAAGGCACAGCCCGGCTCCAAGCTTGAAATTCTCAGCAACGGCAAGGTGATCGCGCAGACGACCATCGACGGATCAGGCGATTTCGCCGCCGTTTTTGACAATCCCCTGCCACCGGGCGACCATGAGCTGGTGCTGCGCTCGACCGACGCCAGCGGCAAGGCAACGCAATCCGAAGAAGTCGCAACCGTTTCCGTGCCCAACGGCAAGGCGGGCGAACTCTTGGCAATGGTGTCCAAGCCCGGTGAAGCAAGCCGCGTGCTGGCAATGCCGGAGGCGGCACCTTCAGCACTCCAGCCCCCGCAAGCCGCGCAACCGGGCCAGTCGGCAACAGCTGCCGCCACCACGACGCCCGCGCCTGCCGCTGGTACCCCGGCTCCGTCCGCTGCCGMCGCTCCGTTGACTTCGACCGTTCAGGTAACCGCCGTCGAATTCGAAGGCTCGAAGATTTTCGTTGCGGGTTCCGCGCCTGCCGCTTCGAGCGTGCGCGCGCTGGTCGATGACAAGGAAATCGGCAAAAGCACCACGGAGGCCTCCGGCCATTTCGTCATTGAAGGCAATGTCGATCTTTCCGTCGGCAGCCATATCATCACTGTCGAAGAGCTGAATGCCGATGGCACGGTGAAGGTGCGCGTGCGCGTTCCTTTCGAGCGCCCGCAGACCGACCAGGCAACCGTCGCCATGCAGGCACCGTCCGCAACGCCATCCGCCGCCACGACGACCGCGCCCGCTGAAAACCAGAGCACGGCAAGCGACCGCGCTGCCTTCGAAAAGCTGCGCACGGATGTCGCCAAGGCCTTCGGCATTCTGTCCAATCTCTACAAGGATCAGGCCACACCGGCGCTCGACCAGGCCATTGCCGGCCGCTCCGCCGTGGTGATCGGCCTCAAGTCGCTCTCCGAGTTCCGCACTGCCGCCGGCACCGAGCCGTCCTTTACCGCCTTTGCCGGCGATATCGCCGCTAAGGCACGTCAGCTGCTGACATCGGTAGAGGCATGGCCGAACGACGTTGCCGGGATCGGCAAGGGCATCGCCACGCTGGCAAGCCGCCTTGCCGACCTCCACATCATCGCGCCGCCCGCACCTGCACCGCAGGCGCCCGCCGGTCCGCAGACGTTCGAGCAGCCGCCACTTGCCGAAAGCCAGAACAGCGTCATCATCCGCCGCGGCGATACGCTGTGGCAGATTTCCCGTCGCGTTTACGGACAGGGCGTGCGTTACACCACGATCTACCTCGCCAACGAGGATCAGATCAAAAATCCTGACCTGATCGAGCCCGGCCAGATTTTCGGTGTGCCGGAGAAGGCACTGCCGAATGCGGAAGAACTTCATCGCAAGCGTCTGAAGAGCGGTTCCTGATCGTTCAAGACATTGCGGTGACCCAGCAACAACCCTACCTGTGACAAGCACGGCGGCTTTCCAGAGCCGCCGCCCTGCTGTCGGCTTCCGGCAGTGCCCGGAGCAAATGATGGCCACCAAGAAAAAAACCATTTCGGCGGATTCCAGCAATCCCACGCAAACCCTCATTAACCTCTGGCCCTACATGTGGCCGGAAGGCCGCCTTGACCTGAAAATGCGGGTGATCTGGGCGACGGCGTTTCTCGTTATCGCCAAGCTGGTGCTGATCCTCGTTCCCTATTTCTTCAAATGGGCAACGGATGCGCTGAACGGCAAGCTGGACATGGTCGGGCTGGTTCCGGCCTTCCTGCTCGGTGCTGTCGCGCTTGTCATCGCGTATAATCTGACGCGGCTGATACAGGTCGGGCTCAACCAGCTGCGCGATTCGCTGTTTGCCAGCGTCGGCCAGCATGCCGTGCGCCAGCTCGCCTACCGAACCTTTGTGCACATGCACCGGCTTTCCCTGCGTTTCCATCTGGAGCGCAAGACAGGCGGGCTTTCACGGGTTATCGAGCGTGGGACCAAGGGCATCGAAACCATTGTCCGTTTCACCATTCTCAACACCGCACCGACCTTCATCGAATTCCTGCTGACGGCGATCATTTTCTGGACCTCCTACGGCTTTTCCTATGTGCTGGTCACGGTTGTCACCGTCTGGGCCTATATCTGGTTCACCGTGCGGGCCAGCAACTGGCGCATCTCTATTCGCCGCGCCATGAACGACAGCGATACCGACGCCAACACCAAGGCGATCGATTCATTGTTGAACTTCGAAACCGTCAAATATTTCGGCAATGAGGAGATGGAGGCGAAGCGCTTTGACGTCGCCATGGAGCGTTACGAAAAATCGGCGATCTCGATCTGGACGTCGCTCGGCTGGCTGAACTTCGGCCAGGGCGTGATCTTCGGCATCGGCTCCACTGTCATGATGGTGATGTCGGCGATGGCCGTGCAACGCGGCGAGCAGACCATTGGCGATTTCGTGTTCATCAATGCGCTTCTGCTGCAGCTTTCGGTACCGCTGAACTTCATCGGTTTCGTCTATCGTGAAATTCGCCAGGGATTGACCGACATCGAACAGATGTTCGAACTTCTCGAGGTCGAGGCCGAGGTTACCGACAGGGCGGATGCGAAGCCGCTTGTGGCCGGACCGGGTGCCATTTCCTTTCGCGACGTGCATTTCGCCTACGATCCGGAAAGACCGATCCTGAAGGGCATTTCCTTCGATGTGCCTGCGGGCAAGACGGTGGCGATCGTCGGTCCTTCGGGTGCCGGAAAATCGACGATCTCGCGGTTGCTTTATCGTTTCTACGATATTCAGGAAGGCGCCGTCACCATCGACGGGCAGGACATTCGCGACGTGACGCAAAAGAGCCTGCGCTCGATGATCGGCATGGTGCCGCAGGATACCGTGCTGTTCAACGATACTCTCGCCTACAACATCCGTTACGGACGCCCTTCGGCAACGACCGAGGAGGTCACGGCAGCGGCGGATGCGGCCCAGATCAGCGCTTTCATCGGCAAACTGCCGGAGGGTTACGCCACCATGGTTGGCGAACGCGGCTTGAAACTTTCCGGCGGCGAAAAGCAGCGCGTGGCGATTGCCCGAACCATTCTGAAAGCGCCGCCGATCCTCATTCTCGATGAAGCGACCTCTGCGCTGGACACCCACACGGAACAGGAAATCCAGAGCGCGCTTGATATCGTTTCGAAAAACCGCACGACGCTGGTCATCGCCCATCGCCTCTCCACCGTCATCAGCGCTGATGAAATCATCGTGCTGAAGGAAGGTTTGATCGCCGAGCGCGGAACCCACGCCTCGCTGATGGCACAGAACGGGCTTTATGCCTCGATGTGGAGCCGCCAGCGCGAAGCCATTCGCGCAGAGGAAATGCTGCGCCATGTTCGCGAAACCGACGATCTTGGCGTTGTGGACCGCGGCGAACCCGCGCATTGACGGGCATAAACCCCTGACAACAGGGCGGCACACCAACCGGACCATTGCCGGGCGGGGAGTTTGGCTGTAACCAGCTAAGCGAACTTTGTCGCATGCCCGTATGGATGATGTCGTATCACGACCATATACAGACACGGCAGGCGGAAACCGGAGCAAGGAAACTTATGAATCTGTTCGACACCATTCGCAACACCATCGTACCGATCCACAAGGAAGGCTACGTCTTCGTGGCCGCCTTCTTCGTCGCATCGCTGGTGCTCGGCTGGATATCCGAACCGCTGTTCTGGGTCGGTCTGGTGCTGACGGCCTGGTGCGCCTACTTCTTCCGCGACCCCGAGCGCGTGACGCCGCAGGATGACGACCTGATCATCAGCCCTGCCGATGGCAAGGTGTCCGCCATCCAGACCGTCGTTCCGCCGCTGGAGCTGGAACTCGGCAAGGAGCCGATGGTGCGCATTTCGGTGTTCATGAACGTGTTCAACTGCCATGTGAACCGCGCGCCCGTGCGCGGCCGCATCGTCAATGTCGCCTACCGCCCCGGCCTCTTCCTCAATGCGGAAGTGGACAAGGCCTCCGAAGACAATGAGCGCAACGGCCTCGTCATCGAGACAGCGCATGGCAAGGTTGGCGTGGTGCAGATTGCCGGCATGGTCGCCCGCCGTATCGTCTGCTGGGTCAAGCCGAATGAACCAGTTGATGCCGGCGAGCGTTTCGGTCTTATCCGTTTCGGTTCGCGCCTCGATATCTTCCTTCCCGAAGGTTTTCAGCCGCGCGTTTCGGTAGGCCAGACGGCAATTGCCGGCGAAACCGTTCTGGCCGAGTTCGGCTCCGCCAAGGGTCCGGTCCTTAGCCGTCGCGGCTGACGAAAACAGGAAGGGCATGCGCCATGGAAACGCCGATCTCGGAGCCGCAACAGAACGGAAAACATGAGGGCCGCAACGACAGCGGCCGTGGGCCGCGCCTGAGGGAAATTCCCTTTCGCCTCGTGATACCCAACCTCATCACCGTTCTGGCCATCTGCGCGGGCCTGAGCGGCGTGCGCCTTGCCATTGAAGGCCGGTTCGAGCTGGCCGTGGGCATGGTGCTCCTTGCCGCCTTCCTCGACGGCATCGACGGGCGCATCGCCCGGATGATGAAGGCGACATCCAAATTCGGCGAACAAATGGATAGTCTGGCAGACATCGTCAATTTCGGCGTTGCCCCTGCCCTCGTCGTCTATATCTATATGCTCGATCAGGCGCGTTCTATAGGCTGGATCGCCGCCCTCATCTACGTGATTGCCGCAGGCCTTCGTCTGGCGCGCTTCAATGTCATGATCGAGCGCCCGGTGAAGGCGCCGTGGCAGAACGAATTTTTCGTGGGCGTTCCGGCGCCGATGGGCGCCATGCTGGTGCTCCTGCCTGTTTATCTCGGCTTCCTTGGTGTCGAGCCGGGCAAGCCCTTCGCCTATATCGCCGCCGCCTACACCGTGTTGATCGGTTATCTTCTCATCAGCCGCCTGCCGGTCTGGTCGGGGAAGTCAGGTACCAGCCGCATTCGCCGCGATCTGGTGCTGCCGATGATCCTCGTCGTCGTGCTTTACGTCGCGATGCTGATGAGCTTCACCTGGGAGGTACTGGTTCTGACGGTTGCTGCCTATCTCGTGTTCATCCCCATCAGCGCCCGCCTCTGGCACCGCCGTTATGGCACGCTGACGATTGAGGAAGACGCGCATGACGACGCCAATGGCGGCAACGGCCTCGATCGCGGTATTTGAAACCGCAGGTATTATTTTTCTCCCACGAACCGTCGTTTGACGTGACACAAAATGTCGCAGCCCGAAAAGCGGGCTTCGCTTTCTTTCGCCTCGAATCCGTCAAGATTACCCACGAAAGAAGTAGCTCACACGCATCGAAACGGCGATTGACGTGAATTGTGGAGAAAGAGAAATGACGAACGAGACGAAGGCACAGCCGCAGGCGAAGCCCGACCTCAATAGCCACTACCGACCGCTCGGACTGAAGGCCGTTGCGGCCGCAGCCCTGATGCTGAAGCGCAAGCCCGCCGCCAAAACCGCTTGAAAACGTTCGCTTTTCTTAAAAGCACAGCATCCAAAGCCTCGCAGACTTTGCGATGGTAACGGTCAATCCGAAAAAACACCCGGTTAAATGTGCGGCGCTAATATTAGCGCCGTCTCCGTTTGTACGGCCCCCATCAATAACCGCATAACCGGCCTGTTTTATAAAACTTCCCGATCTGTAACGAAGCTGCAACCAAAACGAAGTAAAGTATTCGACTTCCACGGGACGACTGTACGGATAGTCTCGCATCGACTACTGAGCATCAAAAAAATTTCTACTTTAGCGATTCTTCCTGCTACAGCGAACAAGGCCGATTTTCGATGCCGTTGACAGGCGGTATCGGACCAATTCGGATGTTGCGGGAAAACCAACGAAGACGGGCCATGGGGGGCTTCATACGGCATGCAGGATAAAATCCTTCTGATTGAAGATTCCGTTGCTCTTTCCATGCTGCTGAAGTCGCGGCTTTCGGAGGAAACGCCAGCCGAAGTGATCCATTGTGACAGCATGGCGCAGGCCGATATTCTGCTGCGCGCCCATGATTTCACGCTGGCACTCACCGGTCTCAATCTGCCCGATGCGCCGAAGGGTGAAATTCTCGCACTTCTTGCCGACCACAAGGTGCCGGCGATCGTCTTCACCGCCACGGTGGATGAGGAGGCGCGCAAGCGCTACGCCGAAAAGAAGATCATCGACTACATCGTCAAGGATGGCCATCGCACCGTTGATGCCGTGGTGAAAACGGTCGACCGGATTTTGACCAACAGACTGTTTTCCGTGCTGGTAGTGGATGACGTGCGGACGGCGCGTTCCGGCCTCGTGGAAATCCTCGAACGGCAGAATTTCAGGGTCAGCGAAGCCCATTCGGGCAAGCAGGCGCTGGAAATCCTGTCGCAGGATCCATCGATTCAGCTTGTCATCACCGATTACCATATGCCTGACATGGACGGCTACGAGCTGACGCGCCGCATCCGCGACAGCCGTTCCTCGGAAGACCTGCGGGTCATCGGCATCTCGTCCTCCACGGACCGGCTGCTTTCGGCAAGCTTCCTCAAGGCCGGGGCATCGGATTTCGTCTACCGTCCCTTCGTGCCGGAAGAATTGCAGTGCCGCATCGACAACAATATCGAAACGCTGAAACAGCTGAAACGGCTGCGTGAACTGGCAGAGCGGGATCATCTTACCGGATTGCCGAACCGCCGCTCCTTCTTCGAGCGTACGCGGGCGCTGATGGACGTCATCAACGACAATGACGAGAACGGCGCAGTCGCCATTCTCGACATCGACCATTTCAAGAAGATCAACGACACACTGGGGCATGATGCCGGCGACAGGGCGCTGAAGAAGCTTGCCGAACTGCTGCACGACATGTGCCATGAGCAGCGCCACATTCCCGCGCGCCTTGGCGGCGAGGAATTCGCCGTGTTCCTGCGTGGGCTCAATGCGCATGCCGCCTATCAATTCTGCGAGGAGCTGCGCGGCGCCGTCGAAAAGAACGGCCGCCAGCTGAGCGGCAGCAGCCTGGCGCTGACGATTTCGCTCGGTGTCGTGGAAATCGAAAAGGGCGAACCCTTCGACAATCAGCTCAATGCCGCAGACCAGCTGCTCTACCTCGCCAAGGCGAACGGCCGCAACCGCGTCTATTCCGATATCATGATCCAGGAAGGCCTGCAGAAAATCGGGCGAAACGGGTAAGACGGACGCAGGATGGGCAACTGTGGAGTGACCGGGTCGATCCGCGATGACCAGCCTCGAATGCCAGCAAGCACATCAGAACAATGACATCTGGCCATCATCCTTAGGTAGCCTCATTTTCGCGAGCGGCGCGCTTTCCGGCACCGGCTCGATAAGGTCAGCGCCGACATTAGCGACCTTGTTGACCTTGTCCGATACCGGGATCATCTCGAAAAAATCATCCTGAACCGGGCGCATCAGGTCGGCCACCTCGCGCGGCTCCTGCGTCTTGCAATCCAGCCAGCGGCTGAAATCCTCCGGCGCGATTACCACCGGCATACGGTCGTGAATGCGGCCGATCGCGGCGTTGGCAGCGGTGGTTAGGATGGTGCCGGTATCGACCTCGGATCCGTCAGCGGAAGACCACGTCTCCATGAGGCCGGCAAAGGCGACGATGCCGCCGTTCTTCGGGCGGATGAAATAGGGCTGCGGCTTGCCGCCCTCCTCCTTCGGCGGGCGGCGCCATTCGTAAAAGCCGGTGGCAGGCACCAGCACGCGGCGATGGCGCATGGCGGCGCGAAAGGATGCCTTGCCGATGGCCGTTTCCGAACGCGCATTGATGAGCAGGGGGAAATCCTTCGGGTCCTTGACCCAGCCGGGCAGAAAACCCCAGCGCACCAGCATGGCCCGACGGTTGGGCAGGTTACTGCCGCGCTCCTGCCGTTCACCCTCCAGCACGATCAGGATCGGCTGTGTGGGCGCGATGTTGAAACGGGCGGGAAAATCTTCAAGGCCGATCAGGTCGAGATAATCGGCAATCTCTTCCGGTGTCGCTTTGAGCACGAAACGTCCGCACATTGTCTGCTCCTCAGGCCCGGGGACCGAATAAAATGATAGCCGTGCCCGCGAGGCAGACGGCACCGCCGGCGATATCCCATCTATCCGGTACTTGCCCCTCAACGCCCCAGAGCCAGAGAAGCGATGCGGCAATGTAAATCCCGCCATAGGCAGCATAGGCCCTGCCCGCGGTCTCGGTCGGCACAAGCGTCAAAGCCCAGGCGAAAGCGGCGAGCGCCAGCATGCCTGGCAGCAATATCCAGCCTGTCTTGCCAAGCTTCAGCCACGCCCAGAAGGAAAAGCAACCGGCGATTTCCGCAACAGCCGCCAGGGCATAAATAAGATAGACCTTCATTCCACCGTCTTCTGCGTGCACAATCGATCCGATTCCCGAATATACCATCGGTATTCCCGGACCAATATAGACAGGCCCAAGACGGCTGAAACAAGCGAAACCACTCATGACCCTTCGTATCAAGCCCCGCCCCGCCTCCTCCGCCATCGTCCGGAATGGAGATCGGCTGCTGCTCGTGCGCCGTATAAATCCGCCGTCGAAAGACATGTTCGCATTTCCGGGCGGGCGCGGCGAAGAGGGTGAAACGCCAGCAGAGACGGCGCTGCGCGAACTTCAGGAGGAAACCGGTATCGTCGCGCGTAAACCGCAGCTGTTTGCGACCTATGACCTGCCGTCGCGCGACCCCGAAGGTGCGCTGACGAGCCACTATTTCCTCTCCGTCTTTACCGTGGAAACGGACGCGGACCCGGCGGTGACGGCGGCCGACGACGCGGCGGATGCAGGCTGGTTCACATTGTCGGAAATCCGCCGGTTGCCGGCACCGGAAAGCGTCGTCGAATGCGCCGAGCGGCTGCTTGCATGATTGCCAGCCAGGCAGAATCGCTATTATCTAGAGGATGTCGCGCAACACTGTGCAGCAGTTTTGCGATAACGACATGATATAGACCTAAAGCTGACGGGGCGGTCTGAAAGACCGCGATGGCTTTAGGACCAATCCGCCCGCCGGGTGTTCACGAGTATGTGTGGGGCAGAATAAAATTTTGATACGGCCAACCATTTTCCTGTCTTTTTTCCTGACCATGCTTGTACCCGCCGGGCAAGACGGCGTCGCTCATGCGCAGCCTTCGAAGGCTGCTTCCAGTGAGGTTCGCCCGCCGGAAGCACAACCGCCCAAACCCGCTCCCTATGACGACAGGCTGGCACGGCTGTCGGAGATATTGGGGGCGGTGCAATATCTGAGAACCCTGTGCCCTTCCTCCGGTCCGGAGGACTGGCGCAAATCGATGAGCGATCTTCTGGCGGCCGATACGGCCAACGAACCTGAAAGGCGCCAGCGCATGACGGCTGCATTCAACCGTGGATATCGTTCCTTTGCGGCCATCCACAGCAGTTGCACACGCGCCGCCGTCATGGCAGAAGAGGGCTACCGTAACGAAGGGGCAACACTCGCCCAGGAAATTGCGTCCAGGTTCGGAAATTAGCGGATTGTTAACCTCTTTTCGCCGCAGCCCGTGCCGTTTTGATAAAAGGCTGCTAGTGTTGTTAACAGGGTGGTAAGGACTTGCCCGCCCTGTCGAGGATGAAAAATGCAGACGAGCCGTAACGAAATCGACGACATGATCGTGCATGAAAAGATGCAGGTCGCTCTGGAACACCAGAACGAGGCATGGGCTGACGGCATGGCCGACGGCATCGAGCCGGAGATCATCGCCGATGCCGCAATCGCTCTGGCCATGCGCGAAACCATCCGTATGCACGGCGAAGCCGGTGCCGAAGCAATGCTGGAATCGCTGCGCCAGCGCATGCTTGAAGGCGAATTTTCCCCGCAGCGCGTGATACAGTAAAGTCGGGGTCTGTCATGTCTTGCCTGAGCAAGGGGCTTTTGCGCTCTTCCGCCATGCTGTCCATCTTGGCTGCCTTGACCGCCGGGTCCATTGGTTTGCCCAGCCGCGCCTTTGCGCTTTCCGAGCTGAAACCCGCACAAAATACCGAAGGCGAGCCGCAAGCCCAAAGTGGCGAACAGCCGCAACGGCCCCAGGCTCCTGAGCCCGACGAGATCGAAGGTGATTCGGACGGCATTCCACTGCCCGACCCTCTGGTCGACCGTTCCGCCGGTCAATCGACCCAGCAACCCGCCAAGCCGGGCAACACGCCGGAAATGTCGGTCGTTATCGAGCATGATATTTCAAAGGCGCCGGAAGCTGTGCGCAAGCTTCGCCAGCAGATCATCGACGCCGCTTCTTCGGGCGATATCGAAAAACTGCGGCCTTTCATCGCCGCCAGCGACAAGCAGTTCCGTATCGACGGCAATGACAGCGACGACCCGATCGCAGCGCTGAAAAGCTATTCCGGCGACCCCGACGGTCTGGAAGTGCTGGCGATCATCATCGATCTGCTTTCCACGGGTTATGCCCATGTCGACGCCGGCACCCCGGATGAAGCCTATGTTTTCCCCTATTTCTCCGGAAAGCCGCTCAATACGCTGACCGCGCCGGAAAAGGTCGAGCTGCTGCGCATCATCACGGCGGGCGATCTGGCTGATATGCAGGAATACGGTAATTACAGCTTTTACCGCATCGGCATTTCGCCCGATGGCAAGTGGAAGTTCTTCACCGCCGGCGATTGATCGCGCGGCGGTGCTTGCCGTTCTTTTGCAAAAATCCTAACTGTGCGGCATGAGCAATTCAGCAGAAGCGCGTCGCGGTTCTGCAAGTGGAACTGCGCGAAAACAAAAAGAGAGCATTTCTGCAGATTGCCTCGGGCAGCCCTCAGCGACCCTAGCCGGAAATGCTTTCGATGAACCGAACGGTGATGCCATGCCTTCCGCCTTTCTTGCCGACCGCCGCCTGATCAGAGTTTCCGGCACGGGTGCCGAAGAGTTTCTGAACAATCTGATCACGGCCGATGTTGAAAACCTGCCGCAAGGCGAGGCGCGCGCCTCGGCACTTCTGACGCCGCAGGGCAAGATCCTGTTCGATTTCCTGATCACGCGCGATGGGCCGGATTATCTGATCGAATCGGGCGCTGCCGAACAGGATGCGCTGCTGCGCCGCCTGACCATGTACAAGCTGCGCGCGCCCGTTGATCTCAAGGCCGAACCGATAGAAGGCGTAAGCGTTTTCTGGAGCGAAAGTGTGCCGGAGGCGGACGCGAAGGACGGCCGTTTCGCCAAGGCCGGCATCAATCTGTTCCGCGTGCCGGGTGCTTCGGCCTCGGGCGACATAACGGCATATGATGCCCTGCGCATTGAGTACGGAATTGCCGAATCCGGCCGGGATTACGCGTTGCAGGATGCTTTTCCGCATGATGTGCTGATGGATGTGAATGACGGCGTCTCGTTCAAGAAGGGTTGCTTCGTCGGTCAGGAAGTCGTCTCGCGCATGAAACATCGCGGCACGGCAAGACGGCGGGTCGTCACCGTTTCGGCTGAAAGCGCGCTTCCCGCAACCGGAACAGAAATCACCGCCAATGGAAAACCGGTCGGGGCGCTTGGAACCGTTTGCGGCAACACGGGACTTGCCATCGTGCGGACAGACCGCGTTGCCGATGCGCTCGCCTCCGCCACGCCGCTCATTGCCGAGAATGTTCCCGTGACTGTGGCCTTGCCGGCCTGGAGCGGCATCTCCTTCCCCGTCGTCGATCCTGCGGTACAGGCGGAGGAATAGGCGTGGCGCCCGCTAAAAGTCCGCGCGCCTGGCAGCGCATGCTTTCTGGACGGCGGCTCGACCTGCTCGACCCCTCACCGCTCGACGTAGAAATCGCCGATATCGCCCATGGTCTTGCCCGCGTCGCCCGCTGGAATGGCCAGACGCGCGGCGATCATGCCTTCTCCGTCGCCCAGCATAGCCTCATCGTCGAAAACATTTTCTGCCGCATATGTGCGAATGCGACGCCCGACGATATGCAGATGGCGCTTTTGCACGACGCCCCGGAATATGTCATCGGCGACATGATATCGCCGTTCAAATCAGTGGTCGGCGGCGGTTATAAAACCGTGGAGAAAAGGCTGGAAGCGGCCGTGCATCTGCGCTTTGGCCTGCCGCCGCATGCCTCGCGCGAACTGAAAGACCGCATCAAGAAAGCCGATACGGTTGCCGCCTTTTTCGAGGCGACGGAGCTTGCCGGTTTTTCCATTGCCGAGGCACAGAAATTCTTCGGCCTGCCGCGCGGCATCACCCGCGATATGTTCGACATTATCCCGCTTCCCTCGACCGAGGCGCAGAAGCGGTTCGTTGAACGCTTCGAGGCGATCGAGGCGATGCGCGTGGTCAAAACCGGCAACGCGGCTGGAGGGGTTAAATGACTTCCATCGTCGTATCGCCGTTGTCGCGGATCGCGGAAATGGCCGTGAAGCACAAAGCCCGTGAAATGGTGACGCTGATCGCAAAGGAGCAGACCTTTCACCGCCCGGCGGTGATCTCAGCCCAAAGGCACCTGACCCTTGCGATGAATGACATCAGCTTCAAGGGCACCGGCGATCTCATCGCGCCTGACGATGCGCATGTGCTGCGGCTGATCGATTTCGCCCGCGAATGGGACCAGTCCGCACCGCTTCTCATCCATTGCTGGATGGGCGTGTCGCGCTCTCCTGCCGCAGCCGTCATTGCAGCACTCAGCCTTTATCCGGATCAGGACGAGATGGCGCTTGCGCTCAGCCTGCGCACCGCATCACCCTATGCCACCCCCAATGCCCGCATCATCGCAATCGGGGACCGGTTGCTTGGGCGGGATGGCAAGCTGGTGGCGGCAATCAAGACGATCGGCAGGGGCGCGGATACGGACGGCAACGTACCCTTCGTGCTGCCTCTCTCCAACTGACGGCTCCGTTTTTGGCGGAACCCCTGCGGCATCCAGTCGTTACCAAAGTAGAACAGCAATAAGAATCACGGGATAATTCATGGAACAACAGGCAACGGATATCATCGTCGCATCGCAGGCAGCGGTACGGCAGGCGAGCACGCTGGCGGTGCAATATTCCTTTTCGATCATCGGTGCGCTGCTGCTTCTGATCATCGGCTGGCTGGCCGCGACTTTCCTGCAGCGCTGGGCTTTTCAGGGCCTGTCCCGCATCCGCGGCTTCGATGCGACGCTTGCCGGTTTCTTCGCAGGTGCCATCCGTTACGTGGTGCTTATTCTGGTGCTGGTCATGGTGCTTGGCCAGTTTGGCGTACAGACGGCCTCCATTCTTGCGGCACTCGGCGCTGCCGGCCTCGCCATCGGTCTGGCGCTTCAGGGCACATTGCAGAACATCGCCGCCGGCATCATGCTTCTGGTGCTGCGTCCCTTCCGGGTTGGCGAATATATCGAGACTGGCGCCGTGAGCGGCACGGTGATCGAAATCGGCCTGTTTGCGACCGAGCTTAAAACCAGCGATGGGCTTTACCGCCTTGCGCCAAATTCCACCCTGTGGAACGTGCCAATCACCAATTACAGCCGCTTTCCCTCACGCCGACACGAATTGAGCCTGACGGTTAAGAGCGACGAGGATCTGGCTGCGGCGCAGGACATGCTGATACGTGTGGTGCGCTCGGAAAGCCGGGTACTGCTGGACCCCGCCCCCGTTACCTTCGTCGATTCGGTCAGCGCCGACAGCGCCACCGTGAAATTGCGATACTGGGCGCGTAGCGACAATTACTTCGCAACCACGCGTGACGTGACGAAGGCAATGAAGCTCGCTTTCGATGAGCGCAAGGCGGAATTAACCGCACAAACCGCGTGAATTGGGAGCGTCCCAGCCGCTCCCTTCTCCATGCAACTTTTTCCCATATGAAAGCCGGCCCTGAGCCGGCTTTCACCATTTTTCGCGCAAGGGTGGCGGCGGGCGCTCTTGCGTCTGGCAAAGGACGTGTTTATACGACCTATTCGTAATGTTATTACATAACTTACCCTTCGATTTATAACCACATAAGGGCCAGAAGAATGCAAAAAACCATCACCCGCGTCACCGGCGCGCTTGCAATCGGTTCCATGCTGCTGATGACAGCCCCGGCACTGGCGGCCGGAAAAGACAAGACGTCCACCGCGCATAGTCACAGCCACGACCACAGCCATGGCCAGACCGAAGCCGAGAACCAGATCTACAAGGGTTACTTCGAGGATGCGCAGGTGAAGCCGCGAATGCTTTCAGACTGGGAAGGTGACTGGCAGTCAGTCTATCCCTATCTGCTGAACGGTTCTCTCGATGGGATCATGGCGGAGAAGGCAGCCCACGGCGACAAGACAGCAGCCGAATATCGTGCCTATTACGAAATTGGCTACAAAACGGATGTCAATCGCATCACCATCAAGGGCGACAACGTGGCGTTTTATAAGGAAGGCAAACCAACGCAAGGCACTTATGTCAGCGACGGCCAGGAAATCCTGACCTACAAGAAGGGTAATCGCGGCGTGCGGTACATCTTCAAAAAGACCGGCGGCGATGCGGACGCACCGCAATTCATTCAGTTCAGCGATCACACCATCGCGCCTAAAAAAGCCGGCCATTACCACCTCTACTGGGGCAATGACCGCAAGGCACTTTTGGACGAGGTGACCAATTGGCCAACCTATTACCCGTTCCAGATGGATGGCCCTGAGATCGTCGAGGAAATGGCGGCGCATTAAGGCCGCACTCTTCCTGGTTTTCCGCAGCCTGTGGTCAAACCTTGAATTGTCACGATTTCGCCTTCCCCCCAGTGGGGAGAAGGCAACCAATGCGAGTTGATACGGCTCTTTCCCCGCTCACTGCCCCATGGTCGAGCGATGCGCCCAGCCGGTCATGCGCTTTTCGAGCCAGGCCATGATCGCATACATGACGATACCTTCCACGGCGAGCATCAACAGACCGGCAAAGACCAGTGGGACGTTGAACTGGCTTTGCGCCGAACTCATCATATTACCGAGGCCATAATTGGAGGCGACGGTTTCCGATACGACCGAGCCGACGAAGGCGAGCGTGATGGCGATTTTCAGCGAGCCGAAGAAGTAAGGCATGGAGCGCGGAATGCCGACCTTCAGCATGATATCCATCTTCCTGGCGCCAAGTGCGCGCAGCACGTCCTCCGTTTCCGGCTCGATGGTGGCCAGACCGGTCGCGACGTTGACGACGATGGGGAAGAAGGAAATCAGGAACGCAGTCAGAACCGCAGGAACAGTGCCGATGCCGAACCAGATGACGAGGATCGGCACCAGCGCCACTTTGGGGATGGCATTAAAACCGATCATCAGCGGATAAAGCCCGGCATAGATGGTTTTCGACCAGCCGATAAAGAGGCCGATGGCGAGACCCGCCGCGACGGCGATCGCAAAACCGAGCGTGGTGGTATAGAGCGTCTGCAGTGAGTTCTTCCAGATCGGCGACCAATATTGCACGATGGCCTGCCCCACACGCACGGGCGACGGCAGAATGGTTGGCGGCATTTTCAGCGCGTAAACCAGCAATTCCCACATTGCAAACAGCGCCAGCGTATAGAGCCAGGGGGCGGCCTTCACCCAGTTGACCCGGGCGATCAGCGGTTTCGACGGCGCGGTTGCCATGCTGCTTTCCACAAACGCACTCATGCCGCCACCCTCGCCTGCGCTATCTCGCCATGCAGTTCCTGCACCATGTCGTTGAAACCCTTGTCATACATGATATCCAGCTGGCGCGGTCGCGCAAAAGGCACGCGGTGTTCCGCCAGCACGCGGCCCGGCCTTGCACTCATCACGAAAATCTTGTCGGCGAGAAAGGTCGCTTCGCGCAGATCGTGTGTCACCAGAATGATGGTAACCCGCTGCGCCGTATGCAGATCACGAATGACGCACCACAGTTCCTCACGGGTAAAGGCGTCGAGAGCGCCGAAGGGCTCGTCGAGCATGAGAAGGTCCGGCTCGTGGATCAATGCGCGGCAGAGATTGGCGCGCTGCTGCATGCCGCCGGAAAGCTGCCAGGGGAATTTCGAGCCGAAGCCTTTGAGGCCGACGATTTCCAGCAGGCGTTCGGCTTTGGCGACATATTCGGCCTTATGCGCGCGCAGACGCCGGCGGTGTTTCTCGACGATCTCCAGCGGCAGCAGGATATTTTCGAGCGTCGTGCGCCAGGGCAGCATCGTCGGGTTCTGAAACGCCATGCCGACAATGGACACCGGTTCCGTGACCTGCCGCCCGGCCACGATGACATTGCCCTTTTGCGGAATGTGCAGCCCCGTTACCAGCTTCATCAGGGTCGACTTACCGCAGCCCGACGGGCCGACGACAGCAGCGAATTCCCCCTTGTCGACCGTCAGGTTGAGGCCGGATACAGCCAGCGTTCCGGCTGCCCCGCCGTAACGCATGTCGACATTGTCTATTTCCACGAGATGTGACATCGCAGTCCCCTTTTCAGCCCCCCATGCTATTTAAAAATTGCAAACCGCCCGGACCGGCAAGCGATCCGGGCGGTCGCCGTGACATCAATCAGGGAAGCATGCGCTCTTCCTTGGGCGGCAGGTAAGCCGCGTCGAAGACCTGCTCTGCCTTGACGTTGCCTTTCAGACCCATGGAAACTTTCAGGGTCTCGAGGGAGGCAGCAAGCCGGGCCGGATTGACGCCGCCCATGCCATTTTCCACCACATAGGGCGTCTTGATGTTCATGCTGTTGGCCATGTTGAGGCGTTCCAGCTCAATCGCGCTGTCGAGCGTCTCGTTACGCTTGAGCACGGCCGCCACGCCCTCTTCAGGGGTCTTGACGGAATCGGCGAAGCCCTTGGCCAGCGCCTTGAGGAAACCCTTGACGGCATCAGGGTTTTTCTCAGCAAAATCAGTGTTTACCAGCACGGCATTGCCATAAAGATTCAAGCCATGCTCGGCCATCAGGATGGTCGAGATATCGTCATCGGCAATGCCCTGTTTTTTCAGGTTGAGGATCACCGAAAAGGCAAAACCGAAGACGCCGTCGACATCGCCCTTGGCGAGCATCGGCTCACGCACCGGAAAGCCGATCGATTCGATCTTGATCTTGCTGTCGTCCAGCCCCGCGACCTGCTTGAAGGCTGGCCATTGCGCAAAAGCGCCATCCGGCGGCGGCGCGCCGAGCTTCTTGCCTTCCAGCGACTTCGGGTCGCCAGTGACACCAAGCGACTTGCGGCCGACGACGGCAAATGTCGGGCGTTCATAGACCATGTAAACGGCCTTGACCTTCTGGCTCGGATCCTCATCGAGGAACTTGATCACCGAATTGATGTCGCCGAAACCCATCTGGTAAGCGCCGGTTGCCACGCGCGGAATGGCCTCCACCGAGCCGTTACCGCTGTCGATCGTCACGTCGAGGCCTTCGGCCTTGAAGTATCCCTTGTCCAACGCCAGCAGGAAACCTGCTGCAGGTCCCTCGAATTTCCAGTCGAGCGTGAATTTTACCGGCGTTTCGGCATGGGCGCTCGTTACCGGCAGCGACAGCCCGGCAGCGGCACCGACTGCAGCAATGGCCAGAGCTCTCGACAACAACCTACGCGTTAATATCATGTGTTCCCCCTGATGGTTATGGTTGGATTGGTTGCATAAGACCCAATTCCAGCCATCAAGGCAAGATAAAATTGCATACAAAATAGCCGTTATTTTGTATGCTTATTTTAAAGGCATTCATGGTCAACCGGCAGGCAAAAAGCCTGATTTTTGCCCATCCCGCATGCAACGAAGCGACTGCAATATCGTTCACGCAGCGAACACAGCGTTCTCACTTGCCGGGGTTGCGGATCAGGCGCAGCGTGGGACAAATAGGGCCACAAACAGCAGGCAAAACGGCGGGGACGGCAAGATGAATTCTGCACTGGGCATACACCACATCACGATGATCACCCGGAAGGTGCAGGCGAATGTCGATTTTTACGCCGGTTTTCTGGGCTTAAGGCTCGTCAAACGCACTGCCGGTTTTGAAGATGCCATGCAGCTTCACCTGCTTTACGGCGACGGAAACGCCTCGCCCGGCTCGCTTTTGACCTTCCTCGTCTGGGAAGACGGTGGGCAGGGCCGCGTGGGTTATGGCCAGACGCTGGAAGTTTCACTGGCGATCGACCCTGCCAGCATTGGTTTCTGGCTGACGCGCGCGCTGAAATTCGGCATCCGCGCCGAGGGCCCATCCGACGAATTCGGAACCCCTGTCATCCGGTTGAAAGACCCTGACGGCCTGATCGTCAAGCTGGTCGGCACGAACGCCTTCGCCGATGCCACGCCGCATGTGACAAACGACATCCCGGCAGAAGACGCCATTCGCCGGATTTATGGCGCGACGATGCTGAGCGAGGTGCCGGAAGAAACCGTGGCGTTCCTTACAAGATATTTCGGCTACCGGCAGGAAAGCCAGACAGGCGCGATCCGCCGGCTCATATCGCAAAGCGGCGACATCATCGACGTGCGCGACGCGACCGGCTTCTGGTCCAGCGCCCCGGGCACCGGCACTGTTGACCACATCGCTTTCCGCGCGAAGGATCTGGACGAGTTGAACGCGGTTCTGGCCGAGCTGAAATCGCTGAACTCCAGCACGACGAATGCCCACGACCGAAAATATTTCCACTCGCTTTATGTCCGCGAACCGGGCGGCGTGCTGATTGAAATGGCGACCGACGCTCCCGGCATGACCGTGGACGAACCGCTGGAGGCACTCGGCGAAAATTTGTTCATCCCGCCACTCTTCATGAAGGACGAAGCGGATGTGCGCGTTGCGCTGCCGCAATTTTCGATGCCGGGCGAAGAACGTATCGTCTATCGCGACCTGCCCTTCGTGCACCGCTTCTATACGCCCGAAAAGCCGGATGGCAGCACCATCATCCTGCTGCACGGTTCCGGCGGCAGTGAAACCAGCCTGATGCCGCTGGCGCACCGGGCTGCTCCGGGCGCCACGCTTCTTGGCGTTCGTGGCCGCAGCACGGAGGAAGACATCGCGCGCTGGTTCCGGCGTCTGCCCGATCTCAGCTTCGACCAGAAGGATATCGTCTCGGAAGCGGAAGCCTTTGCCGCCTTCATTGACGGCGCCATTCGGTCCTATGGTCTGGATCGCTCTAAGCTGCGCTTCATCGGCCATTCCAACGGCGCAAATTTCTATGCGGCCTTTGCGGCACTCTACCCGGAGCTTGCCGGGGATGCGCTGCTTTATCGCCCGTTGCCGATACTCGATAGATGGCCGGAAAGTGATCTTACCGGACGCAACTTCCTGCTCGTAGCCGGAGAACGCGACAAATATCGCGACAGAGCGGCAGATGTGCAAGGCAGGCTTGTGGCCGGCGGCGCGCGGGCAGAAGTGCAAATGATCGATGACGGTCACGATCTTGGGTTTGCCGATATCGAAGCGGCACGGCACTGGCTTGCGACGTGACATCTGACGATACTGCGTTGCCTCGTGGTTTGTTCTCCCCCGCCGGACAGAAAGCCACGGCAGCGGTATAAGGGGCAAAGGCCGTGAGATTGGGCAACGTTTTCCCCTCATCCGACCCTTCGGGACACCGTCTCCCCGGCGGGCAGAAGAAACAAACGGCAACCTCCCGCATCCCTCAACCAAGCCTTGCATAAATTCGCCAAAACGGCTTTAAAAACAGCTTAGTAATTGGAGAGTCTGTTTGGAAATCCCGTTTCTCATCCTCGCCGTCATCGCAGCCTTCATCTATACGCTGGTCGCAAGCATCCGCAATTCAAGCCGCATCAAGTCGCTGGAGCGTGAGCTTAACGGCCTGAAGCGGCTGATGGCCACCGGGGCGGCCTCTCCTCTTGCCGCACAGGCGGAGGCGGATGCAGCCGCGGAAAACCCGGATTTCAGGGCGGAAGAAGAAGATCGGGCTTTGCCGGAAGAAGAGTTCGTCGAAACGGAATATCCGTCCGAAACCGAAATGGCCGCGGCCATGGCGCCGGCGGAGAACCTTGCCAGCGCGGAAGAGACAAGTGCGCTTTCCACTGAGGCCGCATCCGCGTCAGCCCCGAAGGAAAGCTTCGAAAGTCTGCTGGGCGCACGCTGGGCAGTGTGGGCAGGTGGGCTGGCGCTGGCGCTCGGCGGCATTTTCCTGATCAAATATTCGATCGAGTCTGGGCTCCTGAGCCCGGCCGTGCGGCTTTCGCTCGCCGCCATTTTCGGCCTCGGTCTCGGTCTTGCCGGCGAGGCGATCCGCCGCAGGGCCGTACCTGGTATCGCCACCACCTATTCCAACGCCATGATACCGGGCGTGCTGACGGCAGCAGGTGCACTGACGCTGTTCGGCGTTATCTATGCCGCCTACGGCATTTACGACTACATAAGCCCCACCACCGCTTTCATCCTGCTCGGGCTTGTCGCCTTCGCCACTATTGGCCTTTCACTTCTGCACGGGCAGGCGCTCGCCGGTCTTGGCCTTTTGGGTTCGATGCTGACGCCTGCGCTGATTTCCACTGAAACCCCGAATATCTGGGCGCTCTTCGTCTTCCTCACCATATCCTGGCTCGCGACAGCAGCTGCTGCGCGCAGGCAGCGCTGGACCGTGGCTCCCTCGCTTGCCAATGCCGGTCTCGGCCTCTGGGCACTCGGCTATATCGCCATCGCCGACACGATCAGTGCTGCACCTCCGGTCCTTGCGCTTCTCGTCATGCTTGCGGGTACGATCTTCCTCTGGCCCGGACGCTATTTCGACACAGCACCTGCCGAAACGGGAGAAACCGTAACTTCCAGGCGGCGCGCCGTTCGCGCCATGCGGCTTTTGCTGCGCCCGTCGCTTGCCATCAATCTCACCGTCTCAATGGCCGTGATCCTGCCGGCATTCAGCTTTCTCGTCATCGGCGCCGGCATCGACCTTCATCCGGCCGTGATTGTCTCAGCGCTCATCGCAGGGCTGGCTGCCCTTGGTGCTTCCCGCCGCAACGCGGTCTGGCCCGCCATTATCGCAGCACTTGGCGCGCAGGCTGCGGTCTCGGTGATGTCTCGCTCCGGGCTCGATTTCATCGGCATCATCAACGATACCTCGATTGCGCTGCCGCCGGTGCGAACCGGCTACATGGCTGAAATCGCCATGGCGCTTGGTCTTGGCGCCATTCTTTTGCTCTGCGGTTTTTCCTTCCTGAAACGCAAGGGCGCCGACGATCCGGATTTCGCCCAGCTCTGGGCGGGGATTGCAGCTCTCTTCCCGGTCTGGCTCGGAACCGCGAGCTTCGTCGAATATGGAAATCTCGGTCGTGACTGGCTGCATGCAGCCTATGGCCTCGGCCTCGGTTTCCTGCTGATCGCCGCTGCAGAATGGCTGCACCGACAAAACAACGAGGCTTATCGCAAGCCGCTCAACATCCTCGTGCTCGGCTCCTTTGCCGCATTCGCGCTAAGCCTGCACACGCTGACTGAGGGGCTTACGACAACCATACTGCTTTCCGTCATCGGTTTCGGTTATGTGCTGGCAACCCGCCAGCGCAACTGGGATGTGCTGCCCTGGGTCATGGCGATTGCAAGCGTCGCCGTTCTCGGCCGCATCGCCTGGGAGCCGACCATCGTCGGGCCGCAAAATCTTGGGCTCACGCCGGTCTTCAACGCGCTTCTGCCGGGTTACGGCATTCCGGCGCTGCTCGCTATCGTCTCCGCCTGGATGCTGCGCGACTGGCCGGGCTTCCGGGCAAAGAACTTCCTGCAGGCCATCGCCAGCCTGATGGGCCTGCTGGCGGTCGCAATCCTCATCCGCCATGCGATGAATGGCGGCACACTGGACGAAAGCGTGCCGACGCTTGGCGAACAGTCGATCTATACGCTGCTGACCATCGGTTTTTCAGGCGTACTGATGACGCTCGATTTGAAGAGCCCCAGCCCCGTCTTCCGTTACGGCTCGATGATTGCAGGCGTTATCGCCGTCATCAACGTGCTGGTGATGCATTTCTTCACGCTGAACCCCTATTTCACCGGCGAAAATACCGGCCGCATCCCGTTCCTCAACCTGCTGCTGATCGGTTACCTGCTGCCGGCGCTTGCCTATGGCGGCCTTGCCTATTACGCACGCGGCAAGCGGCCTGCAGCCTATGTCAGCCTGCTGGCCGTGGCGGGTGCCGCACTCGGCTTTGCCTGGGCCACACTTTCGGTCCGCCGTTTCTGGCAGGGTGAAAACATTGCCAACTGGAAAGGCTTCCTGCAGGGCGAGACCTACAGCTACTCGGTGGTCTGGCTGTTGATCGGCGTATTGCTGCTCATCGTCGGTTCGCGCTTCAATGCCCGCAGCCTGCGTCTGGCATCCGCCGCCTTCGTGCTGATCTCCGTCGCCAAGGCATTCCTGATCGACATGAGCAATCTTGAGGGCGTGCTGCGGGCGCTGTCCTTCATCGGGCTTGGCGTCGTGCTGATCGGTATCGGTCTGTTCTATCAGAAAATCCTCACCCGGCAGCCGAAGACATGATCCCGGCTGAGGCTTTTGCGCCCTATGAGGCGCTTGCGCAGGACCTTATCCCGCATGCCGCCGATGCGGGCGACGGCTCGCACGATCTTGCCCATATCCACCGCGTCTTCCGCAACGCCATGCGCATCCATGCGGGCGAAGGCGGCGATGGCACGGTGCTTGCGGCCAGCGTGCTTTTGCACGATTGCGTGGCGGTGGAGAAGAACTCGCCGCTTCGCGCGCAGGCCTCACGCCTTGCGGCGGAAAAAGCCTCCGGCATTCTGGCCGGGCTTGGCTGGCGTCAGGCCGATATTGACGCCGCCGCGCATGCCATCACCACACATAGTTTTTCCGCCAATATCGAGCCGCAGACGCTGGAGGCAAAGATCCTACAGGATGCCGACCGGCTGGACGCCATCGGCATGGTGGGTGCTGCGCGTTGCTTTTATATTGCCGGGCGCATGGGTTCGGCGCTCTACGACCCGGCCGATCCGCTGGCAAAGGACCGTCCGCTTGATGATCGCGCCTTTGCCATCGACCATTTCGAAACCAAGCTGTTCAAGCTTGCGGATGGTTTCCGCACCGAAACCGGGCGAGAACTGGCAAAGGCCCGCCATGAGCGGCTGAAACAGGTGCTGGACCTGTTTCTCGACGAAATCTGAGGAGACCTGAATGCGTGTGACCGAACTCAACATCTACCCGCTGAAAAGCGCGCGCGGCATTGTCCTCTCGAAAAGCGATGTTTCGGCGGAAGGCCTGCCGGGCGACCGGCGCGCCATGCTGACCGACCCTTCGGGCCACTTCATCACCCAGCGCGAACTGCCTGATATTGCCACGGTTCTGGCACAGCACGCGGATGGCGGCATGGTGCTTTCGCGGGAAGCAGGTGGCGAGATTTTCGCCAGGCCTTCCGGGCAGCGCATGGATGTGGCTGTGTGGAAATCGATCGTCAGCGCCAATATCGCCGATAGCGAAACCAACGACACATTGTCTGAGTGGCTTGGGCGCGAGGTGAAGCTGGTGTTCTTCGATGACATCGCAAAACGCATCGCGAGCCTTGAATGGACCGGCAACGAAACGCCCGTCACCTTTGCGGACGGTTACCAGATCCTCGTCACCACCACCGCTTCACTTGCAGCCCTAAACGACAATATGCGTGCAAATGGCGAGGACGCCGTTGGCATGGAGCGGTTCCGGCCCAATATCGTGCTGGAAACGGACGAGCCGTGGGCGGAGGATCGCTGGGCGGCGATCGAGATCGGCGGCATCCGTTTCGACCTCGTCAAGCCCTGCGCCCGCTGCATCATGACGACACAGGACCAGATCACCGGCTCGCGCGATGTACCTTCCCCCATGAAGGCCATGGGCCGCATCCGCATGTCCGGCGACCGGCGCGTGCCCGGCCCGCTCTTCGGCTGGAATGTCACACCGCGCGGCAAAGGCAGGCTAGCTGTTGGCGATGTGGCAAAGGTAGTCGAGGAACGGCCGGACGGCTGGGCGATCAAGAGGCGTTAAGCTGCCGGGCGATGCATCTCACGATCTCGTATCAAGGCTTCTTCGCACCGACGATCAGGAAAATCGGACGGCGGTCTTCGTGTTTCATCTCCGGCCGCTCCGCCAGCAGGGCGGGATCGGGCCTCGGTTCCGCGAGCCGCGTGATCGCAAAGCCTGAAGTCAGCAGGGCGTTGAGAATGCCTGACACCGTGCGGTGATATTTGACGACATCATCCGCCATCCAGTTGGAATGGCGCACGCCCTCGTTCTGATAGTTATCGAGCGGCCAGTGCAGTATTTCGCCATCGTCGCCGTAGAACCAGTCCTGTTTGTCCAGCGCCGTGAACACGGGATGCTCGATGGAAAAGACAAAGTCGCCGCCGGATTTCAACACGGAGAAAACTCTCGCGAATACCGTATCGAGGTCGCGGACGTAGTGCAGAGCGAGTGAGCTCAGTACCAGATCGAAGCTTTCAGGCGCAAAATCGATGTCCTCGATCGCGGCGCGGCGATATTCGATGCCGGGGCCGCCGTTTATCTCGGCGGCGCGGCGCAGCATATTTTCCGACAGATCGACCCCGACGACATGCGCCGCGCCCTGCTCTACGGCGTGGCGGCAATGCCAGCCAAAACCGCAACCGAGATCAAGAACGGTCTTGTCTTTCAGCGTTGGCAACATGGCGCGCAGCTCATGCCATTCGCCCGCCTGACGCAGCCCCTCCAGAGAGCGTGGCATGGCGCTGTAGCGCTCGAAAAACTGCGGGTCGTCGTAAATATTCTGCTTCATCGTTGCCTCACCTTGCCCGATGGCATTTCACCTGAGTGTCTCATCAATCGCACGAATAGTGCCGTCAAGAAAAGTTGCTAGCGGGGCAGCCTTGCAAAAGATAATATTCCTCTCATCAAAGGGGAATTTTGCGGCACAGCGTCCCACGGGGCGAGGTGCTGCATCGGGAGAGTTTCATGTCGCAAGCCACACGCCAAACCATGCCCTGGGCGATCATCGTCGCCGGGTCGCTGATCGCGGTCATGACCTTCGGGCCACGCTCGGCGATGGGCTTTTTCCAGCTACCCATGCTGGCCGATACCGGCTGGGACCGCTCCACCTTCGGGCTTGCCATGGCGTTGCAGAACCTGTTCTGGGGTCTAGGCCAGCCATTCTTCGGCGCCATCGCCGATAAATTCGGCACCGGCCGTGTGCTCGTGCTTTCCGGCATTCTCTATGCGGCTGGCCTCATCTGCATGTCCTTCGGCACTTCGCCCTTCTGGCTGCATTTCGGTGGTGGCGTGCTTGTCGGGCTTGGCATTGCAGCTGGTTCGTTCAGCGTCATTCTTTCGGCCTTCGCGCGGCATGTTACGCCGCAGCAACGCTCGCTTGCCTTCGGCATCGGCACCGCGGCGGGATCGGCGGGCATGTTCCTGTTTGCGCCAATCAGCCAGGGCCTGATTTCCACCTATGGCTGGTCGGACAGTCTCGTCTGGCTTGCCGTAATGATGATGCTGGTGCCACTGCTGGCCTACCCGATGCGCGGCAATTCCTCGTCCGGCAGCCAGTCGCAGACGCAATTCAAGCAGACGGCAGGCGAGGCGCTAAGAGAAGCGCTCGGCCACAAGAGCTATCTGCTTTTGACCACCGGCTTTTTCGTCTGCGGTTTTCAGGTGGCCTTCATCACCGCGCATTTTCCGGCCTATCTCGGCGATATCGGCATCGAACCCCGCTATGCGGTCATCGCCATGGCGCTGATCGGCTTCTTTAACATCATCGGATCGCTGGCCGCCGGCGTCATTGCCCAGCGTTATTCGAAACCCTATCTGCTTGCCTATATCTATATCGCCCGCTCAATCGCCGTCACCGCCTTCCTGCTTCTGCCGCAGTCACCGCTTTCAGTCATCATCTTCGCGTCCGTGATGGGCATCCTGTGGCTTTCCACCGTGCCGCCGACCAATGCGCTGGTGGCGATCATGTTCGGCACGCGCCATCTCGGCATGCTGGGTGGCGTCGTATTCCTGTCGCATCAGATTGGCTCGTTCCTCGGCGTCTGGCTCGGCGGCTTCCTTTACGACAAGCTCGGCTCCTACGATCTCGTCTGGTGGCTCGGCGTCGGCATGGGTATTTTTGCGGCCATCGTGCATTGGCCTATTCAGGAACGACCCGCACCTCGGCCAGCAATGGCCTGAGGCTATACCGCCTTATCGAGCGCAGGCAGCACCGCCTTGCGCTCCAGTGCCTTCAACGCCGCCTGCACGAAACCGTCGCGGGCGGCGTTTTCATTGAGGCCGCGTGGATCATAGACATGGCGGTTGAGGAAATGGGCGGTGAGACGGAAGGCGGCCGCGAGGCTGTCGCGATCGGCGGCCTTCGACTGACCTTCGCTCAGGAAAGCGGGAAGCGAAAGCATACGCGCCGCATAGGGCGCCCCCGCCGTACTACAGACCGCCCTGCCCGTTTTGGGCGATACATAGATGAGATCGGTGCGCAGGCCCGTTGCCGCGCATTCCGTGAGATCGAGACCGAAACCAAGATCGTTCAGCACCGCCAGCTCGAACCGTACGAACAATTCGCCTGCATCGACCGGATCATGGAGATTGTCGAGAATGACGTCGAGCGCCTGATAGAGATGCGGATGCGGGTCACGCTCCGGCAAAAGGCGCAGCAACGCGCCCATGGCCTGCACGCCATAAACGGCGGTTGCCGTTTCCATCAATTGCGCTGCCCGCAACTGCAAAGGCTCAATGCGGAATTCGCCGAGATGGTCGTCAAGCCGCGCCCGCCAGATCACATCCACCCGGTTTCCCGCCTGCAGCACCGGCTGCATGCTGCGGGAGCGCCCGCCGCGCACCATCCCCAGATGGCGGCCGCGCAAACGGGTCATCACCTCGGCGATGACGCTGGTCTCGCCATGACGCTTTACGCCGAGAATGATTGCCTCGTCCTGCCACTGCATGAAATCTGTCCGAATTCCGATTCAAGCCCGATCATAACCGATCTGACGGCGAAACGTTATTCTTTTACGGTGTCGCGCGCCGCAGCAACGAGCGTCGTCACGAAATCGGCGATTTCGTTTTCACCGAAAGGCTTGCCCAGCAGGGGCGCATGCACGAGATCTTCGGGAAAACCACTCGTGTCGCCATAACCGCTGACGAAACCGAAGGGAATTCCGTGATCGCGCAGGTGGCGGGCAAAATCGTAACTCTTGCCGTCGGAAAGGCTGACGTCGAGAAGCACGCAATCGGCGCCATCCCGCCCTAATGCGTCCTGTGCCTGCGCAAGTGTCGTCGCAATCGTGATGGTTTCAACGCCGATGGACTGGAGAACCGCCTCGACGTCAAGCGCCACCAGATATTCATCTTCAACGATGATGCAGCGTTGTGGCACCATGTTTCTTCTTCTTTCAACGTGAAGGGAACCAGACGGATTTGCGCCGCTGTCGCCAATGTGATTTTCAAGCGCCATGTCGACAGAGTTCGCAAATTACGGACCCAACGTCATTTAAAAAAGACATGTCGAAAAAAGATCAGATGAAGGGTCTTGGCCGCTTTTCATCGTTTTGCCAACCGGCAACATGGCTCAGTCCGGCATCGTCCAGCACCAGACAGCCCTTGTCCGTCCAGCGAATCAGACCGCGATCGACAAGCTTTCTCAAGGTCTTGTTGGTGTGGACGATGGAGAGGCCAAGCGTATCGGCAACGTGCTGCTGGGTCACCGGGATCGGCGTTTCGCCCTGCACGAGATTAACCGCCTTTGCCTTGCTGTAAAGGAACGCGATGAGATACGCGGCACGCTCGATCGCGGTGCGCCGGCCGATGCTGAGCAAGTGGTTGTCGAGCATGCGCTCCTCGCTTGCTGCAATCCACGTCAGGTCATAGGCAAGGGTCGGATGATCGGTGAAGAGGTTGTTGAGTCGCGAGCGTTCGAAGACACACAGCGTCACCGGCGACAGCGCCTCCACCGAATGCTGCATTTCCCCCATGACCGTGCCCTGCAGGCCGACGAGATCGCCTGGCATGACATAATTGAGGATCTGCCGCCTCCCGTCTTCCAGTGTTTTATAACGGAAAGCCCAGCCTTGAAGGACAGTGTAGAGATGGGCGCTGTGCGACCCTTCCATCAAAATGACGGAACCGCTTTCGACCGCCAGTTCCCCTGTCTTGAAACGGGAGACGAAATCCAGTTCGGAAGAGGAAAAGTCCCTGAAATGCGGCAGGTCGCGCAAGGGACAGTGCTGACACGGGGTGGTGGAAATTCCGTTCGGTTTTTTTGGCGACATGAATATCCATCATCGAAAAAAAGGTTGCGCCCAATCGTTTTGGAACAACCCACCCGAATGCATTCGGTTCCCGATAAAAGGTTGAAGATATTCAGAATGTTCGTTGTGTGCCGTTCCGTTTCCGGCCGGCACATCCACATTCCTGTGCCTGTCACAGGAATGTGGGAGGAACCGCATGTGCCTTATCCCCGCGGAAATTCCAGGCCCATTTCGCGGAAACGTTCGGGGTCGTCGCCCCAGTTTTCGCGAACCTTGACGAACAGGAAGAGGTGGACCGGCTGTTCGAGGATTTCAGACAGTTCCTTGCGCGAGGCGGTGGAGATCGCCTTGATCGCGTCGCCGTTCTTGCCGAGAGCGATCTTCTTCTGGCTGTCGCGCTCGACGTAGATCACCTGCTCGATGCGCACGGAGCCGTCCTTGCGTTCTTCCCACTTCTCCGTCTCGACATGCGAGGCGTAGGGAAGCTCCTGATGCAGACGCAGGAACAGCTTTTCGCGGGTGATTTCGGCGGCAAGCTGGCGCATCGGCAGATCGGAAATCTGGTCTTCCGGATAATACCACGGACCTTCCGGCAGGGTATCGACCAGATAATCCATCAGGTCTTCGCAGCCCGAACCGTTGGTGGCCGAAATCATGAAGGTCCGGTCGAAGGTCACGTGCTCATTGGCGGCGGCAGCAAGCTTCAGCAGATCTTCGCGCTTCACCTGGTCGATCTTGTTAAGGCAGAGGATTTTCTTCTGCGGAACATCCTTCAGCCCCTCGAGAATCGCTTCCGCGTCACCCTTCAGGCCGCGTTCGCTGTCGATCAGCAGCAGGATGAGATCCGCATCCTTCGCTCCGCCCCAGGCCGAGGTGACCATGGCGCGGTCGAGCCTGCGGCGCGGCTTGAAGATGCCGGGCGTGTCCATGAAAACAATCTGCGCATTTTTGTGAATGGCGATGCCGCGCATCACCGCGCGCGTCGTCTGTACCTTGTGGCTGACGATCGAAACTTTTGCACCCACCAACCTGTTGACCAGCGTCGACTTGCCGGCATTGGTCGGGCCGATGAGGGCCACGAAGCCGGAGCGGGTCGGAAGGGCGATGTCTTCGCCGGCAACGGCGGGGTTTTCGTGATCGGTCATGATATCCATTCAAGGTCTGAGGTATTCAACATGCGGCCACAAGGCTCGCCATGCGCTCGATTTTAGCGCCACTATCTTTCGGGCGCTCAGTTCTAGGTGGAGCTTTTCTGCCAGACGCCTTCGCGTTCCAGCAATCTGGTTGC
Organism: Agrobacterium sp. 10T429; assembly: GCF_056393925.1. Lineage (NCBI taxonomy): Bacteria > Pseudomonadati > Pseudomonadota > Alphaproteobacteria > Hyphomicrobiales > Rhizobiaceae > Agrobacterium > Agrobacterium sp. 10T429. Next base: position 865,829 of record NZ_JBFTGV010000002.1, read on the forward strand.
TGCCACCTGTTCGGCTGCGCGCTTGGAACGCTCGACGCCGGTTTCCGGCTTCACGCCGGGAATTTCCACCGTCACGGTGAAGCTGGGATCGTGATCCGGTCCGGAGCGATCGTCAACCCGATAAGCGGGCGTAACCGCAAATCTGGCATGCGCCCATTCCTGCAATTCAGTCTTGGCATCGCGCCGTCCGGCATCCACGCGCGTTGCGCGGCCCTGCCAGTATTTCAGAATGAACTTGCGGGATGCCTCCAGACCACCATCCAGATAGAGAGTGGCGATCAGGCTTTCGACCACATCGGCGCGCACGTTCAGCATCGCCTTGCCGGTCAGCTTCTTCACATCCGATCCGGTGCGAATGAAATTATGCAGGCCCATTTCGTCGCCGATAGCGGCGCAGGATTCGGCGCTGACAAGCTGGTTGAGGCGAACAGAAAGCTCACCTTCGCTGGCGTTGCGGAAGGTGGAGAACAACAGTTCGGCAACACAAAGGCCGAGAACGCGGTCGCCCAAAAACTCCAGCCGCTCGTAATTGCCCGCCGCAGCGGAACGGGCACTCGCATGGGTCAAGGCCCGGTCGAGCCGGGCCTTTTCCTTGAATTCATATCCGATCAACGCTTCGAGACGGGAAATCTCCGCAATCGACAGCGGCTTGGTCTTGCTCATCCCACAACCTTGAAGAGACGGTCCCAGCGCATGTTGGACGGCCAGTCCCAAATGCGGCTGAACGGCGTGTCATTGCCCAGCGAGAAGAAGATGACGCTGGCGCGGCCGATCAGGTTTTCTTCCGGCACGAAACCGACATCGAAACGGCTGTCGAGCGAGTTGTCGCGATTATCGCCCATCATGAAATAATGGCCTTCCGGCACCAGGAATTCGCGAGTGTTGTCGCCGCGCGAATCGGGCGACTGGTCGAGCGTGTCGAAGGTGACGCCATTATCGAGCGTTTCGCGGAACACCGGTACATTGGCGCCCGGATCGGCACGGTAATCGGAGGTGAAGGTGCCATCAGGCTGCTTCGGAACCGGCTGGCCGTTGATGAACAGCACGCCGTTCGTCACCTGGATGCGGTCACCGGGCAAGCCGACGAGACGCTTGATGTAATCGACTTCAGGATTGGGCGGCAGGCGGAAGACCACGACATCGCCACGCTTGGGCTTGCTGAATTCGAGGATACGGCCGGAAAACAGGTTCGGCGAAAAGGGCAGCGAATATTTCGAATAGCCGTAGGAGAACTTGTTGACGAAAAGATAGTCGCCTACCAGCAGCGTCGGCATCATCGAACCTGAAGGGATCGTGAAGGGCTGAAACAGCACGGTGCGGATGACCATGGCCAGCAGCAGCGCCTGAATGATGACCTTGACGTTTTCCCAGAGGGCGTTCTGCTTCTTTTCAGCTTTTTCGGACACTTAAAGACCTGCCTGATTGTTTACCGGTTCCTGCGATTTGACGGAGGCGTCCGGGCCGTTGTTGCTCGCGACTGCGGCGGGGTGAAGCAATTTTTCACGCAGCCAGCGACGCTTTCATATTTCTGCGACTTCTCTAGAACCTTTCCAGCCGGAAGGGAAGCGCTTCTGTCATACGCCTGCAAATAGGCCGCCAATGCGGCAGCCGCCGGTCTCAGTCGCTCACGGGAAGCGCCTCGATAATCACAAATGCCTGAGCGTAAGGGTAATCGTCCGTGATGGTCAGATGGATATTGGCGCGGTGACCGGCGGGCAGCATGGCCGCCAGCCTTTCTGCGGCACCGTTGGTGAGCGCCATGGTTGGCTTGCCGCCCGGCAGATTGACGACCCCCATGTCCTTCCAGAAAACGCCGTTCGCAAGGCCGGTTCCGAGCGCCTTGGAGCAGGCTTCCTTGGCGGCGAAACGCTTGGCGTAGGATGCCGCGCGGTTCTTGCGGCCATCGGACTTGGCGCGCTCGATATCGGTGAAACAGCGGTGCGTGAAACGTTCACCGAAACGGGTGAGCGAATGTTCGACGCGGCGGATATCGATCAGGTCGCTGCCCAATCCAAGGATCATTTCAACATCTCCAGAGACGCGTTTTTATTGGCGGCGCGATGCGCGAGATTTTCCATCTTGCGGCGCTGGAAACCGCTGATGAGGCTGTAGACGGTGATATAGGCGATCACCGCGCTCACGGCCGCGGGCAGAAGCGCACCGACGGTCATGGGTTCCAGCACCGGCCTCCATATCTGCCGGAATTCGAGGTGGCTGAACAGCGCAACGAAATCCACATGCGCAACCCCCGCCTCCTTCTGTCGTCCGAGCAGGAAATGCCCGAGTTCCCAGGTGGACGCCCAGATGAACGGAAATGTCAGGGGATTGGCGAAGGTGGTGCCGAGTGCTGCCGCAACGAGATTGACGCGCATGAGGAAACCGAGCGCCATGGCGATAATGATATGCACGCCGAGAAACGGTGTCCACGCCACGCCGATACCGAGCGCGACACCGGCGGCAATCGAATGCGGAGACGCAGACAACCGCAGGAGACGCAGCTTCATATAGCGCAGCGAACGGGTAAATCCCGTGCGCGGCCAAAAGAGGTCACGAATCTTCTCTGAAAAACCAACGGGTTCACGGCGGCGAAACGGCATAAGGGCAGTCTATTTCATCGCTCCGGCTGAGCCAAGAGCATCGTATACGACACGGGGATTTCTTTTGCAGGCACATTTTCCCGTTATTCCGGCCTTTAGCTGGAATTCCGCCCACATCCCGTGGCATCACCAGAGAATACGAACCTTGCCGAACACTCTGACGTCATCCCCAGGCTTGTCCCGAAGATTTGCAAACGACTGATTGAATGCAAGGTTATCATATCTCTGCGACGAGCCAAGGATGACGTCGAGGAAACAAGCACCTCTCGCCATCAAATTCGTTTTAAAAGCAGCGTGTCCTATCATTTAGACCGGACAGCGGTGAACGCCCGTTCGTAGCGCGCATTCACACAGCCTTAAGAGACACGAGAAGGAGCTGACCGATAACGGCCACCCACCTTCCAAGTCCCATACGCATGGCGAACGGCTGCCATGCGCTGAGTGCATTACCGGCGGAACAGGCCGCGGTCGATTTCGCGCTGGCGGAACTCGAGGTCGACATTCGACACGGAGCCGCTGAGATATTCGAATTCGCGTTCCTGGGTCGTCTTGCCACGAACTGCACGGGCGATCTTGCGAAGCGGAGTAAACATGATTTCATGTCCTTTCAGTTTGGAAATGGCGTTTCTCATCGGGGTAGGACCACCGGCACGCCGCGTTTTCCGTTTTTCAATTTCTAAAAGGAAGATAGTCGCAAACCACATGCGCGACCAGAGACAGTAAAAGGCCGCTGCCATGCATCCAATGCATAACAGCGGCCTTTTGGAATGTGCGAATGATCAAAAATGCCTCAATCGAAGGCACGTTTGACCGTGGATACGCAATCGAGGTCTTTCAGCTGCGAGAGCAGCTGGTTGAGTTGCCGTAAATCCCAGACTTCGACATCCAGCGCCAGTTCGGAGAAATCCGTGCCGATGCGGACCATATTCAGGGCGCGTATGTTGACATCCAGCGTCGCGATCGATTGCGCCACGGAGGCGAGCGTGCCGGGTTCGTTCAGCGCGTTGATCATCACTCGCGCCATGAAGCGCGACTTGTTCGCCTCATCAAGATCCCAGCGGACATCAATCCAGCGCTCCGGCTCATCGTCGAAACGCTGCAGCGCCGGCGCCTGAATGGGATAGATGGTGATGCCCTTGCCTTTTTCCATGATGCCGACGATGCGATCACCCGGAACGGCGCCGGCGGCACCAAAATGCACATCGACATTGCCGGAAAGGCCACGGATGGGCAGCGGGTCCGGTCCATCGAGCATTTCGGCTGCGCCATCGTCTTCCAGAACGGAGCGCGACTTTCCGGGGATCTTGAAGACCATACCGGAAGCGCTGCGCATGTTGAACCAGCCGTCGTCGCCGGTCATCTTCACCGTCACGCGCTCGTCCTGATAATCCGGATAGACTGCACGCAGCACGTCGAGCGAGGAGACCTCGCCGCGCCCGACAGCGGCGATAGCGTCTTCCACATCCTTCTGCGCCAGACGATGCAGCACGGGTTTTAGCGCGTCACGCGAGAAGGCCTTGCCGGCCCGCTCGAAGGTGCGCTCCAGAATACGGTAACCGAGACCCGAATATTGCTTGCGAATGGCCATGCGCGTGGCGCGGCGGATGGCCGAGCGGGCCTTGCCCGTCACCACCACCTCTTCCCATGCAGCGGGCGGAACCTGCACGCCGGAGCGGATGATCTCCACCTCGTCGCCGTTGTTGAGCCGGGTCACAAGCGGCATGATCCGGCCGTTGATCTTGGCGCCAACTGTGGTGTCGCCGATATTGGTGTGCACCGCATAGGCGAAATCGATGGGCGTCGCGCCACGCGGCAGCGCAATCAGCTTGCCCTTGGGTGTGAAGCAGAACACCTGGTCCTGGAACAGTTCCAGCTTGGTATGTTCGAGGAATTCTTCCGGGCTGTCGCCTTCTGCCAGCGATTCGATGGTGTGGCGCAGCCAGGAATAGGCGTTGCTCTCCGGCGAGAGCAGATCGCCCTCCCCGTTTTCGCCGTCCTTATAAAGCGCATGGGCGGCAATGCCGAATTCGGCGATTTCGTGCATGCGCTTGGTGCGCAGCTGCAACTCAATACGCTGGCGCGAAGGGCCAACGATCGTGGTGTGGATGGAACGATAGTCGTTCTGCTTCGGCGTGGAGATATAGTCCTTGAAGCGGCCGGGTACCACGCGCCAGCGGGTGTGGACAATGCCGAGCGCCCGGTAGCAGGAAGGAATATCGTCCACCAGAATGCGGAAGCCGTAGACGTCGGACAGTTGCTCGAAAGAGAGCGATTTCGACTGCATCTTTCGGAACACCGAATAGGGCTTCTTCTGACGCCCCTTGACGCTGGCGCCGAGAAGGCCATTCGCCACGAGTAGCTCGCGCAATTCGTCCTCGATCTTCTTGATGAGCCCTTCGTTGCGCGTTTCCAGTTCCTGAAGGCGGTTGGTCACCGTCTCATAGGCTTCCGGATTGAGGTAACGGAAGGACAGGTCCTCCAGCTCGTCGCGCATGTCCTGCATGCCCATGCGGCCCGCGAGCGGCGCATAGATTTCCATGGTTTCTTCGGAAATGCGGCTGCGTTTGTCCGCCGGCATATATTCCATGGTGCGCATGTTGTGCAGGCGGTCGGCCAGCTTCACCAGAAGAACGCGCACGTCGTCGGAAATGGCAAGCAGCAGCTTGCGCAGGTTTTCGGCCTGCTTGGCCTTGCGCGTGACGAGATCGAGTTTCTTGAGCTTGGTCAGCCCCTCCACCAGTCTGCCGATATCCTCGCCGAACAGCTCGTCGATTTCAGCGCGGGTAGCGGTGGTGTCCTCGATCGTATCGTGCAGCAGCGCCACAGCGATGGTCGATTCGTCGAGATGCATTTCCGTCAGGATGGCGGCAACTTCCAGCGGATGCGAGATATAGGGGTCGCCATTGGCCCGCTTTTGCTGGCCATGTTTCTGCATTGCATAAACATAGGCCTTGTTCAGCAGGGCCTCATTCGCATCCGGTTTATATTTTTGAACCCGCTCAACGAGTTCGTATTGCCGCATCATGCGATATTCCACAAAAAGAAAGCGCGCCAACCTTGGGGTCGGCGCACAATGCTGCATCAATAGGGATCAGATTATGACGGCAAATATTGACAGACGGTAACCACCGCCTGCCAATGGCGTCATAAAGTCAGATCAATAGTCGTCATTTTTTTCCGGCGGCACAAGGCCTTCGATACCGGCCAGCAGTTCTTCTTCCGACATCTGGTCGAAAGTAACGGTTTCCGGCTGGTCGTCCTCTTCGCCATCGGCAGTAGCGGAGGCTGCCAGCGTAACCGGATCGGGCTCGGGCTCGTCCACTTCCACATGCTTCTGCAGCGAATGGATGAGATCTTCCTTGAGGTCGTCGGGCGAGAGCATCTCGTCGGCGATTTCGCGCAGAGCGACGACCGGGTTCTTGTCGTTATCGCGGTCAACCGTGATGGACGAGCCCTGGGAAATCTGGCGCGCACGGTGGCTGGCGAGAAGGACCAGCTCGAAACGGTTGTCTACTTTATCAATGCAATCTTCAACTGTGACGCGGGCCATTGCCTGTCCTTTGCGAGTCGTAATGTCGTGGATCAGAGCGCCGTGCTTTCTTGAGGATGCACAAGGGATGCTCTAACCTATTGAATCTGCGCTTCGTGCCTTGCGAAAAACGCTTTGGATTCCTCGCGACGAAGCCTTCCAGCTTCCGATACAGCCATTGGCCGCGGAATTCAAGTTTTTCCTGTCTTTGGCGTCTTTTGGCACCTTATTGCCCTTGTTTGGCGTCTGATGAACAAAATGTCTAGAAGAATTGTCTTGGAATACGGGTGAAGTTACCTTACTTAAAACGCAACGGCGCTACGCAAAATTCGTTGATACGACATGATTTTTCGCATTTGCGACCGGAAATAAAAGCCAGATAATGGCCTTTCCAAAAAAGGAATGGGATGGAATGTTCGATCCACGGGAGAAAATTGCGCTCTTTATAGATGGAGCCAATCTTTATGCAGCATCTAAAAGCCTGGGGTTCGATATCGACTATCGCAAGCTTCTTAAGGCGTTTCAGAAGCGCGGATACCTGCTGCGCGCCTACTATTACACCGCATTGATCGAGGATCAGGAATATTCCTCGATCCGCCCTCTGATCGACTGGCTGGATTATAACGGCTACAAGGTCGTGACGAAGCCGGCGAAGGAATTCACCGACGCGCTCGGTCGCCGCAAGATCAAAGGCAACATGGATATCGAACTTGCTGTCGATGCCATGGAACAGTCAGAGACCGTCGATCATCTGGTTCTGTTTTCCGGTGACGGCGATTTCACCAAGCTGGTAGACGCGCTTCAGCGCAAGGGCCGCAAGGTTTCCGTGGTGTCCACCATGGCAACGCAGCCCGCAATGATCGCCGACGATCTGCGCAGGCAGGCAGATCACTTCATTGATCTCATGACCTTGAAGGCCGAAATCGGGCGTGACCCGAACGAGCGCCCTGCCCGGCACGTCGAAAGCCCCGAAACGATCTGATCCCGGTTTTTAAGCCGCCGACCTAATGAGAACGCGTCCGTCTGCAAGGCGGGCGCGTTTTTGTTTGGCGCCACAACCGTGTATTCCTGGCGGAAAATTCCTCTTAAAATTAACAAACATCAAATTCGGCCAGTCAAAATTATATCTTGGTTAATTTTAGACGTGTCTAAATCACCCAACGGCACCAACGACATGATTTCGGTGTCAAATCAGGATGTTCAGACATGCATGGCCAAGTAAAAACCAATCAACAACTCGACGAAAGACTTAATTTTCTGGGGCTTGGCCAGGAGCAACGGCAAAACCTTTCGGACATGAAGGGCGTCATTACAGGCTCGCTCGACGCCTCTCTCGACCGTTTTTATGCGAAGGCGCGCTCCGTGCCGGAAACGGCGAAATTCTTTGCAAGCGACGCGCATGTCCAGCATGCCAAAGGCATGCAAATGAAACACTGGGCAAGAATTGCCTCCGGCGCCTTCAACTCGGACTATACCGATGCCGTGACGGCCATCGGCCGTACCCATGCAAGGCTGGGGCTGGAGCCGAGATGGTATATTGGCGGTTACGCGCTGATGCTTGATGGCATCGTCAAAGCCGTTATCAATTCGGAACTGAAGGGCCTTTTCCAGGAAAAGAAGGCCAAGAAGCTGAACGACGCCCTGACGGTAACGATCAAGGCCGCCCTTCTCGACATGGACTATTCGATCTCCGTCTACCTCGACGTGCTTGCCGCCGAGCGGCTGAAGGTCGAGGAACGACAGGCGCAGATGAAGAAGGAGCAGGAGCACGTTCTCGAACTGCTCAACAACGCCCTGAACAAGCTGGCGAATGGCGACCTCACCTCCAGCATCAACGAAAAGACTGCACCGCAATTCGAGGGTCTGATTGCCAATTTCAACGCTGCGGTCGGCAATCTCGCGGGTGCATTCTCGCAGATCGTCGAGGAAGCCAACAAGATATCAGGCAATACGCGCGAACTGACATCGGCGACCGACGACATGGCCCGCAGAACGGAGCAGCAGGCAGCAGCCCTTGAGGAAACCGCCGCCGCCGTGGAGGAAATCACCACCATTTCCAAGCTTTCGGCGCAGCGCTCCGAAGAAGCCAAGGCCATCGTCGAAAGCTCGGCCGCCGAAGCGGCGCGGTCACGGGATGTGGTGACGGAAGCGGTAAAAGCGATGGGCGCCATCGAGGAATCGTCGCAGAAGATCACCCAGATCATTTCCGTCATCGACGAGATTTCGTTCCAGACGAACCTTCTGGCGCTGAATGCCGGTGTGGAAGCCGCGCGTGCCGGTGAGGCTGGCAAGGGTTTTGCCGTCGTCGCCCAGGAAGTGCGCGAGCTGGCACAGCGTTCAGCCAACGCCGCCAAGGAGATCAAGACCCTCATCACCAAATCCTCGGAGGATGTGATGCAGGGCGTATCGCTGGTCAATAAAACCGGGCAATCGCTGAATACGATCGGCAACAAGGTGGATCATATTCAGGAACATATCACCTCGCTGACCAAGGCGGCCCAGGAGCAGTCCGTCGGCATTCAGGAAATCAGCGCCGCCATCAACAGCATGGACAATCTGACCCAGAAGAATGCGGCCATGGTGGAAGAAACCAACGCGGCCACGCACAATCTGAGCGATGTGAGCGCCAATCTGGCGGCACTTGTCAGCCGGTTCAGCGTTTCGGCGTCCACGTCCTATGTGGAGCGGACTTATAGGGCGGCGTGAGAGCTGTCTATTCAAGAGGCGAAAGCATCCCCGCTCTCATTCCTGTGCTTGTCACAGCAATCTAGCCAGCCCAAATCCTTGGGCTGAAAAGAACTCTCTCGCCGCGCAGACGCGCGGCGGCTTGATTCCTGCGACAAGTGCAGGAATGAGGGATGAGCTCTAGGCGTTGTTGCCCTTCAGCAGCCGCGACTTCTGCCGGTTCCAGTCGCGTTCCTTCTCCGTCTCGCGCTTGTCGTGCAGCTTCTTGCCCTTGGCCAGTGCCAGTTCCAGCTTCGCACGGCCCTTTTCGTTGAAATAGACCTTCAGCGGCACCAGCGTCATGCCTTCACGGTTGATGCCGGCGCGCAGACGGTTAATCTCGCGCTTGTTCAGCAGCAACTTGCGACGGCGGCGCGGCTCGTGGTTGAAGCGGTTGGCCTGCAGATATTCCGGCAGGTGGGAATTGATGAGCCAGATTTCATCGCCCTCGTCCGATGCGTAGGACTCGGCGATATTAGCCTTGCCTTCGCGCAGCGCCTTGACCTCGGTGCCGGTCAGCACCAAACCCGCCTCATAGGTGTCGATGATTTCGTAGTTGAAACGAGCCTTGCGGTTTTCCGCAACGATCTTGTTCACCACGCGCTGGCTGCCTTTGGGGGCCATGATATTTCAATCCCTTGTTTTTCTTATTGCGCCTGCGGCTTGTCCGCCACGAGCGGTTTTCACGTTTCTATTTAGTATCGTCGTTACGAAAAGAAAAGGCGCGCGAAACGGCTTCTGTCGCGAAGCAGTCCCATTGCGCGCCTTTCGGGTTTCAGGTGTCCGTCAGTTCATCAGGCCGGCATGCTTCAGTGCCGCGTCGATTGCCGCTTCCGTTGCCGGTTCCAGCGTGCTCATCAACGGCGAGCGGACCTTGCGGTTACCGCCACGGGTCTTTGAAAGCGCATATTTTGTGCCGCAGACACCAGGTTCCATGAAGATGGCCCGGTGCAGCGGCATCAGGCGGTCCTGATACTCCAGCGCCTTGGCGTAGTCGCCTGCAAGCATGGCCGCCTGGAATTCGGAACAGAGGCGTGGCGCAACATTGGCGCTGACCGAAATGCAGCCGACGCCGCCATGGGCGTTGAAGCCAAGCGCCGTGCCATCTTCGCCGGACAGCTGGATGAAATCCTTGCCGCAGAAAATCCGCTGTTCGGAGACGCGGTCGAGCTTGCCCGTCGCATCCTTGACGCCGACGATGTTCTTGTGCGCCTTTACAAGCGCACCCATGGTTTCCGGCGACATATCCACCACCGAGCGCGGCGGGATGTTATAGATGACGATCGGCAGTTTCACCGCTTCCGCAACTGCGGAAAAATGGGCGAAAAGCCCCTTCTGCGTCGGCTTGTTGTAATAGGGGGTGACCACCAGCAGCGCATCCGCGCCGGCATCCTGCGCGTGCAGGGCAAGTTCGATCGCTTCATCGGTATTGTTGGAGCCAGCGCCCGCGATGACCGGAACCCGTTTCGCCGCTACCTCGATGCACAGCTCGACCACACGTTTGTGCTCGTCATGGGACAGGGTTGGAGATTCCCCCGTCGTGCCCACAGGCACAAGTCCGTTGCTGCCTTCGGCAATCTGCCATTCCACATGGGCGGCAAATGCCTGTTCGTCCACGGCACCATTGTCCGTAAACGGGGTAATGAGGGCGGGAATTGATCCCTTGAACATACAAAGCTCCTGGCGCCGAGCCGGTTCATGCTTCGGCCGCATTCGATGGTTAAAACCGGCACACATTAGTGCCAGCCCTTGGCGCCGACAAGCGCAAAGGCAGCCTATTTTGTCCGAAATTGTCGGAAGTGTGACAGTCGCGGAAGCTCACGCGGCAGGCAAAAAACGAGGCGGTGGAATTTTACGCCGCTCGCAGACCGGTGAATAAAAGTTGATTGGAGTGCCGAGCGGAAAGTAAGGTTTCGTTAAGCACAGTCTCCGTAGATTCCAGAGCGGGATCTGAGGCGAAACTCATAGGTGCAACGCACTGGCGCATTTCGCAATCCCGCTGCAATGAAACGACAATACAAGAAGGTCGATTGTTTCCGTCCAGTGATGAAGAGCGGTATGAAAAAGACAGTTTGGGGATTGATGGCGGCAGGTCTTGCCGCGACCGTTTGGAACGCGCTGGCCGGCCCCGTGCCGGAAGCTGCCGTGCCGCTTCCCTATGTGAAGCCGAATGCGCCTGCTGTTCCCGCCTTCATGCCGGCCTCGCCCGAAATTACCGGCGCCATACCACGCCTTAACCGGCCTGACGATGCGAGCCAGCTTAAAGCCGGACTGGATGCGCTTTCCAGCCGCGACACGACACGCGCCATCGCGGTTCGTAACGCCATGCAGACAGGCAGTCTCGACCGGCATATTCTTACCTGGGCGATTGCCATTTCCGGGCAGAAGGACGTGCCTTCCGCCGAAATCACTACAGCCCAGAGCGAACTGGCGGGGTGGCCGGGTGCGGCGACGCTGCGCGCCAATTCCGAAAAGGCGCTTTACCGCGAAAATCCACCGGCACCCCAGGTGCTTGCCGCTTTTGGCAGCGGCCGGCCGGAAACAGCCGAGGGCACCGTTGTGCTGGCCAAGGCCCTCACCTCTTCCGGCAAGGCTTTGGAAGCACAACGCCTCATTCGCCAGCTCTGGGTGAGCGAAGGCATGGACAAGGACATGGAAGACCGTGTTCTTGCCGAGTTCCCCACTTATCTGACGCCCGCCGACCACAAGGCGCGCATGGATTATCTGATGTATCGCAGCCGAATCGGCCAGGCGAAACGTTTCGGTGATCTCGGCAAGGCGCAATCGCTCTACAATGCCTGGGCCGCCGTGCTGCAGCGCTCAGGCAATGCCGTGGCGCTGCTGGGCAAGGTTGACGCCAACTTGCGCAGCGACCCTGCTTTTCTCTTCGCGCGCATCGAAAATCTGCGCAACCAGCAGAAATATCCGGAAGCCGCAGCACTTTTAAAGCAGGCGCCGAAGGACACGGCAAAACTCGTCAATCCCGGCGAGTGGTGGAACGAGCGGCGAATCATCGCGCGCGGCGTCGCCGATCTCGGCGATTTTGCCGAAGCCTATCGCATCGTCGCCAATCATTCGGCCACATCAGCCGTCGATGTTGCCGATGCGGAATTCCATGCCGGCTGGTACGCGTTGCGGGCACTGCGCGATCCCGCCACGGCCTCACGCCACTTCAACACCCTTTTGCAGACCTCGAACCGGCCACTTTCCGCCTCGCGGGCCTATTATTGGCTGGGGCGGGCGGCGGAAGTGGGCGGGCCGGGCAATGCCCGCGATTTCTTCACCAAGGCGGCTGCCCATTCCGGCACCTTTTACGGCCAGCTTGCTGCCGCACGAATCGATGCAAAGACGCTGAACGTCACATACCCTGCTCCGAGCGCTGCCGACCGTGAACGATTTGCCGGCCGCGAAGCCGTGCGGGCCATCGACAGGCTGGAAGTCGCAGGCTACGGCTGGCGGGCCGACAGCCTCTACAGGTCATTGGCAGATCAGCTCGACAGCCCGGGCGAGCTTGCCATTCTGGCAGCAAGGGCAGAGGGCAACGGCAACCATCAGGTATCACTGCAAATCGGCAAGACGGCCTTCAGCCGCGGCATCGACGCGGCCGCCCTTGCCTATCCGCTCGGTGTCATTCCCGCCAGTGCCAATATTGCCGGCTCCGGCAAGGCGCTTGCCTATGCCATCGCCCGGCAGGAAAGCGCCTTCAACCCGGCCGCCGTCTCCGCTGCGAATGCTCGCGGTCTGCTGCAATTGCTGCCGGGAACCGCCAAGGGCGTGGCCGGACGCCACGGCCTGCCCTACACTCAGGCGATGCTGACCAGCGACGCCGGATATAACGCCACGCTCGGCGCACATTATCTCGGCGAACAGATCGACAGTTTCGGCGGCTCCTACATCCTCACCTTCATCGCCTATAATGCCGGCCCGAAACGTGTACCGGAATGGATCGCCCGCTATGGCGACCCGCGCGGCAAGCCTATCGACGATGTCGTGGACTGGATCGAGCGCATCCCCTTCCCCGAAACCCGCAATTACGTGCAGCGGGTGATGGAGAATTATCAGGTCTACAAGACGAGGCTGGGGCAACAGGCCGATATTGTTGATGACCTGCGTCATGGCCGGGCGGGATAGAAGACCGGTTCATCAGTTGACTACTGTCAAAATATCAAAGCACCGGCAGGCCCGGTGCTTTTTTTGTTTTCAGGATTTACCGCACTCAAACGAAAAAGCCCGGCTCAAGAGCCGGGCTTTCCATCACTGACAATGTCAGATCAGATTAGAACGTGCGCTGAAGGCGAACGAAGCCGGTCCAGCTGTCGCCGGTCGGACCATCGACGTCCTGGTAGTTTGCAGCGATCTTGGCATCGAGACCCTGGGTGATCTTGTAATCAACCGTCAGGCCAGCGCGCCATGCATCGTTGTCGCCGGTGAAGTCACCATCAGGAGCGATATCGATCGTACCGAGGTACTGAGCGCCGGGGGTGATGGTCAGCTTGTCAGTTGCCTTGATTGCGTATTCAGCAGCAACTGCCCACTCGGACTCTTCGTAGTAGTAGTTTGCGCCAGAAGCCCAAACGCCAGAGAGACCGAAGGTGCCGGGACCGATGTCAGCCGTCAGGATAGCGCGGATTGCACCATTTTCCTGGTCGGTGTCATAGGAGCCGAGCAGGTTGGCAGAAACTGCGCCGAACTTCGCGCCGATGATGCCGCTGACGCCGACGTTGTTCGGGCCTTCAAAGACGCCACCCTTGGCAACGCCGAGGTTGGAGTTGCCGTCACGTACCGAGTCGAGTTCTTCAACGCTGATACCAGCATAGAACGAACCAGCATCGTAGGTGTAACGCAGAGCGTTGCTACGGGTGGAGTTCGAAGAAAGGATATCGGTTTCGCCGGAGAGATCGTCATCCCACCAGGTGTACATGTAACCGACCTTCAGGCCGCCGAGTTCGATGAAAGCCTGGTCGACGTTGACGCCACGGTCGCTGTCGTTGTTGGCCTGGCCACGAAGACCGATGTAACCACGCAGAGCGCCGAGTTCGGTGTCGGTGCGGGTGTCGATGTTGAACTGGGCGCGCGTGAACGAGTTCCAGTCAGACGTACCGGACTGGTTACGACCGAAGTCCGTCTGGAAACGGATGTAACCGTCGAACTTCAGGCAGGTTTCGGTGCCGGGGATGTAGAAGAAGCCCGTGCCGAAAGCGTCGCAAACGCGAACGTATTCCAGGGGCTCAGGCTCAGCAGCGACGATAGCGTCGGCAGCGTGAGCGCCGGATACTGCTGCGAGAGCCGCAGCGGAGCCGATCAAAAGGCTCTTGATGTTCATGGTTGACCTCCAGTCAAACGCTTAATTTTCTAAGCAGCGGGTGGGGAAACACAACTAAATGCGTGCCGCTTATGGAGATGATTAGAGCCAAAACCGGCCGGGGAGGCAATCCCAATGATGACAAAAGGAAGACAGTAAGGGGACCTTAGTTTTGCATTGTTGCGAAATAGCTACAATTCTAACCGACGGGCAGCACTTCCTAACAAAACGTTAATAATTCATGCTTTTCAGCGACTTAAGCGAAATGCCGATAAATGAGATAAGTCATTCCTCATCCCACCGCCAGAATTCTGACATCGCTGCGCCATGGGAAATCGTCTGAAACGCGGTGCCATTGGTGGAAAATCGGGCTGTCGGCAGCAACGCTTCCATCCGCAGCAGGAGAGAATCAGTTCCCAGTTCGACAGGCCCAAAACAGTTGAGTGGCAGACGAATCGGCAACGATACAAACCGACTTAAGCCGTAACGGAAAGTCGCCGGGATATCGAAACGCCGGCCAATCGACGCTTTGCCTGCCCCTCGCCAATGTGCATCAAACGAAAAAGCCCGGCTCAAGAGCCGGGCTTTCCATCACTGACGATGTCAGATCAGATTAGAACGTGCGCTGAAGGCGAACGAAACCAACCCAGCTGTCGCCGCCGCCGTTTACACCTTCGGTGCCGTCTACGTCCTGGTAGTTAACCGAAACGAGCGTGGAGAGGCCCTGGGTGATTTTGTAGCCAACAGCTACACCAGCGCGCCATGCATCGCGATCGCCAACGAAATCGTTGTCAGCGCCGATGTCGATCTTGCTGAAGTACTGAGCGCCGGGGGTGATGGTCAGCTTGTCAGTTGCCTTGATTGCGTATTCAGCAGCAACAGTCCACTCGGACTCTTCGTAGTAGTTGTTTGCGCCAGAAGCCCAAATACCAGAGATACCGAAGGTGCCCGGACCGATGTCAGCCGTGACGATTGCACGGATTGCACCATTTTCCTGGTCGGTGTCGTAGCCGCCGAGCAGGTTAGCCTTAACGGCGCCGAAGTTAGCACCGATGATGCCGCTTACGCCAACGTTGTTCGCAGATTCGAACGAACCGCCCTTGGTCAGAGCTGCAGAGATGTTGGAACCGCCGCGAGCAGCTTCCAGCTCTTCAACTGCAACGCCTACGTAGAACGAGCCAGCGTCGTAGGTGTAACGGATAGCGTTCAGACGCGTAGCGTTCGAAGAAAGGGTATCGACTTCGCCGGAGAGACCATCATCCCACCAGTTGTAGTAGTAACCGACCTTCAGGCCGCCGAGTTCGATGAAAGCCTGGTCAACAACAACGCCACGTGCGGAGTCGTTGTTAGCCTGGCCACGAAGACCGATGTAACCACGCAGAGCGCCGAGTTCGGTGTCGGTGCGGGTGTCGATGTTGAACTGGGCGCGGGTGAACGAGTTCCAGTCAGACGAACCGGACAGGTTACGGCCGAAGTCGGTCTGGAAACGGATGTAACCATCGAACTTCAGGCAGGTTTCGGTGCCGGGGATGTAGAAGAAGCCGGTGCCGAAAGCGTCGCAAACGCGAACGTATTCCAGGGGCTCAGGCTCAGCAGCGACGATAGCGTCGGCAGCGTGAGCGCCGGATACTGCTGCGAGAGCCGCAGCGGAGCCGATGAGAAGGCTCTTGATGTTCATGATTGACCTCCAGTCAAAGTTTTTAAGTGGGTCTGGGTACTTTTGCCGAAGGACAGCATTCCCTGCCCCATTCCCGTGTTCTTAGAAGCCAAACGATCCACCGCCTCGCTTCTGGTCGTGAAAATACAAAAGGTTTCGCCGCTTGCAATCGCCAACATCCGATAAAGCGCATTTACGTACATGCTTCATTTCGGTTTGTTGCGGAAACAGCACACAGTGGGCACACGGCCCATAGGTGGCTTTACCATGCGTTAAGAAATGACTTGAAAATCCGTTAGTTAGCGCGGTTAACAAGGTCTTTCTAAACTATAGGCCTTTTCGGAGATCCCTTGCCCCGCAGGGGAAGGGCGACGGAAACTTTTGCCCCGCTCCGGCGCCACACTTAGTATGGCTCCCCGGTGCGCACATAGAAACAACAGTAAAACCCGAGCGGTTCGCCACCGATTCCCCATCAACGATTCGGCTCGCAGGCTCCGGCACCTCAATTGTTTGGCCGATTGCGTCCGCAAGCGTTATGGGACGAGTCGCGAAAACGGCGCGGGATACGAGTGTGTGTCACTTGGGTGCAGAGTGCTTTATAACTGCCTGCAAGAAACGAGGGGCAGAATCGAGTCGGCCCATTAGCTCTCTCCACTATCCTGCGGTTTATCGCAGGGGCCGGAGTTTCGCGAAACGCGCTGGAGAACGAACTGGCATGCGGAAACGCATGCTTTGGGTGTCTGCTTGGAAGAAGTAGCTTTTTAGGGAGATTTATAATTTCAGGCTTCGTGCCGAAATGGCGGAGAGGATGTCCGCCGCGCTTCGTAAGCTATTGAAATTATTGATACGATTTCGTTGACAATGGCCGTATTTGCCATAATTTCATGCATAAAGTTATGACAACGGGCGAAGCATGGCGCGCAATAAGCTTTCAGAGACCAAGATAAAGACGCTCACAAAGCCGGGCATTTACGGCGACGGCGACGGCCTTTTCCTTCGCGTGCGCGCCGGAGGCAGCCGCCAATGGGTCTTTATATACAAACGCGCAGGCAAGCGCGTCGAGATAGGGCTTGGCGGGTATGGTCAGGGCACCGCACCGGTGCCGCTGGCCTTGGCTCGCGAAAAGGCGGATGAGGTTCGCGCACGGCTGGCGCGCGGCGAGAATCTGTCTACGCGCAAGACATTCGCCGACGTCATGGAAGACGTCATTGCGGTAAAGGAAGCCAGCTTCAAAAATGAGAAGCATAAGGCGCAGTGGCGCATGACGCTCGATGAGTACGCAAAGCCGCTTCACAAGAAGGCGGTCGGCGACATCACCCGCGACGACGTGGTTGAAGCCCTGAAACCTATCTGGACTACCATTCCTGAGACCGCAGATCGAACCAGAATGCGAATCGCGGCGGTAATGGATCACGCGCGGGCACGCGGGCTATTCACCGGTGATAACCCGGCCAGTTGGCGCGGTGGCCTGAAAGAGCTCCTGCCCGCACGCAGCAAACTGACGCGCGGCCACCATGCAGCGGCGGCATACAAAGACATGCCTGCAATCATGGCGAAGCTGAGGGCCAGCGGCGCCGTTTCTGCTCGAGCCGTTGAATTTACCGCCCTCACCGCTTCACGTTCTGGCGAAGTCCGCGGCGCCGTCTGGTCTGAGATTGATTTCGCCGAGGCAGTCTGGATTGTGCCGGCCGAGCGTATGAAGGCTGGCCGCGAGCACCGCGTTCCCCTCACCGGCCGAATGCTGGCTATCCTTGAGGCGCGTAAGCAGGTGGCAACCGGTGACTTGGTATTTGAAGGCGGCAAGGAAGGCACAGCGATTTCAGACACGGCCATGGTGAAAAGTCTGCGGGCCGCGTCAGAGGACAAGTCCATTACGCTGCACGGTCTGCGCTCATCCTTCCGCGACTGGGCAGGCGATACCACCGGCCACCCCCGCGAGGTTGCGGAAGCTGCCCTTGCCCACGCCGTGGGTGATGTCGTTGAGCAAGCATATCGCCGGAGTGACGCGCTTGCGAAGCGGCGCGCCATGATGGAGGACTGGACCGAATACTGCGAAAGCAAGGTTTCAACAGTTTCCAAATCTTGACAAATTTGTAAAATCGGTCTATTAAATGAGCGTCGCAATTGTGGTGGTTGCGGCAATCGGCGGGGTGGTGCCCGCCAAAAAGCAGCGCCGGGAAAACCGGCTCATTGGCGCCCAGCGCCCCTAGCCTTCACCGGTATCAGCCGACAACAGAACCTTCTCAAAAATCTTCGTTCCATTTCACGCCATGACTCTGTCTTGGCTTCGAGGAGACACCATGACCATTCCAGCGAATGACAACAAGCCGCGTCTGATGACGCCGAAAGAAGCGGCCGCCGCAACAACCATGTCGCGCGTGCTGCTTGCCCGCATGTCTAAAGAAAACCGATTCCCCCAGCCCGTGCAGATAGGCTTGAAGCGTATCGCTTACGTCCGGTCCGAAGTTGAGGACTGGATTGAAGGTGCGATTGGTGCGCGGGTGACCGCCTAAGCACGTTCACAATCACCAACAACCTGCCGACGCCTGCCGGCAGGCGCGCATTCGTGCGCCTTCTCTCCACGAAAGGATCGAGATGTCAGAAGAACTGACCGAGGAAACGTACCGCCTCTATACCGACTACATGATGGCTGGCAATCGCCAGATCCGCGGCCGCCACGGCTTTCGAATTCCCGCCCTCGTTCTCGATCAATGGCACAAGCAGGGTTTCGCAGTACTGCGCACAAACACGCTTGCGCGGTACTACGGCGTTGGGCGAAAGACGATGTGGAAGACCATTCAGAGCGCCGTCAAAGCTGGGTTTATCAAGGAAGTTGGTCGCACCGAAGACGGCAAGGCGATGTACGTTCCTTGCCTTGAGCGGGGAGAAGAATACCGTGCTGCGCGCGAGGTGCGTTGATGACAAATGAACCCGCAATACGCATAGGTTCGCTAAACCAGTTTCAGATCGCCTTGTACGCCTCGAAGGACAAGCGCTTATCAGCCTGCGATTTGGCGTGCCTTTTCGAAATTGTCGACCGTTTCCTAAAAGATGATGGCGTTACGCGCCCTACTGGCAAGACGCACCTTGAGCGAGAAACGGGACGCTCCAACGGTTCGGTCAAGGAGAGCCTGCGTCGCCTAGTCGAATGGCAGTACATTTCGGTTGCCAAAATTGGATCGGGGACGCGCGGTACAGAGTACCTGCCTAACTTTGAATGGGCCCACCGTGTCGCGTCAGCGATCAAGGCCGAAGTAAAAGACCGTGCTGAAGCAAAAAAGAAACGTCGCCGTAGTGGGGCGGAAAACCGCCCTACTAGCGCCCCAAATCTAGTGGGGCGGAATTCTGCCCCACTGCGGGAACTAGTGGGGCAGCCGACCGCCCCACTAGATGGTTTAGTCGGGCAGGATTCCGCCCCCCAAACCTACGTCACCCCTACGGGGGGTGACTACGTAGGTAATAAATCAGCGCCGGAACCGGGCGCCTCTGCCTTGCGGCAGGCGCCGGTCCGGGCTGATTTTGATATTGCGGAATTCACTATCGATTACGTGTCAGTCGACAAGTCAGAAGATGACGGTTCTGATTTCATCTATATCTCAATGGTCACTGACGATGGCGAGTTTGAACAGGACGACTGCATATTCACGCAGAGCGACGATCAGAAAAAGCAGGAGGAAGGCCAGCAGCAACTGGCTTCATTGATGCGGGCGATCGGAATGGATGAAATCAAAGACGCTGATGAGCTTCTAGGGCGAAAACTGACGGCTCGGATCTGCCCAGCGCCCGGTTGCGAAGCTTTGCAGTATCTGCCCGCAGATGATGGTGAGAGGAATGCCGCATGACCATCGCCGACGACCTTCACGCGCTGGCAGACCTGATGGCGCGTCTCGCGTCGAGCCTAGCTGTCAGTTTTGATCATCTCCAATATCGGCTCTCCGCCAGCGTTCACATGATCCAAGCTTTCCCATATGCGCCAATTATCTACAGGAGCGCTTCCCGCATCGAAATCCACCTCCACATTATCGCTCAAGCGGAAGTGGACAAACTGGTACCGGCCCGTATGTTCAGGAGCTCGAAAGCTCATGACGGGCCCATCTTTGGTCACATAAAATGTAGCAGACTGTTGTCCATAACGACCTCGCCAAGCCGTCTCCGGCCCATGGATCTCATCGACTACCCATTCCACGCCGTAAGACAGAACGTGATCCTGCAGGTCTCCCGCGTACCAAGTCATTGGATTGGTAAATGATTCAGATTTTAGAACGCCGATAAGAGACCGACCACGATCTAGGTGCTTCATGAAAACAGCAATCGATGCTGACGCGCCAAAACTTATGCGTACGAGTTCGCCACTCACCAGGTCTGCAGTTTGCTTCACTGATAGGTTACTTGTCCGGTGCACTGTCACTTTTCCTTTTTACGAAGTCCTTGATGTTAACGAACGTGTGGGGGGCATGAACAGCTTTTTCCAATTCAATCTTTAGATCATCATCGTTCTGTATGATTAGTAGGAGGTCGCGTAACAAGGACTCAGCAAGAACACCGGTTCGGCCGGACAGCTGCCCATCAAGGAAAATCGCGCACGCAAGCTCTAGATCGTTAAAGAGTTCCCTGACCTGCTCACCCCAAGCTTCAGTGTCACCGCCTGAGCCAGCGTTATGAACCCGGTCAATGCGATCCATTATGCCGATGCGCATAGCACCGACTGCCCCCGCAGACACAGCTAGCTTGTCGTTCCTCATTTGCCGGACAACAAACCATATACTCGCCAAAGCGAGCGGCAGACCGAAAATTGTGATTAGGTTGGCTATTAATTGTGCCCACCATTCGAAATCTATCAGAGACAATGCGTCACCCTACTTTGGCTTCGGTTTCCCGAGCTTATTTGGTATGTGCGTCGTCGTGAAAGACTTCTGAACCTTAATATTTTTACTGCCGTCGTTGAGCGTTTTGCCATCAGCGGTACGCCTGGACCCAGTCGACTTAACTACCTTTTTTTCTGTCATCTCTATCTTTCAAACGTGGCTTGCTCAGCATTCGGAAAGAGACAGCAGGTTGTCATTCCATTGTCCGTCCGCATAAGTCCTTACATACTTCCCGTTTGGACCGTTAACGACACCAATGTTGCCGCGGTTTCCGTTTACATACGTGTAGAACGTATTTGTCTTTGCTTCGATTGAAGCAATGACGTCAGCCCTCGTCCACTTCCAACCACCACCATCAGCGTTCGGATTGCCGAGATGAGTAATACCCTCGTGGCTGCTGTTCCGA
Organism: Agrobacterium sp. 10T429; assembly: GCF_056393925.1. Taxonomy (NCBI): domain Bacteria; kingdom Pseudomonadati; phylum Pseudomonadota; class Alphaproteobacteria; order Hyphomicrobiales; family Rhizobiaceae; genus Agrobacterium; species Agrobacterium sp. 10T429. The sequence goes on from NZ_JBFTGV010000002.1 coordinate 886,909, forward strand.
TCTTTTTTATTGATACATGTAACAAGCACATCTGCCATGTCGAATCTCCCTTATACCAAGTGAATTATCTTCTTAAGATTTTTGCAAAGCAACGAAAATTCAGATCTCGAGGTATTTACTCACAGATAATAATATAACTTATTATATAATTCGTTATGATGTATAATTTTACTGGATATATTTCAATTTATACACCTGCGGTAGACATCAAAAAAAATTTCAAAATCGACTACCCGTTTTCGGACCGTTCTCGGAAAGTATATGCATCCGGCGCCTCGTCGGTATGCAGCCCTAAACACCCCTCTTTCATAAGGTGACGGCCTAATGGAAACAGAAATCCCGGTCTTCGACCGGCGCGACACGCCGACTGCAATTGACCTAGATGCTGGCGAATGGTCGCCAAGACGCGTGCGCATGAAAGCACCAGGCATCAAGGTGAGGCTGCCAGGTGATCCGCCTCCGCGTGTCACAGCAAGCAGCGCGAAAGATGAGATTGACCAGTGGCTGGCTAATGGACGCGCCTGGTATTCCTCACAATGGTACGGCGGCCAAGCGGCCAACGACAACGCGGATTGGCCGTTGCAAAAACTTCTGCGCACGGAAGGCAAGGACTACTTCCTGTCGCTTGCGGGTCGGTACCGAGACCTGCACGACACCGCGTCGCGGCCGACGCAGTTGATCGGCAAGGAATGCGAAAACCTCTTCTTCGTCGAAAACCAAGACGCAGAAGGCCGTTCGAAAGGCGCCAAGGTCGTAACAGGCAAAAAAGCGAACGCCGACACCGCGCCAACCAGGAAGACGTCTGCCATGAAAACCACCCGCAAGCTTGCGGCACCGGTGCCTAAGAAGTGGAACGGCGACTGGCCAATCCTGGCGGCGATCGATGCAAAGCGAGAACTAGCGATCCTTCGCGCCAAGCTGGCTTATGTCCCGGCCATCCTTGAAGCTTTCGAGTGGTCGGTCGTCGACGGCATGACGCTCGACGAAATCGGCAAGCGGCTCGGCGCAGGGAGCAAAGGAGCCAAAGGTGAGGCGCGCGCCAGGATATTCGACGGCCTCGGGATTGTGGATCGCCATTGGCGTGCTCAAGACAGGCTCGCCGCATAGGGGTACCCCATTTCCCCGCGCCACAGGTTATAAGAGAGAGAGGCTCGCAGCGATGCGGGCCTTTATCATTTCCGGCAGCCGTCACTGCCGTGATGGTGGGTTGCCGCGCGCGGTAGCTCACCCCAGTTTCCAATCACGGTGCGCACGGATGTACTGCCACCTTGAAATCCCTCGAGTGGTATCGCGGTGATCCGGCCAACGCACCCCGCCCCGGCGGGTGTGCGAGCTTGGCCTGATTTTTTGCTCGAGTAATCCCAATTCTCAAGAAATAGGAGGTGCACTATGCGCCTGTACGAATGCGTGCACCTTTTCGCGCGCCGGCTCGGCATGAAAGTCGGCAGGGTCCAGGCTATCGCCGGAAAGCTGCAAGACGACTGCAAGCTTCAAAAGACCGAAGGAAGCCGCCGTTTTCCAATTGATATTTCAGAGCCCGAGGTCGTCACGCTTCTGTTGGCGCTTCTCGGGGAATCGGGAATCGGAACAGGCCCGCTGGCATCAAAGACCTTCGGCGCCCTGACCACCACAGACGGCCAGCGCTTCGATACGCTCCTAAGCGAACTCCTCTTCGGGCCACCACGGCAGGTGCGCCACCTCATGGTTCGCCAGTCACCCGCTGGCGTATCCGTCACGGTCGATAACCAGCACTTGCTTTTCGGCGACCCGCCATCCCGCGATAGCGCCTCGCCAGCTCGCATAGTTCCGGGTGAAGCACTCGCGGCCATAGCTGCTGAACTCCAAGGTCAGTCACCAGCTCAGGCCGACGCGCTGGCCGCAATCATCAACATTGGAAAGAACTGATGTCCATCAAAGACCTCATCATGGCAGCCGCAGACGTGGCCAGCCGGCAATCACCTGCATCCGACGTGGTGGCCCTTGTGAAACATGGTGCCGCTGCCCGCGCCCATGTTTGGGAGCGGCACTACGCCAGCACCCCCGAACGAGAGCGACTAGCCGAAAAGCTGGCCGCAAGCACCACAGAATTCCGCGCCGCCGTCGCAGCAACGGAAAAGGCGTTGGCCGAAGAATTGGCCGACGACAACGCCCGACGCGATCGAGTTCGCGCAGAAAACCCCCTCAATTTTCAAGGACTAAAATATGACTGATCTGGCAACACTTATCCGTGAAGTTGGCGACAAATTTGACGCCTCGGCAGCCGACCTGTCTGAGCGAATTTCTGGGCTCGAAAAACGAGCCGCCCGCGAAAAAGACAACGACAACTACGATGCTACCAACTCCCTTGCGGCTTCATTGGTGAACAGCCCAGCCTTCAAGGATCTGAATGAAGGCCGCGTGCGTGGCAGTGCGTCGGTAGAGATGGCGGCCATCACCTCAGGCAACACCACGGTCGGCACAGGCCGTTCTGCGGCAACTTCGCTTGTACCTGCTGACCGCCGCCCTGGCATCATCGCCAAGCCTGACCGTGTTCTGACCGTGCGCGATCTCATCGCCCCTGGCACCACTACGGCTGGTTCAATCGAATTCGTTCAGGAAACCGGCTACACGAACAACGCTGCGCCCGTGGCCGAGACAACCGCCAAGCCGTATTCGGATCTGACGTTCGACATGAAGACTGCGCCGGTTCGTACAATCGCGCACCTGTTCAAGATCAGCATCCAGATGCTCGCTGATGGCCCTGGCCTGATTTCCTACCTCGATCTGCGCGGCACAACCGGCCTCAAGATCAAGGAAGAAAACCAGCTCCTCTTTGGCTCTGGCACAGGTCAGAATATCGCTGGTCTGGTTCCACAGGCTACGGCGTTCGACAATGCGCTTCGTAAGACAGGCGACACGCGCATCGACACGCTGAGGCACGCCATCCTTCAGGTGCGGCGCGCCGAGTATCGCGCAACTGGCATTGTGCTCCACCCTGACGACCTTGAGGCTTTGGAGCTGACCAAGGACGCAGGCGGAAACTACATCATCGGCAATCCAATTGACGGCGGCCTTGACCGCGTCTGGCGCCTGCCGATTGTCGACACCACCGCCATGCCCGCCGGCCAGTTCCTTGTCGGTGCTCTCGCTACTGCCGCGCAGGTCTTCGACCGACAGCAGGTTACTTTCGAAATCAGCACCGAAAACGCTGATGACTTCGAGAAGAACATGGCGACTGCGCGCGTTGAAGAACGTCTGGCCTTGGCGGTCTACCGTCCTGAGAGCCTGATCACAGGTACGTTCGCAGCCTAACGCCATCCAGATAGTGGGGTGTGATTCCGCCCCGCTATCAAAGGCCAGCCGTATTAGCCCCCTGCGGCTGGCCACCCCTTTTTATCGGAACGGTTTGGACGTGAGGGCCGACGGCTTGATTGCCAACAACTCACCCCATGCGCTGTCCCAAAGCTTGTCGTCCGCAATTTCAACGTAAACCTGTTTGAAGAAAGGCATCTTTTCTTTGAGACGCTGAGCGTTAGCCAAAGCTACAGGAACGGGTACAGGGTTGCCTAAAGCGGCCATTGCAACGCGGCCGGTACTTGCCTGCTCTACAGTGGGATGGTCTGCTTCACCAACAAGCTTTCCGTCCATATTCCAAATTCGCACCACGATCGCATCGTCTATTTCATCGGCATCTGCGACCCGTTGATAGCTGTTCTGATTCAAAGTCTCTCCTCCACTTGAAGCTGCGTGACGACAATGACTTAACCTTCGCGAAGCTGCAATTTTTTGCAAGGTCGGTTGATCCACCGGGGGTCGTCGCAAAGTCGACGATCGACCCACCGCAGGACCGGCGCGGGAATGCACTTTTAACGCAAACACAGTTTTTTGCCTCGCGCGTGCGCAAACGCGCGCGCGAGAAATCATTACGTTTTTTCCACCGATTTTTTGTAAAGCCAGCGCAAAAATGGGTCTATCCAAGATAGTTCTGAACCGGCAAGTCCCGCCAGCAACCTAAGACTCTCCTTGTTGGCAAAGAAGAAATTGGTGCCGTTATTAATCAGCGTAGTGACACCTTGGCTTGCATCCATGCCGATCGTTGAGTTTTCAAAACCCTTGCTGATGACGATCGTGGAGGTGACAGTAGTCACAGGTATTATTAGTTTAGCTAAAGTCGCCAACAAATTACTGTTTGTCGTTCGCGCCAAGTCGTTTGTTCTTGACCGATGGTCACTTTCGTTCATGTCCGCAATAATCTGGATGACCTGTTCCATATCGTCAGGGAAAACAATCCGCTGCGAACTTTTGGCATCGCGCCAAAGGGATATCGCGGTTTCGCGATATCTCTCATCATCGATTTCTGTGGCTGCGTATGCCCGGTTCTTATTCAAGAGCTCCCGACCAAGTGCCGTAGAAAGGATAAGCGGACCGTGTATCGCTATTACCGATTCTATAGCTTCAGCGAGATCGTGAGACAAAGAAGGGAAGTCGCCAGTGTCTATCTGCTTACGAAGGCCCCGAGCGGAATTCTCCAGACGAATTCCATAAGCGTATAGCGATCCGATTTCGATATCGCCTTCGTCGTTCTGCAGCGATCTACGATAACGTTTTGCGATCCTATCCACCTGGCCGTATGCGTTCGACCCGTTCGTTAACAGGATCAAATCATCAGTAGCCTCAACAAGCACCTTATGTAGATCCCCAATCTCCCCCAGATCTTCACCGCTCGCCCTACCGGACGGCTGAACTGTGACGAGACCCAGTTGAGGATTTAGACCAAACGACAATCCCGGTTGCTGTCGGGGTATGTGTGGAGGCACAATTTCTGGCGACGGATGGGGTAAGCTTTCTGCTTCAACCAAATTTCCTGGATAGGTTTCTTCCGCAGAAGCAATGGCCGCGTCTAGCTTCGCCAACTGACGGCGAAGCAGTTCTTCGGGCGGGCGTGGCTTCATGTTCTCAAGCTGCCTAATGACGGCACTTCGAGCCTTGTCGTACACCTTCGCCCGATTTTCGGGAGAGTTGTTTATCAAGCCATCCACGGCCTTGCGAATGACTGCTTCAAAATCCGCCATAAACCCACGGCCCCCACCCCACAGCACACTGTAGTTGCATGACGCTCATTAATTCAAGCGTCACGACATATCGTCAACAGCCAAAAAGGATACTGAAATGACCACAGCACAACCCTTTGCAATCGTCGAAGAAGACTTTGCTGACGGCACCTACAAATTCGCACTAACCTGGGATTTGGTCAGTGAATGGGAAAAAACAACAGATCGCTCTATGTACGCGACGTTGCTTCACACTGCCCGCACCGGCATCGTAAACCTCATTGACGCACGCGAAATTATGCGCCTCAGCCTCATCGGCGGTGGCCTAGCACCGACAGACGCGCTGCGCCTGGTTAGGACCTATGTGGAGAACAGGCCTGCCGCTGAGAGTTTCCCGCTGGTGGTTCGGGTGATGGATGCTGTTTTCCACGGCAAGGGTGTGCCCGATCTGGAGGAAGAAAAGGCCGTCGAAAGAGACGGCGCCATCGATGGCTAAAGTCCAAGGCTGGGACCGTCTAAAGCGCCGGCTTGAGAAGATACCCAAAGCGGTGCGCGAGCAAACCCAGCCAGCCATAACGTCTGCTGCCCAAGATGTGGCGGACGTTATGAAGGCTCTGGCACCCGTCGACGACGGCGATCTCAAGGACAGCATTGTAGTCACCGCAGGCGGGCAAAGAACCCCGCCCCACAGTCAACCAGGTGGAGCAAGCACCGTTCCCGAGAATGCCGCAATGATCACGGCCGGCAATAGCAAGGTGAGGTACGCCCACCTCGTTGAATTTGGGACACGCGCTCACATCAACGGCGGTCAGTTTGCTGGATCCAAAAACCCCGGCAGCAGGGCGCAACCATACTTCTTCTCGGGGTTCCGGCTGATGCAAAAAAAGGCCGCCGCAAAAATCAAACGCGCGATGTCCAAAGCCGTCAGGAGCAAGAAAAAATGAGTGTAGAGTACGAACGGCTTGCCGTGTTGCTTGAAGCGCGGGTTGGCGACTTCGAAAAGAAGATCGCCAATGCCACGCGTAATGCCGAACGCAATTTCAAGCGTGTCGAAACCACTTCCGCCAGAATGCAGGCCCGGCTGAATTCGACTTATTCGGGGATCGCTGCTAGTGCGGCGAAAGCCTTTGCCCTTATCGGCGGTGCCCAGGGCTTTCGCCAGCTATCTGATAGCGGAACGCGCATCACCAACTCCTTGAAGGTCGCTGGCCTCGCCGGCGAAGAACTTGAAGGCGTGTATCAGAAGCTGTTTGCGGCTGCCCAGAAGAACGCGGCGCCGTTGGAAACTCTCGTTCAGCTCTATGGCCGCGTGTCACTGGTTCAAAAAGAGCTTGGCGTTTCATCTGACCAGATCATCAGCCTTTCCACCAACGTTGCCCTTGCGCTGCGCGCATCTGGCCAGTCGAGCCAAGAGGCGTCCGGCGCGCTCTTACAGTTGTCACAGGCTCTTGGCGCCGGCGTAGTTCGCGCTGAGGAATTTAATTCGATCCTTGAAGGCGCGCCTACCATCCTGCAGGCCGCCGCCGCCGGCATTAAGCAGGCCGAAGGATCGGTCGCGAAGCTCCGGGCGATCATGCTGGAAGGCAAGCTTTCCTCAAAGGCATTCTTCGACGGCATCAATGCCGGCGCACCGGTCCTTGAGCAGAAGGTTGCTGGCGCGGTACTAACGGTCGACCAGCGTCTCGAGAACCTTCGCACGGCGCTGACAAACTCCGTCCGCAGGTTCAACGAATCCACGCAGGCTGCGAACACGTTCGGCGGCGCGATCGACAACATGGCGAACTTCGTCAATAGCGTCGATATGGATGGTCTTGCGTCTGACATTCAGTACGTCATCGACAAGCTCAACACGGGTGCTGATGCTGCTCAGAACTTTGCGAGACGTTTTGGAGAGGCACTGGGCCTAAACAAAATCGGGCAAGGTGTCATCGGTGCACTAGACAGTGATGGCGACGGTAAGCTGTCTGCGTTCGGTGGTGCTCTGGGGGTTGAATCCACAATCAAGGGCAGCCAGAAGCTCGTCGACAACACCCAGAAGAGGCTCGACCTCGAAAAACAGATTGCGGAGATTAAGGCCAATCCGGCCAATGTTCTCGGCCAGGCAGAAATCAGGCAGCTTGAGGGGCAAATCAAAGCCTTGCAAGAGGCACAGACCAAAACCGCATCCAGCATCATTCAGGACACTCTGAACGACAAGCCGCTCAAGTACCCCACCAGTGCACCCACTATTATTGGCGGCAGCGGCGACACCAAAGCCGTCAACGGCAAGAAATTCACCCCGATCGACATCACGGACAAGCAGTACCAGGTCACTCCCGGCAAGGACGGCAAATCCAGTAGGACGCGGGCCGATGAGTATGCCCGTGAGGTTGAGCAGATCACAAAGCGTACTGCCGCGCTGCAAGCTGAGACGGCCGCACAGGCCGGCATGAATCCGCTCCTGAACGACTACGGGCATTCCATCGAGTTCGCCCGTACCAAGCAGGAATTGCTTACCGCGGCACAAGAAGCTGGCGTGAAGATCACGCCTGAACTTACGGCGAGCATAGAGGATCTTGCCGCAGGCTATGCAAACGCGGTCGTCGAGTCCGAGCGGCTTTCCGAAAAGCAAGACGAGATACGCCAGCGCGCCGAAGAGGCGATGGAAACCGTAAAGGACGTCACGCGGGGTATCATAGATGGCTTCATTGAAGGCGCCAGCGCGGCCGACATTCTGGCCGACAGCCTCAAGAAGATTGGTAACTCGCTGATCAATGACGTGCTGAACAACATCTTCAAAATCAACAACGCCGGTGGCAGCGGTGGAGGATTGTTCGACGTTTTCGGCGGCCTGTTCGGTGGCGGCGGCGGCAAGAGCTTCTTTCCGGCTGCGCCGCTGCCCATGTACGCTAAGGGCACAAGTTCGGCTCAGTCTGGCGTCGCATTGGTCGGTGAAAAAGGTCCAGAGCTCGTCCGGTTCAAAGGCGGTGAGCAGGTTATACCAAATCACAGACTTGCCGCTGCGCTTTCGGCTCCAAGCATTCCGGACATGAAGTCCATCACGGGTGTTGATGGAGGTAGTGCCGTTAATGTCAACTTTTCGCCGGTCTATAACGTACAGGGTAGTGGCCCTGAGATCGCACAGCTTCGCGCGCAGATCGCGAAGGACAAAGCAGAAATACCTGTTAGAGTTGAAGCAGCAGTTAGAGACGCGAGAAAAAGGAACGTGAAACTATGATCGAAGAATATAATAGGCGGCTTTTGACAGTTGAGGGTGAGATGTCTGCGCTCAGGAGCGCTACACATTTCATCGCATCGATCTTACGCGAAACGTTGCCAGAGCAAGGCGCGATACTCGATGAGTTTCTGGAAAAGGCGATCAGTTCCTACCGGAACGAGTTCCCGGCAGATGAGAGAACAACCGTTTATCTAGAGGCGGCGATCGAGGCAACGCGTGGGCTTAAAGGTGATACCGGCATGGCGCCGCCGTTCGCCGTGATCGATGGCGGGAAGAGCAAGGATTGAGGCTTTGGGCCAGCGGGGAGGCCGGCTTGAGGTTGACGCGAAAGAGAAACAAGAAGATTGCGCGTCGTGCGCTCGTCCTCCCCTAATGTACGGTCTGTTGCTGACAGGCCCAAGCTGCGAGCGGGGTTCTTATCGCCGTGATGTCGGGTCGTGTGTTAGAAACGTAAGAGAAAATCGCGCACGGCAGCATTGCAGGTCCGAGTACACTCTTAAAGCCACGAGACCTATGTAGGATTCTTTTACCACTTGTTCATTATTTGTTCTCATTATATGTGGTAATTAGAGGAGACAGCAATGTTCAGTGCTTTTATCAAGACCTTGCTGATACTTACTTCGCTAACACCGATATGCCTTGTCTACGCTTGGGTCGCCATAAATGAGGGCTACGCATGGGTGCCCTTCTGGCTCCTAATAGCATCCGCGTTCCTCGGAGTGGCGTGTTGGTTTGTACTAACCAAGCTGACCAATAACTTGGAAAAATTCGAGCTGAGATTCAGCTCTGTCGAGCCAGTCGACCAAGAGAACATTTCGTTTCTCCTACTTTATCTTTCTCCACTTTTCCTTGACAAAGTATCGTCCGTTAATCTGAATATCCTTGTGCCCACTCTCGGACTATATGCTTTTCTGCTTGCGACCAGCTACACTTACCATTTCAATCCACTTCTCAGCCTCATGGGTTGGCACTTCTTTAAAGTTGGAACTCCCGAGGGCGTAAGTTACGTCTTACTAACAAGAAAAAAGATCAAGAACGTTGACTCGATTAAGAACGTAGGTCAGCTTACAGGCTACATGTTGATCGACCTATCGGAGTGATTTTTGCCTGTGAATCTACTTGCCATATGCCGAGTAACCAACTCCCTCATAGTGAAACGTGTTAAGATTACTTCTAACGTTCAGTCCCTGATTGAGGGCATCTTTAGCACGCAGGAAGCCGAGTTCTGGGACGGCGTCGATGATGAGATACCATTCGATGGTGGATGGAAGCCGGACAAAAATGAACTACTAGTTGCGAGCCCCGATATCGGCACATCTGCCATGTTCAATGCCGCCTGCGGCAATGTGATGTCGCTGGAGGAAATCAACCCGACGAACTTTGCCGGCCAGGGTATCAAGGCATTAGGTGTTGTCGTCGGAGACGATGCCGACAAACGGTTACTACTTCAAAATTTTACTGCGAGACAGGTTCTCGACAGAAGTATCTCACTTATTTGGGACGGTGAGACATTTACCCGTCTGACCGCCCCTTCGTTCACATTAGGAACGTCGATAGCCGGGATTGTAAATAGTACCAGCATCAAGTTCAAAAGCTTTAGCAACATTAAGATGATTTTCGATTTGGCGAACCTCTATCAGGAAGCCTCTAATCAAAAAATCCAGCTATTCGCATCGCACTCTTCTGTAGCGATACACGACGTCATGGCGTTACAAACCGTGGCCGATCAGACAATTAGGAAGCTGGTGAATGCTGTTTCAGCAAAGAATGTACTTGGAACCTATTCCGTTGATGTCATCCTAGCTGCCGCAGTCGCCCAAGGCTTTGATCTTCAGGTTCACGACTCTAGAATCGTATTCCCGCAAGACAGAGCTTCCGTGAAGCGTCTAATGCATTGTAAGCGGCAAGCTGACCCCATCTGGCGTCAGTAGCGCGGGCTCAGCTATTGAGTAATGACTATTCACCAGCTGTGAGCTTCTATGTCTGCGCCTATCTCTGGAACTAGAAACTTTCATATGATCGAGGCCGTTCCGGAACGTTTTGAG